>CAYZWU010000066.1:0-26777 GCA_964482235.1 uncultured Phycisphaerales bacterium
TATCTCCGTTTGTCTCAAGCGGCGTGATTGTGCGTAGGCAGAAACTTGCACCCTATTCTAATGACTTCATCGCTGCATTACGCAGCAGCGTAATTATTTGAAGAAAGAACTGCGGCCGAACTACGTACATCTTCGGGTAGCGGTGAAACACATCAACGATCCCGGAATTATAAAACTCACTGTCAGATTCAAGCAGGGATACCAGCACTGCGTATTCGCACCCCTTTTCAGTACGATCTTTGTCAAGTTCCTTTAGAAAATCCTCATTCTTTTTCTTCGTCGCAGTGGTATCGCTTTCGTTCTTCATTTCAAACATGATCGAAACGATCTCAGTACCGGCCTCGTCCGAGTCACGGAAAATGTAGTCACCCTTGCTGCCGGTAGTTGCATCGTTATCCTTCTCGAAATATGCCATTGAAAACGCCGTCGCGCGAATACGGTTGAATTCTGTTTCACAGTGCTGTTCGAGGGTTTCGCCAACCATCTTCGTCGACAGTCGAGCTTTCATATCCTTTAGACGATCTATTGCGTCGTTCCGATCTTTGATTTGCGTCTCGTACTTATCCTTGAGCGACTTCTCGGCGAGTTCCTTTTCAAGCTCAGCTTGCTTCAGGCCATTCTTTAGTTCGTCGCGCTCCTTCTCGACAACACTAACTGCCTCAGTAATTGCGAGTTTCTGCACAATTTCAATAGTGTCAAGCTTCGCTTTTAGGTCTTGAATCTCTGCATCCTTCTTCGCTGTGGTTTTTTGAAGCTCTTTTGATAGATTAGCCTCGGCTAGCTTTGAAGCCGTCTCGTTATCTTGCTTCGCCTGTTTCAGCTCGTTGGCGAGCTCGTCACGTTCTTTTTCCACAGTGCTTAGGGCTTGAGTCACAGCAAGTTTCTGCGCTGTCTCCCCCGCATCTAGTTTCGCTTTCAATTCTTGAATCTCTACGTCCTTGGCAGCGGCAGCCTTCTGCATTTCGCTGCCAACCCTTTCTGTTGCGAGCTCAACTGCGTTTTGTTTTTCCTTCTCGGCCAATTCAAGGCGCTCATGCAACTGCTGTTCAAACTCACTATCGCGAACCTGCTTCAAAATATCCGCATACCCAGCCTCATCAACTTTGAAAGCTTTCTTGCAGTGAGGACAGATAATTTCATGCATTTCTACTTCTTCTCCATTTTGACGGCGATTTGTACTAGCACATCATTTGCGAGTTCAGATCATTTTCAGCGATCAGTTTATGATGCCCAACGTTGAGGATCAGGTGCAAGAAATCGCGCAGCTATTTCTTGTCGCTTGAATCCTATTGTTGGAGGGATTCTTCCCATTTAAGTGTCCTTAGTGTGAAGCCTTGATTCAATTTACCGTTAAGTTCCTTTACTATGATATTCAAATCAATATCAGATTGATTAGAACGTAAATCAAACGCCGAGATTTCCTTTGTCGTCGTCTTGACAGCTTGATATACAACGCGACAGGCAACCATCTTATTCTTCTGGTCTTTCACAATTATCATAAATGTCGGAGCCTCTTTTTCCTTCCGTTTTATCAGTTTGTCATACCAATACACATAAAGAGCCACACCATATCCGGATACTTTGTATTCGGTGTGTTTTGCGTACTTTGGTGCCATGACCCCTATGTTCTCTGTAAGAAAGGTCGCTCTCTCACCTTTGTAGAACATAAGATTAATCAGATCAATCGTACCCTGCTCTGATGCGCTCTTGTCTCTAACAAGAGGTGCATTAGTCTTCCCATTGTTTTTGAATGAGAAAGTAGTAACTTGAATCGGTTTAGGAGTAAACTGAGTTCCATCTATTGGTGCCCCTGCTAGCTGGGCTTTTTTCTCGGCATCATCTGTTCGCGGTTCCAACCACAGTCGCATAGTTTCTGGGGTCACCTTAAAAGTGTCTCGGTCTTTCTCGTGAATATGGACCAGCGAGGACTTGAGTATCGTCTTTATCTTTTGCCCGTTTCTTGATTGAACACTGCACCTGGCAATCACTTCGTAGTCATTCTCGTATGCCTGTAGCGAACTGCATATCAAGAATATACAAAGATATCCTATCAGTTTATCCATCATCTACTCTCCAACTACAATTCGATGGACCTGGATAAAACCGGTTGTCGATGTTATGCGGTCAGTGATAGGCTGACCGGCAGTTTTTCCTGTTTTGATCAAAGTCCTCTCCTGAAAAAGGACTAAGTCCGTTACTCCATCCCCGGAGCTGCTATTCGACAGGTCTGTATAACACGCTTCTGCAGGCGAAGTCAAGCGCGATCGGCCTGGCCGTACCTCGGGAGCCATACAGGTTTCTACGGGCTGTCCGTTGGGGATCGGACGGCTGACGCGCCGCGGTTCAGGACATGGATCCTTTTCTTGGGCGGTCTGCCAATCGGCTACTGGAAAGCCATTCCCGAGGAACTGTATCAACGGTCTCTCAAGGAAAGCGGTCCAGCGAACGCTTCTCCTCAAGGTACTCCTCGAGAACTTCCGGCTCGATCTTGCGACTCACCACCGTTCCTCGTAGAATTTCCCGCCACCCGTCGCCCGTCTTCGGGGCTGTTCCCTCGGTCACATCGGAATTGAAAACCAGATCAAGAACTCCTCTTGGAGGGTTGTACGTCATTATCATCTTGATCGATGATCCCGATGTCACTGTCCATAGACATGCCCGGCTGTGCCACCCCGCTCTGGCGGTTCCATCAGCTTTCAATAGAAACCATGCTTTCGATTTGGGCCAATCGGCCTCGGGCCAGGTCCATGCCGTGTCCGCCAATTTCTCACGCAGCAACATCATTTCGACCTGCTCTTTTGTTATTTCTTCATTCGCGAGATCGTTGTTCCCTGAAATGCCCGCGCATGAGCATAGAGTGCATATGAATACCGTGGAAATCAGAAGAACAACCAATTGAATATTCATTGCGAATTCTCCTGTCTTGACAAAAAGATTCCTTTCATCGACAGGGACTCCCCTCACTCCCCCCCGGACCACTCGCGGATCTCGAGAAAGACAACACCGTTGACGCGCAGGGACACGGACAGGTCGAGCGTTCCGCCCGGGGTCTGGAAGTTCTGGGGCGGGCCGTCCTCCACAAGGTCGTCCGACGCCTCGAGAGCGACGATGTCGGCCGGGTCGTAGAGGTCCTTCTCCGGCAGGGCCTGGTAGGCGTGATAGGGGCTCGAGTGGTCGCGGTCCACGCGCCAGCGCTTCACAATGACGGCCGGCCAGGGGATCCCGCTCAAAGACAGGTTGGCAGTGAACTCCGTCTCCTCGCTCGACTCGGTGTCATACTTGTCGTAGGCGTAGAGAAGAAGCGTGTGGACGTCGGGCGCCGCGCTCCTGACGCCGGAAAACCGGATCCCCCTGGCAGTGATGACAGGCAGCGCGGCCAGGTCGCGGCTCATGTGCGCCACGAGCTCGATGGTGTTGAAGACCGCCTTGCGGATCGTGGCGATCCTGTCCTCCTCGCCGTTCCCCGTCTCGTCCACGCGGATCAACCCGGTCACGGAGCAGACCCCATCCCCGTTGTAGTCGAAGGGCCACACGGTGAGGACCGCCTCGTGGTGGGCGTATCGAGCGTCCTTCCCGGCGCGCTCGACGAGCCGCTGCATCCATTCGGCGCACCAGGCGGGGAAGAAGCCGTTCCCCTCGTACATGCGGCCCGAAGCCGGATCAGACCTGGGGATCCAGTCCGGGCAGCACTCGAAGGAGTTGACGAAGAGGTCGTCGTAAAAGACCGGATCCATGGCCAGGGCGTCGTCGCGCACCTGCGTGATGTCGTTGATCGCCAGGTCGGCGTGGCGGTACTCGTGGATCGAGACGAAGTCGATCGGCGATCCCTTGCCCCCGTGCGCCGAACAGATCGCCTCGACGCGAGCCGCCCTCTTGCCGATGAAGCGCGGATCGGCGTAGACGAAGTTCTGCTCCACGATGCCGCCGCCCGGCCGGTCGGCCGCGCCCGAGCAGTGATAGAGAGCGTCCTTGGTCCAGCCGAGCCCGCCGAGCCAGGCCGCCTCGATCCCCCCGACCTGCACGCGGTCGGCGTTCAACCCACGGTCCTCGAAGGCGGTGAGCACCGCGTTGACCGTGTAGTCGTACAGCTCGTAGAAGCCGTCCTTGCCGCCTGACCAGAAGATCGAGAAGTTGTTCTCGTTCCCCACGCTGTAGAGGAAATCCTCGGCCGGCTGCCCGTACCGGTCGATGACGTGGAACACCATTTCCCGCACGAAATCGTGCCACTGCGGCCAGTCCTTCGGCGGCGAGATGCTCCCGTGCCCACCCGGATCGGCCGGAACGGGCTCGGCCGCCAGGTCGAGGGGCACATAGGAGAAGTTGACCTGCACGCGCCGCCCGTGCTGCCCGTGCACGATGTCCCACTCGTCGTCGATGCGCGTCCAGTAGTAGACCGGCGTTCCCACGGGATCGAGCTTGCGCAGGTAGCAGAGCGGCAGGGTGAAGTTGTCCGGCGTCTCGGGAAGATCCGCCGGGTGGGAGCCGTAGTAGCTCACCTCCCACTCCGACTCCGGTGTGGTCAGCCTGGAAAGCGCCACGACGTCGGCATCCTCGAAGACGCGAAGAACCGTCGCCGTCTCGAACTTGCCGCGATCGGCAACCGTGACCAGATCGCCGGCATGGAAGTCGTCTGTCAGCGGACGGTCGGGTGCGATCCCGTAGAGCGGGCCTTCCTCGAGATCCTTGATCTTCACGAGGGTGGCAGCGGACACGTCCATCACGGCCACGATCTGGCGGGTCTCCTTCTCGCGGACCGGGTTCGGATTGCCGTCGAAGAAGCCGTTGTGCCAGTAGTCGCTCGTCATCGGCCAGTCGCGCTGCAGCGACCAGGCGTCAGGATTGATGGCGCTGACGCTGTCCATGAGGGTGTAGGAGTCGAACTGATCGAAGAGACGGCTCGTGTTGAAGTTCGGCTTGCAGATTCCATTGAAGAACCACCCGTTCCACGGAACCGTGGGAGCCGCAAGATCGATGGAAGCATCGATCGAGGGATTGCTGATCCGGGACCGCGTCTCGAAACTCCAGGAGTCCTTCCCGGGGTCGATCGGCACACCGTTCCTCGTCCGCGCGTAGACGCGCACCATGTAGCCCCGGTCCGGATCGAGGGGAACGTCGGGCACGATGTAAACGCCGTGACCGGCAAGGGTGCTGAAGACCGGAACGATGTTCGCGAAGATCTCCCCCGTGAACCCGGAAGCGAACTGCTGACCCGGCAGGAGCATGGGGACGGGCGTGCCGCCCTCGGGCACCAGGACGGCGGCGAGGGAGTTCACCTCGATGGCGCCGCTGCTTCCGTTGGAGTCGGGAACCATGACCTCGAAGTAGATCGAGCTCCTAGTGTTCACGTTCTCGCGGTTCGAGTAGGGACGGGGAACGGGATTCACGTCGTCCGAGAACCGCAGCTCCGGGGGGTCGACGGCCAGGAGCGGCGTCGCGAGGAGGAGAACAAGGAAAAGGGCGGTGCCGCTCGTTTTCAACGGCGCCCGGATACTGAAGGAATCCATCGGAATTCTCCTTGGGTGCCGGAAATATCTCCGGATATTTATTCTATCAGGAAGAGAGAATATCATTGAGGGGTAATCCGATCAGCGCGGTGGTAAAATCATGCTAGAAGTTTCCCGGCACCCTGGAGGAAAAGAGATGCTGCAAACAATCCTGATGATCGTTGTGATGCTGATCCTTCCGGCCGCGCCCAAGGCCGGCGACGATCTCGCCGATCCGGTGCGCCTCGAGGCAGCGGGCAAGCTGATCGACACGGAGGTGGGTCACGCGGCACCCTTCGTGGCCGACTTCGACGGCGACGGCGATCACGACCTCCTGGTCGGCCAGTTCGGAGGCGGGATTCTCTGGATCTACCTCAACGAGGGTTCGAACGCCGAGCCGAAGCTGGCAGCCGGCGAGATGTTTCAGGGCGGCGGCCCGAACGGCACCGTGCCCACCGGGTGATGCGTCGGTTTCGGTCCACAAGTCGTGGACCTCGACGGCGACGGCATCAAGGACATCCTTTCCGGTTCGTGGCCCGGCGAGATCTTTCTCTTCCGGGGCAGGGACGGCGGCTCCTTCGACGAGCCGATCATGATCCAGGACAAGAACGGCGAGTACATCAACATCGGCGGCGGCATCGACGAGACCGAAGACAGGATCCTCATCATCGGCAACGCCGACTTCGAGCGGACGCCTGAAGGCACCTTCGTGAACTATCACGGCAAGCGGCTCAAGAGCACGCAGGAGAAGCCGATCTCCATCACGGGCACCGCATCGGCCGTCCGCGCGGCGGACTGGGATGGCGACGGCGACCTCGATCTGATCGTCGGCGACATCAGGGGATCGGTCCATCTCATCCCGAACGAGGGAAGCAGAAAGTCATACAGATTTGGCAAGGAACTTCCTCTCCAGGCCAAGGGCCGGCCGGTCCGGGTGATCGGCAACGCCGGTCCCTGCACAGCAGACTGGGACGGCGACGGCGATCTCGACCTTCTCGTGGGATCGAGCGACGGCAGTGTCGTGCTCTACCGCAACGTGGGCAAGTCCGCATCGCCCGAGCTCGCCGCGGCAATCAAGCTCGTGCCGGCCGGCAAGGGGCAGTACGGCGAAAACGCACCAAAGGAGCCGAGCCGGGGCAGGCGCTCCAAGGTCTGCGTCGCCGATTGGAACGGCGACGGCAGGCTCGACCTTCTTCTCGGCGACCTGGCGACGCTGAAACCCGATCGCCCCGATCCGACGCCGGAGCAGGCGGCGGAGTACGAGATGATTCTCAAGGAGCTGGAAACGATCGGGAAAGAGTACAGCTCCCTGAACAGCAAGGTCTACGGCAGCTCGAAGATCAAGGACAAGGCCGAGCTGGAGAAGGTCAAGGAGAAGTTGCAGGTCATCCGCCACGAGATGTCCGCTCTCAGCGCCAAGCTCCCGTGCGAGTACGAGAACCACGGCTGGATCTGGCTCTTCCTTCGCGAGTAGTGCGGGCTGGTCAACCGTCGTCCGTGCCCAGCATGTTCGAGATGCCGTCCACGAATCTCTTGATCAGACTTCTTTCGTCCTCCTCTTCAGGCTGCGCCGGGATCCGGTTGTTATTGAACTGGGCCTGGAAGGCTTCGTGGGTCCTCTTGCGATGCTGAACCCAGGCGTATTCATCGGAGAAGTCGGCGGTCGGCAATAGAATCTCCGCCTCATCCAAGTTCTTGTACGCGCTGTCGAAGTCGGCAAGACAGGCGTGCATCATGGCCATGTTCATCAAGCTGCACCACTCTTCTTTCCGCTCCTTCGCCGTATCCGGACCTTGCTGGATGCTCTCCCTGGCCTTCGCGAACTCCTCCAGGGCTTTCTCCCACTCCCTCTCCTTGGCGAATTCGACACCCTTGTCCATCAGCTCATGGTTTCCGATTCCCAGGAGACCGCCTCCCTTTCGCACCACCACGACCTCATTCTTCTTGGACGGATAGAGCGTGGTCGCAAAAATTCGGGAAATATCCGAGCGGCATTGCCTGAGAAGGGCGTCGTAATCGATCGTATCCGGTTCGCGGTTCGCCTTCTTCTTGTAGTCCCCGTGCTTGCTCGGAATGACGGCCTCCCGGAGTATTTCCGCGGTGGAAGTATCGATCAATCGGATGCGCCCCTCGACGCTGGCCGCCCCCTTTCGCTCGTAGACCATCGTGGGAGTGTGCTCGACCTCGGCGACGAGGTTCACGACCCATTTGAAACCGGCGATCACATGATCGTAGACGGGCCTGTAGGATGACATCTTTTGCTCGGAATACCCGTACTTGTACAGGACGACCAAAATCATCCCGTCGGCTCCAGCCAGGCAGCCCATCTTCGCTGCCAGCGAGTCGCTGGCGAAGAGATCGCTTTGAGCGAGTTTCTTCTCCTCGAGCAGGCGGGCCAGTTTTTCCCGCTCGAGAATCGAGAAATGGCCTTTCCGGGTAATGTCGCTCTCGATATTGCCGCAGAGGATTCTGCCACAGCCGACAGGAAATCCCTTCCTCTCCTCATCTTCAGGATCATTCAGCACGATCAGGTTCTTGATCGCCGTGAGAGGCTTCTTCTCAGGATAGGGAAAGGTGGCATCGACGGATACGGTTGTGCAGCCCGGTGCGAAGTGGAGGAAAAACGCCAGGAGAAGAGGGAACGAGGTAAAAACGGTATTCAATCTCGGACAATCCACACCTTTTCCTTTCAAAAATCCTGCCGGACAGGCCTGTCACGCAATGAGGTCTATGAAATTTCCGTATGCCCTTGAAAACAGTCTCAGATTTACCGAATTCGTGCAAGGTTGAAAGAGCAAATAGACAACTCTTCCTCACGATCCTTACCTGAAAAAAAGAGAACAACCCGGCAACCGGGTTCGATTCCTCTATCACTGCATTCACTGGCCGTTGAAAGAATGAAATCATCTCCATCTCCCTGTATGATGGATCAAGACGGAGACAGGAAAAAGAAAATCCATAAAATCGGAGGTTCGAGCCATTCCTGCCAGCAGAAAACGATACAAATCCTGGTCGACAAAGAAGATGATCCGGCAGCTCGCCGCGATTCGAAATCGGTTCACCGAAGAGACGCGTACCGAGAAGGAGGTTCTTCTCTCGCTGCTTTCCCGGACGCAGATCGACGAGCCGCAGCAGCTGATCGACTACCACGAAGCGCTCCTCTTCATCCGGGCCTATCCGGACGATCGCGAGATTCTCCGCCTGGCAAGCGCCGAGTGCGATCGCTTCATCGCGCGTGTCCGCCGCCTCCGGAAACGCGACCCCGACGGCGCTCTCTTGCTCGATGACACGGGCATCACCGGCACAACGATGCATTACGAATACGACTACGCGGCCGTTGTCTGGCTGCTCCAGTGGTTCGGCGACGATCTTGACATCGACTGGGAAGAGCTCGAGTCGACGGACAAGCTCGACATCCTTCTCACCCTCATCGCCGAGTGGTGCGAGAACGATGGTCTCGACCTGGCGGACCTGACAACCGATGAGTGGCTCGCCCTCCGCATGGGCGATCCGTCCCGCTCCAGCCTCAGGTGGATCGTCGAGAGGATCGAGGCAATGCGGGCCCCCCATTCGGTCAGGCGAACCCTCTACGACGCGATGAACCTGCCGGTGATCTGGGAGCTCGGCGACACCCCCGTGTCCACGATCCACGGCCGCATGGGCCGCAGCGAGCCGTACTTTCACGACGAGCCGCTGCTGCGAAAGATGCCAGCCTTCCTCGACGCCATCCGCGAGCCCCTGCCTCCCGCCTCGCCTGTTCCGTCCAACAGGGCGCGCCACCTGATCAAGCTCCTGCGCTGCGTGCTGGCCGTCCGCCACAGGAGCCTCTACCCGATCGAGTACGCCTCGAGCGACGACGTGCTCGTCGCCGACTGCGGCCGGGGGTACACCCTCGTCCTCTACGGCGTGCAGCAGCGTCACCGGCTCACCCTGGAGAGCGACTATGCGGCGCTCATCGTCAAGAACGGGTACGTCATCGGCTACGGGGTCGGCGCCATCCTCTTCGATCAGGTGGAGATCGCCGTCAACATCTTCGCCTCGTGGCGCGGCGGGGAGGCCGCCTTCATCTTCTCGCAGTTCATCCGGTTCTTTCACAACCAGTTCGGCTGCACGCGATTCAAGATCGAGCGCTACCAGGTGGGCTACGAGAACGACGAGGGGCTTCAGTCCGGGTCGTTCTGGTTCTACTACAACCTGGGATTCCGGCCCATCGACCGCAAGGTCGCGGCTCTCGCCGGCCGGGAGGCGAAGAAGATCGGGAAGGACCGCTCCTACCGGACGCCTATCGCCACCCTCGAGGAGCTGGCCGTGAGCGACCAGTACCTGATGCTCGACGGGCCGTCGACCGGGATATCACCCGACTTCCCGCTGGTGGACCTGAGCGTGAGCGCTACCAGGAAAATCGGTCAGGACTTCGACGGCGACGCGACGAAGGCGATCGCCTCCTGCACGAAGAAAGCGGCAGCCGCTCTCGGATGTCGCGGCTGGACGAAGTGGCCCACCTGGGAGAGGGAATGGTTAAGGAGGCTCTCCCTCATCATCGTGCAGATCCCCCGTCTCGACAGATGGCCAGCCAGGGAGAAGAAGGATCTCGTGGAGATCATCCGCGCCAAGGGGCGTCCCGGGGAGACCCGGTTCGTTCACCTCTGCCGTGAGCACAAGAGGTTCCGCAAGGCGCTGGAGCGGATCGCCGCGAAAGGCAAGTGAGCTGCTCTCCCACACGATCATGATAACGTAACATGCCTTCACTTCAGCGAGATGTCAGACAAGGAGGACTCATGCGGAAGAACAAGCCCCTTGCTTTGTCGATGATGACGGCAGTCGTTTCGTTTATCTTCCTGGCTTCCCCGCGCGATGCCGCCGCGGTTGACGGGAAGGCTCTGCGCCTCTGGTTCGACGGTCCGGCGGCCCAGTGGATGGAAGCCTTGCCCCTGGGCAACGGCTCCCTGGGCGGCATGGTGTTCGGCGGGATCGCGAAGGAGCAGATCCAGTTCAACGAAGACACCCTCTGGACCGGCATTCCCCACGATTATTCCAATGCCCGGGCTTCGGAATCGCTGCCGGAAATCCGCAGGCTTCTCTTCGCGGGGAAGCAGCTCGAGGCGGACCGTCTGGCCGGGCGGAATTTCATGAGCCTCCCGCTGCGGCAGGAGCGGTATCAACCATTCGGGGATCTCTGGCTCGAGTTCGAAGGGCCGGAGGACGTCAGCTCCTATGAACGCTCCCTGGATCTTGACAAGGCCCTGGCATCGGTGACCTATCAAAGGAACGGCACGACCTTCAACCGATCGTACTTCTGCAGTCATCCCGACAAGGTCATGGTGGTCCATCTCACCGCGGACGGACCGAAGCGGATCAGCGTAGCCGTTTCCATGACAACTCCCCACGAAGATTCCCGGCTGGAGGTTCATCCCGACCTGCTCGTGCTGAAGGGGCGCGTTTCAGGGTATGTCCACAATCGGGACAAGGAGTTTCATCCAAGCATCCTGACCTTCGAATCGCGGCTCGAGGTGCTCGATCACAATGGAACCGTGACGCGCGAAGGGGACAGGCTCTGCATCAGGGAGGCGGATCGCATCACCCTCGTTCTTGCCGCCGCCACCAGCTACAGGAACTTCCGCGACGTCGGCGCTGATCCGGCAAAGGCGTGCGAGGAGGTGCTCGCCTCGCTGAGGGGGAATCACGCTACCCTGCTCGAGCGGCACGTCCAGGATCACCAAAATCTGTTCCGACGGGTCGACCTGGATCTGGGCGTCACCGAGCAGGTGAAGAAGCCGATCGATGACCGGGTCAACGAGTACCGCAGCCACGATGACCCGCATCTCGTGAGCCTGGTGTTTCAGTACGGCCGCTATCTCCTGATCGCCTCGAGCCGCCCCGGATCCCAGCCGGCCAACCTTCAAGGGTTGTGGAACGACCGGATGAACCCGCCCTGGGAAAGCAAGTACACGGTCAACATCAACGCGGAGATGAACTACTGGCCCGCGGAGACGTGCAACCTCGCCGAATGCCATGAGCCGCTCTTCGACCTGATCCGGGACTGCTCCTGGACCGGGCGCAAGGTGGCCAGAATGCACTACAACTGCGGAGGGTGGGTGCTTCATCACAACACGGACATCTGGAGAGGGGCGGCGCCGATCAATGCGGCCAATCACGGCATCTGGGTCACGGGCGGCGCCTGGCTCTGCCAGCACCTCTGGTGGCATTACCTCTATTCCCTGGACGTCGATTTCCTGAGGAGCCGCGCCTATCCCGCCATGAAGGAGGCCGCCCTCTTCTTCGTGGATTTTCTCATCGAGGATCCCCGCACCGACAACGGCTGGTTGATCTCGGGCCCCTCGAACTCGCCAGAGATCGGAGGACTTGTTCTGGGCCCCACCATGGATCACCAGATCATCCGCGAACTCTTCTCGAACTGCATCGAAGCGTCGCGCATCCTCGACGTCGATCAGGATCTGCGCGAGAAGCTGGCTCAGCTGTCCCACAGGATTGCTCCCAATCAGATCGGGCGGCACGGCCAGCTCCAGGAGTGGCTGAAGGACAAGGATGATCCCGGCAACAAGCATCGCCATGTCTCCCACCTCTGGGGCCTGTTCCCCGGCAGCGAGATCACCCTCGAGAGGACACCTGACCTGTTCGAGGCGGCCAGGAAGTCCCTGGAGATGCGCGGCGACGGCGGGACGGGCTGGTCCATGGCCTGGAAGGTCAACTTCTGGGCTAGACTGAAGGATGGCGATCGCGCGCACAAGCTTCTGGGAAACCTGCTCCGGCTCACGGGATCGTCCAAGACCGAGTACAAGGGCGGCGGGATCTACCCCAACCTCTTCTGCGCTCATCCGCCGTTCCAGATCGACGGGAACCTCGGTGCCGCCAGCGGCATTCCGGAGATGCTGCTCCAATCCCACCGGGTGACCGACGAGGGGCGGACGATCATCGACCTTCTGCCGGCACTGCCGTCGAAGTGGCCAGACGGATCGGTCAAGGGGCTTCGCGCCCGCGGCGGCTTCGAGGTGGACATCTTCTGGAAGGAGGGCCGCCTATCGCACGCGGTGATCAGGAATCTCGGTGGAAGACCCTGCCTTGTTCAATACGGATCAAAGAGACACGCGCTCCATATCAAGAAAGGCGAGGAGAGCAGGCTCACACCCCGGGATTTTTGATAAGGGATCGATGGGCTACGAACAGGGACTCTCTATCCCTTTGTCATCGAATCGAGGATGAAGGAGACGATGAAGCATGCGCCTTTGCCACGGCGCTCATATTCTCCAAAACCTGTTAAATAGTTAAACATTAGAGATCATCGTGCAAACAGGCCGCCCTGGGCTATCAAAGTGAGTGTTCTGTCTCCCAAATGAAACATTCATGAACAGAGGAGTCTGACCGATGAATAAAGCGCCTGGAGCCGCGATGCACCTGTTGCTTGGAATCACTCTCATCGTGTCATTGGCAGGGATGTCGTCAACGGCCCTGGCACAGACAGCCACGGTGACCTATACACTCGACGATGTGTGGCTGCTCCCCGACATGAGCCATCCCGGCGATCCCCCCCGGCAGATGACAGGCTCCTTCGAATGGACCTACACCATTGGAGACTTCGAGAACGGCACCGGGCAGTTCGTCGATCTGTACATCCCCTGGTACAATCCGGAAATCTCGGAGCTGAACATCACCGTCGAGGTCACATCGATCGAATTCACGCTCATCGGCAACTATCACGACCGGGGCCTCGACATGACCCTCTTCCTCCTCTCCCCCCTGTCAACCGATCAGGCATCGATGATAGACACGGCGAGGAGCCATTTCGACATCCAGTACGGCATCAGCTACAAGGGACATGCGGAGAGCGGGAGCGTTGTTCCGGATAGTTCCTTGAATCTCGCCATCGGAGGCTCGTGTCCGACCGATGTGCATTTCAGCATCGACAATGTTACTCCCGACGGACAGGTAGCGCTCCTTTATGCACGAGCCCAGGGTTCCTTCGTCATCCCCAATGGTTATCCCTGCGCCGGAACGGTGCTCGGTCTGGACAGCACGGTCGCCCTGGGAACCACGATCACCGCGGATCCGAACGGCCTGGCCACCTTGATCACTTCGGTTCCCCCGGGAGCCTGCGGCCTGTTCCACTTCCAGGCGCTGGATCTGACCGATTGCAGGACCAGCAACGTCCTGCTGCTTGAATAGCGAAGCCAAGCCAGCAGCCTGGAAATCTCCGCAGCAGAAACCGCATCCCGATCAGGCCGTCTCGACGGGCATGTTCATCACGATGGCCTGTAGCTTGTTCATCGTGTCGATGTAGCGCTTGAAGTAGATCTTCGAGATCTGCGACTGGATGCTGTACCCCATCTGCGGTTCGTTGTCCATCAGCCCCTTCAGGGCGTCCGCCCTGATCTTGAGGAGCTCGGTATCTTCCACGCACTGCGCGTTGAGAGCATAGGAGTCGATGGCAAAGGAGATGCAGGAACCGAACATCGCACCAGGCGTGAGCTGGTCGATCACCACATTGATCCCCGCCTGTCCGGGCAATCGCAATGCCACCTGTCCTTCCAGGACGATATAGAAGTAGTCCGCCTTCGCTCCCCTGTAATAGACGTCATCACCAGCTCTCAAACCGATAACCTCGGAGGAATCGCTGAGCGCACGAACCTGGTCGGGCCTCAGGTACTTGAAAATCTCCTGCTTCGTCAAACTCGTGACAGCCATGACGTTCTCCTTCCGAATCTTGAGACGAACGGCAAGGCAGCCGCTCGAACCCGGAACATCCTCTCAGTCAAAGAACAGCTGGAAATCCCTTGTGATGCTCCCTCGAAAGGTGTGGTCCCGAAAGGGATTTAGCACCATACCACAAAATCACTCAAAACGCAATGGTTTTTATTAAAAACACGACCACTACCCTTTAATTAATAGTGATTTATGGTAATAAACGAGCCCCATCAGGCCGTGATCTCGATCGTTCGCTTGGCCATCTTGCTCGCGTCGGAGGAGTCTTTCACCAGAACCCGGCGGGGTCCCGTTGCCGCGCTGCCGGCCACATCGATCGTCACGGTCGAACCGGAGACGGAGGTGGTGATGTCCTCGTCCGGCACGACGCTCACGTTGGAGTCGGGATTCACCGCACCGCCGCTCGCGTCCACGCACTGCAGCGCGAGGCTCGATCCCCGCGCCACGCGATAGTCGGCCGCGCTGCCGCCTCCGGCCACGAGGCGGAAGTGAGGATGGTAATGAAGAACGGCATCGAGGGTCGACGTGTCTCCCGGCTGCCCCACGTCGATGTGAAAGGCCATGGCCGCCTCCTCCTCGGGAGGATCGACATCCCGGCACCGGATCCGGATGACACCGCCGCCTCCGATGAACTCAGCCAGGGATGCAGGCGTGCTTTCCGGCACGATGTCGGGGCTGGGATCGGATGGATGGCTGCCGCCGCTGTAGGTCACGGCACCGCGCGTCAGCGGTCCTGTCATCGATGCGGGAACGAGGAGGAATGCGTCCTGACCGGGGAGAAGGGGATTGCCGGCATCGAGAACAGCTGCATTGAGCGACCTGGCCGCACGGAAGGGGAGCTCGTGAACCACATCGACGAAAAACCGCCGCACCGTGATCTGCAGATCTCCCTTCCGGTTCATCCCGTGATGGTTCAGAACGCCGGCGTCCCACGAATCCGAGCCTTGATCGTATCGATAGATTCGCGCGATATCGACCGGTTCGGAGTTGTCGCTCGACTGCGCGATCATCGCCCCGCTTCCATCGAGGCGCAGCGTATCACCATTTTGGGGCTGGAGCAGCCGGACGGCGTACTTCCGCTCTGCACCGGGCGTCACGGCGACCGATGCCCGCTGCATGTGAACGAGGGTGACCGTGTCGCCCTCCTGCACTACCTGACCAGAGATGCGCACCGTGACGTCGGCCACGTCGACGTCGAAGAAGAGGGTTTGCATCTCCTCATCCTGGGTTTCCCGGGCCTCTTGGGCCGCTGTCGTATTGCTGTCCTGGACCGTCACCCTGTGCCGCCCGGGCCGGCAGAAAGCCATGTACGCGCCGCTGCAGCGCTCGAGCACGGGACTGGTCGGAAGCCATCCGCGATAGTCGGGAGGGAAGCTGTCCGGTCCAAACGTGCCTGGAGACAACGGGTCGAGAGGTGCCGTGTCGTCCTTCTGGAAAAACGAATCCGGCACCTGGTCGCCTGATCCGGCGAGAGCTCGAGCTCCCTGGTTCGGCTCGCTGCCCGGGGTTCCCGTATTGCTGAACGACGGCAGTGCCAGCGGATGCTCCTTGAGGTGCACGCCCGGCGCGTCCTGTCTCCCGGATTCGACGACCGTTCCAATCCTGTTCTCATCCCACCACGGCCAGCACCAGTAACGGGAGACGTCGCCCACGACGGAAAGGTTCTCGCGCAGCCGCGCCAGGGCGGAATAGAGGTCGCCGCTTTCCTCGGAAGCTTCCTGTTCGGCCGGAGAGAAATGTCCGGTTCCCTTGATCTGGTCCACGAGGATGAACCAGAGCATGTACCCGGGCACGAGGATCGACCATGACTGGGATCCCAGGATATAGCGTCCCATCCGGGAGATCACGTCCCAGAACGATCCCGGCTCAGGATGCGTCCGGTAGTTCAGCTGCCCGTACGGATCGAGGATCCAACGCAGCCATCCCATGCCCATCTCCCCCATCAGGTAGCTGTCCGCATTCCCCATGGGATCGTTCTCGCCGATCTTGGCGATTCGCAGCTCGCGCAGATCGCCCGAGTTGAACGGCTCATCTTCCAGCTCCACCTGATTGCCGTTCACGGCAGTGACGTTTGTTTTCATCGACCGCGTGTCCACGGTGACGACCACCCGGTCGTGAGGGTGCAGCTCCAGGCTTTCCCCGTCGGCCGGAAACACCTCGATCGAGCAGGGACGGAGCGGATCGGAGACGCGGGCCGGGAAGTAGTCGTTCCAGTCCCAGGCCGAATCGGGCGTGTGAGTGGAATAGGGCGCCACGCGAACCGATCCTTCGAACTCGACGCTCGAGGCCAGGTAGAGCACGCCTTCTTCACGCTCCTCGCCTTCCTCGGTTTCGCCGGTCTGCCTCACCACCGTGGCGTCGCCCGACTGCACGATCACACGGGATGCGCCGCGCAAAGCTTCGCGGCCCTCCGGATCTTCCAGGCGCAGCACGCGGCCTTCCTGCTCCACGGTAGCGGGGTGGTTGTCACCCTTCCCCCCAATCAGCCGCCCCAGCGCATAGAACAGCTTGCCGAAGCACCAGAAGAGTCCGCCGTAGGTGTTTCCCGTGACGAAGTTCAGCAATCCGCCGATTGTAAGGAACTGGGCCGCATCGACGATCCATCCCGGACCGCTCGTCTGCATCCGCACGCTGACCGGGCCGGGAGAGATACCTCCATCGCCGCCGATCTCGAAGCGCTGCCCGTCCCTTTGGCCGAGCTCGCGCATGACCGCGGCGCGCGAGGCGGATGCGATCTGCACGCTGCTTCCCTCCTCGAACTCGACACCGCCGAAGTCGGGAATGTTTAGAAGCCGGCGTCCCGTCCCCTCCTCCAGCTCGATGTCGCCGGAAACGTAGGGAGAAAACTCAGGCAACTCGGCGTCAGAGGCGAGCTCGATGATCCCCTCGAGGGCTCCCACGGGAAAGAAAGAGGTCATCCACTGGCCCCAGCGGGCGTACTGGAGAGTGTGCGTCAGCTCGTGATCCGTCAGGCTCTGGCAGCGATCGACCTCGTAGACGCCATGCTCTTCAGGCACGAGCAGGGTCCCTGCGCTCAACTGCCCCGAGGCGGCCAGCCTGTGAGGCTCTGTCGCTTCACGGAACGGCATGGCGATGACCAGGTCGTCCGCCGAACCTGCTCCGGCGACATTCGGGAGGGCGGAACGGATCGTCACGGCGCTCTGCTCCTGCGTGTAATCGGCGGCGTAGTCCGTGGCGGCAACGTTGGGAGCAGCCATGTCCACCGGGCCGGCCAGTCCGGGAGAGCTGTCGAACTCGAAGGTGAGCGCCACGGCAGCGCCCGAGTCCACCCGCGCCGGCCACACATCGTCGCCATCGATCACGGCGACACGATCGAGGCGCAGCGGCGTGTCGGGATTCCAGACGGCAAAGCGGATCTGCGTCGTTTCAACCTTGTCTCCAGCAGGGACGCCTCCCACCGGTTCGCCAAGAAGGCCGCATCGCGATCCTCCTGTTTCGGGATCATCGGGAACGAGCCGCCTGATAGTGAGGCCGGGCACCGGATTCCCTGCAGGGATCGTCGAAGCGATCTTCTGATCCCCAGCCAGAGACAGCGTGGTACCATCCGCGTCCGACACCCTGTAGAGGAGGAAGGGATTCAAACCGGTCCAGCCGACCTCGACGAGTTCTCCCTTGCTGAACTCCGGCATCTCCACGCGGTCCCCCGCGACCTCGGGAAGAACGGTGATCTCGAAATCGCCGCGGCGCAGGGCAGAGTAAAGAGGAGAGCCGTTCCGGAGCGGCACCATTTCCAATCCCGTTTCAGCGACGGACAGTGTGCTCTGAAAAGTAGTGACGGCGTGGATCGCCTTGACAGCGACCAGCTCCGGCGGATTGGAGCCGTCGTTCAGGATCACGGCCTGGGCCGGTGTGGGTTGACTGCTCGGAACGGTGCCGGACGGGATGGTGACCGTCCATGACGAACCGGTCAGGGTGACGTTGGAAAAGAGAACGCCGCCGGCGGCTCCTGCCACGGTGGGGGCAGACAGCTTCTGGACCTGGAGTGCGTGACCACTGATGTCCACTCCCGGTTGAAGAGAAAGAGCCTGCTCCCGTTCGATGGACAGGCCGATACGGTCGGGCGCCTCAGTAAGGAACCTCTCGACTTGATACTCCCCGGTCAGGGGGCCGAGACCGTTCGCCGAGAGAGAGAGGGCATCATAGGCCGCTCCGGTGATGGTGCGCACGGCCAGGCCGGGACGGGCCGGATCGTCGGGCGTGCCCTCGACCCAGAGATACCCGGAAGTGGGAGCCGTCCGCACCGCGTCAGGTTTGTAGGTAACGCCGGCTCCGCTGCCCGGCGCCTCGGAATCCCCCAGCTCCGTGCCGCGATCCATGACCCACCAGTCGAGGCTGTCACCGGGAGAGGCGAGGGAGCCGAGATCGCGGTCCACGCGTCTCTGTTCCGTACCGGCAATCTCCTCGACGATCACCACGGTCAGGCGGCTGCCCCCCTTCTGAAGCACCAGCGCCGTTCCTCGCACCGGCGCGTTCGGGCTGCCGGTGAAATCGAGCACGTCATTGACAGCCGGATCGTTGAGCCTGACAGCCGATCCCGGCACAGACGGCCGCAACGCGTTTCCCTGGCGAACTTTGAAGGGAGCGCTCAGATCTGCGGGCAGGGCTTCATCCACGAGCACCCGGGCTTCGAGATGCTCCACGATCGCCGTCTGGAACGAACCGCCCTTCTCCAGGCGCAGCACGTCGCCCTGCGTGTAGGTCGCCGTCGTGCCGCTCGTGTCGAGCTGGGTCGTTTCAGGAGCGGAACCGTGCCTGACCGGTTCGGTGGATAACGGCCCGTCGAGGCCGCGCAGGCGGATGTCGCCCGATCCCATGACTGATGCATCGTCAGCGACGCGGATGCGTGTCCGGCCCCCGCTTTCCAGGGCGGAGAGCACTTTCGTGGCCAGCAGCCTGCCGGAGCCGTCGGACAGAAGCACGAAGCCGTCCGCGCTGAGACCGAGCCCCGTGGCAGTCACGGTGAGCACGGCGCGCTGCGTCAATGTTCCCCAGCCGAGGGGACCGGCGACATCGAGCTCGGCCAGTCGCGCGTCCCGCGGACCGCTGAGCCCGGCGTGGGCCCCCTCATCGAAATGAAGCCCGCCCGATGGGAAATGCGGCACCGGAGAGCCGGGTATCACGGGTTCAGCCGGCCCGCCGCAGCGGCTCCAGCCCTCGGCATCGTCTGTCGTACTGACGCCACCCGGAGCCCTCGTCCCGCGCAGGATAAACGGATCGGCATCAACAGGATCGACACGCAGCAGGGTTCCGTAGAGTGTTGGACGAAAAGCCTGCCTGGGATCGAGGACGCGCACGTCCTTCAGCTCGTCGAACTCCTGCTTCTCGGACCAGATGATGTGCTGAACCGAATATGCCCGCGGATTGGGATTGTGGTCGGCGAACAACCCGTCGCGGCGAACGCCGAAGCTTCCAAGCCGATCGCTGCTCACCAGCCCCGAGTAGCTGAAGAAGTGCTCGATGAAGGTCTCGTCGGTTCCGGCCATGGCCTGAAAGGGGCTGATCAGGAGGCTCAGCCAGAAGTTCAGCGTCAGGTCCATCCCCAGCCAGCCCATCTGGTTGTTCGGCAGCGACCAGGTGAGATCGCTGAGGATCAGGGGAATGGAGATCTCGCCCGTGGGATCGGTGAAGCCAACGGCGTCGTTGCGGCAGACCGCATAGCTGCCGGCACGCGCCTTCTCCACGGTGAGAGGTCCGCGATATCCGTCCTTGCGGCGAGGATCGCCCGATTCGCCGTGCCACGGATCCGGCCTGTCGAAAGCCCCCGTGCGAGGGTTGAGGGCGCGCGCGCTCAGAAGAACGAAACCGTCATGGACGGCACCGCCGAAAAGTCCCGGAATCCCCTCGTGCTCGAGCAGCCCTTCACCGAATGCATCCCGCGGAATCGCGGTGAAACCATGTTGCGTGATGACCCGAACAGGGGTCAACGAGGGATCGAGGGAGAACGCCGCAGCCAGCGGTTCGCCGGGCGACCCGTCGATCCGCCCGAGGCAGGACATCCCGTCCCACAGGTAGGTGAACAGGATCCGGCCACGGTTGTCCTTGATTGTCCAGAGGCGTCCCAACATATCTCGCCGCCACCCTGAGGGGAGGGTAGGCGCCGGCGTCAGCTGCCCGCCTTCATCGTAGCTGAACGTGGTGGCGCTGCCGTTCTCCCGCACCTTAACGGGGCGGCCACGGCTGTCGTGAGTCAGGTGCCGGACACCCCCGGGGCCTTCGATCACGGCCAGTGAATCACCGGCATAACCGTAGAACCAGTTCACCCCGCCGCCCTGGCAGGCTGTGACGCGACCGAGCTCGTCGCGACGGACCGTCACGCCGTCGATGCTCGCCGGCCGGCCGCGATCGTCGAGAAGATACTTCTCCGTCCACGACCGGCCCGCCGTGCGGACGTGTCGCACGATGCCGGCCGGAACGGTGACCTCGCGAACAGAGGCCAGGCCGTCGCCGAGGATGCGGACATCATCTTCCACCTTCAGATAGGTGCGGCCACGACAGGTAAGCCGGACGAGCCGGCCTTTTTCGTCTCTCTCGTACCGGAGCCTGGCATCGGCGCCGGGGATCAGGAACGATTCGACCGGTAAGCTCTTCATCATCCAGTCTCCACCTCTACGGACACGGAGACCGAGCTGCTGGCGTAGCGGAGCGACTTCAGCAGCGCCTTGATCTCCTTGGCCAGTGCAGCGACCGCATCCTCGCTGGCCTTCAGGAGCCTGCCCGGCAGTTCCTCGATGGCAGCCATCAGGCTGCTCGGATCGATCTCCTTCAGCTTCTGCCCGACCTCTTCCAGTGAATGTCCGATATCGCTCAACGCGTTCGAAGGGACGGCGCTCTCCACGCGGTTCAGAGGCCCTTCCAGGGAAGGCAGGTCAGCCAGCAGCTCCTCGGGCTGCAGCGAGCGGAGCATGCCGGCTGCCGCATCCAGGGCTTCCTGGACTTCCCGCGCCAGGAGCGTGGGATCATAGGCTGCCACGATCGCGCGGATCGCCGCGTGGATCTCGCCCAGTTCATCTGCCAGGCGCCCGGGATCGAGCACGTCGAGCTCCTCGCGAAGCACCTCGAGAACGGTGAGGAACTTCTGCGCCTGCGTGCCGGGATTGAGATCCAGCACGAGCTTCTCGATCCGGGATTGCACCGAAGCGAGCTCCTCCTCCAGCTGAGCGACGATCCCGGGGTACTTGCCCAGTGCCGCGGCGGCAAGCAGGTCGAGCTCCGCTGCCAGCGGTTCGGGATCGAGCGCGGCCAGGAAGGCGTCGAGATCGCTGCCGAACCCGGCCAGCCGGCAGCGCTCCAGCGCACTGGCAGCGGTGTGCAGCAGAGAGCCGGCCCGCCCTGCCGCGGCGGAAGCCCGCCTGGCCTGCGTGCGAGCCTGGTCCATCACATCGTCCAGGGCGGCGCGCATGGCTCCCGGCCCGGCCAGGGCCACGAGATCGAGGGAGGCGCTCACGTCCACTTCCGCGCCGAGAACCCTGACGTTTGCACTGATGGCTGTTTGCGCTTCCAGCTGGGCGCTGCCAAGAGGCGCGAGAAGCCGGTCCAGATCAGATTCGATGCGGGTTTCCATGCTCCCCACCGCAGCTTCCACCTGCCGCAGCCGCGCGGCTAGGCCGCCGCAGAGGCTGTCGATTCCCTGCAGGACCTCGCCGGCCGGGCCCGCCTGCAGGTTCGCCAGGCCTTCGCGGATCTTGGCAGGCAGATATCCGAACATGCGCACCACATCGCCTGGTCGAACCTGGGGATTCTCCGGCGGGGCATCGCCTCCCGCAGAAGGCTGTTCGGCAAGATTCACCGATCCCGGCGGTGCGAGAGACCGGACCGGCTCGATTGCCCTTCGCCCGGCATTCTCGCCCGCGCTTCCGATGACCTCGGCCGCACGACGTGTGGCCGTATCGGGAGACGGAACGCTGATCCGGCCCATCAGCTCCTCGTACGCCTCGATCACCGGGGAGAGGAGCTGCCGCGGATGGGCTCGATCGATCAGCTCGAGAACGGTCCGGAACGGTTCGCGAAGAGGCTCGGTCAAGGAAACGGCATCGATCTGTTCGACGAAGCCGGCTCCCTCCTCGATGATATCGGTCACGCCGGAGAGGAGGGACGAGGGATCGAAATCGCGGATCACGTCGAGCGTGCGCCCCAGCTCCTCCTCGATGGAGGCGATCACCCCGGCGGGAACGAGATTGTCGACGATCTCCGAGGCGCGCTCGAGCACAGCGGTCAGGGTGCCGGTGATCTCGTCGGGGATGTTGAACTCCTCGGCCGCCGAGCGAAGGGGTTGAAAAGCCTCGTCCCAGTCGATCTCGTCCAGCTTGACGATGAGCTGGTCGACCTGGGGTCTCATCGCGTCGGGCAGCGGCACCGCGGTGAGGAGGTCTTCCGCCACTTCGCGCAGATCGGTGATCTTCCCCGAGATCTGCTTCACGGCATCCTCGATCCCGAGACGGTCCGTGGCTTCGGCTATCCTGTCCATGGCTTCCTTGAATCCGGCCAGCGTGCTGTTGAGCCTGTCGATGATGCCGCTCGCCTCGTCGGCCAGCTCGTCGATCCTTCCGGAGATCGACTCCAGCGCGGTGATGACCGGGTCGAGGAAGTTGTTGATCGCCTCTTCCACCTGCTCCATGGCAGCCCGGATCTCCTCGCCCAGATCGAGAGACTCGATCGTCTCCGTCACGCCGTCCACCGCCTGGCGGACCGCCCGGGCGTATCGTCCCAGGTCCGCCTCCTCCACGGCGCCGGCCGTGGCCTGGAAGTAGCTGCTCAGCTCGGCACGTAGCGAACGGAGGGGGATGTGCTTCAGCAGCCCACGCAGCAGCTCCTTGACGCGCTCGACCTGGAGGTCGACCGTCTCATCGATCGCCTTGTAGGCCCTCTGCTCGAGCCAGTCGAGTAGAAGGTCGAGGAGCTCGCCGATCTTCTCCGGCTCGATGCTCTCCACGAAGGCGCGCACATCCCCGAGCTCCGATTGCCATTTGTGCAGGAACTCGAGAATCCCCTCCTCCGCCTTGTTGATGATCCGGCTCGCCTCGACGACCGGTTCGAGCGCACTGCCGAGCCGCATCCGGTCGATCCTGGAAAAGAGACCCAGAATGTCGTCACGAATCGCTCCGACCGAATTGGCGCGCACACTTTCGAGCTCCTGGAGCGCCAGATCGAGCCTGCCGGCGTCGCCGCTGTTTGCTGCGGCTGCCACGTCCTTCATCGAGATCGCCAGGGCCTGGGTCCGCGTCGAAGGAAGGGTGATCGCCTCGGCTGCATCGAGGAGCTCGCCGATCCGATCCCTCATCTCGAGCAGAGCGGAGCGGGGGAACGGCAAAAGGACATCGACAGCCAGGTCAACCAGCGCCGCCGGATCGGAGGGCAGGCCGTGTTCCACCCTGTCGACCAGCTTGCGGAACGACGCGATGTTGTCGAGAGATACCTGGGCATACTCACCGATTCCGGAGCCCGCCGCATCGAACAGGTCTCCCAGAGACGTGCCCAGCGGCCGGCCCAGCTCCAGTAAGTTCCCGTCAAGACCCTGAAAGAGCTGAGCCATGATCTCGGCTCCCTCGCGAACAGCCTCCAGGTACCTGACAACCGGGAGGTCGTCCAGGTTCAGTGGTCCGAGGAGTCCGCCGAGCCGGTCAACGAGAGGGGAGATCAATGCAGCGGGATCCTCGAACGATTCGCGCAAGGCATTGATCGTTCTGCCGAAATCCCCCAGAGCTGCCTGTACGGCGCCGCCGTCCACGACGGCCTGGATATCGACGCTCCCTGCGGCATGCTTGATCGTGAGCCGGGCATCGAGCAGCACAGACAGATCGAGGGCAGTTAAATCATCGAGTACAGTCACCGCGGATACCTCAAGGCCAGATCTGCAACTTCAATGGTCAAGAAGAGATCGGATTCGAAAACTGGCGGCCGGGTCCGGAAGGCCTCTCCGGGAAAGGTGAAACCCTGCTCCACCCGTTCGGCCTCATCAACGAGAAGGAGCTCCTTGCCGTCCAGGAAGAGCGGGCGGCCGCCCGGATCCGGATCCCGGACAGCGAGCCGGATAAGAGGATCGGGATCAGCCGCCCAGAGGAACGTACCTCGAGTGGCTTCGACGGATAGAAAGGTCGGACCCGTTGGAAAGGACGTCCCCTCGGGAAAATCGATCCATACGACGCCGATCCGGTCGGACTCCGTCAGGGTTGCCGCACCGGGCGGCCCGAGAGATGCGCCGGCCTCGGCGCCCCTCTTCTCCTTCAAACAGACGGAGAGATCGCACGGCTCGGAGGCCCGTCCGATCAACCCCACCCTGGCAGGCGGCAGGTCGCCCCACCCGGCCGGAGGCAGAGCCCTGAGAACGGGGCTTTCGGTCACGATCGATCCGCCGACTCCCCCGTCGCCGGCTGGAAGTTCATCCGATACCGACGGGAGAATCCTCAAGCCGTCGTACCTCACGACGAAGTCCCCTTTGGCCGGAGTCGAGCGTTCTCCGGCCAGCGGATTCTCCGACAGCGTCTCGTCGAAGTTCATTGCTGCCGGAAGGCCGCTGATCTTCGTTGTCAGGACACCGGGAAAGTTGCGCAGCAGCGCTCCCCGGCAGGCGCCCGCGGCCGCTCTCGCCCTGGCCGGAACGGCGCTCATGAGACTGAACACGGCCTCCGGCGGATCGCCGGCCGGGAGCGCCGCGTTCATCGCCCCCTCGAGCCCGGCGCGCAGATCGACGCGCGCCCGAGGCGATCGCGGCGCCATGTCGCCCGGGAACGACCAGCTCACGTTCTCCTGCGGATCCGTGAGAGTCAGGTCGCGAGGAAGACGCGCCGCCCAGCCGGTCACGCCTGAGCCGCCGGCCAGCTGGATCGAGAGGACCTCGAAATCCTCGGGGTACTCCTCCTTGACAAGGGATATCCTCATCTTTTCCACGGCGAAATCGCCGGGCATCACGAGCACTCCGCTGCTGAAGGAAGCACCCAGAAACATGGCCGGGAGCACGTTCCTGGCCGACACCTCGGGAACGGCGTAGAGCGGCGTCCAGCCGCCGGCTCCGTCCGGTATCGAGACCACGAGGCGCGGACCGGAATATCCCAGGTCGTTCCTCGATCGCAGGTCGATCCAGTCGCCGCCGTCAAGATACTGGAGACCGTCGAGCTTCAGCTTCGTGATGAACCGGGGAGATGCGGTGGAGACAACGAGGTGGCCGCCCTTGAACTCGGCGAGCATCTCGCCCAGATTCTCGTGATCGATCGTCGATACCGGTCCGATCTCGATCGACGCCTCGGCCACCTCGGCACGATCGGCGCCCGGCACGGGATTCCAGCGGATCGCGTGCTCGTATCCCGGGGGACCGACCTCGTACTCGTAGGAGAGCTTTTGCAGCACGCCCTTGTCAGGCTGCATGCGCTCCTTCTCGAGCTTTTCTTGATGCTGGGATTCTGCCGTCACGAATGAGGGAGGTGGCGCCATCGTTTCAACCCTCCCTAACCTTCAGGGGGAATCGCCCGAACTCGATGCTCGAACGGCCCTCGCCGTCATCGAGGGCGATCAGCAGCATGTCGTCCGCCGCCTCGTCAGGCGGAGTGTATCTGAAGGTCGCCGTCCCGTTCTCCAGGGACACCAGATGGAAGCCATCCTCGCCGTTCACGCCGCCTGAGAGCGTCCCCAATCCCGGCTTGCCGCCCGGACCCGAGAGCGACAGGGCCAGCGAACCGAAGGGCAGGATGAACGGCTCGACCGGATCGCCCTTGAGCTGCATCGTTCCGGCGGCCCCCACATGCAAGGTAAACTCCGTCGCAGCCCCTCCGGCTGTCAGCTCCGGCTGAACCGGATCGAGATCGATGGGGATCACGGCCCCCCTGATGCGGATCTCGCCGATCCTGCCGGCTTCCTCCGCCGGCGCTCCCTTCGGCCAGAACCAGCCCTTCGCCTCGAGCAGAAGCTCGGCAGCATCAGCCTCCCCTCCCTCGTCGCCGAACGGATAGCGCGACTCCATGATCCGCATCTTCTCGATGAAGAATCCGCGGTCAGTATCATCGTGCAGCGCGCTCCCGTCGCGGAGCTCTGCCCCGTCCAGCGTGTAGAGCGCCGCGTCCAGACCGAGAACCTGCTGCCGTCGACCCTCGCCGTCGCCCGGGATGACTCTCAAGCCCACCGTGCACTCGAGCCGGACGATCCGGCCAAGCGCATCGGCAGGAACCAGGGCTTCGGGCCGCCGGCTGCCTATGTCGTTCTGCACCGGTTCGGCCTCCCGCACACCCACCAGCACGCGGGGGGCTGCGTTATCCGCCGCACCGCCGGGCTCGACCGCGACGCGCCCCTGGAATGGAGGAGGCAGGCGGGCGCCAATAACCTCGGACAGCCGTTGTTCGAATTCGTCAATCATGGCAACTCGTCAAGCCTCACCTTCTACCGGACCGGTTTCTCGCCTCTTCGGTCACACCGTTCCTGAGCAGCGTCCCTGCGGGGATGTTGGTGATCGACGAAACCTCATTGGTGGTCAGCGCCGCCAGATCCTCGAAGGTACGCACGCCCGAGCTGTGCAAGCGGTGGTTTGCCGTGGATCCCAGACCGTTGATCTCGGTGAAATCGGACGGGACC
>CAYZWU010000067.1:0-26420 GCA_964482235.1 uncultured Phycisphaerales bacterium
TCTTCACGGCCGACGACATCCACGGCGAGAGCACGGTGATCGCCGAGAGGAGCGGGGAATACGCCTTCCATCGCGGAAAGCTCGCCCTGCAGGGCGCCAAGCCCCAGCGGAGCTCGAAGAAGCAGAGGGAGAGCAAACCCGCGATGGACGGCCGCGACCGCGCGCTCCAGAACATCTACTTCCAGAACGAGGCGATCCAGAAGTCCGGCACGCAGATGATGCAGCAGCTCTTCCAGGAGGACGTGCAGGGGGTGAAGATCAAGTAGCCAAAGGCTTCTCTCACTCCACAACGAACCACGTGAAGCTCCCGGCCTCGACCTCGACCGGGAGCTTCACGTTGAAGTTCCTGTCGATCGCGTACGTCCGCGCCTTCCCCTCACCCTCGCGGATCCGCGCCGTCTCCGTCAACCCGGTGTAGTAGAGCCCCAGCCGGATCGTCCGCGACGCCTTCCTGTCGAGGGGGTTGTAGACCACCAGCATCCCCTTCTGATCGAGGCCCGGATTGGCGTGGAAGAACCAGTCGATCCCCCGGCCGTCGGCCCGCCGGCTCGACGAGTGGATGATGTCGCTCTCCAGGATGTCGCGGTACTTCATGTACCAGCCCACCATCTCCTTCACCTGGTTCCGCGTGCGATCCGTGTCGTAGAGCCTGAATCCGCGATAGACCGCCTGGACGCCGGCCCCGAGGTTTCCGGCCATCATCCGCCTGTAGTGGGGGAGGTGGCTGCCCAAGGGCTCGATCGTCGCCGCGGCGCCGCCTCCGTGGTACTGCGTCAGCGGCACGAACATCCATCCCATGCTCGGCGTCTTCTGCCAGGTGCCGTCGAAGATGTTCTGCCGCGTGTGGATCACCTGCTGGGCGCGCGGCAGCGACCAGTTGACCTCCCGGTATCCCATGCCGCACTCGTTCGAGCCGGAGAGATAGTAGTAGTCCGGCACGCGAACGTAGACGCCGCGGCCGCGCTGCCACTTGTAGAAGTCGGTGATGATCTTCCACTGGACCCACTGCGAGTCGGCCACCCCCTTCTGGAGCGGCGGCCGCTCGGCGGCGTCGAAGTCGCCCGGATACGACCCGTCATGGGTGAACTGGAGAAATCCCGTCCCGTCGAAGAACTTGTAGAGCTTGCGGAAGTACTCCTGTCCCCACCCCGAGGCCAGTGCCGGGCAGAAGCCGTGCGTCTGCCCGCCCGGCTTGCCGGTCTTCGGGTTGACGATGTTGTCCTCCGGCGGATTGACCCGGCGGCTCGAGAGAAGGGAGTAGCCGCCCAGGTGGATGCCCTTCCCGGCGGCGTAGTCGACAAGCTCCCCGAACTTCACGATGTTCTCCGCGCTCTCGTTCTCCATGCTGAGGCCGCTGCCGAAGCTGAGGCTCACCATCTCGAAGCCGCACTCGGCCGCCTGGTCGACGGCGCGCCGCACCGTTGCGGGATCAATGCTCACCACGTGGAGGATCAGCGGATTCTCCGTCACCCAGGGCGCCACGGTCCGGTACATCCGGCGCAGCGCCAGCCCGCGCCGCTCGAAGTCCTTGGAGTCGTGGGCCAGCTCGAAGGCGCGGAACGACTCGAACGTCTCCCCCGGTTTCACCGTCTGGTCCGGCCCCAGGGTCGGCTTGACCTCGAGCAGGCACGGCATCTTCAGCGACCAGTTGACCTGGGTGGTGAACTCCGGATCAGGCAGCCAGTGCACCGAGAACCGCCGCGCCGTGCTGACCTGGAACGCGCCGAAGGCGTAGTCCGTCTCCACGTGCAGGCTGTCCGGCTCGGGCAGGGACACTCCCTCGCGGTACTCCACCGGGTTCGAGTGCTCCACCACGGCCAGGATCTCGCTGGCGAAGCTGTCCACGTTGATCGGCTGCCTCGTCCCGTTCTCGACGGTGATCCACTTCTGCATCACCGGGATGCCGTCGTACAGCTCGTAGTGGACCGAGACGCGGATGTCGTTCATCTCCCTTGCCCAGGCCTCGATTCGCGCGAGCTGCTTCGCGTTGAAGCCGCTGTAGACGGCGAAGCGCTCGATCCGGCACCGTCCCCACTCGCCGGGCGTGCCGAAGTCGTCGCTCTTTCCCGTCCGACTGCTCTTGCCCAAGCGAACGGCCGTGGGGGTGGCGAGTGAGTCGTCGCGCGGGATCGTGAAGACGTTCCGCCACGCCTCGCCGGCCGGAGCGATTTCGCAGAGGAGCTCGGTCTCCTCCAGACGGAAACGCAGCGAGTAGGCCCTGTCCATCTCGAGGAGGGCGCGGTCCGCTCCCGCGTGCCGCCCGCGGTCGAGGAGCTCGCGGCGCCCGTCGAAGAGGCCGAGATCGCCGTACTTCCCGGCCGCCGCGTAGGCGCCGCCGTCTCCCGGGCGGAGGTAGAACTTCACCGCGCGGTCGCCGAACATGAGAGCCAGCCCGGGCCCCCAGCTGGCGCTCCTGTCCGTGCCCGGATTGATCGTGCACTCCACGAGGCGGGTGTCCTCGGGAAGGGGGCGCTCGGCATAGACGCAGCAGTTGGCCGGCGCAAAGATCTCGCCCGGCTTCCCCTCGTTCATGAAGGAGGCTCGCTCGTGCTGGCCGGAGCTCACGATCTTCCAGGCCGGATCGAGGCTGGTGAACGAATCCTCGAGCAGCAGATCGCGCCCCTCGGCGGAATCGCGGTCCCGGTCGGCAGCCAGCGCGCTCCACGCCTCGGTCGGCATGGCGAAATCGAGACGGAGGTAGACTCCTTCGGGAGGCCACTTCGCACCGGGAGCGTGATGGCGGATGCGCTTCCAGGGAAACCGCTCCTTCGGCTCGCCCGTCTCGAATCCCGTGAAACGGAAAGCCCTGGGATCGGCCTTCATCGCGTCGAGCCACCCGGCAGTGAGATAGGCGTGGTTCGGCTGGCCCGTCAGCCCGCCCACGTTACAGGTCATCCCGTTGATCGTCACCCGCGCCTCGGGCCGCACGGCCCGCAGGATCGACTGACCGGTCACGAGGTTGTCGAAGGCCACGCAGGACGCATTCGGCTCGAGGCGGAAGACGCGCCGGATCAGGCCGTTGCTCAGGACGATCTCCTTCTTGTCACTGCTCTGCCGCACAGCGGCCCGCTCCTTTACCGGTGTGACGAGCCAATCGCCTTCGACCGGGCCCGGCCGATCCTGGGGCAGAGTCGTGCTCAGGGGGAGAAAAACCAGAAGTGTCAGGATGAGGAAAAAACGCATCAGCGATCTCCCATGTGGTGTTTCCGGACGGTCCAGATCGACCCTAAGTCCTTATGTTTACAATGAATTTGAAAAAAAATGAAATAATCTCCTTTTCCATGCTCAGATCGTCCGCCGCATTCCGCTTTAAGGATGCCGACCGGGTTGGATCCCGGGCAGGAAAAGTGAAAGACGTTACAGGTTTGCGGCAATTAGTATTCCGGGATCCACTCGGTCGGTTCTTGTTTTGGTCTTTTCTAGAACAGCGGCTTCACGCAGAGATAGAGAGCCGTGGCCGCTGCCAGGATCTCGATGATCCGGTTGAAGATCTCCTGCGGCAGCCGATGAACGAGGAAGATGCCTGCCACTCCCCCTGCAAGGATGAAGGGGAGGAGCACGAGGTCGGTGGTCAGGGACTCGATGGTGATCAGGTTCAGGCTGCCGCTGAAGGGGACCTTGGTCAGGTTCACGATCCAGAAGAACCACGCCATGGTGCCGATCAACTCCTTCTTCTCCATCTTCATGGCCAGCATGTAGACCACCATGATCGGTCCCGCCGCGTTGGCCATCATGCTGGTGCTGCCGGCGAGAATGCCGGTGGCCGCGGCGAACCACCTCGATGTCGGGATCTCCCACTTCTGCCCTGGGAGCGAGCTGCGCCACCGCGTCAGGCCGAGCATGGCCAGGACGATCAGCCCGATCACCGGCATCAATCCGCTGCTCGAGATGAAGCGGAGCCCGAAGTATCCGCCCACGATCCCGGCAAGGGTCCAGGGAAGCAGGCGGATCAGTTTCTGCCGGTCCACGTTGCGGCGCCAGTAGATGATGGCCATGATGTCGGCGGCAACGAGGATCGGCAGTAGGAAACCCGTCGACTCCCGCGCCGGCACGACGCAGGCCACCAGGGGGACGGCCAGCACGCCGGCTCCGGGAAGACCGGTCTTGGAGAGGCCGACGAGAAGAGAGCAGAACGCCACGATAACCCAGGCTGTATTGTCGAGAGGCAGCATGGGGGAGATGGTCGCAAAAAAACATCGCAGAGAACAGGCTGCGCCTCGATTGTCTTTTTCCTGTTTTGTGCTTCAATGGATAGAAGCCCTTGAGGAGACTTGAAATGCTTCATCGAATATGCCTGCTGCTCCTGATCGGGTTCGCCTCGGCGATCGGCTCGACGGAAGGAGCCACGATATACGTGCCCGACGACCACTCTTCGATCCAGGACGCCATGGTCGCCGCGGCGGACGGCGACCTGATTCTCGTTCGTCCGGGAACCTACGTCGAGAACATCGAGTTCCTCGGCAAGGCCGTGACGCTGAGGAGCGAGAAGGGCCCGGCCGTCACGACCATTGACGGCGGTCAGCCCGTGGAGCCGAACAGGGGCTGCGTCGTGCTTTTCGAGTGGCGGGAGGGGCGCGATTCGGTGATCGAGGGATTCACCCTGGTCAACGGGACGGGCAGGAAGAGGGCTTTCGGGACCACCTACGGCGGCGGCATCGAGTGCTACCGGAACTGCTCCCCCCTGATCACCGGCAACGTGATCGTCGACTGCACGGCCGATGTGGGGGGCGGGATCTCCTGCTACAGCGAGTGCAACGCCTTCATCTCGAACAACACGATCTCCGGCTGCGCCAGTAGCGCGATTGCTTGCCGCAACTCCCGCACCGTCATTGCGGGCAACATCATCGTCGACAACTGGTCCGACGAGAACGGCGGGGGCATCTGCTGCTGGGAGTCCCAGAGCGACGTCATCGTGAACAATGTCATCGCGGGCAACAGCGCCGTCTATGGCGGCGGCATCTACACCTCGTGGTGCGATTACTCGCTGGCGAACAACACGATCGTGGGAAACAGCGCTGACGAGTACGGCGCCGGGATCTGCTGCCGGAATCGATCCCGCCCGACGATGATCAGCATGATCATCTGGGGCAACACGTCTCCCGAGGGGCAGTCGCTCTACGTCGGCGATTGGCATCAGAATCCTTCCATCGTCACCATCTCACACTCCGACGTGATGGACGGACAATCGTCGGTGCTGGTCAAGGAGGGCTGCACCCTCAACTGGGGAGATGGGATGATCGACGTAGATCCGCTCTTCGCGGATACTGCCGGCGGCGACTATCACATTGCCTATCAGTCGCCCTGCCGCGATAGCGGGACCGAGCTCTTTCCCTTCGACCTGCCGAAGGATTTCGAGCGGGACAGCCGTTTCCACGGCGACAGCATCGACATGGGGGCCGACGAGTTCCATCCCCATCTCTACTTTCACGGCCGGCCGGTGCCGGGCGGGGACGTCTCCATCAGGATCGTGGGGGAGCCGGGCACATCTCCCGTCTCCCTCGGCTCATCGCCCAGGTATCAGGAGACGCCGCTGATCACCCGCTTCGGTCCCCTTTTCCTCCGCAATCCCTTTATCGGTATCTCCCTTCCTGCGATTCCGCCTTCAGGGATCCACAATATCAACGTCACCGTGCCCGCAAGCTGGACTCCGGGCACGGTGATCGCATTCCAGGGATTTCTCGGACCCTTCGCCGATCCCGGCTCGATCCTGACGAACCACTGCGTGCTCATTGTCGAATGATCGATCGCCGGGCCTCGACTGTGATGGGCTGACGACTTGTCCGTTGTCCTCGGCTTTACGGCACGATCTCGACTGCCACGGCTTCTGACTGGAAGTCGAAGAGCCCCACGGTGGTGTAGGCGAAGTGCAGCGTCGAGCCGACGGGCAGCACGGCGGGAACAGGCCCCATGGTGTCGAGCGTCGCCGCGGCCTGGCCGGCCGGCGAATCGAGCATCCCCTGGAAGTTCGTGAACATGGGACTCGCCAGGTGGGTTCGGATGTAATTGAAGACGAAGTCCTGGTTCAGGGGCAGGACGCCTCCGCCGGGCAGCATGGTGCCGGGGGACGTTCCCGCAGCCGTACCGAGCAGGACGTAGGACCGGCCGGCAAAAGCGGCGCCGGCATCGAGGGTGAAGTTCACCACGCCTCCCGTCGTGGCGGAGAGCGTATCCGTGTCAGCGGTGAGCGTGGCCTTCACGACGATCGCTGCCGTCATGGAGGGATGGATCGTGCAGTAGTAGGGGAATAATCCAACCTCCGTGAAGGTGAACTCGAACTGGTCACCCGTGGTCAAGGTACCCGAATCCCAGACCAAGGTGTCCGATGTGGCGGTGTGGGACGCCGTGTCGAAGTTGGTCCACTTCACCGTGTCGCCGACCTGGATCTCGAGCGTGGAAGGATCAAATGCAAAGCTCGCGATGTCCACGTCAATCGTGTCGGCGCCTGCCGGGGCTGCAAAGGGTGTGATAAGGAGCAGGATCGCGCCTGCCAGTAGAATCAGGATCTTGCTGTTCATGTCATCTCCTTGGTCGTTTTTTTTTCAGGCTTCAATCAAGGCGGTCAACTCCCCTGTAGAGCAGTTTCACTCCATCGCAAGATGAAAAACGGGAGGCGAAGGCGGGGATCCCCTTTTTTTGAACCGATTCGATGCAGCAAGGTCGTTACATAAACAGCTCTTTCCACTATGAATTCGTTTGAGAACACCTTTCGTTACCGTATTCGACAGAGACAGTTGTTCCCGCTTGCCAGGGAGGCTCGACCATGTACAAGGGGATTTTCTCGCTCAGTCTGCTTCCTTTTCTGATTTTCATTCCCGCTGCAGAGGGCGCAACGATCTACGTGCCCGACGATCACACCACGATCCAGGGCGCCATCAACGCCTCGCTGCCTGGAGACAAGGTGATAGTCCGGCCGGGAACGTACCTGGAGAATATCGATTTCTCCGGCAAGGCGATTTCCCTGGAAAGCGAAATGGGACCGCAGGTTACGGTAATCGACGGCAGCCGGAAGGAGTGCGTTGTCACCTTCGAAAGCGGCGAGGGGGCGGATTCGGTCATCGAGGGATTCACCATCACCAACGGCGAAACGACGGCGGTCTGGAAAGGCGGCGGGATCTGGTGCGACAAGGCCTCGTCGCCCGTGATCAGGAACAACATCATCACGGACAACAAATCCCCCATGTTCGGCGGCGGCATCTACTGCATGGACAGCTCCTCTCCCTTGATCGAGGGCAACGAGATCTCGGCGAACAGCTCAACCTACGGCGGCGGGATCCGGATCTCGGAATCGGCACCGCTTCTGGTGAACAACACCATTTTTCTCAACACTGCCGAGAGCGGCGGCGGCGGCGTGAGCTGCTTCACTTCGGCCGCCGTCATTAGCGGGAACATCATCACGGAGAACGGCGTGGTCCTCGGCAGCGGGGGAGGGATCTACTGCAGCGAGCAGTCCTCGATCGTGATCGAGGATAATCTCATTTCCGGGAACCACGCCATGGGCGGAACATACACGAGCGGCGGCGGGATCCACTCCTTCGAATCGACAACGACGATCCGGAACAACGTCGTGAAAGGGAACGCGGCGCCCTTCGGCGGCGGGATCTGGTGCAGCGAGCCTTCCTTCGTCCCAATGATCGAGGGCAACATCATCGACGGGAACACGGGCAGCGGTCTCAACTGCTCCGACTGTTCGCCCCTGGTGAAGAACAACATCATCGTGAACAACTCGGCCTCCTCCGGAGCGGGCCTCAAGTTCTATCTCTCCTCGGCGACGGTCACGAACAACACCGTCGTGGGGAACGACGCCGACCAGTTCGGCGGCGGGATCTGGTGCCAGGATTCGTACCCGACAATAACGAACACGATCTTCTGGAAGAACAGCGCGAAGATCCAGGGCCCGGAGATCTACGTCTACTCGGGCACTCCCGATATCACGTTTTGCGACGTGAAGGGCGGCTGGACCGGAACGGGGAACATCGATGCCGATCCTCTCTTCATCGATGCGAGCCAGGGAGACTTTCACATCGTCTTCGATTCACCCTGCCGCTCGGCGGGCAGCCGTCATGCGCCCGGGCTTCCTGACGTCGATTTCGAGGGCGATCCCCGCACCGGGCTCTTCGCCTTTCCCGACATGGGGGCCGACGAGTTTCACACGCACTTCTACGTCAACGGCAAGGTCTCGAGCGGCGGCACGGCCACGGGCGTGATCATCGGCTGGCCGCAGACCTCGCCCGTGATGCTGATCTCGGGCAGCGATGTCCTGACAGATCCCATGGTCACGCCTTACGGTGATTTCTGGCTGCAGCCTCCCTGGGAGCACAGGGTGCACTTCCAGCCCATCCCGAACAACGGGGTGCGGCCCGTCACGCGTATCTATTCCGGATCCCTTCCGCCGGGCACCACGCTGCCGGTTCAGGCTCTCGTGGGGACAGAGCTGAGCAACCTCTGCGTGATCGAAGTCGAGTGAGCGGGCTGGTCAGGCCGGCTTCGCCGAGCAGCGAAAGCAGGTCAGGTGCCCATCGGTGTAGAAGGCCTCGTATTCCGGAGGGAGGAAGGGAGCCAGGCCGTCGGCGATGCTGAAGATCACCGTGCCGCGTCCCTGCCGGGGAAGTTCGCTGGTGAATCGCTCGTAGAAGCGCAGCCCTTCGCCCTCGGGACGAACGGGCCTGTAGAGATAGATGAAGTCGAAGCCGCCTATCGGCACGTTGCAGACGTCATCCACGATCCACTTGACTTTCTCCTCCGGGATTTCGAGCCATTCCTGAAGATCCCTGCCGATGGCGGCCATCCGGCTGCTGATCTCCACCTGAACGGTCAGGGCGTGCGGGTGCAGCTTCTGGAAGAGAAGCCCCTGGAGGCCGTTGCCCGCACCGAGGTCCGCGAGCACCGTCCCGGAGTCGATCCACGGGCCGGCCTTCAGCAGGGGGCTCAACCCGCCCGCGTGGCACCAGTAGCCGCCCGTTTGCCGGACGCGGCGGCGCTCCCGGCTCGTGTACGGCGCCTCATGCATGTGGAGATGGCAGTAGAGATCGAGAAATGCCTCCTCCACCCGTTCCCACTCGTTCCCTTCCATCTCCTTGAGAAGCCGCTCCCTGAGCTGGCCGAATCGTGGAAAGAAGCCTCCCGGATCTGGAGGGGGAGGCAGTTCGGCCGCCAGGTCGAGCAGGCGGATCAGGTCCCTCCGCTCCTCCTGTGTGCGGTCGTCGTCGGCGAACAGGGACTCGAGGCGTTCCATCCTGAGGCTCTTCATGATTTGTGACTTATATCAAATCATGCCGCAGTTCACAGGGTTCGTTCATCCGCAATTTTTGCCGGCGATCTGTCATGTTGTGCATGCTTCGCCGCATTGCCGGTATGGGGCAAAAAGCCTGAAAAAGGCATAATTCAATACAAATAATCGAGTTAGGTGTTTTCGGGATCCGGGCCGGCCTGTCACTTGCATTGCTCGTTCCTGTCACTCGCTGAAAGGAGAAACGAATGAATCCCGGAATCCTGGTGAACTGCTTCTGGATCGGCATCTGGACGATGCAGTTCGTCACTGCCTGCCTGCACCTTGGAGCCGGCCCGCCGGCCCGGTCGGCAGTCCCGCAAATACGAATTGCCGGCCCGCCGGCCAATTCGCCCGATCCGCTAACACGAATTGCCGGCCCGAAAGAGAAGCGAATCGTCCTTTTTCCCGAGAAGAGCATCGGCCAGGTCGTGTTCGTCGAGAGCGATCGCCTGCTCGTCGACGGAGGTGTCGGGAAACCGATCGAGGCTGAGGGCAGGATTATCGTTCCGGCAGGCAAAGGGGTGATCCTTCTCTATCACGGCAGGCCTGTGCCAAAAGGCGAGGCGCCCGTGGACTTTCGTGCCCTCGAGAGCCTGAAAGAGGGAGACATCCAGGGGATTGCCGTTCCCTTCGGCAAGGTGGAGCCCGGGGGACTGAAAACCATCGCACGCTTCGGCTCGCTCCGGTATCTCGGGCTTTCCGGCTTCAACGGAGTGGGGGATGAGTGCCTCGCCGTGATCGGCAAGCTCTCCAGCCTGCAGGTCCTGTTCCTTCCCGAGACGAAAGTGACGGACAAAGGGATCCGGTTGCTCGCGGGCCTGAAAGATCTCGAGGTCCTCGGGCTGTACGGCACGGGCGTCACGGATCGAGGAGTGGCGGAAATCGCGAAGCTGAAGAAGCTCAGGATCCTCGACCTTTCCGGCACGCGGGTGACGGACGCCGGCATCGCCCGGCTGGCGGCGCTCGACAAGCTCGAACGGCTCGATCTCACGGGAACCAGGGTCTCCGAGAGAGCCGGATCGGCGTTGAAGAAGCAGCTTCCACGCCTCGATATCATCTTCAGGGAGAGGTAGCGCCGTCTTTACGGGAAGAAGACATCCGTTACAATGAAATGCCGCACGGCACGAATGGTCTTCTCCCGGAGAGATAGAGAGATGGGCGACAATGCCCGCGAGCCTGAGAAAAAGAAGCGCCGCAACCGGCCCCGCAAGTCGAGGAAATCCCGGCGGCGGGCCACCCTGGCCGACGGTCTCGTCCGTGCCGAGGCGATCCACGACCTGCTTCGAGCGCTGTACAGCGACTTCGCGCTCCCGTCTGACGGGGCTGCGGCCGAGGAGGAGCAGCCGGCCTCTTCATCGCCCGGGGACGGTCCGCTTCCGCTGTCCTTCGATCCCGAGGAGGGGCCGTCAGCTTTTGCCCGCCGGCTTCTCGACGCCCTCCTGGCCCGCTCTCCCGAGCGCGGCGACGGTTCGGCCTTCGCGGAAGGGCGGATCTACTGCTACCACTGCGAGTCGTCGCATTGCAGCCACACCCTTCCCCCGAGCCATCTGAGCGTGTTCAGCGGCTACACACCCACAGGCTATCCCGAGTGGGCCGAGTTCGTCACCCTGCTGCTGGCGAGGCGGGACCCCCGGATCGACGGCATCACCGAGAACTCCCAGAACGGCGTGGCGGCCCTCAGCGAGGACAACAGTCTGCTCAAGGCGGACCAGCTCAAGGTTTTCGGCAAGGAGTCGTCCCTCTACGACATCTGCGGGCAGGTGACCGCCGGATACCTTCCCCTGCCGCGCAGCGAGCCGAGAAGCCGGATGGCCGCGACGTTCCAGGTCGTTCGCTGTCTCGTGGACGGCCGTCCGAGGCTGCGCCTCAACGTGATCGGCAGCCTGCCCGGTGGGGCAAACCTGGTCGACTTCCTCAAGACGGCAAGCGAGCCGGCGTTGAAGGGGCTGATCCGGTCGGCGCAGAAGAAGCTCGGGGAGCTCGAGCTGAAGCACAGGCTCGGCCGGAGCCGCTTCAATCCCGCCGTCGTCCAGCCGGTGCTCACCCGCCTGGCCCGGGGGATCGAGCGGATCTACCGCCGCCGGCGCCGCCGCACCTCGCACGCCATGTCGCGCGGTTCGGAGCGGCGGGCCGTGGGTATGGCCTTGAACGACTTCAAGAAAGCCGGCGTGGACCGGATCTTCTTCGACGAGCGGGAGCAGACCTTCATCGTGGCCGGGCCGAAATGGAGGATCCACGTCTTCTCCCCCGCCGGCCGACACGTGACCAGCCTCACGCTGAATCGCGAGGGGGTGCAGAGGCGGATCGACACGCGGCGGTGGCGCTACACCACGGCCGAGGAGATCGAGAAGATCAGGGAGCAGATCGACGCACAGGCCGAACCGCCGCCCTGAGAAAGGCCGCTTTCCCCTGTCACGCCCAGCGGGCGCAGACCTTCCGGAAGTTGCAGTAGCGGCAGGTCTTCTCGTTTTCGGCAAAGGCGAACCGCTCCTCCTTGGCCGAGTTCGCCGCCTCGTCGTCGAGAAGGAGCTTCATGTCCCTGATCGAGCCGCGAATGTGATTGCGGATCGCGCCGAGGCCGACGCCCTCCAGGTTGTAGCGGTGCTCGCTGCCGCTCGACAGGTTGAACTCGACGGTGACCACCTGGTCGGGCTCGACCTTCCACTTCTCGATGGCGTAGAAGCTGTAGCAGGCCAGCTGAAGGTCGTTGCGCGCTCCCATGGAGCGTCCCGTCTTCCAGTCGTAGATCAGGATCTCATCACCCCGCCGGCAGGAGAAGTCGAGGACGACGTGGATCTTGGTGCCGTCGAGAAGGAATGAGGAGAAATCCTCCACCTCGAGCCAGAGAGGCCCGGAGAGGCCGCGTATCATCTGGTAGACGTCGGACCCGTAGAAGGTGTGCAGGCAGGCGGAGGCGTGGTCGGCCGTCTCCTTCCACTCGGAGTCCGGGATGTTCAGGCCGTACTCGTGCTCGAAGAGGCCGCACGACTTCGGATTCTTCCAGAAGTCGCCCCTCTTCGAGTTGAGGTAATCCTTGCGCATGATGTCGATCGTGAAGGTCACGGCCTCCTCCTCGGACATCGGCTCGATGCCGCGGCGAAGGTTCTGGAGCGACTTCTTGATGCAGTCGTGCACCTTCTCGCCGGCCCACATCTGGCGGGATTTCAGCTTCTTGAGGATGTAGGTCTTCCGGGTCCTCGCGTCGGACAGATCGTCCCAGCCGCCCCAGGAGCCGTAGTAGTTGAAGTAGTACTGCCTGGGACAGCCGCGGAACATCTCGTCGCGCGTTTTCGACCAGGAAAACTCGTTCTTCAGCTGTGCCATGTCGGAGACCTCGATCGTCGGCCTTCTTTTCAGGGGAAAGGTATCACGCCGTCATGTGCCTGGAAAGCATAAAGGGCGGCCCCTGTCCCCTTCTCCGCCCCGGCGCGGGCTGTTCCTGCCGCGGGGAGCATGTTAGAATCCGGAGCGCGAATAATCGCCGGGATCCTTCGCGAAGAGGCCAGCTTCGATATGACCAGCGATCACGACGATATCCAGGAGCTGCTCGCCGCCGTCTCCGCCGGCGACCGGGAAGCCAGGAAGAAGCTATTCGCAGTGCTCTATCGCGATCTGCACGCCCTGGCCCACGAGGCGATGAGGAAGGAGCGCGCCGATCACGTGCTCCAGACCACGGCTCTCGTCCACGAGACCTACATGCGCCTGATCAAGGGCAAGGAGATCCAGTGGCGGAGCCGGGCCGATTTCTTCAGCATGGCGGCCAGGGCCATGCGGTACATCCTCGTTGACGAGGCCCGCAGCCGGCGGGCGGCGAAGCGGGGAAAGGGGCAGCCTCCCCTTCCTCTCTACGAGGTGGGGGAAGCGGGCGGGCAGGCATCCGCCGCTCCCGAGCCGGCCGGCGATCTCGAGCAGCTCGACGAGGCGCTCACGAAGCTGGCGGCCCGTGCCGGGCAGGAACGGCGGATCACCATCGTGGAGCTCCGCTTCTTCGTGGGGATGACGCTCGAGGAAACGGCCGAGATCCTCGGCGTGTCCGTGGCAACGGTCAAGAGGGACTGGGAGCAGACGCGCGAGTGGCTTCGCCAGGAGATCAAGAATCCGGACAGCGGGAGTTGACGAGCAGCCAGGGATTGAGACCATGAGTGGAACGGCAGACGAAAAAGGCTCCTTGCAGGACGGCAGCGAGAAACGAAACGCCGAAACTCCTGAGCTGGAGGAGGGATTCCGGAAGGTCGTGGACCGGATCAGGAGGGACCTGATCGATGATCCGCCCTCGTCAGGGCAGGACGAGGAGAATCTGCCCGTTCTGGGCGACTTCGCTATCCTCAGGCAGATCGGATCGGGCGGCATGGCCAGGGTCTACGAGGCGGAGCAGATCTCGCTCAGGCGAAGGGTGGCGCTGAAGATCCTGCCTTCCCACCTCCGCTTCTCAGACGATGCGGTCAAGAAGTTCAAGAGGGAAGCGGAGGCGGGCGGCCGTCAGAACCACCCGGGGATCGTGGCGATCCATGCCGTGGGGGAGCATGAGGGGGTGCACTTCATCGCGCAGGAGCTCGTGGTGGACGGCCGCACCCTGGCCGACCGGCTGGAGGATCTGCGCGGCAACGACGAGATCCCGTCAGGCAAGCTCCGAGATGCGGCCCGGCTCATCGCCGAGGTGGCCGATGCGCTGCAGCACGCCCACGACGCCGGCGTGATCCACCGCGACGTGAAGCCGTCCAACATCCTGCTCACCGTCGACGGCCGCCCCAAGGTGACCGATTTCGGCCTGGCCAAGGTGGTGGACGCCCTGGCCCTGTCACGAACGGGAGACTTCACCGGCACGCCGTACTACATGTCGCCCGAGCAGGCTATGAGCCGCCGGATCCGCATCACGCACAGCACGGACATCTTTTCGCTGGGCGTCACCTTCTACGAGTACCTGACGCTCGAGCGTCCTTTCGAGGGCAAGACGTCGCACGACGTGCTGAAGAAGATTGTGTTCCACGAGCCCCGCGATCCGCGCAAGCTGAACTCCCGCGTGCCGCGCGACCTGGCCGTTATCTGCCTCAAGGCGATGGAGAAGAAACCCGAGGACCGGTATCCCGACATGGCCGCTCTGGCCGCCGACCTGCGCCGCTACCTTACCGGCGAGGTGATCATGGCCAGACCGGCCGGCCTTGTGGTTAAGCTCCTGAAGCGCGTGAAGCGCAATCCCGTCGTGAGCGCCGCCGCGGTCGTCACGGCGCTGGCCGTCATCGTCCTGCTCACCGTGGTCCCCTGGGTGATCGTGCAGAAGGAGAGGGAGGTCGCCCGCAAGGAGAAGCAGGCGAGAGTGGCCGTCGAGAAGAAGGAGAGGGAGATAGCCCGCAAGGAGAGGGAGAAGAGGATCGCCGTGGAGAGGGAGGCCGAGAACTCGAGGGCCATTCTCGACTTCCTGAAAGAGATGCTCGCCTCGCCGACTCCCGTGGCGAGCGGCCGCGAGGTGAAGGTGAAAGACATCCTGGCCGAGGCGTCGCAGGAGATCGATCAGGCCTTCCCCGACAAGCCGGAGATCGAGCTGCAGCTTCGCATCACTATTGCCTTCACCTACTACGCCTGCAAGGAATATCCCCAGGCGGAGAAACAATTCGAGAAAGCGCTGGATCTATGTGTCCGGCTCCGTGGAGAGGAGCACAAGGAGACGATCTATGTGATGACGCAGCTGGCGTCCGCCTGGAGCTGCATGGGAAAGTTCACCAAAGCCGAGGAGCTGGTCAGGCGCGCCATGGAGACGGGGATACGCGCTCATGGCGAGGAGTGCTCGCACACGGCCACGGCCATGGCGAGACTGGGCAAGGTGCTGACGAACCTGGCCAGGTTCGACGAATCGGAGGCGCTGTATCGCCGGGCGCTCGACATCCAGCGTCGCGTAATCGGAGACGGCCACTACCTGACACTCGGTACAATGCACGACCTGGGCGAGCTGCTGTGGCTGCAGGCGCGTTTCGACGAAGCCGAGACCGTGTACCGGGAAGCCCTGGATGTGTCGCACCGTGTGCACGGCGCCGATGCAATCGAGACGGTCAACGCCGGCTGCGACCTGGCCCGTGTGTTGATGGACAGGGGACGCCTCGACGAATCCGAGAGATACCTGAAGGAGGCCGTGGCCTATTATCGGGAGAGATACAAAGAGGATACTTTTCTGACTCTCGACATCCGTACCGGCCTCGCCAGGATCGAGGGATTGAGGGGGAACTATCCCGAGGCGGAGAAGATCTGCCGCGAGGTTCTCGATGTCGTGTACAAGAACCATGGCGAGGAGAGCCATCAGACCCTCTCTCCCATGAACATTCTCGGCACGGCGCTGCTCAATCAAGGCAAGTTCAAGGAGGGCGAGGCGATGATGCGCAAGACCATCGAGCTTCGCTCCCGTCTTTTCGGCGACACCAGTACCTCGGGCGCGGAGGCGATAAACACGCTGGCATGCCTGCTCAAGTCGCAGAGGCGGTTCGACGAGGCCGTACCGCTTTTCCGCAGGGCCCTCGATATCAACAAGACGCTTCTGGGAACCGAGCACCCGCAGACGCTTCTCTGCATGAACAACCTGGGTACCACCCTGGCCTCGCTGGACGACTTCCCCGCGGCCGCTCAGCTCCTGAAGGAGGCATTCGAGACAGCCGGGAACAGCCTGCCGCCTCAGCATTGGACCATTGTCGTTTTCCAGGCCAATTACGGCAGGTGCCTCTTCAAGCTCGGCCGGTACGACGAGGCGGAGCCGCTGCTTGAGGAGAGCTGCTCCAGGATGGTGGCCACGCTGGGACCGCACCACAACCGCACCCGCGCCGTGGTGCAGTACATGATCGATCTGTACAAGGCACTGGACAAGCCGGAGAAGGTGAAGGATTATCAGGATCTTCTCGGTCTGCCGACACAACCCGATCCCTAGGAGGTTTTCTGAACATGTTACGCGCAGCAGCCATCGGACTCGGCATCATCTCTCCCATGCATCTCGATTTCCTGAAGAGCCGGGACGACGTGGAGATCGCCGGACTCTGCGATCTCGATCCCGAGGCGCTGAAAAAGGGAATCGACAGCTACGGAGGAAAGGGCTTCGACGACTACGAGAAGATGATCGACGAGATCTCGCCCGACGCGGTCTGGCTGTTCACCCCGTCCACCGTGCGCCGCGAGCCCCTGCTCTTCTGCGCCGATCGCGGAATTCCGGTCTTCTGCGAGAAGCCGGCCGAGCGCCGCGAGGAGGAGGCTGCCCGGATCGCCGAGGAGCTCGAGGAGCGCAAGGCTCGTGTGCAGGTCGGCTACGTTTTCCGCTCCATGCCGATGGTGGAGGAGCTGCGCCGCTCCCTGGAAGGCGACCGGATCCACGCGATCCAGTCGTTCTACCGCTGCGGCATCTCGCTCACCAGGGAGCTTCCCGAATGGTTCTACGACAAGGCCAGGTCGGGCGGTGCGCTGGTCGACCAGGCCACGCACAACTTCGATCTCCTCCGGTCGCTCTTCGGCGAGGTGGCCGAGGTTCGCGGCATGGCGGCCAATCCGGTCCACCCCAAGAATGAGGGCTACACGATCGACGAGGTCCTCTCCCTCAGCATGCGGTTCGAGAACGGCGCCGTCTGTTCGCACACCCACTCGTGGGTGGCCGACGGATGGCGCAACGACATGGTGCTGCAGGGGGAGAAGCGGATCTACCTCTTCGACGTCTGGCAGGGGAAGCTGACGGTGCGCGAGGGGAACAGGTCCAGCGAGTTCACCCAGGATCAGGCCCGGATGTACGATCACCAGAACGTGGTGTTCCTCGACATGGTGAAATCGGGAAAGTGGGACCGCAACCCCTGCACCTACCAGGATGCGCTGAAGACCCTTCATCTCACACTGACCTGCGACAGGGCGATCGGCGATACTGAGCCCGCGCAATCTCCGCCATCTTGACGCGGGGGTGAGCGGCCGAGGTAGCGCGTACCTACCCGCGTCAAGATGGCGGAGATTGCGCGGGCTCGGTATCCGGTACGAACGGGGAGCCCTGTCAGGCCCACCACATGCCTCCCCGTTTCTCGTGCAGCAGGACGTCGTTCAGGAACCGGACCGCCTTGCGGAAACCCTCGTTCACGCTCATCAGGCTGTCCTCGTGCTCGATGCTGAGCGCGCCGTCGTAGCCGATCTTCCTCAGGGTGCTGACGAAGCGCGTCCAGAAATCTTTTCCGTGGCCGTATCCCACCGTCCGGAAGATCCAGGAGCGGTTGAGCTCGTCGCCGTAGTGCTTGGTGTCGAGCACGCCGTTGACTGCCGTCGTGAGGGGCTCCACGGCCGTGTCCTTGGCGTGGACGTGATAGACGCACTCCTTCAGAGCCCGGAGGGAGGCGATGGGGTCGATGCCCTGCCAGAAGAGGTGGCTCGGGTCGAAGTTGGCGCCGATGTTCCGGCCGCAGGCCGTGCGGAGCCGGAGGAGGGTCTCGGTGTTGTAGACCACGAAGCCGGGGTGCATCTCCAGGGCGATCTTCACTCCATGGTCCTTGGCGAACTTCGCCTGCCTGGTCCAGTAGGGGATCACCTTGCGCTCCCACTGCCACTCGAGCACCTTGAGGAAGTCGTCGGGCCAGGGGCAGGTCACCCAGTTGGGATACTTCGCCCCGTCCGAATCGCCGGGGCAGCCGGAGAAATCGATCACCACCTTGACGCCGAGCTTCTCGGCCAGGCGGATCGTGTCGCGCGACACGGCCTGGTAGGACTGGGCCAGCCTCCTGTCCGGGTGCAGGGGATTGCCGTGGCTGCTGAGCGCCGAGATGGTCAATCCGGCTTCGGCCAGCTTTTTCTTGAGAGCCTCGCGCCTGGCCTTGGACTTGAGCAGCTCTTTCATGTCCAGGTGGGCCGAGCCGGGATAGTTGCCCGTGCCGAGCTCGACGGCCGTGACGTGGGCGGCTTTTTTCACGTAATCGATTGCCTCATCGAGACTCATGCCGCCAAAGAGGGCAAAAAAGACACCGAGTTTCATGACATCTCCTTCCAAAGGGCAGATACCGGGCCCGCGCAATCTCCGCCACTTAGACGATACGAAGCCCGCGCCGCCTCGGCAACCCTCTTCTCGTCTAAGTGGCGGAGATTGCGCGGGCTCGGTATCTCGACATTTCCACAGAGGAGAAAGAGCCCTGCGTTCTTGTCCCCATCGTGGTCGATCCTGTAAGATGGGCGCTTCCATTGCCCGGAGCCGGGCTGCGGCGGCACCCCCTTCGCCCTGGCTGTTCGTACGCACTCGATAGTTCGGTAGAAAGAGATAGGAAGAACAATGAAAAAGCGAGAGACAGGCGATAAGACACGTCGCGATTTCTTCAAGTCCACTGCAGCCACGACGGCCGGCGTGTTGCTCGGTTCCCAGGCGTTCATTAACGGGAAGGCAAATGCGCGGAACCAGGACGAGCCCGTTGAGCAGGAACAGCCGAAGGATTACCCGGCCGACCGGAAGGAGAAGGTCAGGATCGGCGTGATCGGAACGGGCGGCATGGGGGGGGCCCATCTCCGCGCGTTCCTGAACATGCGCAACGGCATGGTCGACAACGTGGACATCGTGGCCCTCTGCGACGTGGCCAAGCCGCGGATGGACGCCAACCTCGGGTCGTGCAGCAACGAGCAGGGCTTCCAGGTCCGGGGTTATTCCGACTACCGCAAGCTTCTCGAGTCCAACGATATCGACTGCGTCCTGATCGCCACGCCCGAGCACTGGCACGGCCAGATGATCATCGACTCCATGGACGCGGGCAAGGACGTCTACTGCGAGAAGCCGATGACCCTGCGGCTCCGCGACGCGCTCCGGGTCTACAAGTACGCCAAGGGACGCAAGGAGAAGCTCCTTGTCGGCACCCAGTACATGACATACCCGAAGTACACCGAGGCGAAGGAGCTGATCGCCGACGGCGCCATCGGCCATCCCACTTTCAGCCAGACCAGCTACTGCAGGAACTCGAAGAACGGCGAGTGGCTCTACGGTATCGACGACCGGATCATCCCCGGCGAGACTCTCGACTGGGACGCCTGGTGCGGCCCCATGGGAAAGCAGAAGTGGGATCCCGAGGTCTACCACCGGTGGCGGCGCTACCGCAGGTGGTCCACCGGCATCATCGGCGACCTCCTGGTGCACAAGATGACCCCCCTCATGCTGTCCATCGATCCCGGCTGGCCGATTCGCGTCACGGCCTCGGGCGGCCACTACGTGGACAAGACCATGGAGAACCACGACCAGGTCAACATCCAGGTGGAGTTCGAGAACGACCACACCATGATCGTTGCCGGCTCCACGTGCAACGAGTACGGCCTGGAGGAGATCATCCGCGGCCACAAGGGCAACCTCTTCACCGGCGGCGGCCAGGTGGTGCTCCGGCCGGAGCGTGTCTTCGCCGACGAGATCTTCGAGGAGAAGTTCCAGTACGATGGAATCGATCCGCACAACACGATTCGCCACGATTTCTTCAACTGCGTGCGGACCCGCAAGGATCCGATCTCTCCCGTCGAGCACGCCACCAAGGTGATGGTGATCGTCGATCTGGCCACCCGCTCCATGTGGAGCGGCCACGCTTACAGCTTCGATCCGAAGACCTGGACGGCCCGGTCGATCTGATCGGCCGGAACCGGAGGCGCCGGTGTTTTTTTTGCAGGAAAAGGCAAGGACCCACGTGTGCCGGGCCCGCGAGGCCATGGGCACCCGTTTCGAGGTCGTTGTCTGGGGGGAAGGCGAGGACCCCGGCCGGTTCACACTCTTTATCGAGTCCTGCGCCGACGCGGCGCTCGACGAGATCGCCTATCTCGACGGGAGGCTCAGCCTTTTTCGCAAGGCGAGCTTCCTTTGTCACATCAACGCGCTGGCAGCGGAGCAGCCCGTCCGGCTCGACGGGGAGCTCTTCGGTCTCTTCGACAGATGCCGCGAGATCCACGAGAGGAGCCTCGGCGCCTTCGACCTCACCGTGGCGCCGCTGATGCGGACTTTCGGGTTCCATGACGGGGAGGGGGAGACGCCTTCCCCCGACGACCTCGAGAGAGCTCGCGCCGCTGTTGGGCAGGGGCGCCTCCTTCTCGACGAGAAGACGTCGAGCGTGAGGTTCGCCGATCCTGCCACGCGGGTCGATCTCGGCGGGGCGGGCAAGGGCTTCGCTCTCGACAGCGCGATCGAGGTCCTCCGCGAGGAGGGGATCGAGAACGCGCAGATACACGGCGGAACGAGCACCGTGGCTGCCATCGGCGCTCCTCCCGGAGAAGATGGCTTCGACGTGGGCATCCGCGATCCTCGGTCCCGGGGCAAGGGTGAATCCCGATCCCTCGTCTGCCGGGTGCGCCTGGCCAACGAGGCCCTGGCCGTGTCGGCTCCGCACGGCCGGTTTTTCCGGGCCGACGGCCGCATCCAGGGGCACGTGATGAATCCGGCCAGGGGAGAACCGGCGCAGGACGCCCTGCTCTCGGCCGTGGTCTGCCGGAGCGCCCTCGACGCGGACGCCTGGTCCACCGCCTTCCTCGCCGCAGGCGCCGGCGAGTTCGCAAGGCTCGCAGACCGCGCCCCCGGCGTGACGGCTCTTCTCATGGACAGTGACGGAAAGATCCGCATCCAGGGCGAGCGGCCCGAGATTTTCATGATGAATCCCGGCAATGCCGGATGACACACTTTCGTGACAAGGAAAATGAGAGGACAAAGATGAATCAGATCGACCGGAGGGATTTTATCAAGATCGGCACGGGTACGGCTTCCGCGATCCTGCTTTCCAGCCAGGCGGCCGCCGGGTACTTTGCCAGCGTCCGCCCCGACGCCGATCCCGTTCCGACTGCCGTGATCGGCTGCGGCAGGCAGGGGCGCCTGATCATGGGAGAGCTGGGCAAGTTTCCCTTCGTCAAGATGACAGCCGTCTGCGACGTGGTGGAAGGTCGTCTGAAATCAGCCCGGCGCCGCGCCAGAGGAGCGAAGACGTACACCGACTATCGCGAGCTCCTCGACAAGGAGAAGGACCTCGAGGCGGTCGTCATCGCCACGCCGACGCACCTTCACGCCGATATCGCCACAGCCTGCCTGGAGCAGGGAAAGCACGTCTACTGCGAGGCGCCGATGGCCACCACGATCGAGGACTGCCGGAAGATCGCCGCGGCGGCGAAGAAGGCGTCCTCCGTCTTCCACGTGGGCCTGCAGTCGCGATCCAACCCGATCTACAAGCTGGCCCGCACATTCGTGCGATCCGGAACGCTCAGGGACATCGTCGACCTGAACGCCCAGTACAGCGACAAGACCTCGTGGCGTATACCGGCTTCCGATCCGGCCAGGGACCGCGCGCTCAACTGGCGGGTCTTCGAGGAGACCTCGATCGGGCTGGAGGGCGAGATCGGCAGCCACCAGTTCGACGTGATCTGCTGGTTCATCAACAAGCTGCCTCTTTCCGTCTCGGGATCGGGAAGCATCATGTGCTACAAGGACGGCCGCGATGTGGCGGACACGGTCCAGTGCCAGCTCAGGTTTCCCGATGATCTCGACATGACGTACCGCGCCACGCTGGCCAGTTCCTACGGGGGACGGCGCGAGGAGATGATCGGCACCATGGGCGCCGTGCGGCTGATCGGCGACTTCGGCTGGCTGTTCAAGGAGGCCGATGCCCCGACCCAGGGCTGGGAGGTCTATGCCGTGAAGCAGTACTTCCACAAGGAGGAAGGGATCACGCTGATCGCCGATGCCACCAAGCTGGCCAAGCAGGGCAAGCTGAAGGAGGGCGTGGGGCTGCCCCATCCGCCCATCTACTACGGGCTGGAGTCGTTCCTCAAAAGCGTCATTGAGGAGAAGCCCTCGACCTCTCCGGCTCCCCTGGGGCTGCGCGCCGCGGTGATCGGGATCAAGGCCCACGAGGCCGTGGCCACGGGCAGCGAGATCGTGTTCAAGGATGAGTGGTTCAAGATCGGCTAGCGGACGGGGAGAACGGGATGAGCGACAATTTTTTCCGGATGTTGCAGCTTCGGCGCATGCCATTCGCGCTGAGCCTCGCGGTTACCTTCCTTATCGTGATCCTCGGAGGCGGTTACCTGGCCGCCGTGGTCCACATGGTCCACCACTACGAGAACAAGGACGAGAAGGAAGGCCTCACCCTGGACGATCTGGAATGCAGCTTCCACGGCATGCACCAGGAAGCGATCCTGATCGGCGCCCTGAAGGGGAGCATGCGCGAGAATGTGTCCGACGAGGAGTTCGCCGTCCTGTTGGAGTGGCTCGAGGGCGACAAGATCAGCGAGACCTACGACGCCGAGGTCTATGACGACGAGGGCAACATGATGCCCGTTCCGGCCGACATCATCTACGACAACTGCCGGCGCTGCCACGGCCGCAGCGCCAAGGAGGGGGACGGGATCAACGAGACCGTTCCGCTCGAGTACTGGGACGAGGTCAAACAGTTCGCCTTCAGCAAGGACTTCGATCCCGTTCCCCTGGAGATCCTCTATGCCACCACGCACACCCACGCATTGAGCATGGCAATGATCACCGTGGTCTCGTCGCTGCTGCTCCTCGCATCGGGGTGGCCGCGCCGCCTGCGGCACTTCATCGTGCTGCTCACCTTCGCCGCGCTGCTCGTCGATCTCGGATCGTGGTGGCTGGCCAGGGAATGGGCGGCCTTCTGCCCCGTCATCGCCGTCTCGGGAGGCATCTACGGGGGGCTGCTGTCGATCCAGCTGATCGCGGCCTTTCTCGACATCTGGATCGGAAGGTTTCTGCCGTCAAAAGAAAAAGTGTAAAATACCGAGCCCGCGCAATCTCCGCCATCTTGACGCGGGGGTGAGCGATCGAGGCAGTGCGGGTTCCGTCGCGTCAAGATGGCGGAGATTGCGCGGGCTCGGTATTCCCAGGCACCCAGGGCCAAAGGAGATCTACCATGATCGCGGGACGTCATGTCTTCATCTTGCTGCTTGTTGTTGCGACCCTCTTTTCCGCCGCCCCGCTCCGGGGTGAGCAGGAGGAGGGGCCTCTGCCGCTGGCTTCCCTCGTGCCGGAAGAGACGCGGGTTTATTTCTCCTTCCCGAGCCTGAGCCGGGCCTGGGAGGGCTTTCGGACCCTTCCCCTCTACGAGGCGTACTGCGACGAGGAGGTGCAGGCCTTCTTCGATTCTCTCGACGAGGGCATGAGCGAAATGCTCTCCGGCAAGAGGAGCGACTTCGTGCGCGGCATCCTCGACCTGCCGGGCCTCTTCAAGGGTGAAGCGGCCTTTGCCCTCGTGCCTAGGGAGGACGACGAGGAGGAGCACGACTGGATCGTGTCGCTCGCGGCGGGCGGGGAGAGCGAGGCGGCAGAGCGGTTCGTCGACAAGACTGTTTTTTCCTTTCTCGAGGCGGTCTTCCCCTGGGGTCCGGGGAAGGAGGAGATCGCCGGGAACGAGGTCACGGTTTTCAAGGGCCCCTCGAACACGCTCCATCTCTGCTTCGTCGAGGGAAGGCTTCTTCTCAGCGACAGCTCGGCCCTGCTGAAGCGGCTCCTCTCCGGTCCGGGCGGGGAGGGGAAAAGCCTTGCCGAAACGAGGAGCTTCGACGCCGCCTGGAAGCGCCTTGGCGGCAAGGACGCCTCCTTTCTCATCCACTTTTCTCTCAACAGGCTCATGACCGACGAGTTCTTCGATCTGCACAAGAAGGAGAAGGCCCTGCTGAAAGCGCTCGGCCTGGCCGACCTCGAATCGGTCACGGCTGTACTTACCCAGGCGGACGGCCGGGCCAGGGAGACGATCTGGCTCCAGCTCAACAAGCCGCCCCAGGGCATTCTCGAGATCTTCGGCGAACCGCCGCTGGATATCGAGCTCGCGCGCCTCGCACCGGACAGTACTGTCCTCCTTCTGGCAGGTAACGTGTCCCTGGCCGATGTCTACCAGGCCGTTCTGGGGGCGGCGCGGGAGCATCCCGACGAGATGGTCGACGAGATGCGGCGCGCCATGCGCAACATGGAGAAGCAGCTCGGGCTCCGTTCGCTGGGCGACCTGATCGGCCTTCTGGGCACCGAGGTGATGGCCTACGCCGCCCTGCCCGACGGGGGCGGCTTCATTCCCATGGCGGCGCTGGTCTTCGAGGTCCTGGAGCCGGAGAGGCTCCAGACGAACCTGCACTCCCTCTGGCGCACCCTGTCCGGCCAGGAGCCGAAGACATTGACCTATCGCGGACGACAGATCCATTACCTGCCTTCAACGGGGCGGGATTTTTTCGAGCTCAGCGCCTGCTGGTGCATCACGGACGGCTACCTGCTCCTTTCCTATCATCCCCTGAGCCTGAAGGGCCTGGTGGCGAGGCTGGACAAGGGAAAGCGGACGCTGAGAACCGATCAGGAGTTCGAGGCTGCCTGGAAGAATCTTCCGGACAAGGCCGTTGCCGTGGGCTACGCCGACTCGCAGCGCCTCTTCCGCTATCTGTACGGTCTGGTCCTCACCTTCGTGCCGATGATGGGCGACGATGTGCCCTTCGACCCGGCCATGCTGCCCTCCACCGACTGCGTGGCCGACTACCTCTCCTCCGCCCTGAGCGGGCTGACGTCCGAGGAGACCGGTATCGTAGTGCAGACCGAATCGGACGGCTACGGGCCCACATCGCTCGCACTCTACGGCGTGGTGGCATGGATAATCTGGACGCCAATCGAAGAGTGGGACAATCTTGTTTTCGAATATCCTTCGTGCGCCAGAAGGCAGAAATCGATTCGTCACGCGATGGAGCTGTTCCGGGAGGAGCATCAACGCTATCCCAAGGACATCCCCGAGCTCCTGGAGGGGAACTACCGCTCGTTCGGCAGTGGTTGCTTTGCCGTTCAAAGAACCCGGGTCGTAGACACGCCTGAACAACTGGAGTCTTTGCTGGCTTCGCAAGAGGAAGCTGTCATGCTGGACTTCAAATACGTGGTGGCCGAGAAAAAGATCGAGCCGCCTTCCGAGTTCCCCGACGACTGGATGATCCTCTGGGATTCGGAGCCGCGCCACAACGACGGCCGCGTCGTGCTGCTCGGGAACGGCGAGCCGACCTGGCTTCCCGAGGCCGAGTTCCAGAAACGCTTGAAGGAGCAGGGACCATGAAATATCGGATCCGCCTTCTCTGTCTCGTTGCCCTCTTCCTGTCCGCTGCGGCATGGCCCGCGCCGGCGGAGGATGAAGAGCAGGCCCGATCGGAAGCGCTCGACAAGATCAGGACCCTCTACAAGCGTCTCGAGCTGGCGCCGCGCGACTCGTTCCTCAACTACGCCATCGCGACCGTCGCGCGCCGGAGCGGGATCAGCCTCAGGGAGCTCGAGAGGGAAGGGATCGACTTCCCCCTCGTGCCGGTCGTGACCGACGATCCGGCCCGGCGGGTCGACCTGTTCAGGCTCGCTTCCGGGACCATGGCGATGCACGAGTCGCTGCAGCTCACCGAGCTGGTGGGCCCGACCCGGATGCAGGGCGGGGAGACCGTTCCGCTGGACGAGCTGGAACCGCCCGACCTCCCGTCCCTCGATTTCGAGGAGCTCCTGGGGGATAGCGATGTCATCGTGGAGGACGAGGCGCGCTTCATTCCCAAGGAGTGGGCCTACGTCCGCTTCGCCAGCGGGAGCGAGATGCTCGCCCTTCTCGAGGAGGCCGACCTCTGGGTGGGGCATGCCATGAGCTTCTACGGCTCGACGGCCCGGGGGGCAGAGGTCATCTGGAAGAACTTCGAACGGCTCGGGATGCCCGACCCACGCCGCTTTCCCGCCTTCTACCGGCTGATCACCGGGCCGATCGCCGTTGCCATGAGCGATCCCTTTCTCCGCGAGGGGAACGACCTGACGGTGGTCCTGCAGCCGGGCAGCGCCTCCCTCTCGGAGCTGATCAAGGGGCTCGAGGTGCCGGACGGTCCGGTCTCTCGCCATCAGGATCAGACCCGGAGCCGCATCGTTCTTTCCACGTCGAAGACGGCGCTGAAGCGGGTGCTCACCCTGGCCGGCGATGAGGGGGACTATCCTTCTCCGGGCTCGCTGGCCGCCGCGGCGGATTTCCGGTACATGCGCTCGATGATGCCGGCCCGGAAGGACGAGGCGGTCTTCGTCTATCTCTCCGAGTCCTTTCTCCAGCGTCTCGTGGGACCGGGCCTGCGCATCCTGGAGTCGCGGCGCGTCCGCTGCGCCTCGCACCTCCGCACCATGGTGAACGGGGCGCTGCTTTTCTTCCACGAGCAGGGGCGTGCGCCCGAG
>CAYZWU010000068.1:0-25870 GCA_964482235.1 uncultured Phycisphaerales bacterium
CCGCAGAAGAGCCTGCTGAAGTCGTTTCCGCGCACCTACTGGGTCGTCATCGTGATGGAGTTCTTCGAGCGCTCCGCCTTCTTCGGGATGATGGCCTTCCTGGCAGACTACTTCAAGGAGAACGTGGGCAGCGCCGAGCAGTGGGGCGTGATGCGCACCGTCCTGTACTGCTTCCTCTACATCATACCCATCGTGAGCGGCGCCGTGGCGGAGAAGGTGGGGTACAAGCGGGTTCTCGGCGTGGCGTTCGTGGTCATGACGGTGGCCTACTTCGGCCTGGGCCACACGACGGCCTATGCCCCGTTCTTCTTCTTCATGGTCGTGCTCAGCCTGGGCGGCGGGATGTTCAAGCCGATCATCTCGGGAACGGTGGCCCGGTCCACCGACGAGCGCACCAGCACGCTCGGATTCGGGATCTACTACTGGACGATCAACGTGGGCTCCCTGATCGCCTCCCTGGTCACGGCCCACTTCGTTGACGTGAAGAACTTCTTCCCCATCTTCATGCTCTCCGCAGCCTACGTGGGATTGATGTTCATCAACAACGCCCTCTTCTACAAGGAGCCGGCCAAGCCGGGAACGATCAAGACCCTGGGGGACAGCTGGAACGGCATCAAGACCGTCTTCATGAACTGGCGGTTCATCGTGCTGCTCATCATCTTCTCGGGCTTCTGGGGGATGTACGACCGCTCCACCGACTCGGCGCAGTGGCTGCTCCGGGAGAACTACATCGACATGACGCCGGTGAACGACTTCGTGACCAGGATCCTCGCCTTCTTCGGGAGCGAGAAGGCGTTCGAATTCAACGTGGCGCATATCATGACGGTCAATGCCGGGGTGATCGTGCTCTTCCAGGTCCTGGTGAGCCGCATCGTGATGAACACGAGGCCCCTTCCCACCATGATCGTCGGGATCGGCCTGGCGTCCCTGTTCCCGCTGATGATAGCCGTCTCCAACGATCCCTGGGTCTTCATCCTCGGTCTGGTGGTCTTCTCCATCGGCGAGATCACGGCCTATCCCAAGCTGATCAGCTACGTGGGCCTGATCGCGCCGCGCGACAAGGTGGCCATCTACATGGGATTCGTTTTCCTGCCCGTCTGCTTCGCGTCGCTGATCTTCAACATCCCCAACGGCATCGCCTGGGAGGAGCTGGTGGAGGAGAGGTCTCTCATCAGCACCTACTGGTACATCGTCGCCGGTGTTGGCATCCTCACCATGGCCGGCCTCTTCGCCTACCACAAGCTCGTCGGGAAAAAGCTGGTGCTGTCGGAGAAGAAAGAGAGCTGAATTCCGTCCGCCTGTCTCGAAGCCGGATCCGGGCACCCGCGGTCCCCTCGATCCTCACGCCATTTCCCATCGGGATGGGGCCTTTCCATCTTCCTTACTATCACGCAGGTAGGATTAAGGGTTATTGCCAGGCCTAGCCGGCCCAGGTGGGACCATATCGGGACAAGTCGCTCCAAAGGATAGGAAATCACTCAAAAATCGGGGTGAGACTGTAGCGGTTTTCCTGTATTTCAAAGACCATAATCACTGGGATATAAGCCAATTACACTGAATATAACAATATTCTCGCATGGATTATTTGATTTCTTCCGATCAATAACTACTGATGAGTGAGTTGAGGGGAAACAGGGCAGAGATGGAGAGACAGCAGGTGGAGAACCTTCCAGGACAATCCCAAAAGGAGAATAGATATGCGAGAGCAGAAATGAGCGGACTGATGAAGAGAATGACAACAGTTCTTGTTATCACCTTCATTCTGATGGGCTCATCGACGGCGGATGCCCAGAATCTGTCCGGCGGAGAGATCAAGATCTCCTCCGACGGCAACGGATCCGTGGCCGGCGTGTCGATCGATGAGCGCAGTCTTCCTGTAGGCGCCGAGCCCGGCGGCATCTTCATCCGCGACCTCACCAACGCCAACATTCCGGCTCACACTCTCTTCGAAGAGGGGTTCGAGGACGTCGACCACGACTGGGTCTATCATTACAACACCGGCAGCAGCGAGATCGACTGGGTCACCGTGGATTCCTCCTCCTATGAGGGGGTCCGCTGCCTTCTCGTCCAGATGCACGACGGAGCCAGCGGCATGCAGAAGGGGCGCCTCCTGTCGTCCGCAGACAAGATGATTCCCGTCACGAGCGGCACGAGGTATCGCGTCCAGTGCACCTACAAGGCTCTCCGCGGGTATCTCTCCGCGAATCCCGGCTACGTGAAGACGCAGTGCGACATGTACGATCCCGCTGAAGGATTCTACATGAACGGCATCGGCGTCTCGTGGCTCGACGCGAACGGCTATCCGGTGGGGGGGCACTGCTTCGCGGCGCCCTTCATGGACCAGGCGATGGAATGGAAGCCCGTCGGTGGAACACTGGTCTGCCCCGAAGGGGCCGTCTATGCCCGCGTCAGCCTGGGCGCCAACTTCGATCCCGAGTATCCCCAGGAAGGGTACCTGGTCGATGGAATCCGGTTCTTCGAGGATCCGTCGATGCTCCAGCAGGTCCAGGGATCCTTTTCCAGCGGCGGATGGGACAAGGCCGTCTTCGACGGCGTCGTCGGACCTTACGATGTTCACCTGAGCTCCAATGCCGTTGAGGAAGGGATCTTCTTCACCGGTACCGTTGAAGCGCTCGACGGCAACTCGCACGCCTTCGATCTCGTGGTCTCCATCCCCGTCGACGGCGAGGGCTGGACCTGGTGGGATGACGCGGAGACGAGCCGGGAGATCTCCGGAAGCCTTCCGGGCTGGTACGCCAACGAGGTCTCCGCCGACAGCCAGAGCAACCTGCCGATCTCTCTCTATCCCTATGGCGGGATGCACGATTCGCAATCCGGACTGGCCGGCTGCCTGCCCCTGGATCCGATCCACATGGCGAGCATCGGCTACAACGCGGAACGGAAGGCCTTCGAGATAGTCTACCGCCTCGCCCTGGCGCCGGCCCTCGGCCACAGCATGGCCGTCTTCTCCGGCGGTTTCTATGCCTTCGATCCGGCTGACGGATTCCGCGGCATCATCGAGAAGTATCGCCTCTACTGGAAGGACAACGAGGAATGGTTCTCCTCCTCCTTCGATCCGAGGGAGTACCGCGAGTTCTACCGAGGCAGCTTCAGGGGACAGAGCGGCGCGCAGAAGGGCTGGGCGATGGACGACAACAAGACCTACTCCTGCCTCTACCTCTGCCCCGACTTCATCGTCGACGAGGTCGCCAAGGCCGGGACGGAAGATCCGCCCACCATGACGGAGATCCTCGCGCTGATCGGAGAGCGGTTGAACAGCGCGGATCCCATCGAGAACTACTACTACAACAACGTTTTCTCCGAGACCATGCAGTCCGGGAACAGCGACCTCATCCTGAAGCACTGCGAATCCTCCAAGTCCTCCAACGGCTGGATCCGCGCCGAGTTCAAGATCACTCCCTCGGTCCAGCGCGATGCGGATGGCTACATCGGCTTCATCAGGGACAACTTTCTGACAGCGGGATTCGAGTGCACCATGTATCCGCATCCGAGCTGGGGGGCCGGTCCTTCCTTTCTCGAAGGCGTCATGCTCGACAATTTCTGCAACCAGGTGTCCCTGGACTTCGATCCCGATCACATCGCCTCGGCAACGTGGGGCCTGACCTACTCGGCCAACGATTATCGAGTAGGACTGTCGCCCGTCCTCGGAGCGCAGGACATCGTCAAGTGGCTGCGGAACTGGCTCGATTCCAACATCGAGGGCGAGAGGCGCAGCATCGTGCCCAACTGGATGGGTATCGGAAACTCCAACGGCATCATCCCCTGGAGCGAGTTCCTGCTCGACGAGGTGTGCTCCGCCGTGGAGAACGGCCAGTACGGCTTCGGCCGGAACTCCAGCTTCGATCCCGCCATCATGCGGTACAAGAGGGCTCTCGCGTACGGGAAGTATCGCGGCCAGAAGTTCAACGGCAAGAGGCTGGACGAAGAGGATGTCCTGGACACCTTCCACACCTACCTTCTCTATGCCACGGCCGCGATGCTCGATGAAGCCATGTCCTTCAAGAATCCCTCGTCTTTCGGATTCGAGCAGTGCAAGGCTTTCGCCGATTCGCACAACACATTCATCGCCCTTCTTCACACTGCCGGCTGGGAGCCTTGCACCCGGGCATCCTGCAGCACGCCTGGTATCTTCATGGAGAGGTACGGATCTCCCGAGGATGGGACGTTCTACCTTGTGGTCTTCAACGACAGCGGCAGCTACACCTCGGGAACCGTTCGTCTCTCCGAGGCCCTGGGTCTCGCCGAGCAGCCTCTCGAAATCTACGAGGAGGTCGCCGGTATGAGCTACCCGATCGGCGGCTCGAGTCCCAGCTGGACGATCGACTTCAACAGCCTGAGAAATCGTCGCTCCCTGGTCTTCCGGATCACCGTGGACAGTTCGGGTTTCACCGGTCCCGGTTATCCCCGGCTCATGTCCAACGGCAACGGCTTAATCGTTTCCACGGACAATCAGGGAGCTTCCGGAGATACCGGTGCGAGGAACAGGGAAGGCGGCGCCACGACCGGCCAGGGATCGTCGGGTGCCTCGCAGAACAACAAGTTCAACGGCCAGGACAACAACGGGAGCGCCCAGGGATCGTCGGGTGCCTCGCAGAACAACAAGTTCAACGGCCAGGACAACAACGGAACCGGCCAGGAAGCGCCGGAGGCCACGAGGAAGTCCAAGAGGAGCAGCGGCGCAGGCAGCGGCGGTGATGGCGGCGGCACTCCCGCCCAGGCGGCGCCGCAGGTCACGAAGAAGACCAAGGCTCAGGAGAGGGCCGAAGCAAGAGCTGCCGCCCAGGCGGCAGCCAAGGCCAAGGCGGAGGCCCGGAAGGCTGCCCTGGCTGAAGCCAGAGCGATAGCCAAGGCTAAAAGGGAGGCCAAGGCGCAGGCCAGGGCGGAAGCCGTGGCGATAGCCAAGGTCGAAAGGGAGGCCAAGGCACAGGCCAGGGCGGAAGCCATGGCGATAGCCAAGGCCGAAAGGGAGGCCAAGGCACAGGCCAAGAGAGAAGCAAGAGCCAAGGTACGGGCGGAAGCCAAGGCCAAGGCGGAAGCCAGGAAGGCGGCCAGGGCTCTCAAGCTGTGGGGCAACAAGTAGTCATGAAGAACCCATCCCAGGGGGGGAGCTGACCCACACGATGAAGCAGCGCTGATCTGTCGGTTCGCCAGAGAAACATGACCGGCTAGAAACAAAAAGCTCTTTCCCTGATCGGGGCGGCTGTCAGCCGCCCCAGTTTTATTACCTCCGGACTTCCTTCCGGAGGGAATTCTTCGCTATCCTCGCTGTTGACGAGCTCGTGCTCTTCATCCAGAAAAAAAGAGTTTTCCGCCAAAAGAACCGCGTTCTACCGGATCAAAGATGTGCAGGCATGAAAAACGGCGCAACTGACTCTAGCGAGGACCTGATATCAGCGCTGAAGCGCGGTGAGATCGGATCGTTCAAGGTGCTTTTCGAAAAGCACCGCGATCCCATGCTCAGAGTGGCCGTGCGGATCCTGGGAAACCGGGCCGATGCCGAGGATGCGATCCAGGACGCCTTTCTCGCCCTCTATCGGAAGGCGGGCGCGTTCCAGGGCGGATCCTCGTTCAACACCTGGTTCTACCGGATCGTGGTGAATGCCTGCCTGAAGATCAGGAGAAAGAGGCAGTCTATGAGGAAGGTCATGGAAAGAGCGGCGATCAAGGACAAGCCGGTTTTTCCGGAGGCGGCCGAAGCCGAGTCGGAAGCCAGGGAGGCCCTGGACAGGGAGATCGAGGCCTTGCCGATGCGGCAGAGGATGGTCTTCGTTCTGACCATGGTGGAAGGCTTCTCGCTCAACGAAACGGCCGAGATACTCGATCTCCGGCCCGGGACAGCCGGCTACCATCTCTTCAAGGCCAGGGAGAGGCTCCGCGAGAGACTGAGGCCTTTTCTGGGCAGGCGCACCAGGCAGCCCGTGGGCAGGATCGGGGCCGGAAAGGGGGGTGCCTCATGACCCGCAGCGAGATCGACAGCCTGGCAGCCGGCCTCAGAGGGACCATGGAGGCCGAGGACCTCTGGGAGCGCATCGAAACGGCCCTGCACCGGGAAAAGAGGTCGCACGGCCTCTCGAGGCTCGTGCCGTTCGACCGGAAGATCGTGCGACTGTCCGGTCTGGGCGCGGCCGTGGCGGCGGCCCTCTTTCTCATGCTGATTCTCCCGGCCGTGATGGAGGGCACAGTCCGTCCTCCTTCACCGATCCTCGATGGAGAGGAGGCGGCCATCCTCACCGCCGAGCTCGAGGAAGTGGAAAGGGAGATGCAGCAGGTCGAACCTCGTTTCAGGCAGGAGACGGCCGCCAGGGGAAACGATGCCGCCATGGTGTGCGGACAGATCGCGTTCCTCGATTCCAACATCGAGACGTGCCGCACCCTGGCTGCCGGCAACGGATTGAACCGCGGGATCAACCGTTCCCTCCTCGACTGCAGCAAAAAGAGACTGGCAATCATGAGGCAATATCTCACGAGATAAATCGGATTGAGAAGGAGGCTGATGTGATGAGAACGGGATTGATGATTTTGTTGATCGGGCTTTTGTCCTTTTCGGCCCATGCCTTCGACGGGGAGCAGACGCGGATCCTGTCCGGCAAACCGGATTACGAGCGGGACGTGGACAACTCGTACTCCATCGAGCCGGAAGCGCGTCTCGACATCGAGCACTACATGGGGAGCCTCGAGATCGTGGGCTGGGACAGCACCGAGGTCCGCGTCCAGGCGCGCATCGAGGTCAAGGGCGACAAGGCCCGGGAATACGGCGAGAAGATCAAGATCAACGTGGACGGCGACGGGAAGACGTTCAGGATCGAGACCAGGTACCCGCGCGGCAAGTGGAAGGATCTCTCCTTCGGCGTGGCTCTCAGGATCCAGGTCCCGGCTGGTCACGCTGTCGAGGCGGAGAACGAGTTCGGCGACATCTCGCTTTCCGGTACCCGCGGCGGGGCGGAGATCGAGGCCCGCAACGGGACGCTGGATGTGGGTGACGTGGAGGGTGAGAAGAAGCTCTCGTCCACCTTCGGCAGCGTCAGGCTCGTCAATTCGAAGGGGAACACGAAGATCGAAGCGATGAACGGCGCCGTCAGGGTGGAAGAGATGAGGGACGGCAATCTCGATATCGAGGCCAAGTTCGGATCGATCAAGGTGACCGGCCTGAAGGGAGATGCAGTTATCGAGTCCTGCAACGGGGATGTGACGTTGAAGGAGATCGACGGCGCCGTCAACGTGCAGGGAACGTTTGGAAAGATCGCCCTGAACGACGTCTCAGGTGATATCGACGTCAAATCAAAAAGTGGCGATGTGGTCATCAGGAAGGCCCGGGGCAGCGTGGCGGTGGATGTCGGCTTCGGGAGCACGAAAATCGAGGAGCTGAAGGGGAATTGCCTGATCGAGAGCCGGAACGGCGCCGTTGCGGTAACCAATGTTCAGGGCGACGTTAAGATCGAGAACTGCTTTGGTTCCATCGATGTCTGCGGTGCCGGAGGCAACATCGATCTCGTTGACAGGAACGGGAGTATCAGCCTGGAAGGAATCCAGTATTGCCGGGGCCAGGGGAAGGAGAAAAAGGCGAACCTGATCAACTGCTCCACCAACATGGGCTTGATCGAGATCTTCCTGCCCGACCCGCCGAGCTGCCGCCTGAAAGCAGCCACCCGTCTCGGGCGGATCAAGAGCGATTTCGAGCTGACCCATCGGGAGAAGAGCCTCGTGTCCGAGAGCTGCCGGCTCGACCTCGGCCAGGGCGAGGCGGAGATCAAGCTGGAGAACAGCAGCGGCGATATCCTCATAAGAAAGAAAAAGGAAAAGAAGGACGTCTGAGCCAAATCCGGATAGATCGGGAATCCGCCGTGCGGTTCGCCGCAGGGCGGATTTTTTTTGGTTGCAGCGCAAGGTTCCCTGTATAATTCCTGCGCTTTCGGAACACCTGTTAATAAATTGAAAGCCCCATTTCCATTTGAAGGTCAGCCATGACACTCCCTGGAGTTGTTGTTCGCCGGATAATGGCTTCTCTCTCTCTCTGCCAGGCACCTCCCGTTGGATCGCTGAGCAGCCGGTCGGACTGTTCAGAGTCGTTGATCTGATGGCAATTGATCAAGCAACAAGGATTGATGCATGCTAGCTTTCGAAAAACTCAAAAAACCGGTTTGCCTGGCCGCTCTTGTGGCGGCAACACTTCTGCTTGCCGGTACGGCCTCGACGCAGACCGTCTCCGGCGGGGACATCACGATTCAGATGGACGGCTCCGGGTCGATAACGGACGTGACCGTGTCGGGCCGGCTTCTTCCCAAGGGAATGCAGGCGGGAGGGGTGTTCATCCGCGACCTCACCGGCTCGGCCATTCCGGGGAACATCCTGTTCGAGGAGAGCTTCGAGGATCCCGCCCACGGGTGGGAATACCACAAGCACACGCTCACCCAGGAGCTTGAATTCGAGAACACGAACACGCAGGCCCATGGCGGAAGCCAGAGCCTCCTCGTGAGGGTCCTGCAGGCTGATGAGATCCAGAGGGGTCGGATCATCTCCCCCGCCGACAACCTGATTCCCGTCGTTGCAGGAAAGCGGTACAGGATCCAGTGCTACTGCAGGGCGCTTCGCGGCTACCTGTCGGCCAATCCCGGATCGCTCAAGACGCAGCGCGGGCTTTACGATCAGGTCGAAGCGTTCTTCCACAACGGGATCGGCGTCTACTGGCTCGATGCCGGCGGGGAAACCATCGGCGAGCATCAGCTCGTGGCTCCTTTCATGGATCAGGCCGATGCCTGGAAGCCTGTGGGCGGCATTGCCGAGGCGCCGGAAAACGCTGTCCATGCGCGCGTCGCCATCAACGCCAGCCTCGATCCCGAATACGAGCTGGAGAGCTTTGTCGTCGATCGGATCGAGTTCTTCGAGGATCCTTCCACCCTCGATAAGGTCAGCGGCGTTCTCTATCCCTCCGGCTCGAACGAGCTGAGCTTCATCGGCTTTCTCGGCCCCTGGGATGTCCGGATGACCTGGACCGGCCTCGCCGATTCGATCGAGTTCAGCGGAACCGTCTCGGCAACGGATGGAGCGTCACATGCACTTGACCTGATCGTCTCCCTGCCGCTCGATGCGGAAGACTGGACGTGGCCCGACGATGCCGAGCAGGACCGGACGATTCGAGCGGCTGACGGGAAGTGGTATGCAAACGAGGTTTCTGCCGACAGCCAGTCGAACCTGCCGGTCTCCCTCTATCCCTACGGGGGAACCTACGACGACCAGACCGGCCTGGCGGCCTGCATCCCCTATGATCCCGTCTATCTGGCAAGCTTCGGCTGCGATACCGTCCGGAAGAGCTTTGACGTCTGCTTCCGGATCGGAGTCGATCCGACCAACGGACACGGCACCGAAGCCTTCTCGGCCCGGTACTACACCTTCGATCCGGAGTTCGCCTTCCGATCGATCATCGATAATTTCAGCAGGATCTGGAGCCACAATCCTCACTGGTTCCACTCCGAGTTCGACCCGAGCCCCTTCAAGGGCTGGTTCTCGCACGATTATCAGGGAAGAACGGGCGCGAGCCGATGCGCCTACTGCGACGAGAACGACATCCTCGCCGCCCAGTACACGGTGCCGGACTTCCTGGTCAAGGAGGTCGCACTGATCGGAGTCGACCCGCCGCCCACGCTCACCGAGGTCTACGCCCTGATCGAGCAGCGAAAGAACAGCTCCGACCCCCTGGAGAGCTACTACTACAACTACGTCTACCAGGAGATCATGAGGTCGCCGAACAACGATCATGTCCTGAAATCGGTGACCGAGGAAAGCGACACGCCGCTGTGGCTCGAGGCGGCCTTCAAGATCAATCCCGACATGACTCAGGGGGCCGACGGCTACGTCGATTACATCACGAACCACGACCTGATACCGGCTTTCGAATCCACCATGAATCCCGATCCTTCGTGGTATGTCGAGCCCTCAATCCTGGACGCCGTTTTTCTGGACAACTTCCTCAACCAGAACACGGTGGACTGCGATCCGGCTCACATTGCCGCGACATCGCACGGCCTCACCTACACGGCCAGCGACTACAGCGTGGGGATGACGCCGGCCGCAGGGGCGCGCGACTACACGGCCTGGCTCAGGGACTGGCTCGATGCCAACGTGGATCCCCCGAAGCGGTGGATCATGATCAACTGGTGGGGAGTGGCCATCAACAGCGCGATCATGCCGTGGTGCGACGGCTTCTCCGACGAGTCCAACAACGCCGTGTCGAACGGCGCCTACGGTCAGGCGCGCACCATCAATTTCGATCCCGAGATACTGCGGTACAAGAGGGCTCTGGCGGGCCAGAAGTACCGGATGCAGGAGTTCAACGGGACGGACCTCGACAGGGATGATGTTCTCGACACGCTCCATACCTACGTGCTCTATGCGATGGGCGGTGTTCCTGATACGGAAGCCGAGTTCGAGGATCCCGGCGTCTTCGATATGGATGACTGCCTGGAGCTCTCGGAGCAGTACAACGCCTACACATCGGAGCTGCACATGGCGGGCTGGCAGCCGCTGACCTACTCCACATGCAGCCACCCCGACATCTACATCGAGCGATACGGATCGCACACCAACGAATACTTCTTCCTCGTCGTGCTCAATGACGGCGCCGATCCCGTGTCGGCCGACATCATCCTGCACGATGAGCTCGGGCTCCTGGCCAGGCCAATTGTCCATGAAGTCGTTTCGGACGAGCGATACTGGCCCGTCAGGATGGGACCGGCGCAGTGGTCCGTCGATCTCCTCGAGCTCAGGCAGCGGCGCGCTCACCTGTTTCTGATTATCAACAGAAATTGAGCCAGCTCTCTCCGCAGCGCCGATGATGGGAAATCCGCCGCGCGGCTGCCCCTGGCGTTTTCCGACTTCCTTTCGAGCAACCTGACGGCTCCGCAGCAGAATGCGGTTGAAACGTCCAGGCTACTCCACGAGCAGTAGATGGAGGCCCGTGAGCTCCGAGCCGACGAGCGCCTGCATGGGATGCGAATCTCCGGCAGCCCAGGTCGAGGGCAGCGTCGCGGTGGTCAGGGACACGCCGTTGGATCCTATGTCGGCAAGATCGACGGTGTGGATCGGATCCATGAGATAGAGAAGCCCGTATACGGTGGGGAGCGGATTGCTGTACACGCCGCCGCCGACGGCAAGGATAACCGGAGTCTCGCCAGGAGGTCCGATGACCTTGATCTCTATCGATTGCTGCGGGACTGCCTCACCGGTATGGTAGACGTGGAGATAGAACTCATCGGCGCCGATGTCGACCTCTCCGTAAAAGCCGCCCGCGATTCTGGGGTCGTTCTCGATATCACGAGCCGGCAGATTCGCCGCGTCGCTGTCCCCCGCGTTCTGGCAGGGAGAAAAGCGGGTCAGGTGGAAGTCGCAGCAGTCCTCATCAACGAACAGGGGATCGGCGTCGATCATCCCCTCCCCCCAGTCGACGAGGCAGCACGGCCCGATGTAGATTGAGCTTTGGCCATCCTTCACGTCGGAGTTCTTGATGTACAGGAAGCAGGACTGCTCCGTTTCGTCGAGATAGAGCTCCGGACCCTCCGCGGCCGCGTTGTCCCAGAGAATGGTGTTGTCGATCGTGACGGTCGTTCCGAGAAGGTGTATCCCGCCGCCTCCCAGTGCGGCGGAGTTGCAGGCAACCGAGTTGTTCAGCATGTTGGCGGTGCCATCGAGGAAGGCAAATCCACCGCCGTTGACCGTGGCGATGTTGTGGCAGATCATGTTGCTGATGAGAGTCAGGGAGCCGCTGTCGCAGTAGATCCCGCCGCCGGTGTCGGCGGTGTTGTGGAAGATGCGGCAGTTCGAGATCCGCGGCGACGAGTCGAGGCAGAGAATGCCGCCTCCCAGCTGGGCCGAGCCGTTCGTCAGGGTGAAACCGTCGATGGTCGTGTACGATCCTTCCCGGGTTTGGCACGTCACCGCGCTTCCCGCCTGGTTTCCGTCGATGATCGTGGCCGGCGATCCCGCCTCGCTCAGAAGGGAGACAACCTTTCCCAGGAGGTCGATGTTCTCGACGTATTTGCCGGGAGCCACGAGGATGGTGCTGCCGTCCTGCGCAATGTCCAGGGCTTCCTGGATTGTTGAATATTCGCCGGGAACCTCGAAGAAGGTGTCGGAGGGGGGATAGTGATAGCCCATGTCGATCGGCTTCGCGTCGGGCACCCCGTCCGTTCTGGTCGTGCCGCCGACCATCGCTCCCTGGGGGTTTCCCGCACCGACGCAGGGGTTGTTGGTTCCGGGCTGACAGGGATCCTGGCTCAGATGAAAGTCTCCCCCTGCGAGGTCGAAGAAGAGCGGATCGGCGTCGATCATGCCGGCGCCCCAGAGAAGGGTGCTGCCCGTCTCGACGTAGATCGAGGCCAGCCCTCCCATCACGTCGCAGTAGCTGATGTCGAGCGAGGAGGGATAGGCCGTTTCGCCGACCCAGATCTCCTTACCCGTCGTGGCGAGGTTGTCCCAGAAGATGTTGTTTCTGAGCGTGGGCGAAGAGCTGAACTGGCAGGACATCCCGCCGCCGTAGAGGGTCGAGTTCTTCGTTATCGTGTTGTTGCTGATGGTCGAGAAAGAGCCGCGGCAGCAGATCCCGCCGCCGAAGAGGCTGACATTCTCGAGGATCACGTTGTTCGAAAGATAGGTGGAGGAATTGAGAAGATAGACCCCTCCGCCAAGAAACGTGGCCGTGCTGCCGGAGATGATGTTGTTCTTGATCGTGGGCGAGGCGTTGTCGCAGAGGACACCTCCGCCGTCGGTGGCAAGGCCGTTCGTCAGGGTGAAGCCGGAGAGGACCGAGAATTGATCTTCGCCGCTGCGGAAGGCAACGACGCTGCCGGCCTGATTTCCATCGATCGTCGTCTCACCGGCTCCCTGCTCGCTTCGCAGAAGCACGGCTTTTCCCGAGAAGTCCACGTTCTCCGCATAGGTTCCCGGTTTGACGAGGATCGTATCCCCATCCTCAGCCGCGTCAATTGCCGCCTGGATGCTGGTGTAGTCGTCAGGAACGATGATCTCGGACGCGAAGCCCTGGAGGTGCAGCAAGGTGAATAGAACGCAAAGAGGCATCATAACGGTTTTCACGACTTGAATCCTCCTGCTGAGCAGGGAGGGGGTGAAGCCCTTTCGAACTCCACCCCCCGGAAGAACTTTTGTTTGATTTTTCGACAATTATTCAACGAACAGAGACAAGGCGTTTGTCAAATCCGTATCCACGAGAGCCTGCAGACCGTGCTTCGTGCCGGTCGTCCAGCTCTGGGGCAGTGCAATCGCCTGGGAAAGGACGCCATCCAGGGGGATGGGACCGAGGTCGACGAGATTGTAGGGTGACTGGAGATAAAGATACCCGTAGTTGGTCGAGATCGGAGTTGGCAGAAGCCCGTCCGACGCCCCGAGAGTGACCTCGGCCGCACCGGGCGGTCCGATCACCTTGATGTTGATCGAGCCGTCGGGCTGGGGCGTTCCGGTGAAGTAGAGATGCAGGTGGAACTCGTCGGCTCCCAGGTCCACGGTACCGTAGACGCCGCCGGCGATCCGCGGATCGCCCTCGTAGTCAAGGTCGGAGAGGGTCGGCTCGAAGTTGTAGCCCGCATTCATGCAGGGCGAGTAGTAGGTCAGGTGATAATCCTGCTCGCCGCTTGCCACGAAGAGCGGATCCTCGTCGATGATCTTGACGCCCCAGTCGAGCGTGCTCCCCGTCGTGACGTACATCGAGTTCTGTCCACCCTCGACGTCGCAGTAGCTGATCGTCACCGTGGACGGGTTGAACAGGCTTCCCAGGTGGACTTCCTTCCCGGTCAAGGCGCTGTCGTTCCAGAGAATCGAGTTCACCACCGTGAGGGTGGAGTCCTGGCAGTCGATGGCGCCTCCGCTGTAGGCTGCCGAGTTCCCCACGAAGGTCGTGTTGACCACCGTGGCGGTGCAGGAGCGGCAGTGGATTCCGCCGCCGAAGCTCGCTGAATTGCCCGTGATCTTGATGTTCCCCACCGTCACGGGGGAGTCGAGAAGGTAGATTCCCCCGCCCCAGTCCGAGCTGTTGTCAGTGATCTGATTGTAGGTCACGGTGGAGGTCGATGTCTCGAGGTAGATGCCGCCGCCCGACCAGGAGGCGTGGTTGCCCGAGATCAGGTTGCCGGAGATCTCGGGAGAGGCGTTCAAGGTGCAGATTCCACCGCCGAACCAGGTCGCCGTGTTGCCGATGATCGTGTTGTTCGTGATCGTCGGCGAGGACGAGCTGCAGAGGATTCCTCCGCCGTTCAGTGCCGAACCGTTGGTGATCAGGAATCCGGTGAGGAGAGCCTGGGAGGTTTCTCCGCCCTGGAAAGTGACGACGCTGCCGGCCTGGCCTCCGTCGATCAACACCGATCCCAGTCCCTCTTCGCTCTGCAAGGTGATGTCTTTTCCATTGAAGTCGAGATTCTCCAGGTAGGTTCCGGGACTGACCAGGACCACGTCGCCGTTCGAGACGGCGGTGATGGCCTCCTGGATCGTGACATATTCGGCCGGGACATAGACTGTGGCTGAAAATGACGCGGATCCCAGAACCAAAACAAGGGAGAGAATCAGTGCAATCTTCATGTTTCCTCCTTCTTGAAGAGTAGGTTGAGGGCTTCCTCTATCGTGGCTTTGATGGCGGGGTGATTCTACACGCAACCAGGGTTCTTTGTCTGTACAAAATATTGGCGAAGAGGGGTGGAGCCGGTCCTCGATTGTCCCGGAGAATGCGGAAATCCTCGATTCCGGTAGCTGTCAAACAGCCGGAATCGAGGATCCAGGAAAGTCCTGTTTATGACGGGTTAATATCATTCCACGCGGAGGAAAACGGGATTCGTCAGCTTCGTGTGGAGATTTCCCAGTGGCCCGACCAGCGCCTGAAGGGGATACTCCTCGCCGCTGATCCAGTAGGTCGGTACGGTTGCGGAGATGCTCGCGATTCCGTTCCATCCGATGAAGCCGACGACGTGCAGTTCGAGCAGCGGCATCTCCAGGAAGAGGTCGCCGTGAATGGTGGGGATCGGCGGATCCTGGATCCCCGAGCCGACGCCGATCCGGACGGGGTAGATCAGGGGCTGACCCACCACGCGGATGTCGATCGTATCGCCCGGAACCACGCCACCCATGGTGTAGAGGTGCGTGTGGAACTCGTCGGCCCCCACATCGGGCGCGCCGTCAGCCAGGCGCGAATCGCCCTCGAAGTCGCTTTCTTGAAATCCCGGAGCCGTGCCGTCCCCCGCATTAACGCAGGGCGAGGCTGCGGTCAGGTGATGGTCGCCCCGCGCCGCCTCGAAGAAGAGGGGGTCGGAGTCGAACATGCCCGCGCCCCAGTTGAGGGTGCAGTCGGAATCGAGGTGGATTGCCGACTGGCCGCCCTTCACGTCCGAGTGGCAGATGTCCAGCGTCGACTGGACGATCACCATCGCCTCGGCACCGATCTTGGCCCTGTTGTCCCAGAGGATCGTGTTCGATACGGTGGCAGAGGTGGAGAACAAGTAGAGACCGCCGCCGTTCTCTTCGGCCTTGTTCCCGCTGATCGTGTTGCCGGTCAGGGTCACCGGCGTCTTGGAATGGACATAGAACCCTCCACCGTCGACAGCCGAGTTGTCGACGATCATGTTGTTGCTGATCACGCTTCCGTCAGGATAGTTGAGGTTGATGCCGCCGCCCGGCCCCAGAGCCCGGTTGCGCGCGATCACGTTGTCCGTGACGGTCTGAAAAGACACAAAGCAGTAGATACCTCCGCCCTTGAGGCCCGATTCGTTGTCAGTGATGAGATTGCCGGTGATCGTCGCCTCGGATCTGCTGCAATAGATCCCTCCGCCGTAGTAACCCTGATTCACGTTGTTCGTGATGACGTTGTCCCTGATCAGGGCGGTGGTATTGTCGCAGCTGATCCCTCCGCTCCACCAGGTTGAGAAGTTGCCGGAAATCACGTTGTTCTCGATGATCAGATCGGCATATTTCGCATGGATCCCTCCGCCGTTGTTGGACGTATTCTCCGTGATCCGGTTATCCCTGATCTCGGGTGTACAGTAGCCGCTGCACGCGATGCCGCCGCCGTAGTGGCTGCTGTGGTTGCCAGTGATGATGTTGTCGATGATCGTTGGCGAACAGTAGCTGTAGCAGTAGATGCCGCCTCCCGCAAAGTTCGACCCGTTCCTGATGGTGAAGCCCTGGATGACCGAATCCAGGCCCACCTCGTCGAAGAAGGTGATCACGCTGTCGACCTGGCCGCCGTCGATCGTGGTTGCCTCGGCGCCTTCCTCGCTTTTCAGTGTGATCGCTTTTCCCAGGAAATTGATGTTTTCGAAGTAGGGCCCGCCGTGGGCGGCGTCGGATCTCACGATGACCGTGTCGCCGTCCAGGGCTGCGTCAATGGCATCCTGAATCGTGCTGAAGTCGTCGGGCACATGCCATGTCTCCCCTTCGGCCGTTCCGCAGAGGAGTACGATGGCGGAGAAGAAACAGACGATCGAGTTGAGGGATATAAAGCCCATGATCAGCCTCCGACAGGAACAAAGATGTTGGATTGAACGGGATAGAGCCTAGCAAAAAGAAGACCGTGCCCAATCCCTGTACTCGAGCCTGCAGGCCGAACGATTTCCTTTATGTAGTGGTTGTAGTGCGGTAGGGTAACTCAGTTTTTTTCAAGATTCAGATCCGTTGATCTGATTTCACGCGGGAGCGACCAACCTTTTGTTACGCAGGAGTAACAGAGGGTCGAGGGTGAATGCTTCTGGCCGGCCCCGAGTTCCTCACTCCGACACGAGCAGCAACAGGTTCGTGAGCGTCCAGCTGTGATGGATCGGCAGCTCGAGGTAGAGGTCGCCGAAGGCCGTGCGGTAATACCTGTTGTCCCCGCTCGGTCGAGGCGATAGAATGCCGCGTTTTGGATGGATTCGAGAATATCCGTCCCTGATCCAAGGAGTGAAGGCCGCAGCCGTGGGCAGGCCGGGGGCCTTCGAAGAGAACGAATTCGAGGAGATGATGGAGCTCAATATCGATTTCAAGGCCATGGCCGACATTCTCCGGAGCGCCCACGGGCAGGGTCGCACAACCCTTCTCGAGGCAGAGGTTTACGATTTTCTGGAAATCCTGGGTTCCGAGACGCCGCCCCAGACGCACCTGCTGCTGCGGAACGCCAGGCTCGACGAGAGCGACCTTTCGGCAATGAGCGGCGACAAGGTGGTGATGAAGATCGTGTCGCCCACGATCCTCCACAAGACCGAGGTGGGTGGCGTGCGGATCGTGGAGAACACCCCGAACAAGGTGCGCTCGAACTTCCGCCGCATCATCAGCGAGGTCCCGGACATGTACGCCGAGTGGATCGGCCGGAACAGGCAGGCCGCGCCGGAATCCTACGCCGGACTCGACGGCGACGCCCTCAGGAAGGCGATCAGCTCCGACATCGTCGGCGTCCTGCTTTGCCAGTACATGCCGCCCGATTCCCAGCAGTTCGGCAACGAGATGATCGTGGGCATCCGCCGCACCCGCGAGTTCGGCATGGTGATCAACGCCGGCGTGGGGGGGACGGACACGGAGCTCTTCGCCAGCCGGTTCCGCAAGAGGCAGGCCTCGGTGGCCGCCTCCACGGCCATGACGTCGGGCGAGACATTCTTCGAGCTCTTCAAGTCGACGATCTGCTACAAGAAGATGGCCGGCCTGATGCGCGGCGGGAAGCGGATCGTCACCGACGACCAGCTGATCGAGTGCTTCTGCGCCTTCATCGACGTGGCCAACCACTTCTCGCCCATGAATCCCGAAGCCCCCTTCGTGATCGAGGAGCTCGAGATCAACCCCTTCGCCTTCACCGACTTCCTCATGGTTCCCCTCGACGGGCTCTGCACCTTCTCCGAGCCGAGCAGCCTGCCGTTGGCACGGCCGATCGACAAGATCGACCACCTGCTCCACCCCGAGACGATCGCCGTGGTGGGCGCCTCGGGCAAGGGGATGAACGTGGGCCGCACGATCCTCAGGAACATCCTGGCCTGCGGCTATGACAAGGACAAGGTCTTCGTCCTGAAAGCCGGCGGCGGCGAGATCGACGGCGTCCGCTGCGTGGAGAGTCACCAGGAAGCGGGCGGGAAGTTCGATCTTCTCGTCGTTGCCGTGGGCGCCGAGCAGGTCCCGGCCATGGTGGACCGCATCGTGGACGAGGATGCGGCCAACTCGGTGCTGCTCATTCCCGGCGGTCTCGGCGAGACCAAGGGGTCCGAGGGGAAGCAGAAGGCGATCAAGGAGAAGATCAACAACGCGCACCTGGCCGGCGAGGGGCCGGTCTTCGTGGGCGGCAACTGCCTCGGGATCCTTTCTCACCCCGGCGGCTACGACACGCTCTTCATCCCCGAGGAGAAGCTGCCCAAGTCGCACGGCGAGCACACGCGGCGGACCGCCCTGATCAGCCAGAGCGGGGCGTACATGATCACGCGGATGAGCCGCCTTCCCTCCATGGATCCGGCCTACGCCCTGTCGATCGGCAACCAGGTCGACCTCACGGCCGGCGACCTCCTCCGCTACCTCAACCGGCAAACCTTCCTCGACATCATCGCCGTCTACATCGAGGGCTTCCAGGATCTCGACGGCCTCGCCTTCGCCGAGGCGGTGCGCGAGTCCGTGGCCATGGGCAAGGACGTGATCTTCTACAAGGCCGGGCGGACGCCCGAGGGGAAGACCGCCACGTCGGGGCACACGGCGTCGCTGGCCGGCGACTACACCGTTTGCGAGGCCTGCATCCGCGAGGCCGGGGCCATGGTGGCCCGCACCTTCACCGAGTTCGAGGAGCTCTACAAGCTGGCCGCGAGCCTCCACGACATCGACTTCAAGGGGTCGCGCCTCGCCGCCATCTCGAACGCCGGCTTCGAGTCCGTCGGCATGGCGGACAACATCATGGACGACGACTACCGACTGTCGCTGCCCCAGTTCACGGCCGGGACAACGGCCAAGCTCGAGGATGCCCTCGAGAAGGCGCGCCTCAGAACTCTGGTCGACGTGAAGAATCCCATGGACATCAATCCCCTGGCGTCCGATGACACCTACGAAGCTGTCGTGGACGCCGTTCTGAACGATCCGGGCATCGACATGCTGGTGCTCTGCGTCGTTCCCCTGTCGCCGGCGCTGATCACGTCGCCCGGAGGGATGGACAAGAGCATCGCGTCCCGGCTCCCGCCGCTGATGAAGAAGTACGGCAAGCCCGTGGTGGCGGTCATGGATTCGGGCAAGCTTTTCGATCCCCTCACCGAGGCGCTGGAGGAGGCCGGCGTGGTGACCTTCCGCTCATCGGACCGGGCGATCTGGACCCTGGGACGTTACGTGGAGGCGCGGTTTCACGCCTGGCCGCTTCGCAAGGCGAGGAGGAGCAACGAATCATGAGCCCTTCGATCGAGGAGAACGCCTGGCAGAGAGCGGCTTCCTTCGCCGCCCGCTTCCACGGCTCGCAGATGCGCAAGGACGGGAAGACGCCCTACATCGCCCACCCCTATCGCGTGGCCATGATGGTGCGCCATTTCTTCGGCATCGACGACGAGACGGTGCTCGTCGCCGCCCTGCTGCACGACGTGATCGAGGACACGACGGCCGACTTCGACGATCTCCTCGCCGAGTTCGGCGACGAGGTGGCCGGGATCGTGGCCGTGCTCAGCAAGGACAAGCGCAAGGTCGAGCCGGAGCGAGAGACGGAGTATCTCCAGCAGCTGGCCAAGGCGTCGTGGAAGGCGAAGATCATCAAGCTGGCCGATGCCTACGACAATGTCTGCGATTCGCGGACCGATGAGATGGCGGCCAAGGCGGTCGGCAAGGCCCGTCTCGTGGTGGACGCGTGCCGCAGGCAGAGGGAGCTGGCCGGTGCGGTGGAGCACCTCGAGGAGCTGTTCCGTTTCTCTGATGTCGATTGATCGTAGACGTCCGGAAAGATGAAAATCCTTCATATCACTGCAGGCACAGGCAGCTTCCACTGCGGCACGTGCATGCGGGACAACGCCCTGGTTGCCGCGCTGCGCCGGCGGGGCTGCGAGGCTTCGCTCCTTCCGCTCTACCTGCCCATGATGCTCGATGAAGCGGACGAGACGGACTGCCCCCTGTTCTTCGGAGGCATCAACACCTTTCTCCAGGAAAAGAGCGGCTTCTTCCGCCATACGCCGCGCTGGTTCGATTCTCTCCTGGACAGGAAAGCCCTGCTGAACTGGTCGGCCCAATTCCAGCACATGACCCGGCCCATCGACCTCGGCGTTTTGACCCTCGGCATGCTGAAGGCGGAAGAGGGTCATCAGGCCAAGGAGCTGCGCCGCTTGACCCGCTGGTTGAAAGATCAACCTCCCCATGACGCGATATGCCTCTCCAACCTTCTCCTGGCAGGGATGGCCCGGCAGTTGAAGGCAGAGCTGAAGATTCCCGTTATCTGCACCATGCAAGGCGAGGACACCTTCCTGGATGATCTACCGGAAGAATACGGAAAGGAAGCCTGGGCCCTGCTGGCAAAGCGGTGCGAGGACTGCGATGCCTTCATCGCCGTGAGCCGTTATTACGAGGAGGTGATGACGCACCGCCTATCGCTGCCCGGTGACCGGGTTCACACCGTTCACAACGGCATTTCGATCCGCGGCTACGAACCTGCCTCGACGCCGCCTTCCCGGAAAACGGTGGGATACCTGGCGCGGTTCTGCCCTCCGAAAGGTCTCCATCTGCTGGTGGACGCCTACATCGAGCTGAGACGGCAGGGCGTTCATGACGATCTGGATCTGCTTCTCGTGGGGAGCTGCACGAGAGGAGACAGATCCTACCTGCAGGAACAGGAGGGCAAGCTGCGAAGGGCGGGCTTGCTCGACCAGGTCCGGATCCACGCCAATGTCGGCCTTCATGAGAAGCAGGAGCTGCTGCGCCGCATGACCCTGCTCTCCGTGCCTGCCTGCTACGGCGAAGCCTTCGGCCTTTATCTCCTGGAGGCGCTTGCCAGCAATGTGCCGGTCGTTCAGCCGAGGCGGGGAGCCTTCGAGGAGATCGTGAAGGCCACGGGCGGCGGGTGGCTCTACGACGTGGATGACAAACGCTGCGAGGCTGCTCTTCTGGCAGAGTGCCTGGACAGGGCCCTGAAGGATGAGGGCGAACGAAGGAAACGAGCCGGGCAGGGACGCCGGGCCGTGGTCGAGCGGTTCAGCATCGAAACCATGGCTGCCTCTGTGTCAGCAGTCTATGACCAGGTGATCGAAGCCTCCCGGAAATCGAATCAGTGACCTGGTGCGCCGTCCGCCTCCGAAGAGGTGCAATATCAGGACCAAAATACGACATATCGTAAAATGGTCCGGTCTGTTTTCCGAAGGTGCTGCTTTCTAGCCGTATGTCCCGGGAGGCCGTACCTGCTAATCGCTCTCCTTCCCGATCGCCACCAGGTTGTTCCGCGTGCGGAAGTAGAGCACGCCCTCGGAGACGGCCGGCGATGCCATGCAGGTCTCCTTCATGTCGTTCTTCCCCAGCACCTCGAACTCCGGCCCGGCTTTCAGGACATAGATGTCGCCCTTTTCCCCGGGGCAGTAGATCTTGCCGTCGGCGGCAACGGGGGAGGCGGAGAATGACGGCCGCCTCCCCACCTTCTTCCGGTAGATCACCTCGCCCGTTTTCGCCTTGTAGCAGGTCACGTTGCCTGTATCGGAGCAGCAGTAGAGGTAGTCGCCGTAGATGACGGGCGTGGGAATGTAGTTTCCCCCTCTCCGGATGCTCCAGGGGATGAACTTGTTGGTGGTGGATTCTCCTTCGAGGGAGATGTCCCCCTTGGCCGACGTCTTGATCACGTAGATGGGTGACAGGCGGCCGTGGGCATTGGTGATGTAGATCAGGTCGAAGGCCGTGAGCGGAGTCGGCACGGGCACATCCCCCCCGCCTCTCATCTTCCAGATCTCCTTGCCGGTTTCGATGTCGTAGCTGCCGATGTGCTTGTAGCCGTTGGCAACGATCTGGGGATGCTTCCCCCCGCACACCGTGGGCGTGCTCCACGTGGGGTCTTCGTCCCTCAGGGTCTTCCAGATCTCCCTGCCGTCCTTGAAGTCGATGGCCACGATGTACGACTGGCCCTGCTGGTCGCACTGGAGGATGATCTTCTCCTCGTGGAGAATGGGGGAGGCGCCGCTTCCCCACTGGTACTGCGGAGCTCCGGGCGCTCCCTGATCGATGACGCCCATGTTCTTGGACCAGACCTCGGTCCCCTCCATGTCGAAGCAGTAGAGCCCCTCGGAGGCGAAGAACGCGATGACGCACATTCCGTTGGTGCAGGGCGTGGCGCTGGCGTGCGATGCCTTGGGATGGCGCTTGATCTTCGGTTTGCCCTCGTAGCAGGTCCGCTCCCACTCCACCTCGCCGCTCTTCTTGTCGATGCAGTAGAGATGCCAGGAGAACTCGCCGTCCTCGGGCTCCGGATCGCCGGAGCCGTAGAGTCCCACCTTCAGGTTCTGCTTGCCCTTGCTGTAGATGGCCGTGGTGATGAAGATCCGGTCGCCCCAGACGATGGGGGAGGAGTGGCCGAGTCCCGGAATGGGCGTCACCCAGAGGATGTTCTCCTCGGTTTCCATGTCCCACTCCGCCACAGTTGGAAAGCCGTCGGCCACACCCTCTGCGTTGTGACCCCGGAATGCAGGCCAGTTCTCGTCCGCCCGGAGGTCCGTTGTCCAGAGTCCCAGCAGACAGATCACGATGAGGCACCCTCTTGTCGGCATGGAATTCATGGTCTGACTCCCTTGTTTTAAAGTTGTCACTCTTCACCCACGCAGAAGAGCGATCGCTCTCCACGGATATAGATACGATCGTTCACGAAAGCGGGCGAGCAGGAGGTGGATTCGCCCAGCTCGGCGCGGCCGATCTCCTTGAACTTTCGCTCCGGCGCCACGATGAACATGGTCCCCTCCGAACCGAGGAGGTAGAGCTTGTCGCCCACGAGCGTCGGCGACGACTGGAACTCGGAGTCGAACTCGTGCTCCCAGATCACCTGGCCGCTCTCCACGTCGCAGCTGGTGAGCAGACCGCTGCCGAGCAGGTAGAGGAGCTCGTCGCCGGCCACGGGGCTGGCCACATCCGGGATGTTGCCATCCCTGACCCAGGCGATGTGCGTTTCCGTGACATCGCCCGTCCCGTCGACGCGGATGGCGCACATGTCGTAGTTGGGTACGAGCGCGAAGACCATTCCATTCGAGTAGGCCGGGGAAGGCGCCATGTCCACGCCTTCCATGTGGACCTTCCAGAGCTCCTTGCCCGAGGCTGGATCGTAGGCGATGTACCAGGGGCTGCCGAGTGTGACCAGCTGGGGGCCTGCCGGCCCTTCGATCACGATGGGCGATGTCCAGGAGTCGACAACGGGGCGGTCCTTCTCCCAGGCAACGGTGCCGTCCTCTCCTCGAAAGGCGTAGAGCTTGGATATGAAGGAGTCTTCGTCCATCGCGGCTTGGTCGTACTGCACGAGGAGCAGGTTTCCGTGCATGGCCAGCGATGAGGCGTAGCCATAGAGGCTCACCGGCACGCCGAGGTGCCGGGACCAGACGCGGTTGCCGTTGAAATCGTAGGCCTCCAGGTCTCCGTTGGCGAAGATGGCGTAGGCGTGCTGTCCGTCGAGCGCCATGGTCGAGGCGGCTCCCACGGCCCCATCGAAGAGGTTCTCCGGCGGTCTGAAATCAGGAGCCCGCTCGAGCGCTACCTTTCGCTGCCAGAGAAGATCCCCGGTTTCGGCGTTGTAGCAGTAGACATGGCCGCGATGATCTTCGTTGTCGTAGCCCGTGATGAAGATCCTGTCGCCCCCGACGACGGGCGAGCTGTGTCCGGGGAGCGGCACGGTGCTCTTCCACAGGATGTTTTCCATCTTTTCCGGTGCGCCGTTCCAGGCCACGGGCGTGTTCCGGTCCGTGGAGACGCCGAGTCCTCCGGGGCCGCGGAAGCGGGGCCAGGCGGCAGCAGGCTCTTGTGCTGCAGGCGGCTCGTCGAGAGATGTGGATTCCCGGTCGCCCTGCCCGGGTTGTCCGTTGCAGCCGGCGAGGACCAGGCAAAGCAGCAGAATGCATCCAATCCCGGTCGTTCCGGAAGCCGGGGCGCGACGGATCCGAGAAGTGGATAGAGATACTTCAGAAGCAACCAAGTGCGATGGATTCCTCCGGGAGTGGGTGCCCAGTCGCTGGAACTGTCTCAGTATGATTAATCGAGTCGGGAATTTCCAGCGGAAGAACAGGATATGAAGAACAGGATACCTTCATTACACCGTGCCCCGCACGAGCAAACGCACCCGGACTAAGTCTCCCGCCTGAACCACTTCCAGAGGGGAACGAAACGGATCTTGCCCCGCAGATCGCGCCACCTTGCGTCTTCATCCCGTTCAACGTTTTCCGTGAGAATCAACAGGTTGTCGCAGTTCAGGGCTCTTGATGCCTTGAGGAGCGCTCGAATCTCCCGATCTCTTGTCTTCGGGTCTTTTGTGTCGACGCAGACCTGGATCAGCTCGGTAATTTTGAGTCCCCGCTTGATTACAAAGTCCACTTCTTCCTGCTGCGGACTCTTCCAGAAGTAGAATTCGAGGCCACCATCCAGCTGGACCTTGCGGAGATCTACGGCCACGAGATTCTCGTAGAACTTACCGAGATCGGGACTGAAACGAAACGAGGTCGAGGTGACGAGACCGTTGTCCGTGCAATAGATCTTGCGATTGGTACCGACCTGACTTCGAATCTTGTACGAGAAGCGGCGGACCGAGAAGAACAGAAGAGCTTCCTCCAGGTGGCGCAGGTATTTGTCCACGGTATGGACACTCTTGAAGTGAGTCAATTTTTTCAGTCTGTTGAGCGAGTACTCCTGGGCGACATTTGACATGAGGTAGGTGGCCAGGTCCTCGAGCCCCTGGGGAGAGCGGATATGGTGTCGCACAACGATATCCTTGTAGAGGGTCGAGCGCAGCAAGGTTGACAGGTAGTCACGCCGGTCGAGATTCTTGAGCATCGGCTCAGGGTAGCCCCCATCCTCCGAGTAGCGGCGAAGGGCTTCCATCTTCTCGATCGCTGTCAATTCCTCACCGATCGTCCGAAGGTATTCTGTGAAGGAAAAGGTGAACAGAACGATTTGCACGTGGCGGCCGGTCAAGTGAGTGGCAAGTTCCGAGCTCAGCAGATGTGCATTGCTTCCCGTTATCGTCAGATCGTACCCCTGGCGCTGCAGGCGATTGGCGAAGAGCTCCCAGTCCGGCAGATTCTGGACTTCGTCGAGAAGAAGACGCTTCGGTTTTTCATAAAGAGAATCGAGGGCAGCGACCAGTTCATCATAGTCGTCTATCTTCGCCAGCCTTTCGTCATCGAAATTCACGTACCCGAATCGCCCGAGTCGAGAAATCTGCTGCATGGCAAAGAACGACTTTCCTGCTCTTCGAGGACCGATGATGACCTTGATCAGGTCGTTTGTCAGTTTCCTTTCGCTCACATCGCGCTCGACATATCGCTCTTTGAGGCGGTTGGCGAGCTCTCTTTTCTGAAGTAGCAAAACGTCGCGAAGCATACTCTGGCTCCAGATTAGGTTGGTTATCAATATGCACAAAAATGGCAATATTTATGCAGTATAGTGCAATAGGTGTTTAAATCAACAGGGATCCAATAATAATCCAGACTAAGAAACTTCAGGCGCAGGCGCACAGTCGATTTGGAATCATATTCCATGCCTTGATGGTATGTATTTATATAATAATAGGTTATGGAGCGTTGTAGGCGTGTAATATAATCACCAACCTGTCGTTGTCAGAAGCGGATCCAGCCCTCTCGCCTCATAACCCGGAAGGTCGCAGGTTCAAATCCTGCCCCCGCTACCAGATAGGTGAAAAGGGCTTGGGGCCAATCCCGGCCGGGATCGT
>CAYZWU010000069.1:0-25252 GCA_964482235.1 uncultured Phycisphaerales bacterium
CCTGGGACAACTTCCCGAGCGTGAGTCTACCCACAAATTCTGCTGAGGACCCGAATTTTTAGAGAATTGCAAGTGTGATGAAATAGTAAAAATGACAACAATAATATTTCCAGATCTTGAAATTGAATAAACTATATGCTTGTCACGCAGTCATGTACTGTCCAAGAAGTATTTTTCTAATTCAAACTCTTCTGAGCCCGCCGTAAGATTCCCCGTCAAATGGACATTTTAAAAGTAGACGCCTTAGTCATGACTTAATTGGTGGAAGAGTGCCGGCTCACGAGCCGAGCTTCTCCTCGACGGCGCGCCCGATCCGCTTCAGGCGCTGTTTCCTCGCCTCGGCGAAGCGGCGGATCCCTTTCAGGATCCACCCGGGGCTGAGACGGGCGTCGTCCAGGACCTGGGGGATGCTCCCGCCCCCGCGCCAGCGGTTGTCCCAGTCCGACGAGAGAGCGTAGTCGTCCGCCAGGGGGCCGAGCTTCCAGCAGGCCATCCCCGACCGGGCGCCGTTGGTGATGTAGGTGGCGTCCACCCACTCGTCCTTGGCGAGGACGGACTCCCGGTAGCCGCGGTCCTGGAGGAGGAAGAGCTCCCGGCTCACGGCGCAGACGATCTTCACGTTCAGACCCGAGCTCCGGATCTCGGGCAGCACCTCGAGCACGCCCGACACGGCGCTCGTTCCCTGCACGAGAACCGTCCCGCTGCGCGGCCCTGCCGCAAAAGGCTGGATCACGTAGGCCCCTCGCCCGGCCTCCCTGTGGGACGGGATCCCGAGCGCCTCGCGATCCGGGATCTCGATCGGCGGCCGCGCCAGGTGGAGGGCGATGATCGGCACGTCGGTCCGGAGCGCCGCAGCCACGGCCGGAGCCACCTCGTTGTGCTCGAAGGGATGGAGATTGACGACCCTGCCCTCGGGAAAGAGCCCGGTCACCTGGGGCGCGAAGATGCCGAAGTGGGTGCGCGAGTCCTCGGCCGTCTCCGGTCCCGAGTGCCCGGCCACCCAGATCACCTTGCCCACCTTGACCGGGGCGTCCTGCTCGAGCTGGGAGAGGAGGCGCATGGGACCGTACTTGAGATAGGCGAAGGAGCCGTAGGTGGAGCATCCGCCCATGAAGCCGATGAACTCCCTTCGCGGATCGTCGGCAAAGTTGACGCAGGTCATGCCGGCCATGAGGCCTGCGTTCGCGAACTCGGTAATCTCCTGGGGTAGAAGAGCGCCGCCCGGGTTCGTATCCCTCTCGTAGCGCCCGAATCCCGCCTCGTCCTCCCACGCAGCCGCGAAACCGGAGATGTTGGTCGAATCGGCCAGGTCGGCCGAGCAGACGACAAAGAGGGGACGCCCGTAGTTCCGGCGCCCCAGGTTGTTGAGATAGGCGCCGAGCGCACCGAGCGCCTGGCGGTTGGTGGAGCGCGTTCCCGGCTTCGCGAAGATCGCCCCGGGATACCTGTCCGCGTCGACCACCTCGGGGTCGGCCAGGGGGTTCTTCTTCACGTCGATCGAGAAGCCGGCGATTTCTTCCGGGACGCTGTCGCCCAGGTCGGCCAGGGTGACGGCCAGATATTCCACGAGCTTCTCGTCGCCCTCGAGCACCGCGGTCACCGTATCGAGATGGGAGCGGGTGAGCTTTGTTCTCGACTCCCGGTCCTCGGGACCCGGCCTGTCGAAGCCCTCGAACCTGGCGCCGTACTTCTCGGCAAAGGGGCGCTTCGTCTCCCAGAAAGCGGCCGAGCAGAAGGGGTGGACCGCGCCGTGCGACTTGTTGTCGAACAGCCCGTACCCTCGCCCCTTCCTGTTGCGGCTGTAGACCACGCCCGGTCTGTTCGCCGGATCGGGATCCATGGCAACGTCCAGCATGGCCACGGCGAGCTCTTCCCACTTCTCGCCGTTCGAAACGCCAGCCGTGCGCCAGCCGTGGCTGCCGAACCACTCCTCGGGAGTGCCGGGCACCACCGTGTGGACCGCCTGGTCGTCGATGCCGAAGTCGTTCCAGTCGACGAGGAAGATCAGGTTCGACAGCCCGAGCCCCCAGGCGGAGTTCATCGTCTCGTGGACCGATCCCGGCGTGAGCCCTCCCTCGCCTTCCAGGGCAAAGACCTTCACTTCCCCAGCGCCGGCAAGCTTCAGGGCAAGGGCCTGGCCCGCCGCCGCCGGGGCGCCGTGGCCCGAGGGACCGGTGTTGAACTTGAAGAAGGGGGTCTTGCCCGCCATCTCGGCATGACCCGGGAGGCCGCCCTGCTGTCTCAGGGTGAGCAGGTCGCGGGGAAGGAGGGTCTCCTCCCTGGCCGGCAGGGCGAAGCGCGGATCGCCCGTCCTCTCGTGCTGGAGCCGCATGCTTTCGTTGAAGAGGGCCAGCACGGCATAGACCATCGGATTGGCGTGGCCGGCCGCGAGAACGAACCGGTCGCTGAACCTCTTCCACGGCGCGCGGATGTCGAAGCGCATCGCACCGGAGAGGCAGGCGCAGAGCAGAAGGTGCACCTTGGACCGCGATCCCCCGGGATGACCGCTGCCAGCCAGGTTCAGGCTGATGTCGATGTACTGATCGACGATCTCCCGTGATTTCTCCCAGAAGGGAAAGAAGGGCCGCAAACTGTTCACTGAATGCTTTTCCATGACGCTCCTGTCTCCCTCGCTCCTAGCCGGCCGATGTCCGGGTTTTCCGGATGAGGGTGTCTCCCGGACATTCCGGAGATTACAATAACGCTGCAGCGCGGGCTCTTCAAGGATGATGGCGGCCTGTGGTGCGAAGCAACATCTTCAAGCGGAGACCGGCATGGATGCCCTGATTCGACTGGCACGGCGCGACAGCCGGCTTGCGGCCGGCCTGATTTCCGGAACGAGCGCCGACGGCGTGGATGCGGCCGTTGTCCGCGTCAGCGGGTCGGGGCCGACGCTTTCCGTGGAGATCCTCTTTCACGGGACAGCGGCCTATGACGACGATCTGAGGGCCCGCGTGCTTGCCGCGGGGCGGGCGGACGCTCCGGAGATCGCGAATCTCCACTTCGATCTGGGGCGCTTTTTTGCCGCCGCGCTGCGCAGGATGGTCAAGGAGTCCGGGATCGATCCTTCCGAGGTCGATCTCGTCGGTTCGCACGGTCAGACGGTCTGGCACGATCCTCCTTCCGGCGGGAAGAAGGGCGCCACCCTTCAACTCGGCGACGGAAACGTCCTGGCCGAGGAGTACGGGAAGAAGGGCGCTACCCTGCAGCTCGGCGACGGAAACGTCCTGGCCGAGGAGAGCGGCCTGGTGGCTGTCACCGATTTCCGTGCCGCTGATCTGGCCGCGGGCGGGGAAGGGGCTCCCCTCGTACCCTATCTCGACTGGGCCCTCTTTCGCGACCTGCCCGGGACCACCGTGGCCTTGAACCTTGGAGGAATCGCCAATGTGACCGTTGTGCCGGGCCGGGCCGGTGACGGCCCGCTTGCGGCCAGGGAGGATGAGGACGCAGGCCCCCGCGGCGTGACAGGCTTCGATACAGGGCCGGCAAACATGGTGCTCGATGCGCTCGCCGAGCGACTGCTGCCGGGCAGGCCTTCCTGCGATCGGGACGGGGCGGCCGCGTCGCGGGGACGGGTTCACGAGCCGCTTCTCCTGGACCTTCTCGACAACCGCTTTTTCCATACGCCGCCGCCCAAGTCCACTGGGCGCGAGCTCTTCGGCGCCTCCTACGTGGATGAGGTGGTGTCGAAAGGCGGCGGTCTCGGGGCTGACGATCTGCTTGCCACCTTGACGCAGCTGACGGCAAGAAGCGTGGCCGAGGCTGTGGAGATGTTTGTCGATCCGCGCCTCCTTCCGCCGCAGCGGGTGATCGTGTCCGGAGGAGGTGTGCACAACGCCGCGCTCATGGCCATGCTGGCCGAGCGGTTTTCTCCCGTCCCCGTCGAACCGTCGGACACTCATGGGATTCCCGTCGATGGCAAGGAGGCAGTTCTTTTTGCCGTGCTTGCGGCGGAGACCGTGAAGGGGACACCCACGAACCTGCCGGCGGTCACCGGCGCCTCGGGTTCGCGCGTTCTCGGCAAGATCTCCCTTCCTCCCTCATGACAGACCGCCCCGGATGATCCGCTTTCGTTCCGGTTCGTCCAATGTTGATGTTTTTCAACAAAAGTGCTTGTGGTCCATCTCTGCGATATCGAGCGCTGATTTGCGATGCCACCTTCTGATATCAAGAAAATACAATGAGTTATGGCGAGCATAACCTGTTATTTCGAAGTGTGTTGCAATTGATAAAAACTGCTGTGTCCGTCCCGGCTTTTTTTTCCTTCTCTGATCGGTCTTTTTTTTGTCGGCGCCTGATTTCATGACGATAAAGTAGCTCTATCTCATCGCGAGCGATTCGATATCGTAAAGCCAAAGATCCGATCCTTCGTCCTGATCCAGAAAAACTAACTCGAGGTTGATAACAGCTGTGGAAGCCGGAAAACATCTGGAAGAAAAAAATCTCAACTGCGAGCTGATCAGACAGATCAGAAAACTGGAACCCACCGATCATGTGGCCCTGATCAGCAGCTGCAGAGAGGACGAGCTCTTGGCATTGATCTCCTTCATCGAGCTGGGGCTTGCCCGGGGGGAGCTCTGCTGCGTCTTTGCCAAACGCGACCTCTGCCTCACGATCCAGGCCGGACTCGCCGGTGCGGAAGAGGCGCAGGCTGCCGGGGCACTCGTCTTCTACTCGGACAGGCAGCCCCTGATGTCCGGGAAGCGGTTCGATCCGGACTCCATGTTCCAGACTCTGGAATCCCTCGCATCCCGCGCCAGGAAAGGGTATTTCACCGCCTTCCGACTGGTCCAGGACGCGGCGTGGCTGATGGGGACTACGTCCGACGGCATCGTGCCTCGAGAGGAAGAGGGCACCCTTGCGCGATACCAGTCGAAGCTCGACCACTACATCCGGAGGTCGGAGACAACGGCGCTTTTCAACTACTGCCGCAACAAGTTCAGCGAAAAAGCCCTCCTCGCGACTCTCGGTGCTCATCCCTTTCTCATCGATGGGACGGTGTTCTGCCGGAACGCCTACTACCGGCCGGCCGCCAAGGGGAGTGCGGAACAGGGCGGGCGCTCTCTTCTCGATGAACGGATCGGCCTTCTCCACGAGATGGAAGCGCTGCGGCGCGATTCGACTCGAGTGGAGACCGTTCTCGAGTCGATGCGCGAGGCCGTCTTCGTGCGTGACGAGGAGAAGAACATCCAGTACATGAACAGCGCCGCGGAAGAGCTCACGGGCTGGAAGTTCGCCGAGGTCTGGAACAGGAAGTGCTGGGAGATCTTCGGAAATTCGAGCGCCGGATGCGCCAGGCATTGTCAGGAGAGCTGCCAGGTTGACCGGGATCAGGAGAATCCGTTCAGCCAAGGCGACCTCGTGAGCCGCGACGGGCGCCTGGTCCGGACGCGCAGCGCCAATTCCCCCCTGATGGAGCGGGACCGCAAGGTGGGCGAGATCGTCGTGCTCGAGGACGTCACCGAGCTTCACCAGGCGGAGGAGAGCGTCGTGCAAACGGTGCTGCAGCTGCGCCGGGAGATCGCCCGCCACCAGAAGGCGCAGGAGCGGATCGAAGCCAGGGAACGGGAGCTATCGACTTTTCTCGACAGCTTGCCCGGATATGCCTTCTTCAAGAACTCCCGCTCGATCTACGTATCGGCCAACAGGCTCTATTGCGAGTGGGTCGGCTGCTCGCCCGATGAGATCCGCGGCAAGACGGACCACGACCTTTTTCCCGAAGAGGTTGCCAACCAGGCAGGCGAGGAGGACAGGCGGATCTTCGAGACGGGCGAATCGCTCGATGTGGGCGAGACGCGCGTGCGGCAGGGAGACAGGGTGCTCACCATCTCGACGCGCAAGGTCCCCGTGAAGAACGAGAAGGGCCGCGTGGTGGGCGTGATCGGGCTGGGTATCGACATCACCCAGCGGAAGAAGGCCGAGGCGGACCGCGAGAGGCTCGTCACGGCCATCGAGCAGCTGGCAGAGGCGATCATCATCACCGACACCGAGGGGATCATCCAGTACGTCAATCCCGCCTTCGAGAAGATCACGGCGTTCAACCGCGAGGAGGCGGTCGGCAGAAACACCTCGATGCTGAAGAGCGGCGAGCATGACGATGCGTTCTACGAGAGCCTCTGGGAGACTCTGTGGCGCGGCGAGATCTGGCAGGGGAACCTGATCAACCGGAGGAAGGACGGCGCCCTTTACGAGGAGGAGGCGACGATCGCGCCCGTCCGTGACGGGAGCGGGTCGATCACGAACTACGTGGCTGTCAAGCGCGACGTGACGGCCCAGAATGAGCTCGAGAGCCAGCTCCAGCAGGCGCAGAGGATGGTGACGGTGGGACAGCTCGCCGGCGGCGTGGCGCACGACTTCAACAACCTTCTCACCATGATCAACGGCCACTGCGAGTTCCTCATGAACGGGATCGATCCGGAAGATCCGATGTGCACCGATGTGGAAGGGATCCGGAAGGCGTCCAAGCAGGCCCAGCAGCTCACGCGCCAGCTGCTCACGTTCAGCCGCCGCCAGTATGTCGAGCCGAAGGTTCTCGATCTCGACAGCGTGCTCTCGGAAATGAAGAAGATGCTGAAGCGTCTCCTGGGAGAGAGCATCGAGCTGAGGATCGAGAAGCCCGAGAAGCTGGGCAACATCGAGGCCGATCCCGGGCAGGTGGAGCATCTGATCGTGAACCTGGCCATCAATTCCCGCGACGCCATGGAGGAGGGCGGTGTGCTGACCTTCGAGATGGCCGACGTGGAGCTGGACAGCCGGTTCGCCAGGTCCAGGATCGATGTCACGCCGGGCCATTTCGTCCGCTTGATCGTGTCGGACACGGGATGCGGTATGGACGAAAACGTGCGGCGGCACATGTTCGAGCCCTTCTTCACCACCAAGGGCGCGGGCAAGGGGACGGGGCTCGGGCTGGCCACGGTCTACGGCATCGTGAAGCAGTGCGGCGGGTACATCCAGTGCGTCAGCCAGGCGGATCAGGGGACCACGTTCTTGATCTATCTCCCCCGAGTGGACAAGACCGCGGAGCGCCTGACAGGGCAGGATTCGGAGGAGAAGAGCGTTCAGGGGGTGGAGACCGTGCTCGTGGTGGAGGACGATCGCAGGATCCTGAAGCTGATCCAGCGTGCGCTGACGAAACAGGGCTATGTTGTTGTCCCGGCCTCCGACGGCGAGGCGGCGCTCGAGGAGCTGGAGAAGGCCGGCGATTCCATCGATCTTTTGCTCACCGACGTGGTGATGCCGGGCATGAACGGCACCGAGCTGGCGCGCCGGATCTTGGAGCTCAGGCCGGAAATGAAGGTCCTCTTCATGTCCGGCTATGCCGGCAAGGCCCTGCTGCACGAGATCGTCGAGAAGGTGGAAACAGAGTTCATCAGAAAACCCTTTCTCCTCCAATCGCTCTGCAGCCGGATCCGGTCGATTCTCGATGGGGGCCCCCGCGCGGCGGGGCGGTGATTTCCTCGATCAACCGGCGAGATGCCAGTTGATCAGCTGGCTCGACACGGCGACGGCATTGCCGAGGGAGTGGAGGAGCAGGGGGATGATGATGGATCCGCTCCTGAGGTAGGCCCAGGCCAGGAAGAATCCGGCGATGAAGTTGTCGGGGCCCGGATTTCCGTAGACGAAGTGAAGGACGGCGAAGAGGCAGCCTGAAACGACGATGGCGGGCCGCGGTCCTGCTGCAGCGGCAAGAGGGGCGCAGAGGACGAGGCGGTAGATCGGCTCCTCGAGCAGGGGGGCGGTGACGCAGCAGAACCACAACGCGGACAGCATCCGATCGGGCGGAATCGTGGGTGACGGGATCTTCGCGCCGACGGCAAGCATGACCACCAGAACGATGAGGCAAAAGGCGCCCACCGCGGTTCCGATGATCAGGGTCATCTTGACCCAGTACCGGAATCCGGGTTCGACTCGATGGGTAAGACCCAGGGAGGCCGGCTTCCCGCGAGACAGAACCAGCAGCAGCAGGATGGCGATCCCTGCGAGAATGAAACGCGGCTGTTCTCGATAGGGCATGGCCTTCACCAGGGCAAAGTCGACGGCGATGGCCATCAGGGAGAGGAGAACACCCAGCCGGGCGATCCTGGCATCGTGACGAAAAGCCCTACCGATAGATGTGTCCATCGTCTCACTTCCCTTCGAGGCGTGGGGCGCTGTATCCCCGGCTTCGGATCCTCTCGAGAAGCTTCCGAAGCTCCGCCACCTTTTCCGGGTGCTTGTCGGCCAGGTTGTCCCGCTCGGCAATGTCGTTGCGGATGTTGTAGAGCGCGACGTCGAGGCTGTTCTTCCTGTAGCCGTTCTCCCTGTTGAACCAGTCGGGCACCCTGGTGACCTGACCCGATTTCGAGTTGATCAGCACCCAGTCGCCCTGGCGGACGGCATAATGATCCGCCTTGGTGTTGTGCACGTGGAACTTGCGGATCGTCTCGGCGCCCTCTTTTCCGTGCAGAAGGGGAATCAGATCGTGGCTGTCCTCGGCTGCCGAATCGGGGAGGTCGAATCCGACGAGCGATGAGATGGTGGCCATCAGATCCACCTGGCTGACGAGCGCGTCGCTCACGCGGCCGGGCTCGATCACGCCCGGCCAGCGAACCAGCAAGGGAACCCGGTGCCCGCCTTCCCAGATGTCCCGTTTCAATCCGCGCAGCGGCCCCATGCTGCGGTGGCGATACTTGCGGATGCGGGGATAGGCATAATGCTCCGGGCCGTTGTCGCTGGTGAAGAAAACGATCGTGTTGTCCCTGAAACCGTTGTCGTCGAGGGCCTTCAGGACACGGCCCGCCGTGGCATCGCTCTGAAACAGGAAGTCGCCGTATCCGCCGGCCTTGGTCTTGCCTTGATATTCAGGGGCCGGCACGATGGGCGCGTGGGGCGACGTCCAGGGGAAGTAGAGGAAGAAGGGCGCGTCCTTGCCCTTCTGCCGGCCGATCCACTCGACGGCCTTATCGGTGAGCCGCGGCATGACCTGGTCCTGCTTCCAGCCGGAGACCATGGGGCCGGGGCGGCCTTCCGGGTTTCCTTCTGCAGGCTTGGGATCCGGGGTGTATGGCACGGACGGCTCGGTAACGATCCTGTCGTTCTCGATCCAGGTGTAGGGCGGAAAGTTGGGCACGTCGTCGCCGAAGTAGTAGTCGAAGCCGTGGGCGAGGGGGCCGTCGGGGATCGGCTTCGACCAGTCGAAAGCGTCGGAGGCGTAGCCCTTCTTTCCCGGCTTCGCGCCCGGCCGCTTGATGGCGTTCCAGTCCCAGCCCAGGTGCCACTTCCCGATGCAGGCTGTCCGGTAACCCTTCTCCTCGAGCATCTCCGGCAGGGTGAGCCTGTCGCTCGAGAAAACGGACTTGCCGAAGGGCAGAACGATGCCGTGGAACTTGCGCCAGTGGTGGCAGCCCGTGAGCAGGGCAAACCGGCTTGGCGTGCAGATCCCCGACGAGCTGTGAGCGTCGGTGAAGCGGACACCCTCGCGCGCCAGCTGATCGAGGTTCGGTGTGGGGATCTTCGACTCGCTGTTCTGGATGTTCAGGTCGCCGTAGCCCATGTCGTCGGCATAGAGGATGACGATGTTGGGACTCGAGCCCCTGCCATCGAGGCTCCGGAGGATGGGTGAAAGAGACGAGGCCGCCGCGGTTGCGCAGGCCAGCTTGAGAAACGTTCTTCTTTCGATCATGGTCGTGTCCTTGTGGTCGATCGTATGATTGCCATCACTCCGCCTTGCGTTCGTAGACCCTCACGTAGTCGATGAGATACCTCTGCGGAAGAACCGAGTCGTCTATTTCACCGCCCCAGCTGCCGCCGAGCGCCAGGTTGATGAGCAGGTAGTGCGGTTTGCGAAAGGGATTCTCCTCGCCCTTGCCCGCCGTGTCTATCGATAACGTGAAGTAGTTGATCTTGTCGAAGAAGAACCTGATCTCCTTCTCGTCCCACTCGATCCCGAGGCATCCCTTTTCCACGCGGGCGTTTTCCTTCCTCGCCTTGGTGTAGTACTGCATCTCGTTGTTGCGCACGAACCCCGTCTCGTAATCCCACTTTTTCTTGTCGGGCAGTCCGGTGTAATCGAACTCGTCGGACCAGACGAGCTGCCATTCTCCTGCATGCGCGGCTGTAGAGAGAAAAATCAAAAGGATCGCCTGCAGCAGAACAATCTTCACCTCTATCCTCCTCCACTCCTTTTTCGAAGCATCCGGCTCAACGATTCCACCACGTCCCGGGCTTCGGGATCGCCGGCGATGTTCCTGTTCTCCTGGGGATCCGTTTTGTGATCGAACAGCATCCTGTCGGTTATCCTGTTGTCCTTTCTCCACTCCGTGTAGAGATAGCGATCGGTCTTGACCGCCTCGCAGCCCGTCCATCGGCTGAATACGGCCTCTTTCCACTCGAGATCCGGATTGCTCATCAATGGAACGAAGCTCTTTCCCTCGAGGTCGCCGGGCACGGGGACGCCGGTCATTTCGCAAAGGGTGGGGAATATGTCCACGAACTCCACGAGCCTGCCTGTGCGGTTTCCTTTCCTGTGATCGGGTGAAACAACGATGAGCGGCGAATGGAGGGAGTTGTCGAGCGTGTTGTGCTTTCCCCAGAAGTCGTGCTCGCCGAGGTTCCAGCCGTGATCGCCCCAGAGGACGATGATCGTGTTGTCCGACAGGTCGAGGTCGTCGAGCGCTTTCAGCACCTTTCCGATCTGGGCGTCGACGTAGCTCACGCAGGCATAATAGGCATGCCGGGCTTCCCTGTGGAATTCATCGGTCTTCTTTCGCTTGCCCGTCAGGGCATATCGATCGATCTCCGTCGAGGTGCGGCAGGGCGACGGAAGGTCGGCGGGGCGATAACGGTTTTCCGCCGCCTTGATCTCGTCCCTGCTGTAGAGGTCCCAGTACTTCTTCGGTGCATTGAAGGGGAGATGGGGCCGCCAGAAACCGCAGGCCAGGAAGAACGGCTTCCCGGAATCCTTCATTCGCCCGAGATCGGAAATCGTCTTGTCGGCGACCTTGCCATCCTGGTACGTGCTGTCCGGCACGTCGGCGGCTTCACAGTATGGGCCGCGTTTCGATTTCGGGTTGACGTGATCGGCTGATTCTTCCGACTGCCAGATATCGTAGGCGTTGTAGTTGGCCCAGTCCTTCTCGCCGTGATAGATGGCGGCCGAGCGCCACGGCGGTTCGCTCCAGTCGCTCTCGCGGTCGCGCATGTGATGGAAGATCTTGCCGTTGCTGATCGCGTGGTATCCATGCTTCCCGAGATGGGCCGGGAGGGTGGTGAAATCCTCCTTCAGAGCGCTGCATTTCCACTGGCTCGGCGACGTCCGGATGCCGGTGAGGACGCTGATCCGCGAGGGGCCGCAGACGGGAACGTTGCAGTAGGCTCTCTCGAAGAGAGTTCCCCGCGATGCCAGCCTGTCCATGTGTGGGGAGTGGATCCCGCTGAAGCCGTAGCAGCCGAGCTGAGGGCGCAGATCGTCCACGGCAATGAAAAGAATGTTCGGTCTTGCCGGGCTGGCCTTGAGGACGGGAGTGCTCGGCAGCAGAGCGGCAGAGAGGGCGCCCGCTCCAAGGAGGGAAAGAAAATCACGCCGGTTCACGGACGTCATGTTCCTGTTTCCTGTCGCTTCCTGATCGGGAGTCAATTCTTCTTTTTCTTCTTCTTTCGCGAATCATGGATCTTGGTGTAGCGCTCCACGAAATCGCTGACCTCGAATAGCGCGACGCTCTCGCCGATCAGCTCCAGGGGAAGGTCGTCGATCTTCCTGAAGCGCACGCACGATTTGCCCAGGTCCATTCGCTTGCCCGTGGCCTTGTACGACTTCTCGAACAGCCGGCGCGTCTTGCTGTCCATGTAGATGCCCGTCAGGTAGACGGCCATGTGATTTTTCTGCGAGGCCAGCGCGCCATACATCAGCGGCTTGCCGTTGTAGGTGTCGGGACAGGTCTTCAGGGGAACCTCATAGGTGATCATCCCCCAGTTCATCACCTCTTCGTACCCCTTGGGAAGGTTCTTCAGGATGACCTTGCGCACCTTCTCGAGCGCGTCGCGGCGATCTTCGGGCAGTTCGGCAAGATATTGATCCACTGTTTCGGCATCGGAGTGCATCTTGATTGCTCCAGGAATGAGACAGCCAGAAAGATCCTGCAGCGCGGAGTCGGCTGAGGAGCGGGCTCGTCAAGCCGAAAGAACTTCCGGGCAGGCTGCCAGAGTGTAAAACAAATCAGGACACATGATAAGGAAAGAAATCAGTTGACTCCCATCTCGGACTGCCGGTATAGTCGTGCGTCAGTTTCATATAAAGATAAGCACATCAACAGAAAGATTTATCGATCTTTTTTTATTTAACCCTTATCTGTACTTGAGTGTGAGGTCATGATGAAAAGAATGTATGTCCTGCCTGTCCTTCTGCTTTCGCTGATCACGCTCAGCGGTTGTGCTTCCATCATCGCGCGGACTGCCACCACGTTCGAAGGAGAGGTGGAATATTCGGGAATCTATCCCGGCCTGAGATTCGACTACGACTTCTTCTTCAACGAAGACGTGGATACGATGAAAAAGATGGCTGCCACTTGCCACAAGCGCACCAAGGGGGAGCTGGCGTTCCGGGCGATCTTCGATCTTCCTCCCACCATCGTCTACGATACCGTTGCGCTGCCCTTCGATATCATCCACTGGCTCCTGCAGGAAATCGTTGCCACCGCTGACGACGAGGACTGAGAGCAGAGGTAGATCCAAAATAAGAGTTCGTTCCGAAGGCGGATCGGCTGCGCCGGCTTTTCACCATCTGATTAGAGCCGGATCAGCTGATTCGCCTTTTTCAACGGTCTGCGAGACGCCCGAGAATCTCGGTGATCCTTGCCATGTGGTGATCATCGTGCTCGGCGGCGAACACCATGATATCGACGATGCGCATCGGCTGCTCGAGGCGCGGGTGAAGCGCCGAGCGCTCGATCTCCTCGTCGTCGAGCCCTTCGAGACGGCGGACGAAGGTCTCCCTCACCTCGCGAAAGCCGGCCAGAACCGTGGCCGGGGCCCTCGCGTTGTAGTCGGCCTCGTCGGTGCTCCGGTTGCTCATGTCAGCTGGGCGAAGCTCCTTCAAGCCTTCTGCATAATCGTCGAGGCGGCCGAGCCAGAGGGCCTCGACCTCGATCAGGTGCCCGACCGTCTCCTGGATGGACCAGGAGTCGTCGATGCGCACTCGCAGCTGGTCAAGGCTCCTTCCCTCGAGTCGGTCCTCGATTCGAGCCGGAGTTCCCCGCAGCCGTTCCACGATGTTGGGGAAGAGGCTCGACGGCATGTCGAATCGGAATGTTCGATCGATCCAGAGAGGTTTCTGCGGCATGGCTGATTCCTTTCCTGCAAGGAAACGAAGACCCACGGAACATCGGATAAACGGTCTCTTTCCTGGAAACGGATCAGAAAGTCAATTTATCAGAAATCAACCGGATTGAGCATCCATTCATAGGCAGTTTGAACAATAACGTCTGTTGCCGTTACGGCTGGAGCACCGTCCCGAGTGAGAATTAAGAGGCGTTTCTTTGCGGATGGGTGCTGCTTGCCGGCTTCGTGAAGCGCTCGCAGCTCCCTGTCTGCCGTATCGGGGTCGCTGGCATCTGCACAGACCTGGATCAGTACCTTGTTTCCCTCCGGATCCCTTGCCAAGAAGTCGACTTCGTATCCGGAAGGTGTACGAATATATGTCACATCGAACCGACGGCGCTCCAGCTCGATGAGTACGGCAGTCTCGAGAGCGTGACCTGTGTTGCCCTTTCCGCTCCTGTCGAAAAGGGGAATGAATCCCTGATCCACAGGATATACCTTGCGCGGATTGATCATCCGCTGGCGCTCGGAGGCAGCCTCCATCCAGACGATCCGAACAAGAAAACAATCTTCGAGATGTGTGAGCAGCTGATGAACGGTGTTTTTCGAAATGGCAATCCCCTGGCTTTTAAAGGAGGCGTAGCATTTCTCGACGCTGAAAGGCGCTGCCGCGTTGCCGAGCAGATGGCGTACCAGCCAGCGTAATCCGGTTACATTTCTCACTTCATGGCGTTCCACCACATCACGCAGCATTGCCACATCCACGTAGTCGCGTAGAAGCTGGTGTCGGGAGGCTATGTCCAGGCTTTGTGCCTCAGGGAAACCACCGGTGACGAGCCATTTCATGAAGTCGTGTTCGATCCATGCCCTCTGAGCGGATGTAAGAAATCCGGGATCGGGAGGGATTTCCTTGCCCTGAAAGCGCAACGCTTCAGAGAAGCGGAACGGGTATATCGGAACTTCCCACGCGCGTCCGCGTAAGGCAGTAGCGACTTCACGGGACAGCAAAGCAGCCGACGAACCGGTGACGAGCACCTCGCACCTGGAACTGTCCTTCAGACGGCGAACAAAGCGTTCCCAGCCCGGAACAACCTGAATCTCGTCAAAGGACCAGGTAACGGTTTCACTGCTGTACAGATCAGGGAAACGCCGCCTGTGCTCTTCGATCAAGAAGCCAAGCTGATTCGCTTTCAGGTCTGTGAGCCGTTCATCCTCGAAGTTGACATATGGAATGGCTTCGCCAGGCACACCCCGTTCGATCTTCTTCTGGCGTAACTGATGCAAAAAAGTCGTTTTACCGGCTCGGCGCATCCCAATCACGGCTGTGACCTTGCCAGGTATGTCAAGGGGGCCGAATATGTTGCGTAACGTGCTATCAGATTTGTAACCAGATAAAGAGTCGACAAGTTTTTCCGTCAGAGCCTGTTTCAATCCAAGAGGAAGAGAGTTGCTCATCTATATTTCTCCTTTTAATAGGGAGACCATATCGTAAAATTCTCCTTATTAGAAGGAGAAAAAGTAATAATATTATCCTTTTAATAGGGATAGGTGCTGCGGTGTCTTCAAGCGGCCCTTACTCGTCCACCAGGCTCCCGTCCAGCCGCAGCTCGTGGTAGTCGATCTGCTCGACCCGGAAGCTCCCCGCCCCGGAAGCGCCGCCCAGGCTTCCCGGATCGACCTCGACCGAGAACGGCAGCTCGGCGAAACGGACGAACGTCCTGTCGAACCGGCGATCCACCACGACGGGATGGGCCGCGTCGCCGAGACTCTCGAGATATTTCAAGGTCCAATAGCGCTCCAACCGTTTCTGGTGATCCATGGCCAGCTCGTTTCTGTACTCCATCTTCTTGGCCCGGATCAGGAGCTCCGACTCCTCGCCGAATGCCGGCAGCCTCCCGCCGAGGAGGGAGCCCATCTGCCTCTGGTTGATCAGGTCGGCGTACCGCCGGAGCGGCGATGTGATCCAGCAGTAGAAGGCGCTCCCCAGCCCGGCGTGCTCCCGCGGATTGACGGTGAGATCGGGCCGCATCCGCTTGGCGCCCCCCGAGGCCCCGCCCTGGACGAGGCGCTGGGTCCGGTAGATGGCCGGCAACCCGGCCTCGGACAGCCGCGCGGCGCTCCGGCTGTTGGTGAGGATCATCAGCTCGGAGACGATCCCCTCGGCCAGGCTGTTCCGCTCCCGCTTCGTGATATCCACCGTCCCGTCATCCGCCACCTTGATCCGGTATTCGGTCCGGTTGAAGAGCCGCGCCCCCCCGTGGCAGCGGTTCACGAAGAGACGCCGGGCCAGGGGAACGAGAAGGTCCACAGCGGCCGCGGCCTCGGGCTCCATCGCCTCGCTGCGCGACCATGGGAACTCGGCAGGATCGCGGTCGAGCCACGCCCGCACCCGGTCCGGCTCGCTGTCGAGCAGCTCCAGCTCGGGAAAGAAGCCGCCCTCGAGCTCCGACTCGATCCCGCTGTACGTGAAGTTTTTCGCCACCTCGAGCGCTTCGAGGCGCACCTCGATGTCGAGAAGATCGAGGCTGTCGGCTGCAAAGGTGAAGTAGGTGGAGACAGCCGGAACCCTGCGCCCCGCCTTCAGGCTGAAGAGCTCGATGAGCCGCAGCGGAAGCATGGTCCACTTGAGCTCAGGCTGGTAGACCGTGGTGCAGAGGCGGCAGGCCGTCCTGTGCACGGCGCTTTTCTCGTCGATGAGAAGCCCCGGCGCCGCGATGTGAACAGCGGCGCGGATCGCCTTTCCGCCCTCCACCGACTCGGCGGAGATGGCGTCGTCGATCTCCTGGACGCCCTCGTCATCAACGCTGAAGACGGTCCCGTTGCGCGGCGGCGGGAGCTCGTCGAGCCAAGCCGTGGTCTCGGCCTCGATCCTGTCCAGCTCGCCGACCGGGGCTTCGGGATAGATGTTCCGCCCGGGCGCAGGCAGCGGCTCGGCGGGAAGCGGCGTGTCGAGCAAGATCCTGTGGAACCGGTCCATCAGCAGGATGTACGGTTCCGGGAGACGGCCGGCTCCGGCCAGAAAGGTGCGGATCAGCTGTCGCGGTTCGACGTTCGATTCCCGGGCCGCGGCCTCGACCGCCTCGAAGAGGGCCGCCTCTTCCTTCAGCGCCTCTTCCCCCCGAAGCCGGCGCAGGAGGCTGTCGCAGAGGCCTTCGGGAATCTCGATCCCCGTGCCGCCCGAACCGCTGCTGCCGGCCGTCCCGGCGCGAAAAAGGGCTTCCAGCTCGGCCCGCTTCGCCTCCTCGCGCTGACGAGCCTCCTTCTCGCCGCGCCAGCGCTCGATCTCCTTGGGCCCGGCGGCGCGGACCCGCCCCGATGCATCGACTCGAAACCACGGAGCCCCGTCGAGGCAGGCGGCCAGGAGAATCGAGCGCTCCCTGGCCGACGGCTTCTCGGCGCTGAACCAGCACCCGGCCAGGTTCTCCAGGGAGAATTCCCCCCGGCCCTTTCCCCCGGAGATACCGCCGGAGGCGGCTTCGTCGTGGAGAAGCTCGAGGTCCACCTCCCCGGCCGCCCGGTCGATCGCCTCGAAGTAGGCATCCGGCTCCTCCGAGGTCTCGTGGCGGATGAAGAAGCGCTTGGCCGCCACCGAGAGGCTGCGCCCCAGGAGCGAAACCACGGCCAGCTTCGACTTGTCCTCCTTCTTCAGCGTGCCGCGCTGCAGCGTCCCGCCGTCTATCCATTCGATCAGAACTGTCATGTCTTCAAGTTAGTCGCTGCCCCGCCTGATTGCAACGATGCACCTCGCCCGAAGGCCTCCTCTTGAAATCCATCTCCTTTTATGGCTGAATTCCCTGACCGGGCATCACCGCTCGAGGCTGCCCCTTCGCCTCGGCAGACGCGCCTGTACCTTTTCGGTCCATTCCCAAAAAAATGAGGTGAAGCCATGACTTCTGATATCCACGACAAGGGAATTGACAACCAGGGGCAGAGCGATCCCCTGTCAAACAGAGGCGTGGAGGACCAGCAGGGAAATCGATTCGAAGCCGTTGTGGCCACGGTGGTCTTTCTTGTCGCCGTGGGCGCCCTGGTCTTCTTCCTCACCACGATCTTCCGGAGCATCCACGATGGTGGCAGCGAAGAGATCGTTGTCGTCGAGGACGACGAGTCGAGCATCAGCAGCGATGAAGGGATGCCGCTCCGGGCCGGTCCCTCCCTTGGCACACCCATTCGCGGCATCGTCACGCGGACCAACGGAGCTCCTGCTTCCCGCGCCAGGGTGGAGCTCTTCTCCGTCAGCAGCCCGGACATGGAGATCGAAGCCGAGGCCGTGACGGGAAAGGACGGATCCTTCGAGATCGGGACGCCCTTTCCAGGGATCTTTCGCATCCAGGCGAGCCTCGGCCGCGCCGTGGACTGGCTCGAACCCGTCTCGCCGGGTGAGAACATCGGGTTGACCCTCAACCCGCCGGCGACCGTGACGGTGAAGGTGGAGAACCTCGCTGATGACAAGGAAGCCACGGCCAGGCTCGTACGCCTTTATCCGTCGCCCCTATCGGACAGCGAGGAGACGGCCTGCCGCCGCGAGAACAACACCTTCATCTTCGATGGAACGATGGCCGGCGCCTACAGGCTGGTGATCCGCACGGCTGATTCCTTCGTCGAATGCCCGGTCGACTGCCTCGGCGAGGGGCCGAAGTCCCTTTCCGTGGAGGTCCCCGCCCCGCAAAAGCTCGAGGGCGTGGTGCGCGACGGCTTCGGCCGCCCCGTGCCGGATGCCCTGGTTTCCGCCTTCTCCTCGAACACAGGCTTTTTCGTGGGTGAGGTGGCCACAAACGAGCAGGGGCTCTTCCTGTTCCAGGCGCCCAAGGGCCGCTACTGTCTCGATGTGACGGCCCCGGACTTCGTGCCGGCATCCGTTCCCATGGCCAGCCCCGGCGCCTTCCAGGATGTGACCCTGGCGCGCGGCGTCCTCTGGCACGGATCGGTTGTCGATCCCAACGGCACCGCGGTCAAGGGAGCACGAATCCGCGTGGTCTACTCCATCGCGCACCTCCCGGGCGAGCGCATCCGCGATCTCGTGGTGGCCGAAGACGGGTCCTTTGCCTGGCGCTCGGCCGGCGGCCAGGGGGAGCGGTTCCACGTCTCGGCGCCGGGCTACGGGGCGCGCTGCTTCGAGGGTGTTCTTCCACCCTTCGCCCCCTCCGAGCCGGAGGAGAAGAAGCTGAAGCCCTTCGAGCTGATCCCGGCCAACACCTCCCTCGGCGGCGTGGTGCAGAACCGCCATGGCGGTCCGGTGGCCGGGTTGCGCCTCTGCCTCGTGTCGGCCGGCCTGCCGCGCGAGAGCCCCTTCTACAGGGAGTGGTTCACCGGGACCGACGGCGTGGGCCTCTTCCAGTTTCCCGAGGTGGCCTCGGGCGAATATCGCATCCTGATCGACGGCGGCGGCTTTGCTCGCTCCTCGAGGCCGGTCTTCCTGTCCGGGGACACGATCGTCAACATCCTGGCCGAGGTGGGCACGAGAATCTCGGGTACGGTCCGCTGCATCGACAAGATCCCTCTTCCCGGCGTGGAGGTCATTCTCACCGGCGGGAGCCGGGAGTACACCGTTCTCACGGACAGCGACGGACGGTTCGCCTTCCTCGACGTTCCGCCAGATTCGGTGATGCTGCGCGTGCGGGGCGGGGGACGGGCGACGCTCGACAGCTGGGACGACGGGACGCTCGTTCTCCCCGAGGGCGGTGTTCTCGCCTCGCGCGTCACGGACGGGAACGGCCGCCCGGTGCGCCTCTTCCAGGCGGCGCCGGTCTATGCCGGGGAGAAAGTGGGAAGCGCCAGGCCGATCTGGGTCCAGGCCGACGGCGGTGGGCGCTTCCGCCTCTCGCTGCCCGCCCGTCCGGAGAGGATCCTGTTCCGCCGCAACGGCTTCCGCGACCTCCTGATCCCGGGCGAGGACCTGGTGCGCCACGGCGAAGCGTACCACCTCCCGGACAACAAGGCGGTCATCCTCGAGTGGACCGGGGGAAGTTAAGCGGGGATACCGAGCCCGCGCAATCTCCGCCATATCCAGTTTTCATCGCGTGGGGCGGCGATTCAGGGCCATATCCCATAGGCACCGATACGGGCTTCTGGAGAATATAGAGGGTGAGTGTCAGAGCACCTCGAGGCGCGACAGGATCTCGTCGTGAATCAGGCCGTTCGAGGCCGCGATCCGCCGCATCGTCATGAAGTCGTCTCCCCCGAGATAGTCGGTGACCCGCCCGCCCGCCTCGCGGACGATCAGGGCTCCGGCCGCCACGTCGTGAGGCGAGAGATGGGGTTCCCAGAAACCGTCGAGCCGGCCGCAGGCCACGTAGCAGAGATCCACCGAGGCCACGCCCATCCGCCTCATGCCGCGCACGTCGAGGATGAACCGGCAGAAGGCGTCCACGTTGTTGTCCTTCACGGTGCGACGGTTGTAGTAGAAGCCCGTGGCGAGGATGCACTGCTCCAGGCTGCCGCGCCCGGAGACGCCGATCGGCCTGTCGTTGAAGAAGGCGCCCTTGCCGCGCTCGGCAAAGAAGAGCTCGTTCACGTAGGGGGCGAAGACAGCGCCCGCCTCGAGCCGCCCTTCCTTCATGTATCCGATCGACACGGAGAAGAGAGGGAGGGAGTGGGCGAAGTTGGTGGTGCCGTCCAGGGGATCGATGATCCAGTGGTGGTCTCCGGGTTCGTCGGCCACCTCTTCCTCGGACAGGATCGTGTGGCCGGGAAAGGTCTTCCGGATTCGCGACACGATGTGGCGCTCCGAGGCGAGGTCCGCGGCCGTGATCAGATCGATCTCCCCCTTGAAGGCGATGTCGTCGTCGCCCAGGCGGGAGTGGTATGACATGAGAATCTCGCCGGCCTCGAGAGCCAGCTTCTTCACGAATGCTGCCGGTGATTCCTGGGGCATCTTCCTGCCTTTTCTTCGATGAACCTCGGTGCCGCTCCCGGGAGGGGCTTTCATTCCCGATGACTTTTTCGACGGTCTCGAGTTCTTCCCGCTCATGGTAAACTTTTGTCCTCGAGAATCGATGGAACTTTCCAGCAGAGCCCCGGCCACCGGTAAGGGATTACGGGCGATTCGTCGAGAGGAGCCGTGATCTCAGGCAATACTGTTTATTGGAACGGCGGGCTAATAAATCGAGAATTCGAGAATATCGACGTACGTTCCCTCGTACTGGTTGTTCTTTTCGTCGATTGCGAATTCGCAGACGTAGTCGCCAACTGGCGGCTTTCCGAGGTAGACGGTGTATCAGCAGACGACTCTCAGGGCGCCCCCTGAAAAACGGATCGGCGTGGTTGAATTGATCCACTGACCCGTCGAGTACCTGTTCCACCAGGCCGGGCCGGAATTTCTCCTGATGAATATCCACCAGTCGTGGGGTACACCGTTCTGGCTGCCCGGATCGAGCGCGATGTGAATATCGACGAATGTCCCCTGCGGGTAGCTGACCGGACCGTCGTGTTCGTTGACCTTGATGTCCGGGATGACGTCGCCCTTTCCGGCCCCGGCCACGGCGGCATCATCCCAGCCGTCATGAACGATGACCGGTTCCGCGGTCACAGGGAAACTCGAATCAGTCGTACCGAAAAGAGAGAGGATCAACACGCCAATGATGAAGGTGGGTCTCATGTCGAAATATCCTTTCATGGGAGCGATGGAATCCTAACCAATCTGATAGGATTACACAACGGCTGCTAATGGCGGGTTTCCATCTTTGCGAGGCGACGGGATTCCCATGGAGAAGGAGCCCGACCCGGCTCTCGATGCCGCCGTTGCCAGGTCCTCCCCCGCGGTTACACTCAGGGCAGGATCTCGACCGCGACGGGATTCGAGGCGAAGTCCCAGGCGCCCTCCAGGGTGTAGGCGAAGTAGAGTGTCGTGCCCGCCGCCCAGGGTTTTGGGCCGAGAGTGTCCAGCAGCGCCGAGGCAGTGCTGCTTCCCCAGCTCAGATTTCCCCGGAAGTTCTGAAACAGGATCGTATTCACCCACCCGTAGGCCTGCCACGTGAACGAATCGACGTTGAGCGGCAAGGTCGGTCCGCCGGGGAGCGGAGTCCCCGGGGCCGTACCTGAGACGGAAGCAAGCATGAGGTACGCGCGCCCGCCGTTGGGAGCTCCGCCGAAGAGGGAGAAGTGGATCACGCCCCCGCTGACGGCCGAGAAGGAGAAGGCGTCCGCGCCCAGTGCGTGATCGCCGACGAACTCGTCGGCGCCGATGTCGCAGGTGCCCATGTAGGGCCGCGGGTCACCGTCGATGTCCTCTGCCGGCGCCGCCTCGTTCGATCCCATGTTGATGCAGGGGGAGCTCCAGGTGAGGTGGAAATCGCCGTTGTCGGGGTCGACGAGCAGCGGATCGGCGTCGATGTCTCTCCAGCCCGGCCAGCCGCCTGCCACGTTGCAGTAGGCCACCGTGGGTGCGGCGGCGACATTCCGGTAAATCTCGTCAGGTGTGTTGTTCCACAGGATGCAGTTGGCAAGGACAGGCGCGGAGAAAGATTCGATTTCCACGCCGCCGGCCCGGTTCCCGGCCGTGTTTCCCCAGAGGGTGCAGGCGAGGAGCTCGTTGTCCCCGCCTGTGTAGACGCCTCCAGCACTCGTGCCCGCCGTGTTGAATGCCACCGTGCATTGGGTGACGATGACATTGTTCTTTCCCAAGGTGTTGAGATAGAGGCCGCCTCCGGTTCCCGCGCTGTTGTTTCTGATGGAGCAGTTTTTTATGTCCCCGGCGCCGTTGCTGTTGACGTTGGCTTTGATCCCGCCGCCCGACCGGGCCGCGTTGCCCGTGATCTCGTTGGACTCCAAAAGAAAACCTCCGCCGTCGAGATAGATGCCCCCTCCGCCGTTGGCGCTGTTGCCGAAAACGATGTTGTTCCTGATCACCGGAGAGCCGCCCGATCCCTGGAACTCGGGACAGATACATGCGATACCGCCTCCGGAAACGGCGTCCACGTTCCACTTGATCTCGCAGTTTTCTATCACGGGAGAGCACTTCTCGTTGACCACGAAACCGCCGGAGCAGATTCCGCCGCCCGTCGCGGCATTGTTGTTCTGGATGAGGCATCCGCTGATCACGGATTTGCTCATCATGTTCACGGCGACGGCCCCGCCGAAGTTTTCCGCGCTGTTTCGCAGGAACGTGCAATCGTTCACCTCGGTGTCGCCGTGGAAATAGACCGAAAGCCCGCCGCCCGCGCCGCCCTGGATGTTCTCCTCCATCGCGATGTTGTCCAGGAAAACGCATCCGACGATCCTCGGCTCGCAGAAGTAGGCGATCATTCCACCGCCGCAGATTTCCGCAGTGCAGTTTCGAATCACGCAGTTCTCGATCGTGGGGGAGCTGTCCTGGACACACTGTATGCCGCCGCCGCTGCCAAAGGGAGGCAGCGCCATGTAGCCGGGAGACGTGATGTATCCGTTCATGATCGTGAAGCCGGACAGAACGGCGAGGGGCTCCTCGCCGCTTTGGAACACGAAGCCCCTGTGAGGATCCGAGGCGTTCCCTTCGCAGTCGACGACGGTCAGGGCGGGGCCGTTTTGCGATTGCACCGTGATCGTCTTTCCCAGGAAATCGAGATCCCGGTTGCCGTTGCCGCGGTAGGTGCCGTCTGCCACGAGGACGGTGTCGCCGGGAATCGCGGCATCGATCCCGTCCTGAATGTACTGGAAAGGAAACTGCTGGGAACCGAACCATGGACCTGACGTGTTGTCGTCGTCGACGTACCAGGTGGTCTGCGACTCTGCGGTCGCGGCAAGCACAAGAACGGCGATCAGAGTGAGGTAGAGGCAAGGCTTCACGAGGCACCTCCGGTGAAGCTGATTTTACCATATCTACTCGTGAAGCCGCCCGGCTTTCCAACCCTGCCTGTCCCCTTCCAGGTAGGGTTGGATCTGCCGAGATCACCGGCTCGTCATGACTCTGATCATTCCACGACAACGACACACAGGTTCGAAAGAACCGTACCGGAGCCGCCGAGCGGTCCGACCAGGGCCTGGAGTGGTTTCTCGTCGCCCGGCAGCCAGAAACCCGGCACCGTGCTCACATAGGTGAGGAGGCCGTTGGCGTTGATAGCGCCGAGCGTGAAAGTCTGGATCGGCTGTTCCAGAAAGATGTCGCCATAAGATGTTGGGACTGGCGATGGACGCACTCCGCTGCCAAGGCCGAGCGTCACGGGTGCCGCGGGCGGGCCGATCACACGGATCGCCATGGATGCGCCGGGATCGGCCAGGCCCATAGTGTAGAGGTGCGGGTGGAACTCGTCAGCCCCCATGTCGGGCGCTCCCTCGTAGATGCGCGCATCGCCTTCATTATCCGCCAGAAGGTCGGGCGGGACGGCCGCGGCACTGCCGCTGTTGCGGCAGGGGGAGTCGAAGGTGAGGTGATAGTCGTTGTGCAGCAGAGCGGCGAAGAGCGGATCGTCCGAGATCATGCCGCTCCCCCAGTTCAGCGTCGCGCCGGGCTCGACGTGAACGCCGCTCTGGCCGCCCTGAACCGCCGAGTAGCTGATGGTCAGCGCCGTGTTGGGCCATCCGACCAGATCGATGGCCGGGCCGATAGGTGCGGTGTTGGCCCAGAGGATCGTGTTCACCACCGTCGGATCGGTTTCGTGTGCGCACTGGATGGCACCGCCGCGCAAACCGGCCTGGTTGAACGCGATCGTGCAGTTGACGATCGTCGGAGTAGAACCGTCAAAGCAGCTCATCGCTCCGCCCGAATCGTGGGCGGCGTTGAGAGTGATCATGCAGTTCCGCAGCTCGGCCGCGGATTCGTAAAAGGAAACCGCTCCGCCAATTTCAGCCCAGTTGGTGCGGATATCGTTGGCGCTGACGACGGTGCTGTCGAAGGCCAGAGAGAACGCGCCGCCGTAGTCGCCGCGATTCGCTGTTACGACGTTGTATTCGATCACGGAGGGACCCGCAGTTCCATCGACATCCAGCGCGACAGCGCCGCCGGAAGAGGCCAGGTTGAATTCGAGAGTGTTGTTCTTGATAGTTGTCGACGAATACCAGCCTCGGATCCCGCCGCCGAAGGCGTTCCCTCCCTCGACAATGTTGTCCGTGATCAGGTTGCCCTGGATGAGGGCGGTCGAATGGTAGCAGTGGATGCCGCCCCCCCCGGCGGACATGGAGTAGGTGCGATTGGCGGCCCGGTTGTCCTCGATGACGTTGTCCAAGATGGAAGCCGCGGCGTGGTCGATCGAGATGCCGCCGCCGGCGTCGGCGAAGTTGTCCGTGAAAATGTTGCCCCGGATGACCGGCGAGGAGCCGTTGGTACAGTAGATCCCGCCTCCACGCGTGCGACTTGACGAGTAGATCGTGCCCGATCCGTTGGTTATGGTAAAGCCTTCGAGCACGGCGCCCGGTCCCTCGCCGTTCTGAAAGGTCACGCCGCTTCCGTTTTGCTGGCCATTGATGGTGGTGTAGTCGGAGCCCGCCTCGCTGCAGAGCCAGACCTCCTTGCCGAGAAAGTCGATGTTCTCTCGATAGGCGCCTGCCCGCACGATGATGGTGTCGCCGTTGACCGAGGCGTCGAGGGCTGCCTGGATCGTTGCGTAGTCGTCGGGGACATGGATGGTGGCGGCGGAACCGCCGGAAGTGAGAAGCAGAACGATAATCAATGCCAGGGTGTGCTTCATTGGAATTTCCTTTCTCAGTAGATCTGTCTGCGGTACCGGGACCGCGCTTGAACGTGATTTGTCCTAAGCAGCGAAAGGCGTGCCAGTGGAGAATCGATCTAACCCTCTGTTCTGAGTCTTGCTACGACGGAAAATGATTGTGGGTGTTACGCTCGGGTAACCAAAGGGTGGGAATTCGAATGGTGCCGGTCGCCCTCTCTCAACGGATTTTCCGTTGGATGATATCTGGTTCTTCCAGACTGTCGCTCTTGAAACTACATCGCCACCAGGTGACTGGTGTTGACCGGTTTGCCCTGTAACTTCAAGTAATAGAATAGTTGCGCTTTGTGGTGGCTGAGATGGGCCACCATGTGCAGGAG
>CAYZWU010000070.1:0-865 GCA_964482235.1 uncultured Phycisphaerales bacterium
GGCGACGGCACATTCCAGCCAGCCGTAAAATACAATATTGCAACCAAGAGTCACACCATAGCGGCCGGTGACCTGGATGGGGACGGCGACCTCGATCTGGTTGTGGGTTGTGGTGGTGGAAGTGGTATCAGGGTGCTGCTTGGCAACGGTGACGGCACGTTTCAGGCAGCTGTTGCATACTATGGCACATATTATTGCTATTCGATAGCGATCGGTGATCTGGATGGGGATGGCGACCTCGATCTGGCTCTGGCAAATCATGGGAACGACTGCGTCTCGGTGCTGCTGGGAAATGGCGATGGCACCTTCCAGGCAATGGTAAACTACAGTGCCGGGAACGAGCCCCGCTCTGTAGCGGTCGGCGACCTGGATGGGGATGGCGACCTCGATCTGGTCGCGGCGAATGAAGAGAGCCACAATGTCGCGGTGCTGCCGGGAAATGGCGATGGCACTTTCCAGGCGGCCATGATTTTTTGTACCGGAGAGGGTTGGTCCCCCTTCTCTGTTTCGCTCGGCGACCTGGATGGGGATAACATCCTGGATCTGGCCGTGGCGAATTCCGAGATCGACTATGCCTCGGTGCTGCTGGGACTCGGCGACGGCACGTTCCAGACATCCGCGAACTACAATGTCGGAATCTACCCTACCTCCGTAGCGGTCGGCGACCTGGACGGGGATGGCGACCTCGATCTGGCCGTGGCGAATTCTTCCGACGACAACATCTCGGTGCTGCTGGGAAACGGCGACGGCACGTTCCAGGCAGCCGTAACATACGGTGCCGGAAGTTCCCCTAGCTCTGTAGCGGTCGGCGACCTGGATGGGGACGGCGACCTGGATCTGGCCACGGCAAACTATAGTAGCGACG
>CAYZWU010000070.1:965-23608 GCA_964482235.1 uncultured Phycisphaerales bacterium
CTCGGTGCTGCTGGGATACGGCGACGGTACATTCCAGGCAGCCGTGAACTACGGGGCCGGAAGTAGCCCCGCTTCAGCAGCGGTCGGAGACCTGGATGGGGACGGCGACCTGGATCTGGCCACGGCAAACTATAGTAGCGACGATGTCTCGGTGCTGCTGGGATACGGCGACGGTACATTCCAGGCAGCCGTGAACTACGGGACCGGAGTGAACCCCGCTTCGGTAGCGGTCGGTGACCTGGACGGGGACGGCGACCTCGATCTGGTCACGGCGAATCTAAGTAGCATCGATATCTCGGTGTTGCTGGGAAACGGCGACGGCACGTTCCAGGCAGCCGTAGCATACGGTGCCGGATGGGGGGCCTACTCTGTCGCGGTCGGTGATCTGGATGGGGATGGCGATCTGGATCTGGCCACGGCGAATAAATTTGGCTATTATTATGGGACTAACGAAGATGTCTCGGTGCTGCTGGGGAATGGCGACGGTACCTTTCTGGAAACCGAAAGACACGATTCCGGAGACGAGTCCTGTTCTGTTTCGGTCGGCGACCTGGATGGGGACGGCGCCCTGGATCTCGCCGTGGCGAATGATTGGGACGACAACGTCTCGGTGCTGATCAACTCGAGTCAGCCTGGGCCTGTTCCGGACATCAAAGCCAATGGTTCGGATGGACCGCTGACAATCACGCAGTCAGATAACCTCATCATCGAAGTGATGCTCGATGCCGGACCTCACGCCGGCTCTCCGGCGGACTGGTGGATTCTGGCTCACACCCCTCTTGGCTGGTATTGCTATAATCCATCTTCCGGTTGGCAATCCGGCCAAAAGGTCACCTATCAGGGGGCATTATTTGATCTGGATCCTTACGCTGTCTTGAATATGTCAGGGATTCCGACTGGCGCTTATACCTTCTATTTCGGCGTTGATGGGAACATGAACGGCGTCATAGACTACTCTTCTTTGAATTATGACAGCGTTGACATCACCATTACGCCTTGAGATGAACGCCAAGGGGCCGGGTACATCTTGCCCGGCCCTTTTCGTCACTACTGCCGGAGCGAGAAGACCGGCACAGTTGGCTTTCAGCTGGATAATCTGAAGTCACTGAATGGCACGACAATAAGGCCGCCGGCGTGGAGAAAGACGCCTGATGCAGTCGTCCTTGAGCCGGATCTCCTCTCCGAGCAGGACGATTTCTTTCTTGGCCAGATGTGAAGGAACCTGCGGGACAGATCATGATGGTCGATTTTCTTCTCCGGCATCTCGCCAGCAGTTTGGATCCTCGGCATACAGATCTCCGGTCGCAGAAAATGCGGCGCCCCGGCGTCAGGCCAGGAATCCCTCCACGGTGGCCGCGTCGAGGCGCAGAACAGCCGCCTTCAGCAGGCGGACGGCATTGGTGTAGTCGTCGGCGTGGATCAGGCAGTTGCCGCTGTGGGCGTAGCGCACGGGAACGGCCAGGACCACGGTCGGGACGCCGCGGCCGTGCAGGTGGATCCTCCCTGCGTCGGTGCCGCCCTTGTCCCTCACCAGGATCTGGTAGGGGATCCCTTCCTCCTTCGCCACGTCGACCATGAACTGCCTGAGGCCGGGATTCGCGATCATCGTGGGATCGAAGAAGCGGATCTGCACGCCCTTGCCGAGCACGCTCTGGTCGTCGTCGCCGTTCTTGCCGTAGGTGTCGGAAGCCGGGGCGCCCTCGAGGATCACGGCCACGTCAGGGTCGACCACCGCGGCGGCGGTCCTCGCCCCGCGAAGCCCCACCTCCTCCTGGACGGTGGCGGCGCCGTACAGGGTGCAGGGGAAGCCTTCCACCGCCTTCATCGTTTCGATCACCATGGCGCATCCCGCCCGATCGTCGAAAGCCTTGCCGCCCAGGATCTTGCCGTCGTTCATCGTGAAGAAGGGGCTGTGCGGGGCGATCCACTGCCCCGGCGCGAAACCCATCTCCTCGGCTTCCGCCTTCGACGATGCCCCCACGTCGACGGCCATGTCGTCGAGCTTGAGGATCTTGTTCCGCTCCTTCTCCTTGAGGAGATGGGGTGATTTGCTGCCGATCACGCCGAAGAGCTTGCCTCCCGGCGTCCTGACCTGCACCCTCTGGCCGGGAATGATGTGATTCCACCAGCCGCCCACGGTGACGAACTTCAGATAGCCTTCCTTCGTGATCGTCCTGACCATGAAGCCGATCTCGTCTGTGTGTGCGGCCAGCATCACTTTCGGGCCGGCGGCGGTCCCCTCCCTGCGGAAGATCAGGCCGCCCATGCGGTCCCGGATCAGCTCCGCCCTGTCCTTCAGCTCCTCCATGAAAATCCGGCGCACCTCGCCCTCGTCGCCCGATACGCCATCCGCCTCGGTCAGGCTGCTCAGTAGGTTCAGTGAAGCGGAATTCATGATCACCTCCCTCTCCAAGATGCAGGTTGTACGGCTGTCCGGCACCAGGCCGTCTTCGGTCCTTTGCCGACCCGGGCAGTGATATCAAAAAAAAAGTCGCTGTGCCAGCGTTGAGCAGGCCGTCAAGACGAACTCAAGGATTTTCCTCCGAATCGTCGAAATCAGGGATTATGGACCGCGTCTGGATAGTGAGCGGCGTGTCGTCTTCACCCTCGGCGAAATGAAATCTTGTTGACAGCGCCAATTTCAGAGGCTATCGCTGGCCCGATCGGATCTGCGTCGAACGGCCATGGGGCCGGAAAACGCCCCGGTCCAGGTCATTGATGAAGAAATGGAGAGCCTTTCACCATGGGCAAATCCCTGATAATTGTAGAATCGCCGGCCAAGGCGAAGACGATCAACAAGTTCCTCGGCCGCAAATATGTGGTCAAAGCCTCTATGGGCCACGTCCGCGACCTTCCGAAGGGCAAGCTCGGGATCGAGATCGAGGAGAACTTCGAGCCCAAGTACCAGACGATCCGCGGCCGCGGCAAGACGATCGCGGCTCTCAAGAAGGTGGCCAAGACGGCAACCGAGGTCTATCTCGCCCCCGACCCCGACCGCGAGGGCGAAGCGATCGCCTGGCACCTCGTCCACGCGCTGAAGCTCGAGGATGAGAGGACCTTCCGGGTGACCTTCAACGAGATCACCAAGAACGCGGTGAAAAAAGCCTTCGAGGATCCGGGCAAGATCAGCATGGACAAGGTCTATGCCCAGCAGGCCCGGCGGATCCTGGACCGCATCGTGGGCTACAAGCTGAGCCCCCTTCTCTGGGAGAAGATCGCCAGGGGACTCTCCGCCGGCCGCGTGCAGTCCGTGGCGGTCCGCCTCATCGTTGAGCGGGAAAGGGAAATCCAGAAGTTCAAGCCCGAGGAGTACTGGACGATCTCCGCAATGCTGCGGAAGGGGGAGGGCAGCGAGCCGTTCCAGGCCGATCTCCGCAAGGTTTCTGGTAAACCGGTCGAGATCCCGGACAAGGCCGCTTCCGACGCGATCCTCGAGAAGCTCGACAACTTCCCCTTCGTCATCAAGAAAGCGGGAAAGAGCAAGAAGTCGGAGAAGGCCCTGCCTCCCTTCTCCACGAGCCTGATGCAGCAGCAGGCATCGATCCAGCTCAGATTCAGCACGCGCAAGACCATGCTGATCGCCCAGCAACTGTACGAAGGCGTCGATCTTGGATCCGAGGGCTCCGTCGGCCTCATCACCTACATGCGAACCGACTCGTTCCGCGTGGCGAACGAGGCGCTTGACGAGTGCCGGGCGCTGATCCAGGACACCTTCGGCGAGAAGTACCTGCCCGGGAAGCCCAACAGCTACGCGTCGCGCAAGGGGGCCCAGGCCGCCCACGAGGCGATCAGGCCCACCCAGGTGGCCTACTCGCCCGACAAGATCAAGCAGTACCTGACCACGGACCAGTTCAAGCTTTACAACCTTCTCTGGAAGCGGTTCGTGGCCTCCCAGATGACACCGGCGCTCTTCGATCTGACCACCCTGGACATCGAGGCCGGCGAGCTGACCTTCACCGCCCGGGGCAAGGCGATGACCTTCGACGGTCACACGAAAGTCCTCGGTCGCGAGCGCGACAAGAAGAACCAGGCCCTGCCTCCTTTCCTGCAGGAGGGGGACGTCCTGGATCGTCAATCGGTCGACGCGAACCAGCATTTCACCCAACCGCCGCCGCGGTTCTCCGAAGCGACGCTGGTCAAAGCGCTGGAAAAGAAGGGAATCGGCCGCCCCAGCACCTATGCCAACATCATCTCCACCATCCAGGACCGGGGATACGTGCTCCTCATGGAGCGGAAGTTCCACGCCACGGAGCTCGGGGACATCGTGACAGCCCAGCTTGTGAGCCACTTTCCCAAGCTGATCGACACGGAGTTCACCTCGCGGATGGAAGACAACCTCGACGGCATCGAGGCCGGGGACCAGGACTGGCTCGACGTGCTCCGCGATTTCTACACCCTCTTCGACTCGGACCTCGAAAAGGCCCGGGAGAACATGACGAATCTCAAGAAGAACCCCGAGCCGGCAGACCGCGACTGCGACCAGTGCGGCAAGCCGATGGTCTACAAGCTGAACAAGAGAGGGCGCTTCATCGCCTGCTCGGGCTATCCGGAGTGCAAGAACACGATCTCCATCGCCTCCAAGGATGCGCCCGAGAAGGAGAAGCCGATCCCCACGGACGAGAAGTGCGAGAAGTGCGGCGCGCCCATGGTGATCCGTTCCGGCCGGCGGGGCAAGTTCATGGCCTGCTCCGCCTATCCCAAGTGCCGCAACACCGTGTCGGTGGACGCGAACCTGAAGCCCGTCAGGCCGAAAACCACGGACATCGAGTGCGACAAGTGCGGGGCGCCGATGGCGGTGAAGTACAGCCGCCGCGGCCCCTTCCTGGCCTGTACCGCCTTTCCGAAGTGCCGGAACGCCAAGCCCCTCCCCGACGAGCTCAGGGAGGAGCCGAAAGAGATCGACCGCGACTGCCCCGAGTGCGGCAAGAAGCTCGTGATCCGCAGCGGCCGCAGGGGAGAGTTCGTGGCCTGCTCCAACTATCCGACCTGCCGCTTCACCGATTCGACCGTTCCGTCGACGGTGGATTCCGGCACCGGCTCCGAGGAAAAGGAGTAGAGTCCGGCCCGCAGCGCTTCCGTTCGGCTCCGCGTCGGGTCTGCACCCCGCCCCCTCGTAGGTTTTTTGTTCCTCCCTCACCGGCAGGGCCGTATAATTCCCTTACGGTTTCTCCTTAGATATTGCACGCGGCACGATTGGGAGCCCGCCCGATTCTGACCTCGGATCATGCGAGACGGTCTCCTGGTCGAGACGAGCCGTCCAGTGGTGAAAGCGAGGTGCTGCATGATCCTGCGTTTCCGTATCAAGGGATTCAGATCCTTCGCGTCTGCCGAGATCCCTCTCAAAGCGCTGAGCATCGTCTTCGGCCCGAACGCGTCGGGAAAGAGCAACACCTTCGAAGCCATGCGGCTTCTCCAGGCCATGGCAGCGCACCCCACCCTCTCCGATGCGATCACCGGCCAGAGCGGCACGGCGCTCGAGGCGTTCCGGCTTCCGGAAAGCGGCCTCTACAGCCTGCTGGCGCAGAAGACGATCTCCCTGACCCTGGAGGCAGACGTCCAGCTTTCCAGCCACACCATCTCCTTCGTGGAGAGCATGGTCCGCGATGCCGGAACCGAGAGCAGCCGGCGAAAGGTGACGGAGAAGTTTTTGAGCTACTCGATCACCGTGGAGTTCGAGACAGCCAGCGGTCATCTCGAGGTGAAGGACGAATGCCTCAGGGCCATCCGCCGCGACGGCAAGAAGAGGCCGGGCCGCGAGCCTTTCCTCCTCAAGACGGCCGAAGGCATCAAGGCGCGCATGGAGGGACAGGACCAGACCGTGCCGAACCGCTCCTCTTCTCCGGGCAGCGCGGTCTCGGCGCCCTTCTACACCCCCCATCACCCCCATATCGCCGCCTTCCGGGAGGAGATCGCCCGGTGGAGCTTTCATCACCTTTCCCCCTCCGTCCTGGCCGACGACTCGCCGCTCCAGGAAACGGGCAAGCCCGGCCAGGCCGGCGAGAACGTGGCGGCCTGCCTCCACACGCTGAAGTTCGTCGATCCGGCCGGCTTTACCGAGCTGAACCACGCCCTGAGCGAGCTGGTTCCCGGCGTGGACGGCGTCGAGGTGGAGCGGACCGGCAGCGGAACGATCCGCCTCCTGGTGCGCGAGGAGGGGCGGATCGTGCCGGCGCGCCTGGCCTCGGCCGGCACCTTGCGCGTCATCGGTCTTCTCACAGTGATCTGGTGCGGTCCGCCCGATTCGGTCATCGGACTGGAAGAGCCTGAAAACGGTGTTCACCCGGAAAGGCTGAAGAGGCTGGCCGCCATCATGCGGCAGCGGACGGGGCGCGACAAGCGGCAGATCATCATCAACACCCATTCGCCGCTGCTTGCCGATCTCTTTTCCAAGGACCATCTCGTGCTATGTAGAAAGACGGACGGTGCCACCAGCTTCCTGCCGGTGGAAACGATCGAGCCTCTCTTCCGGCAGCCCGAGATCGATCGGACCATGATGGCATAGCAGTCGGGCGCACCGGATTCGATCGCAACCTGGCAGCGCACCGCGCGCACCGATCTCCGAGGTTTGGACCATGACGAGGCCTCAACGGGCAGAAACGGTTTGGCTCGCTTTTTTCCTCCTCCTTCTCTGGGGCTGCGCCGACGATCCGGCCGGATCCGGAACCGGGATGCAGGATGGGAGCACCTTCGATGTGGCCGGTATCCGGGTGGCCAAGCCTCTCGACTGCAAACCTTCGGCGATGGACGGTACGGGAACCGCGCGCCTCGATCCGACGACTCCGGTCCCGGCCGGATCGCGGGGCAACTGGACCGTGACCTACGAGGTCGGCGAGCCGGGCATCGAACCGGGCGGATTCGTGCTCCTGCAGATCTCGCCCTTCTGGTTCTGGAGCAAGCCGCAGGATCGGGATCCCGGCTATCCCGGGTACGTCACCGTCAAGACGTCGGTGCCCGACCGCTCGATCGAGACGGCGGTCTTTCACTGGTACGTTCTCGTGGTGTCGAAGAAGCGGGGATTCAAGCCCGGCGAAACGATCGCCTTCGCCTACAGGAACGGCGTGGTGGACCGGTACGCCGAGTCGGAGGAGATCTTCCAGGTGATGGTCGACGGCGACGGCGACGGCCATTACGCCTCGATCGGCAAGAACCCATCCCTCACGATCCTCCCGCGCGAGCCGGTGCAGCTCGAGGTCAACGTCCCCTGCCAGGCCGAGCCGGGCGAAACGATCCTGCTCTCCTTCGCCGCTCTCGATATCGCGGGCAACTGGGCCGACCTGCCTGAGGAAGCCGGGTGGGATGTCACCGTCACCCGGGACGGCAAGCCTGTCGACAAGGGTCTGATTCTGAAAAAGAGCGCCGATTCCGGAGAGAAGACAGTCTGCATGGAATGCACGCTTCCGGACAGGGAAGGGATCTACTTCTTTCACGTTGCCTCGAAGGAGACGAATCCGATCCGGGGAAGCCGGAGCAACCCCCTGCTCTGCCGCAGGGGCAGGCCGGGCAAGCTGCTCTGCTTCGGGGACATTCACGGCCACTCGCGCCTCTCCGACGGAACGGGCACGCCGGAGGACTACTTCGAGTTCGCACGGAGCGTCTCGCGACTCGACATCGCCGCCCTCACGGACCACGATCATTACGGGACCTTTCCGATCCGCGGCAAGCCGTGGAAGCGGATCAAGCGGGTCGTGAACGAGGCGTACGACGCGGGTCGGTTCGTCACGTTCCTCGCCTACGAGTGGACCAACTGGCAGTACGGCCACCGCAACGTCTACTTCCGCGACGGGGTGGGCGAGATCTTCAGCACGGCCGACAAGAGGAGCAGCACGCCGCAGGGTCTCTGGAACTGCCTCGAGCCGTACGAGGCCATGACGATAGCCCATCACACGGGCGGCGGGCCGATTTGCACCGACTGGACGGTCGAGCCGGGAGAGAAGGAGTGGCTCGTGGAGATCTGCTCGATCCACGGCTCGTCCGAATCGTACGGGTGCAGCGCCTGCATCTACAGGCCGGTGCAGGGATCCTTCGTCTTTGACGCCCTGAACAGGGGTTATCGGCTCGGTCTGATCAGCTCGGGCGACACGCACGACGGCCACCCCGGGCAGCGGACGACCACCTCCATGACGAACGGCCTCCTCGGAGTCTTCACCGACGAGCTGACGCGCGAGTCGGTCTGGGATGCATTCAAGCGCCGCCACACCTACGCCACCTCGGGGAAAAAGATCATTCTTTTTACGCGATTTGCCGATTCACCCATGGGCTCGGAGGTCGAGCTCCCTGCCTGCGAGGACGGGCTTCCCGTGGCTGTCTGGGCCGTGGGTTGCGAAGAAATCGCGGCAGTTGACATCATCCGCGACGGCCGGATCATCGCCAGGCACGAGGGCGACGGAGTCGAGGCGCGGTTCGTGGACAGGCTGCCGCGGCCTCCGGCCGGAACGTCGTGGTACGTCGTCCGCATCACCCAGAAGGACGGCGAGACGGCCTGGTCGTCTCCCGTCTGGGTGAGTGCGTGACAGCCGGAACGGGGGCGGCCTGGCAGCGCCCCGAGAGGGATAGGGCATGATCGAACCCGACAACACGACGAGGCAATTCCTCGGCACGAGCTTCATCATCGAACTGCACGACATCCAGGGTCTCTTCGGCGGCCGCAACCTGAGGATCGAGAGCACGGGGAGAGCTCTTCTCCTCAAGGTCGCCCGGTCCGAAAGGGGCCGCGGCCTGAAGGAAGCCCGGTACGTCTCCATGCTGGTGAAGGCGGAGATCGCCCAGCTCAGGCACCTCCTCGTCTCGGGCGAATTCATGGACCTCGAGATCGAGGAACGGCCGGGAATCCCGGACGAGGCCCGGCCCGAGATCAGGATCACCAACGGGCAGGGCGAGATCCTCTCGGCCGCAGCCTGGGAGACGGACCTCCGGATCTCGCCCAACGAGGAGGCAAAAAGCCCGAAGAAACGGTTCCAGCAGATCTACCGGCATCTCCTCAAGCTGGAGTGGACCGTCACGGAACGGTCCCTCCCCCTCTCCAGGGGAAAGTGGCGCGGGCCCGAGGCGTGGCGGAAGTTCGTGGAGAACGCTCCGGCAATCGGCGACCTGCCGAGAAAGGATGCCGGCTCGCTCTCCAGGAGCAAGCTGCTCGGACTTCTCGAGACCCGGTACGAGCGTCCGATCCTCGAGGCCGACGGGCGGCTCGATCCCTTTCCCGGATTCAGGGCGTGCCTGGCCTACGACAAGTGCCAGGAGGCCGAGGATCCGCTGATCCCGGGGCAGTGGATCATCACTCCGCTGCTGATGGTGTTCCAGAGCTTCGAGATCGACCAGGCCCTCGAAACGGTCGGCTATGCTCCCGCCTCGGAGGAAGAGGCGCTTCAGGCGGCGATCGCGATGGCGGCGTCGAGCCACTCGGGCCTTCACGTCATCGTCGATCCGGAATCAGAGGAGGTCGCCCGTTTCCGCCAGGTCAGCAAGCTCGATTTCAGCTCGATCGAAGCCCCCCGCGCGACGCTGAAGGAAGGCATCTACGAGATCGCCCTCCACGGCTATTCGCCGGCATACAGCGACTGGATCCACGAGCAGGAGGAGTACCTGGCAAGGATAGAGGTCCGGATCGGCGAGGGCGTCTACTCGGTCCAGACGCGCACTTGACGGGCGGCAGGCCGCCTCGAAAGAGCGCTCGCCGTTCGAAGGAACTTCGGGGCGGCCCGACAGGAATCACCTCTTGAAGCCGAGGCGCCTGGCCCGCTTTTCCCACTGGGTCCGGGCAAAGGCCTGCATGTCAGTCGCGGTGTCCGCCTCGTCCACGATCTCGAGCCCCAGCAGTGTCTCGACCAGATCCTCGAGGGTCACGACGCCTTCGAGCCCGCCGTACTCGTCCACCACGAGGAGGATGTGCTCGCGCTCGTTCAGCAGCAGCTCGAAGGTGCTGGAGAGGGAGGCGCTTTCAGGGACCGACCGGATCTCGCGCTTCAGCCGGTGCAGGGGGAGGTCGTGCTGATCCTTCGCCTTGCGCAGGAGGATATCGCTCTTGAGAACGAATCCCACCACATCGTCCGGCTTCTCCTGATAGATGGGAATGCGGGAGAAGGCGATCTCGGGATGGGTCTGGAAGACTTCGTTGATCGTCATCCCGCTCTTCAGGGAGAACATCACGGTGCGCGGCGTCATGACGTCCTTCACCCTGAGCGACGGAAACCGGAACAGGTTCCGGACGATGCGCGATTCCCTCGTGTCGAGCTTCCCCTCCTGGGCTCCCAGCCTGGCCATGGCGGTGAACTCCTCGCGCGAGAAGGCGTCGGGCTTCCTTCCCCGCGAGATGAGCCTGGTGAGCTTATCGGACAGGACGACGAAGGGGTACATCACGAAGATCAGCAGCGCGATTCCCTGCACGACCAGGGGTGTGAGGTTGCGCCAGTAGACCACGCCCAGCGTTTTCGGAATGATCTCGGCGAAGACGAGGATCATGAAGGTCAGGGTTCCCGAAATGACGCCGATCGGGACGCTCTCGAAGACCACGGTCGACTGGGCCCCCACGCCGGCCGCGCCGACCGTGTTGGCGATGGTGTTCAGGCTGAGGATGGCGGCCATGGGACGGGCGAGATCCTCCTGCAGCTTGCGAAGAATCCTCCCGCTGCGCTTCCCCTTCTGCTCGAGGATGTGGGCAAAGGTCGGCGTGATGCTCAGGAGCGTCGCCTCGGCGATGGAGCAGAAGAACGAGAAACCGAGTGCGAAGAGAACGAAGAAAGTGAGCAGAAGCATGACGGGGACCTTCAAATCCAGGGGTCTCGATCGACACCGGACGAGTTTACCATCCTTTCCGGAGATTCCATTCTTTTCTTCCTCGGCGGAGCCTGTGCAGGGGCATCCCCTCTCCCGGACGCCTGCTTCGCGTGGTACAATCAAACTCAGCTTTCTTCTCCAGAAAAAAAATGAACCCTCGAAGCGAGGAAATGTATAATCCCACTGAAGGCTCGGACGGTTGACGTCCGGGCGGCTTCTCGAGGAAAACAGATGGGCGCCGGCAGACCATGCGCCCCATTTCAATACGAGACAAGGAGTTACACCTTTTCCCCCTGGACCGCAATTTCTGGAGAGAAGAAATGAAAACATCGGCGAGTAAGCTATTCCAGCTTGGTTTGACGGCGCTGTTCCTCCTGTCCCTTTCGGCAGGACTCGGCGCCCAGGCTGCCCAGATCCTCTGGTGGCACGATCTCGATGCTCCGTCCTTCGGGTCGGCGTCGGCCGGCGACATCGACAACGACGGCAAGCTCGAGCTCGTCTTCGGCACCTATTTCAACGATGAAAAGATCCACGCCCTGAACGCCGAGGACGGCTCGGAGCTCTGGTCGTACGACACCGGCGGATGCAACGACGCCTCCCCCATCATCTACGACGTGGACCTCGACGGGGCGCTCGAGGTGATCCTCCCGGCCTCGTCCCCCTGCCGGGTCTTCTGCTTCGACGGAGCCACCGGCGCGGTGGAGTGGTCGTTCTCGACAAGCTACAACTGCCTCGATTCACCGCCGGCCGTGGCCGACGTGGACGAGGACGGTCTTCCCGAGATCGTCTTCGGAGCCTGGGGCGGCTACGTCTACTGCCTGAACGGCGAGAACGGCACCCAGCGCTGGCGCGTCAACGTGGGAACGAGCAGCTACATCCAGTCGGAGCCGAACATCCTCGACGTGGACGGCGACGGCGACCTCGACGTGGTCGTGGCCCAGTGGGCCGGCGACAGCAGGGTCTACGCCCTGGAAGGCCTGGACGGATCCACGCTCTGGTACTCGGACGCGCCGGACGACTGGATGTACCACGGCGGATCGTTCGCCGACATCGACGAGGACGGCAAGCCCGAGATCGCCATCGGCTGCTACGACAACTCGGTCTATCTTCTGAACGCCGAGGACGGCAGCCTGGAATGGAAGTACACCGACATCTTCTACGTCGGCGCCCCCACCTCGGTGGCCGACCTCAACGGCGACGGGCACCTGGAGACGGTCTTCGTCTCCTACAACAGGGTCGGCGTGCTCTCCCACACCGGCACGCGTCTCTGGTCGTACTCGGTCGGCGGCAACGTCTTTCGCGGTGCGGCCATCGCCGATGTGGACGGCGACGGCGGCCTCGACGTGGCTTTCGGCTGCGACGACGGTCTTCTGCGCGTCCTCAACGGCGACACCGGAACCCTGATCTGGTCGTACAACCTGAAATCCCATTACGGACAGACCTTCGAGATGGACAACGCGCCGGTGATCGCGGACTTCGACAACGACGGCAAGCTCGACATCTTCATCATCGGCGGATACGGCACGTCGTCGAATCCGTCGAACAACCACGGCCGCGCCTATGCCCTCACCGCCGGCGACGGCACGGGACCGGGCTGGCCGAAGTTCCGGCACGACATCCGCAACAGCGGCTGCTTCGACGGTTTCTCCACCGGGCCGACCTTGACAGCCGACAACGTGGCGGGCGGACAGACAGCCACCCTGACCTGCAGCGGCGCATCGGGCACCCTGGTCTATTTCGGCGCCTCGCTGACCGGTGACGGGCCGACGTTCTTTCCGCCGCTCGGGATCACCCTGGACCTGAGCCCGGTGATCTACAACCTGGGATCGGACGCCCCCGGCCCGGACGGCACGGCTTCGATATCGAGAATGGTGCCGCCCTCGCTGACAGGACAGCCGATCTGGCTCCAGGCCGTGGACCTCGTCCCGGGAGAGCCGGTGACATCGAACCTGGTCTCTCTCACCGTTCAGTAGGAGACGCTGCCTGGTCGAAGATCAATGAGAAAAGTGACGGCTGTTTTCTCTGCGACAAGCTTCCCCTAGGCCTCTGCCGGACCGCCATCGAGAAGCGGGGCTACCGTTTCTTCCACCCCTGCTCGATCTCCTCGAGCGTGCGGCCGCGTGTTTCGGGCAGCACCCGGAGGATGAAGAAGAAGGTGAACAGGGCCATGACCATGTAGATCCAGAAGGTCAGCCCGGGACCGATCCTCTCGTTCAGGATCGGGAAGGTCTGCGACACGGCGTAGCACGACACCCAGAGGATGACGGTGGCGATCGACATCGCCCTGCCGCGGATCCGAGTGGGAAAGATCTCCGAGAGCACCACCCAGACCACGGGCCCCATCGAGGTGGCGAAGGCGGCGATGTAGAGCAGGATGAAGACCAGCACCAGCGGCCCCTCGGACATGTCGAGAAGGAAGGCCCCGCCGATCATGAAGAGGCAGATCGCCATGACGGCCGATCCGACGAGAAGAAGCGCCTTGCGGCCGACCCTGTCGACCAGCCGGATGGCAACGAGCGTGAAGGCCACGTTGACCACACCGACCAGAACGGTCTGCATCAGCGCCGTGCCGATTCCGGCTCCGGTGCTCTTGAAGATCTCCGGGGCGTAGTAGAGGATCGCGTTGATGCCCGTCACCTGCTGCACGATCGCCAGGACCACACCGATCATCAGGGCGATGCGCAGCCCGGGTCGGAAGAGCTGCGCCATCGACTCCTGCTTCTCGGCCAGGGTTGCACGGATCTCGTCCATCGACTCCCGGGCCGCCGCTTCTCCGTTGGTGCGTGTGAGAATCCGCAGCGCCTCGTCCGGCCGGCCCTGCTTGACCAGCCATCGCGGGCTCTCGGGCACCAGGAAGAGGAGCACCAGGAAGACCAGGGCCGGCACGACCTCGGACGCGAACATCCAGCGCCAGCCCGTTTCCACGTTCCATGCCTCATTGCCCAGCGACGCCACGCCGGCGTTGACGAAGTAGACGACCAGCATCCCCGACACGATGGCGAGCTGGTTGAGCGACACGAGCCTCCCGCGGATTCGCGCCGGCGCGAGCTCGGCGATGTAGAGGGGCGACAGCATGCTGGCTGCGCCCACCCCCACGCCGCCCACGATCCTGGCAAGGGAGAACTCCGTGACGTTGCGCGGCACGGCCGACCCCAGGGCCGAGAGGAAGAAGAGGACGGCGCAGAGCACGAGGACCTTCCGCCGCCCCATCCAGTCGCTCAGCATCCCGGCGACGAGGGCGCCGAGCATGCAGCCCACCAGGGCGCTCGACGCGGCCCAGCCCTTCATGCCCGCCGAGAGCTCGAACTTGGTTTCCAAAAAGCCGATCGCCCCGGCGATGACGGCCGTGTCGTACCCGAACAGCAACCCCCCCACCGCCGCCACCGAGGTGACCAGGTAGATGAAGAGGAGGCGGGGCGACGGTTCTGCCTGCGCGGTGTGCCGGTCTGTCATGGCCTTCCTTCTTGATCAGCGGGAGGGCTTCTTCTCGAACATCTGCTGCAGCCTCTGGAGGAGAGCGCCGTTTCCCGTCTCGAAGATCTTGCGCATCTGCTGCGACTCCATGGAGTCGTCGTACCCCTGGGATACGATGGTGAGGTGGGTGCGCCCCTCACCGGCCTTGTCCAGGAAGACGACGGTCCAGGTCCGCTTCATCGCTTCGGGAAAGGGGAATGCCTCGGGGACCCGGTCGCAGCGCATGGAGATCATCCGTCCGGGGTCGTAACTCAGGATCGCGTACTCGACCGTGCTCTCGTCGCCCAGGCTGCCCTCGGGATTCCTGACGGTGCGGATCCGCCCGTTCACCGCGAGCTCGATGTCCGCCTTCGGGGCGAGCCAGCGCTCGATCCCCTGCTTCGTGGTGAAGAGCTTCCAGAGCGTTTCCGGAGGCGCGTCGATGACCACGGAAAGTTGGACCGGCTTCCTGCTGTCCGTCGAGGAGGCAGCCCCCTCATCGGGTGCAGCTTCGCCAGGCTTCGCCGCCTCCTTCGCCTCGGCCTTTCTTTTCTCGTCGAAGTGCTTCTTCAGGTTCTGCAGGACCCAGCTCCAGGCGCGGTCGAAGTAGTCGTACCCGGCCTTCCAGTCGTCGCCCTCCTGCCAGCCGAGCTGGGAGAAGCGGACGCGTACGCTGCCGTCCAGGTCGAAGAACCGCAGCACTACGTGGGTCTTGGCGCCCGACTTGCGGAGCGTCGGCACGGCGGGCGGGAAGTTCCACTCGAAGGAGAGCATCTCGCCCGGTACGAAGCTCAGCACCCTGCAGCCCTCGGAGCCGCGCTTGCCCGACTCGTCCGGCTCCTTCATCGACATGTAGAGCTCGTACGCGCCGCCCAGGCGCAGCTCGATCCGTGAATCGGGCGAGAAGAAGGAGGCGATGCCTTCCGAGGTGGTCCAGCAGTGCCAGACCTCGTCGAGGCTGGCCTGGACCACGACCTCCTTGTCGAGTCGGCGGCCGCGGCCGGGTTTGTCTTCCTCGTCGGCCGGCGACGCGATTGCGGCTGCCGGCAGCAGCAGCGCCAGGATTCCCGAAACGATCACGAGCAACGATCCGAAGGTCGGTCGAGTTGACACGGCTTGATCTCCTTTTCCAGGCCTCTTTTCCATGTGCGACGACCTCCCCGGACCCGATCCGGGGAGTGCCTGGTATTCAAACACAATTACTGATCCCTGTGCACCATTTCGGGCGAGAAGGCCGGCAGGCAGACGGCGATGTACTCGGCCCCCTCGGGCGAGGGCGTGGAATACTGCACCCATTCGCCCGCATGAACGATCACGGCCTGCCCGGCCGCGACGTCGAGCTCGTGGTCGGCCAGCTTCAGATGCAGGGAGCCTCGCAGCACAACGGTGTATTCGTCGAACTCTGGTGTCTGGCCCGGCTCGGACCACCCCTCAGGGCTCCGCATCCGCGCCACGCTGATCCGGTCGGTCCCCGAATTGACCCTTCCCACGAACTCCTCGATCCTCTTGGGAGGAGTGCCCGCCGCGTTGATCACCGTTGGCGATTCGATCAGATCCACCATTGAATACCTCGCTTCGTTGTATCAAGATGTACGGATCTCGACGTGACCATCGTCCTGCACCATCAGCGGCACATGAGGGAATACATGATCATGCACACGAAAAGAGACTGCGTTCTTTTTCTCGCTGCGTCGACCTTTCTTTTCCTCTCCATGAATGCCTGCGGAGGGGAGAACGGGGACGAGCCCGCCGGGAAGTGATCAGACCTGGTGATGGAGAAGAAAGTATCCGGGGAAGCCAGCTTCGTGCTCTACGTCCCTCGAGGGTGGAAGATCAGCGAGGAGAGCAAGGCCGAGTTCCGGACGCTGACAGCCTTTGCGCCCGACGGCACATCGAGCGTGTCGACTTCCTGCGGCATTGATCTCTCGGGGAACAATCCTTCGGCAGTGGCCGGGTTCTTCATCCGGGAGATGGTCAGGCTGTTTCCCGACCTGACGCTCGGCGATACGCTGCAATCTGAAGACAAGAGGCGGATCGTCTGCAACGGGACCTACTCCATACCTGGTGTGGGAAAACACGAATTCCGGCTCTGGGCGACGTGCGGAAAGGGAGAGTTCGTCTGCTCCCGCATCGAGACGGCAGCAGGAGACCTGGAGAAGAAGCGCAAGCTTCTCCTCACCGCCCTGGCCAACATCCGCGTCACGCGCGAGTCCTTTCGATGGAAGGGGAAGCCGCCCATCGTGGCCGAGCTTGCCCCCCACCGCCTGAGCGACGGCTCCGCCTCCTTTCTCCTCCCGCGGCAGTGGAAGGTCCAGGAGCTGGGCAAGGGCAACTTCATCGCCACCGATCCGCAGGGACTCTTCAGCTTCATCGTGGCCAGCGTCGATTTCCTGACGCCGCGGATGAGCACCAACGTGCCCGGCGTGCCCGTGTCGCCCTTCCTTTCGCCCCACGAGGCGCTGAAGTTCCTTGTCGAGCACCAGCGGATCGCCACGGACATGAAGTTCAGCGAGATCGTCAAGCGGGAAAAGCTGGCCGGCGAGCTCCGCAAGGTCTACACGCTCGGCCCCGTTCTCGTGGAGGACTTCCTCTACACCTGCATGGCGCAGAGCCGCAGATGCAAGGGGATGAGCTTGGGGATCTGCTTCGGCTCGCGCCTCGACACCAACTGGAACTTCAGGCACCTCACCGTGGCCGGGCCCGAGGACGGGTTCGACCTCTTTCTCCACAACTTCATCGCCATGCTCGCGTCGTACAGGATCGACGACGCCTGGGCCAGGAGCTACGTGGCCCGAGGGCGGGAGCGGCTCGAGACGATGCAGCGGGAGACGTCGTTGATGGTCGCCCGCAACGCCTCCGAGGTCCGCGAGACGATGCAGCAGGCCTATGAGGAGAGGCAGGCCAGCCTGGACTACATCGACTACCAGCGCACGAACTACATCAGGGGGCAGTCGGACTGGATCTCCGAGGTGGAAGGCGGCGCGATCTACCGCTCGGACTCCTGGGGCGCGGAAAACAAGGTGACCGGCGAGTTCCGGGAGGGGCGGCCCTACGACTACGTGCACTTCACGGGCAAGAACCCGAAGTACCGCGAGCAGATGACGGCCGTGGACAGCCGCGCGCTCTGGGAAAAGTACGTCAGGTAGCCCTTTACAAAATCAGCGAGAATTCAGGGTGATGACCACGAAGACAAACACTTCTCTCGACTTGTTGATCCGAATTTCCCTCGCTTTCTGCATCCTCTCCCTGGTCTGTCTTGTCATCAAGAGTTACGTCTATCATCAGATCCAGTCCGCTATCATGCGCAGTGAATTTCTCGGTTACTTCGAGTTCACTGGAGGGAGCGAGGGGTCGAGCATCGCCTTCACCCTGATTTTTCACGTGAGCTCGTTCTTGATCCTGCTCTTTCGCATCCGCTTCCCCAGCCCGGTGAAGATGCCGACAATCGCTGCAATGATCGTGGGGATCACTTCCGTGTTCAGCCTCATGAGCGAATGGGAACTTCTCTATGAATGGGGATGGGAATACGGAGAATGGCTGGTCCTCTATGCAATACTCATTCCGCAATGGCTCTACCACATCCTGTTCCTGGTGATCGGTATCCAGATCCTACGTGAACACCGGGATCCCTGATGAAAGAGGCGAGAATCCTTCCCCGCGAGATTTCCTTTTTTCCGGGAACATGACCTGCAGTAAGATGACGGCGACACCGTTTGATCCTGACAATCTCTCATGAAGGAGACAGAGATGAAGGGCAAGACCCTCTCCCGCCGCGAATTCATCCACAGGACGGCGGCTGCCGCCGCCTCGGCCCTGGCTGCACCGACCGTCATCACCGGGACGGCCCTCGGATCCGGCCTTATCCCACCCCCGTCGGAACGAATCTCCCTCGGATTCGTGGGCGCCGGGTGGCGCGGGAACGACCTCGTGAAGTCGTTGTGGAACTTTCCGGACGTGCAGTGCCTCGGTGTGTGCGATGTCTTCAAGAGCCGCAGGGAGTCGACGGCCGGCGCCATCGACAAGCATTACGAAAAGAGCATGGGGAAGGGATCGTTCAAGGGATGCCGGCGGTACAACGATTTTCGCGAGCTGATCGCGCGCGACGACATCGACGCCGTGGTGATCGCCACGCCCGACCACTGGCACGTGCCCGTCGCCCTGGCCGCTGTCCGGGCCGGCAAGGACGTCTACGTGGAAAAGCCCCTCGGCATCGCCGTCACCTGGAACCAGGAGCTCCGGAAGGAGCTGGCCCGCACGGGCGCCGTCTTCCAGTTCGGCACGCAGCAGAGGTCGATCGCCAGGTTTCGCCTCGCCTGCGAGCTCGCCCGGAACGAGAAGATCGGCAAGCTCGAGCGGATCGACGTCTGGGCTCCCGGCATGATCGCCCCCGGCCACTACGCGAAGCTCTACGCGGACGGCGGCTCAACGGAAGAGATTCCCGTGCCCGACGATCTCGATTACGAGATGTGGCTCGGCCCGGTCCCCAGGTCGCCCTACACGAAGGACCGCTGCACCCACGAGGGCACGAACCACGTGTACGACAACTCCCTCGGTTTCATCGCAGGCTGGGGCGTTCATCCTCTCGACATCGCGCTCTGGGGCGCCGGCACGGATAACAAGGCGCCGGTGGAGTACGAGGGAAAGGGCAGGATACCGACCAAGGGGCTCTACAACACGATATCGGACTGGGACGTCCGCTGTCGCTTCGCGAACGGGCTGCGGCTTCATTTCATGAACACGAAGACCGCCAGGCCGGTGGTGGAGGCCTACCGTCCCTTCAACCAGCACGGGACGACCTTCCACGGCTCCGAGGGGTGGGTCAGCGTGGACCGGAGCAAGATCCTGGCCGGCGATCCGGCACTCCTGAAAAGCGAGCCGGGCGAAAAGGAGCTGCGCCTCTACAAAAGCGACAACCACTCGCGGAACTTCATCGACTGCATCAAGAGCCGCGGCGAAACGGTGAGCCCCTTCGAGTCGGCCTTCCAGTCGTACATCATCTCCCACATGAGCGATCTGTCGATCCGCTTCGGACGGAAGATCGTCTGGGACCTCGACAAGGAGAAGATCAGGAACGACGAGGAGGCGGCACCGCGGATCCACCGGAAGATCCGGCCGCCCTGGAAGTTCCTCGGGTCGAAGTGATCGCCGCGAGTGCCGCCGGCGTAATCGCCATTACTGAGCCCGCGCAATCTCCGCCATATTCGTACGGCGCCACACACGGATTCGTCACGTCTACACCCGAATATGGCGGAGATTGCGCGGGCTCAGTAATCGAAGGAAGCCTGCTCCTGCCCCGCCCTGCCGAACCGGAGCCGAGTCCCGTCGAGAAGAAGATACTTCAGCGCCGGCAGAGAACGGATGCCCAGTTCCTGCACGTGGACGCGGGAGCTGATCTTCCCCAGTCCTCTGGCCTTCACGATCTTGCGGACCGAGACGGGCCCCAGGCCGGGCACGCGGAGCAGGCTGCGCCGCGACGCCGTGTTGATCTCCACGGGAAAGAACTCTGGGTGAAGCCGCGCCCAGGCGGTCTTCGGATCCTCGTGGAGAGCCAGGCTCCCCTCGTCCACTAGAGGAATCTCATCTCCCTTGAATCCGTACTTGCGCAGGAGGAAGTCGGCCTGGTAGAGCCGGTGCTCCCTGAGGAGCGGCGCGCGGGGAGCGCCGAAGTCGACCCGTCCTGGCGGCTGGAAGGCGCTGAAGTAGATGCGCGACAGATCGAGGTCGCCGTAGAGGTGGGACGACATGGCGATCAGCTCCCGGTCCGTCTCGCCCGAGGCGCCCACCACGAACTGGGTGGTCTGGCTCTTCTTCCTGAGAGCCGGATCCTTCAGGAGCGAGCTGATGTACCGGACGCGGCCGTAGAGGTCCTTCTCGAAATCCTTCGGTCCGCCGAGCCTGTCCATGCACGACCGGTTCGGCACCTCGAGGTTGAGGGAGATCCGCGTGGCGAGGCTCGCCACGCGGCGGATCAGGCCGTCCGACGTGCCGGGCAGCACCTTGGCGTGGATGTAGGTCGGGATCCTGTGCTTGAAGCGGATCAGCTCGAGCGCTTCGGCCATCCGCGTCATGGTTTGCTCGGCCGAGCCGCGCACCGCAGAGCTGAGAAAAAGCGACCAGGCCCGGCCGCTCTGAAAGAGCATCGCGAAGTGGGCCGCCAGCTCGTCGGGAGAGATCGAGGCGGCCCGGAAGTCGCGGCTCGCCGCGTTCTCGCAGTAGGGGCAGCTGTTCTCGCACCGGTTTGTCATGAGAACGCGCATCATGATCGACCGCTTCCCGTCGGGCACGAGCTCGGGGTAGTGCCACCTGTCCCCTTCGGCACGGACACGGCCGGTGCCCTTCACGTCGCAGTCGCCGCAGAGATCGAACCGGGCGCTTCTGCCGAGGATCTTGAGTCGTTCTTCCAGGTTCATCGGACCGTATCGAGAGAGGGAGTGAGTGACCGCCTTTAACAGTCCGCAATTATAGCGGGAACCGCATCAGCGGACAAGAGGATGTTAGGGAAATTTTAGGGACCCTCCCCATCTCGGTCGATCTGCTATACCTTTATTGATAGCGATTCTGCTGAACGACGCTGTCTCCAATCGAATCCCTGCCAACCACCTGCAAGAAAGGAAACCGATATGAACCGGAAAGCAATCCTGATCGGCGCGATGATCTGTCTGCTACTCGCCGGAACGATCGTCGCGGTCACTAGCGGTCAGGCGATGAGTAGCGAGAAGAAGGAGGGGCCCGAACCGTCGCGGCTCTGCGTGGTCTGGTCGAGCGGCGATCCCGGTGTGGCAAAGAACGTCTGCTTCATGTACACCCTCAACGCCAAGAAGGTGAAGTGGTTCGACACCGTCCACCTCGTCGTCTGGGGACCGTCGGCCAAGCTGCTCATTGAAAGCGAGGACCTGCAGGCCGAGATGAAGGCGATGCAGAAGGCAGGCGTCAAGACGGAGGCGTGCCTGGCCTGCGCCAAGAGATACGGCGTGGACGACGATCTCCGAAAGATGGGCATCGACGTCGCGTACATGGGCAAGCCGCTGAGCGACAGGCTCAAGGGCGACTGGTTGGTGATTGTCTTCTGAGGCGCATTGTGATATAAACTGATCAGTTTCACCTCGTTCAATTTCAGGTGTTTCTTTCAGGAGGAGGGTCATGTTGTCGCTTGCCGTCAGGGCTGCCGTCTCATTAATTTTCGTCCTTTTCGGAACGGTCGCCTTTCCGTCCACCATCTACGTCCCGGACGACCACGCCACGATCCAGGAAGCCATCAACGCCTCGGCGGACGGCGACACGATCATCGTCCGGCCGGGGACCTACAACGAGAACATCGATTTCCTGGACCGCCGGATCGTCCTGCAAAGCGAGCAGGGTGCGTCGGTGACGACCATCGACGGAGGGGATTCCGGTAGCGTGGTCACATTTCATGGCTTTGACCTGGATGATACAACCGAACTCGATGGTTTCACTATCACGAATGGATCCTCCAAATATGGTGCCGGAATCTACTGTCGCTTCTGCTCTCCAAAGATCCGGAACAACACCATCTCGTACAATATTGCCGTGGATTGCGGCGGTGGAATATATTGCGACAATTCCAATCCAATAATCTCAGGAAATACCATCACGATGAATCATGTCGGTCAGTGGCCGACCGGATTCGGTGGTGCCGGAATCGGCTGCGTAAACGCATCGAATCCCGTTATTACCGACAACACGATAACAATCAACTATGCGTTCAGCGTGTGCGACGGCGGCGGGATCTACTGCCATTCATCATGTCCAGATATCTCCGGGAACACCATTAGCCAGAACCGTGCCACCTCTGGAGGAGGCATCTACTGTGAACAGGCTTCTCCTGACATCAAGGACAACGAAATCATTGAAAACTCTGCTACGGGCTTGGGCGGTGGTGTTTCATGCTGCTATGCATCCTCACCAAGAATCACGGGAAACACGATACAGAAAAACTTGTCAACTACAGGCTGCGGCATCGGTTGCCATAAATTCTCGTCACCCCTGATCAACGACAACGTGATCTCACAGAATTCCGGTCAAGGCAACGGGGGAGGGATAAGCTGCGAATGGGACGCTTCCCCCACAATCACGCGAAACGTGATCTCGGAAAACACGAGCAATGGAGGCGGCGGTGGACTCTACTGCCGATTCGACTGCATCCCTGAAATCACGAACAATATCATCTCGAAGAACACTTCGAACCATTGCGGTGGAGGCCTATATATTTGTCTCTTCAGCAGAATCTGTGGGTAGAATCACGCTCCGGGAGTTTCCCCAGAGTGTGATATAGGGCAATTTGCAGCACTTCCGGGCGTTTAAAGCCGTACGCTCTTCTGGTGACGACTTTTAGCTTGTTGTTCAGGCTGAAATTCTACAGTTTGAAATCGGCGACACTTATCTGACAAAGACTTATGACG
>CAYZWU010000071.1:0-5715 GCA_964482235.1 uncultured Phycisphaerales bacterium
GGACCGGCGTAGCGCATCTCCATCGGGTAGCCGCCCTGGAGCACGCGCTCGGAGCGGAAGTAGTTGTCCACCAGGGCGTCGATGGCCTTGACGCGAGTCTCGGCAGGGATATCGCCCGGTTTCAGCTTACCCACCAGCTGGTGGATGTAAACGCCGTCGCAGACCTCGACGGCAACCCAGGCGAGATAGGCGTGGGAGTTGTGCATCGGATTGCGGAGCTGCAGGGCAGCCACGGTGTTCCAGCCGCGCTCCTCGAAGATCTTCCTGGAATCGGCGGGACGCTGATAGATTTCCTTGAACTCTTCCGGGTAGAAGCTCTCGGAGAGAACCTTGATCGGGCCGGCCAGGTTGACGTCCTTCTGCTCCATCACCTTGGCCACGCCGGGATGAGCCGTGTCGGTGGTGGTGAAGACGCACTGGCACTCGTGCGCCTTGTCTATGGTATATTTTTCGGTTACCTTCATGGTGGCGATCAGCTCGTTGTTCTCCTCGTCCCAGAGAGCAACCTTGTCGCCGTCGTTGAGCGAATCGGCAGTGGCCTTGTCCGCGGAAAGCGTGATGGGGATCGGCCAGAAGAGTCCGTTGCTCATGGTCATGTCGTCGCAGACACCCTGCCAGTCCGCCTTGTTCATGAAACCGTCGAGCGGAGTGAAGGCACCGATGCCCAGCATGATGCAGTCGCTCGTCTCGCGGGACGTCATCATGACCTTGGGTAGGGTCTCTGCTTTCGCCAACTCGGCCTTGAGTGCGTCGCCCTCCAGAAGGAGAGGCTTCAGCTCGCCACCGCCGTGAGGATTTACTAGATTGACTTTAGACATTTGGGACCATCCTTTTCCTATTTGTCACTGATTGGTTCGAAGTAGAACGAAGAGATCGGTACAATTCTGTTGATAAAAACAAGAAAAAGCACCATATCAAGAAAAAAAACCGCCCTGCCCCCCTGCTTGGAAAGCCCAGCGGGAAAACCGAAAATCATCGACCACAACCCCCTGAGAAATAACAAATTAAAAGCATCAAAATATACTGTTATAAAAGCGGATTCCATGATATTAGCATTTTTCATATCTAATTACTCTTTCGCAGAATGCCCTTGGGGGTGCATGTCATAATTGCTTTGGATTAAAGGAATTATAAAATCAATCACTTGAAGATTTGAAAAAAGCTGCTTTGATATGAATTGTCTGAAACAAAAAAAGCCGCAAAACCACACGGAAACAACATTTGAAAGGTGATGGAACATCATGACTGATAAAAAGTTCGAGCTGTTCGTGACCGGAAGGAAACCGTCCGAGCTACTCGGTCAGATCGAAAGCCAGGTGTTTCTTGACCTTCTGAAAACCACCGCATATCCGGGAGCCGACCGCGAAGAGCTCCTTGGCCACGCGGCCCGCTACCGCACCTGCCTCGAGTTCCATCTCGACACTTTCGGGGATCAGGCCGGCTTTCTTCTCAGGGCGCCCGGGCGGCTTAACATCTTCACCGAGTATCTCGACATGTGCGGCGGCGACCACCTCTCGGCCACGATGGACAGGGACATCCCGGTCTTCATGACCCCGTCGCCCGATGGCGGCGCCGGGGTGCGGGTGGCCAACACCTCCCCGATCTTCAAGGATCAGGAGTTCTCGGTGGACGGCGAGTTCGCACGCTTCGCCGAAGGGTGCAGCAGCAGGACACGTGAAGCCTGGAAAGAGCATTCATGGCAGCACCCCCATCGCGATCGGCGCAAGGGCGACTGGACCAACTATCTGATCGGGCCCTGGCTCCGTGCTGCCTGGGAGTGGCCGGATATTCCGATCCGCGGCGCTGATCTCACGATCGGGCCTTCCACCGTCCCGATCCGGGGAGGAACGAGTTCATCCTCCGCCCTGGTGGTCCTCTCCTTCCTCTCATTCTGGCTGAGCAACGGGCACCGCGTGCCGCCCACGGACATCCGCCGGGTCTGCCGCCTCCTGGGCGAGGCGGAATGGTACGTAGGAACGCGAGGCGGCGCCAACGACCAGACCACGATCCTCCGCGGCGAGGCCAACGGGATCCTCTACAACCTCCACCACCTCTCCCTCCTCGACTCCCGCGCCCTGCCGTGGATCGAGGGCGTGGAGATGATTCTCTGCAACTCCCTGTGGGAAGCCGACAAGGCTCTCGGCGCCAACACCACCTTCAACCTTCGGATGACGTGGATCGATCTGGCCGAGAACTATCTCGCCACGGTCATCCCGGCGCTCGGAAAGGAAGCGGCCGACAACGGCAAGCTCGATCCGGGCTGGATCTACCGGTTCATCATAGCGAAATACAACTATCTCCCGGCCGGGCCTTTCCCTGTCCTGGAGGCGGACTCGAGCGTGCTCCGCAGGATCGAGGACCGGTTCCAGAGGCTCGGCAGCCTCGATGCCACGCTCCTCGACGTGAGCTGGGAGGTGGCGGGCGAACTGCCCCGCCTGCTTCCGGAGAGAGCGACGATGAAAGAAGTGGCCAAGGTGCTCGGAATCAGCCGGGTCGAGGCGATGAAACGGTTCGCCGTGCCGGGTGCGGACGATTCGGAGTACAAGCTGCGGCAGACGGCGCTCTTCTTCCTGAAGGAAAACCGCATGAGCCGCGAGCTGGAACAGACACTGCTCGAAGCGGATGGGAGGCTGAAATCAGGGGAGATAACGGTCGACTCGGTGGCCTACCAGGTCTACTGCAGCAAGATCGCCTCCGGGATGAACAACATCAGGGAGGCGCTTCGTAACGACTTCGAGGTGAGCTCACCCCAGCTCGAACGCCTCGTCGCCATTGCTCTGCGAGGTCCGGGAGCCATGGGAGTCAAGCTGACCGGTGCCGGCGGCGGCGGCTGCATCTGCATCCTCGTGGAGAACGGCTCGGCTCCCCGGATGATGGAGTGGCTCGACAAGGAGTATTTCGGCAGGGCGGAAAATTTCAGGGAATACCGGGCCATCCTCGAACGGTTCTCCACATCCTCCGAACCGGATGAGCGAAGCTTGGGTGAGGAGAAGAAGGCAAACCTCGAGGAAGCGCTTGCCAACCTCGATTCGGCCAGGATGACGGTCCGGTTCTCCAGCGGTGCCGGCCCGCTGGACCTCGGATAGAACAGGGGCTCAATTTGTATTATCAGTGGAAGAGCCCGCCCCCTCCTCTTCCTCCGCCTCGGCCAGGAGCCTGTCGCGCGTGCTCTTCATCGACCTCTCGGTCATCACGTCGGCCGCTCCGTCGCAGGCTGCGTCGAGGAGCCTCTGCCCTTCCTCCCTCTCGCCCCTGGTCCAGAGAAGGCGGCCCAGGTTGAACAGGGACGGAACGTGGCCCGGATCCTTGCCGAGGGCGGCAAGGTAGGCTTTTTCCGCCAGATCCGGCTTCTTTTCCCCCTCGAAAACGACAGCCCGATTGAAATCCGCATCGGGAAGCGCGGGATCGACGCGGCCGGCACGATCGAACAGAGCCAGGGCATCGCCGCTGCTTCCGGCCTTGAAGCGGACCGATCCGAGCAGGATCAGGGCCCGGGCGTCGGCGACCGATTCCGGATCGATCGGATCGAGACAGTCAGCCGCCTCGTCGTAACGTCCCATCTCGAAAAGGACTGTGCCGAGGAGCAGCCTTGTCCGCCGCCTGCCCTTGTCCCGGATCAGGCATTCCCTGAGCTGATCCACGGCCTGGCGCTCCCAGCCGGCCTCGAGAAGCGCCTCGCCTCTCTGATAAAGGAGAACGGGTTCGTGGGGCCGCCCCTCGAGAGCGTGATCGAGGTAGGTCACGGCCTGGCCGGGCTGCTCCTGCCGCCGGGCGATCTGCGCCGCAGCCTCGAAGGCTCGCGATTGCGAGGCAGGCGGTCCGGCCCATCCGGTCAGCAGGGCGAGAGCCTGGCCGATCTCGCCATCGGACTCGAGACGCAGCGCCTCGAAAATCACCGGGCCGGCCCCGGAGCCGCCCGGAGGCTCTTCGCTGTCAGGAGCGGAGCAGCCGCAAAAAACCGCTGCAATCAGGAGGGGCGCGAGGACCCGATCGATTCCCATGAAGATATGCCTCCTGTTGGAAGGATGCGCACCAGCAGGCCGTTGATGAATCCGCTAATCCTCTTCCAGCTTGAACTTGCTCTTGTTCTTCTTCCACCAGTCGCGCCAGCGATCCCTGTCCCAGCCGAACTTCTGGCCCGTCAGCTTCTCGAGCGACTTGGTCAGGCTCCGCGACACGGCTGCCATGGCGCCGCGCCCTCCCACGTAGAGCATGCCGATCAGCGCATCCACCGACTTCTTCGAGCGGATGTTGCCGAGGGCGTCGATCTTCGCCTGGGCGGCCTGGATGCCGGCCAATCCGTCCTTCTGGTTCCAGAGGTTCTTCGAGAGGTGCGGGATCGCCTTCGGATCGCCGATGTCGCCCAGCGCGATGACGATGGCGATGTAGACATCGAAGTTTTTCGCGTTTGGCTTCATCGCCTTCGTGAGCTGAGGCACCACCTTGCGGCACCTCATCGCCCCGAGGGCCGAGGCCGCCTCCCTGCGAATCTCGAGATCCTTGTCCTTCAGCCCCTTCTTGACGATCGATGCGGCGGCCAGATCGTGCCCCGTCTCCTCGAGCCTCTTCATCCCCTCGCGCTTCTCGTAGGTCGACATCTTGGAGTACTGCTTCTCGTACTCCTTGACAAGCGCCTTGACCTCCGCGATGTCCACGTCGGCCATCTCGGCTGTCTTGCCGTTGATCTTCCTGTACTGGAGCGAGAAGGCCATCTCGTTGTTGCCCGTCCGGGCGGTGACCTTGGTCGGCAGGTTGAACTTGCCCACTTCGCGGTATCCGGAATAGATGAGGTAGACCTCGTTGCCCCGCGTCTCGTCATCCCCCACAGGGGCCACGACCTTCTCGGTCAGGAGAAAATGCTGCTTTTCCCTGGTGAAGGTCGGGTCCATGGCCACGGCCGTGTCGCGCAGCCTGACGACGGCGCTGACGATGAGGCTCGTCTCCGCGTCGAAGACGACCTTGCCGCGCGCCTCCCCCTCGAAGAAGATGTCGAGGATCATGGTCTTCCCCTCGTTCCGGACGGCGAGCTCCCGCTCCTCGAGGAAGGGGAAGATTCCCCCGCCCACGATATCCCTCCAGAGGCCGGTGAAAGGCTCCCGGATGACCCGTCGTATGGCACCGGGAACGCCCTGGACCTCGAGATCCTCCGACGCCGGAGCCTGCCATCCGTAATCGATGGTGATATCATCGAGATATTGCCTGAGCCGCGGTTCGCCGCTGCTTCTCAGCTTCAGCGTCATGGCAAAGGACTCGAGACCGCTGCGATAGGGGAGGTTGTACTTCTTGGCCGCCTCGTCGAGGAACGCCCTGGCCGCTTCCATGTCCTCCTGGGAAGGGCCGGCTTCCTCGTCCTGGGCGCTCGAAGGCCGAACTTCGCTCAAACCTGCCAGAACGGCGAGAACGAGCGACAGGATAAAGAACTTGCGACTGTATCTCAGAGTCATCGCCAGATCCCCACAAACACCGTTTTTGAACAGACCGCTCGATGCGGTATCCTGGTCAAGGCCTTTCATGACATGATACTCCAACTTCAACGGAATATGAACCGTTCTCATCCTATAGGAGGTGCGGGCTCCGCGCGCAACGGATTACGGACACCGTCCACAACGGGTGCAAGAGTTGCGGACTCCGTCCACAACGGGTGTAAGAGTTGCGGACTTCGTCCACAACGGGTGTAAGAGTTGCGGACTTCGTCCACAACGGGTGTAAGAGTTG
>CAYZWU010000071.1:5815-22611 GCA_964482235.1 uncultured Phycisphaerales bacterium
CGGACTTCGTCCACAACGGGTTACGGCTACCAACCGCAACGGGTTACAATAGAAAAAGGCATCCGCGACAAGGGGACCGTGAGTAACCCTTGAAATAGCCGAACGATCTGGACAATAATCTTCTCCATCGATCCGCGGCGCGGCCTTCCAGGTTCCTATCGAAGCGAGATCTTCTTGAGTAGAGACAATTTTCATGAAAAAAAACGGTAGGCTCGGTCCCGCTCTTGCCGGCGCGGCTCTGGTTCTCGCTCTGATCATCGCGATTATCATGCTCGGAAGGGACCCGAAGCCGAATGTGCTCCTCGTGGTGGTGGACACGCTGCGAGCCGACCGTCTCGGCTGCTACGGTTTCAGGGAGGACACATCGCCCAACGTGGACAGGCTCGCCTCGGACGGAATCCTGCTGGAGAAGATGATCTGCCAGGTCCCCCAGACTCTCCCTTCGTTCTGCAGCATCCTTACCGGCACCCATCCCGTCACGCACGGCGTTCGCGTCAACGGCTTCTTCTCCCTTTCATCGCGTGCCGTCACCCTGGCGGAGATCCTCCGCGACGAGGGGTACAGGACAGGTGCTTTCCTCGCCGGATTCCCTCTCGATTCCCGGTTCGGCATGGATCAGGGATTCGACACCTACAGCGACGAGATGGTCTCCCACAGGACAATGCTCGGGCTGAACGAGCAGGACGACGGGTCGTTCGACTGGCTCGGCCACGACACCGGTTCGTTCGAGAACACGGCCGACGTGGTGACGAACCGGTTTCTCCGCTGGCTCGACGACAACGGCGATGAGCCGTTCTTCGCCCTGGTCCATTATTTCGATCCCCATCACGACTACGCGCCGCCCGCAGCCTTCCGGGGAAGATACCGCCACCCCTACTCGGGCGAGGTGGCGTACACGGACCAGCAGTTCGGCCGCATCCTGGATAGGCTCCGCGAGCAGGGTCTCGACGAGAACACGCTCGTCATCTTCACGGCGGACCACGGCGAATGCCTGGGCGAGCACAGGCGCTTCTATCATCAGGACCAGATGGTCGCCGCGGCGATCAACGTCCCCTTCGTGGCCCGGCTGCCCGGAAAGCTGCCGAAAAATAGTCGCATCCCCGGACTCTGCCGCACCGTGGACATCGTGCCCACGATCCTCGATCTCGTCGACGTCGACATCCCCGACTGCGTCGAGGGATCGACCCTGATCCCCGACATCGCGACCGGTTGCGTGCAGGGAAGAAGCTGCTACTTCGAGACGCTCTTCGGCAAGCTCGAGAGCGGCACGGGCATCACCCGCCTCGGATTCCAGGAAGAAAACTGGAAGCTCGTGCTCAACCGTCTGGAGAATCCGGCCGCCGGCAAGGCAAAGGAGCATGTCGAGCTCTACAACCTGGCCGCCGATCCTGAAGAGCGGAACAATCTGAGCGCCACCTATCCCGAGGAGCGCGACCGGATCCGCTCCCTTCTCAAGAAGTTCCTGAGGGAACACCCCCCGGGCCGCGCCAATCTTCTGACCCCCGACGATGCCACGCGCCGGAAGCTGAAGGCCCTCGGTTACAAGTGACATTGAGTTGATTTTGACGCCTCCCTTTGCCAAGATGAGCCCCGTTCAGACCTGAAACGATGCGAAAGCGGAAGCCATGAATACCCGGAACATCTTTCTGATCCTCCTCATCATCGTGGTCGCAGCCGGCGGGGTTTACCTGATTTTCAAGGGGAGCGGGGACCTCCCGAACATCGTGGTCATCACCCTCGACACGACGCGCCGGGGCCACCTTTCCTGCTACGGCTACATGCGGGAGACATCGCCCAACCTCGACGCACTGGCCGCCGAGGGAATGCGGTACAACAACGCTTTCACCATGACCTCGTGGACGCTGCCCTCTCACGCCTCCCTCTTCACGGGGCTCTATCCGATGACCCACGGAGCCCACTACAACGAGAAGTCGGAGCTCTCCCTCAACACGGCCCTCAACGATATTGAGCTCACCAAGCTGTTCCGAGCCTACGGTCTGAGCACGGAGGCCGTCACCCTGGCCGAAACGCTGAAGGAAGCGGGATATGCCACCTGCGGCGTGGGCGGCGGCCCCTGGCTGAAGCCGCTCTTCGGGCTGGCACAGGGCTTCGACGAGTTCGACTGCAACGTGAGCTCCGTGGAAGGCCGCCCGGCCCACGAGATCAACGCCATAGCCCTCCCCTTCGTCAAGAGGAACGCGAAGCGGCCCTTCTTCCTCTTTCTCAACTACTTCGATCCGCACTACCCCTACAATCCGCCGCAGGAGCATCGCAGGCGCTTCTACAGGCCCGATTGGCCCGACGGCCCCCCGGGAAGGGATGCGGTGGACAGGCGCGTGGCGCTCTACGACGCCGAGATCTTCTACATGGACGAGCAGATCTCCCTTCTCTTCGACGAGCTGAAGAGGCAGGGGATCTACGACAACACCTGGATCATCGTCACGGCCGATCACGGCGAGCACTTCGGCGAGAGGAACATCGCGGGCCACGGGTACGCTCTTTTCGAGCAGACCATCCAGGTTCCTCTGATCATCAAGCCGCCCAAGGGGACCGCGGCGCCGGGATCTCCCGACGACATGGTCCAGATCGTCAGCCTGATGCCGACCATCCTGAAGGAGATCGACATCGATCCCGGCGCCCCGATGGATACCCGCCCGATCGGCGAAGGACAGAATCCGATCGTGGCGGAGCTCTACAAGAACCTTGGCAACGTGGTCTTCGGCGCCGGGGGCGAGGGGAGCCGCTTCAACAGGGACCTCACGGCGATCTACCTGAACGATTTCAAGCTGATCCTCTCGACGAAGCGCAACGACCGGGATGCCGGTCTCTTCAACCTGAGGGACGATCCCTGGGAAACGAAGAACCTGATCAAACAGAATCCCAAGCAGGCCAAGGCGCTGAGGGACGCTTACGAGGAGTGGAAGCGATCGCTCACCGACCCCCTCGATCCGCTGAAGATCCGGGATCAGGAGGTGGATTCGAAAACAAAGGATCAGTTGAAAGGCCTCGGATATTGATCAGCTCTTCCGAGGTTGGGCGGTGAGGCAGTGAAGAGCGACAAGATCAAGCTGGCCCTGATTGCCGCGGCCGCCGCAATCTACCTCGCCGGTCTCCTGCTTGCTTACTCGAGCCTGGACTCCACATCGTGGACCTATGACGAGCCCAACTATCTCGACGCGGCGCGTCACATCGCCGGCCTCGGCTCCGGGCCGCACCAGAAGGACGGGCCGAGCGAATCAACGACCTCCGGGGAGCTGGACGACGCCTTCCCCTTCGACCGCGAGAACACGATCCTCCACCCGCCGCTCACCTTCTACCTGAACGGCTTTCTGCAGAAGTGGGCGCCCATGGGCAGCCCCGACGATGATCTCTTCCTGATCCGGTGCGTGAGCCTCCTTCTCTTCTTCTCCTGCACCGCCCTGATCGTCTTCCTCTGGGCGAGGGAGCTTCTCGGCATCCGGGCGGCGGCGGCGGCTGTCGGGCTTTTCGCCTTCTGCCCGATTGTCCTGGCTCACGCGCGCCTCGCCACGACCGACATGGCGGCCTGCTGCACCTTCTTCTGCTTCTTCTACGCCGTCTGGCGGCTCATCAGGAAGCCGGGATGGGTCTGGACCCTGGTTGCAGGCATCCTCCTCGGCCTCGCCCTTCTGGCCAAGTACTCCACCGTGCTGGCCATCCCGATCGCCCTCTGCATCCTTGTTTTCGCCCTGGCGGGAAGAAACCGCGCGAAGAGCGCCGGCGCGGCGGGACCCGGGCGGCTCGTCCTCTTTGGGGCCTCCGTCCTGCTCATCGGCCTCCTGCTCCTCCTTGCGGCCTACGGTTTCACCGGTGCCTTCGACTCGCTCGAGGGGAAGACGTTCCGGAGCGGGTTCTTCCAGACCCTGGCCGGGGTGCCGGTCCTGAACAACCTGCCTCTCCCTCTCCCGGGCCCATACCTGGAGGGGATCGACTTCCAGAAGCAGATCACCGAGACAGGCTTCACATCGTTCCTCCTGGGAGAAAGGCATTACCGGGGCGTCTGGTACTACTTTCCGCTCTGCTTCGTGATGAAGATGCCCCTCCCGTTCCTCGTTCTTCTTGCGGCCGGCCTGCTGGCCCTCTTCAGGATCAGGACGGCATTCCGTCTGGACCGGGTCTGCCTTCTTCTCCCGCCGGCCCTCTTCTTCCTCTACCTCGTCTGGCCGAACACCTCCAACGCGGGATTCCGCTATGCCATGCCGGCCATTCCTTTCCTCTGCATTGCGGCCGGCGGCTCGATCCGGCTTGTGACCGGGCTGAAGGGGCCGGCGCGGCTGACGGCCGGCGGCATCGCGATCGCGCTCTCTCTCTGGTATCTGATCGGGACCGTGGGGATCCACCCCCACTACATCGCCTATCAGAACGAGGCGGCCGGCGGTCCGGAAAACGCCTGGCGCCTGGTGGCCGGCTCGGATCTCGACTGGGGACAGGACCAGGAGAAGGCGCGGGAGTGGTTCATCGAGGCGGCCAAGGAGGAGAAGGTCACGCCGCAGCCCGGGACCTTCCCCGTCACCGGCAAGGTGATCATCAACGTCAATGAGATCCAGGACTGCCTGAGAAGAAGAGACGTGTACGACTGGCTGCGGCGGTTCGATCCCGTCGAGCTCATCGGATACACCTACCTGGTGTTCGATCTGAAGCTCGACGACTTCCGCCGCCTCGTCGAGCAGGATGCCGGCAATCCGGATGCGAGCTTCGCTCTCGCCGCGGCCCTGCTTTCCGAGGGCCTGCTCGACGCGTGCCGCAAGGAGCTGGACAGGGCCCTGAAGCTCGAGCCGAACGCCCGGGTCCGCTTCCTCGACGGCAAGTTCCATCTCGCCGTGAGGCAGACGGCTCAGGCCATCGCGTCTCTCACAAAAGCCGTGGAGATCGATCCCACACTCTTCGACGCCTACATCCCCCTTCGCTTCTTCCTGGTGCGCACGGGCCGCCTCGAGGAGGAAACCCGGATCCGGAGGCTGCACATCGAATCTGAGATCCTGCTCGCCCACGTGGGCTGGCAGAAGCACGAGAGGCGCGTCCTGGAAGAGAAGGCGGCCGACGGTTCCGCCACGCTTGGCGAGCTCTGCTCCCTGGCCGTGCTCTCGTGGATCGACGGTTCGGCTGGAAAAGCCCTCGAACACGCCCGGAAGGCACTGGAGATCGACCCCTGGAACATGCAGGCCCTGGGCAATTCGATCTTCCTTCTCTCCGAGAACGGCGGCATCCCGAAGATCGAGGAGGCGAAGAGGCTCCGCGTCCGTTACGACGAGCTGGCCGGCACGACGCTGGCCTGCTCGACGCCGGTCATGCGGTCAGGCGCGAGCGATCGGATCGTGTTCGGCGACATCCTCACCTTCGATCCCCCATCGGTGCTGGAGATCCAGATCCGGCTCCTCCTGGAGAGAGGGCCGGATGTGGAACTGGAGGAACTGGCCGCCATGCTCGGCTACCTCCTCGATCCCGAAAACCTCTCGCGCCATGCCGGATTTCTCCCCGAGGTGCTGAGGCTCCTCGAAAGGGGCCTTGAGCTCTTTCCCGAGGACAGCAAGCTCGGCAGGCTCGACAACCAGGTGAAACAGATGGAGCGGTCAATCCGATGAACAGGGATGAACTTTTCAAGGAGATCGGCAGGCTGCTGGAGGAAGAGCGCGGCTTCGCCCTGGCGACCCTCGCCTCGGTCGAGGGAAAGGCAGCTGTCGAAGCGGGAAGCCGCTGGATCGTCCTGCCTTCGGGCACGGTGAAGGGAGCCGGCCTCTCTTCCGATCTGAAGGAGTTCCTGTCGAACGAGGGGCGCGAGGCGATCTCGATCCGCAAGTCCCGGCTCGTCACCTTTGCCGCGGCCGAGGGGAAGGCCGAGTTCTTCATCGACCCTCTGGCTGCCCCGGAGCCGCTGGTCGTGGCCGGGGCGGGACACATCGCCCTGCCCCTGGTCAGCATGGCGGCACAGGCCGGCTTTCGCGTCATCGTGCTCGACGACCGGCCCGGCTTCGCCACGAGGGAGCGGTTCCCGCTGGCGTGGAAAACGATAACCGCTCCCTTTGCCGAGGGGCTCTCGAACCTCCCCTTCACGGAGAGGACATGCGTGGTCCTGATCACGCGGGGACATCGCTACGACAGGGAGTGCCTCGAGGTCGTGATCGAGAAGCCGGCGGCCTACGTCGGCATGATCGGGAGCCGGCGCCGCGTGCAAAGCGTGTTCGGCAGCCTGATCGAGGCGAACGTCCCGCGGGAGAAGCTGGATGCGGTCCACTCGCCGATCGGGCTCGACATCGGCGCCGAATCGCCCGCCGAGATCGCGGTGAGCATCGTGGCCGAGCTCGTGGCCGTTCGACGGCAAGGCGGCTCCAGGGCCTCTCTCTCTGCCAGGAACGGATAGCTTTCCGATCGCGATTCTCGCTCCTTTCAGAGGTGAATCATGGAAAACATCGATCTCTTCAAGAAGATGAACAGCTGTCTCGAGGATGGAGTCAACCTGGCGCTGGCCACGGTGGTCGAAAGCAGGGGTTCGACTCCGCGCGGCGAAGGCGCCAGGATGATCGTCCTGCCCGACGGAACCCTTCTCGGAACCGTGGGAGGAGGCTGCGTGGAGGGGACGGTCAAGTCGGCAGCCCTCGAAGCGCTCCTGAAGACCAGGCAGTCCCGCCTCGTGGAGATCACCCTCACAGCCGGGTCCGATCAGGAGGACGGCGACGTCTGCGGCGGAACGATGCGCGTCCTTGTGGAACCGGTCTTTCCCTGATCGACGCGTCGGGCGTCAATTCGTTCATTGAACTCTGCCACAAGCTTTGGAAAGATAATTGCCGAAAATAGAGATCGGTCCATTCCTTGCCGGAAAACGGCCGTTCGTTAAATGATACTGGGGAGTGAATTGATGTCAGCACGTGAAGTTGCCCTGTCCGTCACCGCAAGCCTCTGCCTTCTCCTTCTTCTGTCCTTTCCGTCATGCGCGACGTTCAGCCGCGAGGAGGGAAACAAGTTGAACTTTGACACCACATTGAGCCTGCTCGAGAGCTGCACGGATGTTGCGCTGCTGTACGATCCCTCGGATATCGGCGTCGTTGTCGTGACTCCCGAGTACTCGGCCCGTGTGATGATGTCGGGCTTCGGCGGTATCGATACGCCGCGGCTCGGATGGGTCAACGAGCCGGTGGTCCGCGGCGAGGAAATAAACCCCGCCTTCGTCAACTACGGCGGCGCCGACCGTCTCTGGCTTTCTCCCGAGGGCGGCCAGTTCGCTCTCTTCTTCGGACCCGGCGAGCCCTACGATCTCGACCACTGGGTGACTCCGGCCACCTTCAACAGCGATCCGTACGAGGTGATCGAGAAGAAGCCGAACCGGATCGTCATGGCCCGCGACATGAGCCTGACGAACTACAGCGAGACGCCTTTCGACCTTCACGTCGAGCGGAGCGTCGCCGTGGTGCCGCGCAGCCGGATCGCCGCCGACTACAGACTCGATCTCCCCGAAGACGTCCGGTACGTGGGCTACACGACGGAGAACACGCTGACCAACAGATCCTCCCTGAAGATGACCCGGAAGACGGGGCTCGTCTCCATCTGGATCCTCGGGCAGTTCGATGCATCGCCGTCCACCTACCTGATCGCCCCGTTCCGGAAGGGCGAGGGCACCATCGTGAAGAGCGACTACTTCGGCGAGGTGCCGCCCGAGCGGCTGATCGTGAGCGAGGAGAAGGAGATGGCCGTCTTCCTCTGCGACGGACGCCGCCGCACCAAGATCGGGCTCGGCATCAACCACTGCAAGGACACTCTAGGCAGCTATGATTTCGATCGCAACATCCTGACCGTCGTGATCTTCAACATGCCCTCCTCGGGCGCCTATGCCGACAACTCGTGGAAGTACCAGGAATCACCCTTCGAGGGCGACGTGGTGAACAGCTACAACAACGGCCTCGAGGGCCGCGACGCCGATGTCCCCGACAAGTTCTACGAAATCGAGACCCTCTCCCCGGTCAAGGAGCTCTCTCCGGGCGGGAAGATCGTCCACAGGAGCACGACGCTCCACTTCGGCGGTTCCTTCGACGACCTCAACGCCGTCAGCAGAAAGATCCTGGGAGTCGATCTCACCGAAGTCCCGCTGCCATGACACCGCGATACCGGATGCCGCTCTACCGGCCCCCGTCGGAGGCTTCGAGCCTTCTGATCCAGGCCACGTACGGCTGCCCCCACAACGACTGCACCTTCTGCCCCATGTACAAGGGCGTCAAGTTCAGGGCGCGGCCGGTACGGGAGGTGCTCGAGGATATCGACGAGGCAGCCCTGGAGTACGGCCGGCATGTGAAGACCGTTTTTCTCCCCGACGGCAACACGATAGTCCTGTCCCAGCGGAAGCTCCTCGAGATCCTCGAACGGCTAATGGCCCGCTTCCCCTCCCTCGAGCGGATCACCTGCTACGGCTCGGCAAAGTACGTGGTCCGCAAGAGCGTTGAGGAGCTGAAGGAACTCCTCGAGGCCGGCTTGAAACGGCTCCACATGGGAATGGAGAGCGGGGATCCCGCCACTCTCGACCTGGCGGGCAAGGGAACGACGCCGGAAGAGATCATCGAGGCCGGATGCCGGGTGCGCGATGCCGGGATCGAGCTCTCCGAGTATTACATCGTGGGGCTCGGGGGAGAGGAGCGCGCCAGGGAGCATGCCCGCGGCTCGGCTCGGGTCCTGAACGCGATCTCCCCCACCTTCGTCAGGCTCAGGACCCTTGTTCCCGTGCCGGGCACCAAGCTGCACGAGGAGGTCGAGGCGGGCAGCTTCGTCCTGCCCTGCGTGCTCGACTGCCTCCGCGAGCTCCGTCTCCTCATCTCCGCCCTCGAGTGCGAGACGGAGCTTCTCTCCGACCACATCTCGAACCACGTCAACCTGAACGGCCGCCTCCCGGACGGGAAGGAGGCCCTTCTCGAGGCGCTCGACCGCTGCCTGGAATGCGACGAGGAGTCGTTCCGCGGCCAGGCGCCCTGGTGGCTGCTCTGAAGCTGAAGAACATCCTTCCCGCCGCTTGCAGCCATCGACCCTCGCTTTATCTCATCATCTCCTGGTTTCCAGGAACACGAAGTGGTATGAAAAGATTAACCGGATGAGATGATTCATCGAAACAGAAGCGGATCTGGCCAGTCAGGCGACATGCTGAAACCAAACGACAGAAACCGGTCCAAGCGTATCCAGTACATCGACTTCCTGCGGGCCTATGCGATCTTGATGATGCTGCAGGGCCACGTCGTCGGGCTCCTGCTCGCGAAGGAGTATGCCGATTCGTCAACCTATCGGCTCTACTTTCTCTGGAACTACATGCGCGGGATAACTGCCCCTGTCTTCTTCCTGGGATCGGGGCTCATCTTCAGCTATCTCCTCTTTCGCAAGCAGGACGGCAAGCTGAACACCGAGCGGCTCGGCAAGGGTTTCCGGCGCGGGCTGTTCCTCATCGGGCTCGCCTACCTGCTGCAGGTGAACCGCTACAACCTGCGCTTTTTTCTCGATTTCGATCCTTCGCGGCTGGAGTACTTCATCACCACGCACGTCCTCCACACTATCGGCGTGGGCCTTTTGATCATCTGCCTGTTCTATCTCATCTCCCACTACCTGCGCATCAATTACGTTCTGCTCGGGGTCGTTGCCTTCAACGCCTTCTTCGTCCTCTATCCGTTCACGCGCCACGTCGATTTCAGCCAGTACTTGCCGAAGGTCTTTGCCAACTACCTGACCAAGGAGAACTCGGTTTTTCCATTCGTTCCCTGGGCCGGCTTCCTCCTGATAGGCAGTGTGCTCGGTTATCTCAACAGCCGGTACTCCCTGCACCGGAAAGCCTGGTTCTTCCTGCTGCTCATCGGAGGAGGACTGCTCGTCCGCCAGTTCAGCTGGACGGTACTGTACTTCCCCTACCGCCTCTTCATGGAAGATCCAGGGACCCACCTGGCCATCAACAACGTGCTCTACTTCCGTCTCGGCGACGCGTGCATCGTGGCGGGGCTTGCCGGCCTCATCGCTTACTTCTTCACCATACCCGATCTGATCCTGAAGATCGGCAGCCAGACGCTCTTCATCTACTTCTTCCATGCCATCGTGGTCTACGGCGCCATCTTCGGCATCGGGCTCAATGCGTTCAAGAAGAGCATGAATCCCTGGCAGACCGTGGGCATCGCGCTGATCGTCGAGATCGTGTTCATCCTTCTGGTCTGGAAGCTGGAGTGGATTCACCGGAAGATCCCATTCATCCGGTTCATCAGGTAGCAAGGCGTATCCCGCCCCTACGACGTGCCGTCGATGCACTCCGCCGCGAAAAGGCGGAGCCCGGCGCAATTCTGGTTTCATGCGCTCCAGGGCCGTGATAAACTGTCAACTTGAACGAATTTTCGTGCGGTCTCTTTACGGATCGTTGGAAAAGTCGACTTTGTCAACGGCCTGTTTCGAGGGAGGGAACCCACAGCGATGACAGTCCGTGTTCTGACCTGCCTCCTTTTGATAGCAGCGGCCACAGGCTGCTCGACACTCGATTCGATCGACCATTCCACCCGGAAGAGGGACACCCAGGCGCTTCTGGAACACCTGAGCGACGAACGGAGCTTCGTTCGCGAACTGGCTGCCAGGGGACTGGGTGAAACAGGAGACAGCCGGGCCGTCCCGGCTCTGATCGGTTGTCTCGAAGCTGCCGGCGAGCATCATTACGTGAAGTCCGCCGCCGTCGAATCCCTGGGTCGAATCGGGAACGAGAAGGCGGTGCCGGCGATCATCGACCTTCTGGCGTCGAGCTCCCATGAGGAGATCCGCTTCCTCTGCGTCCAGGTGCTGTACCTGTTCCGGAACAAGGATCCCGAGGTCGTCGGTGCGATCGAATCGGTCGCGAGAGATGAGAGCCTGCTCGTCCGCAGCCTGGCCGAGGCGGTCCTCCACAACATCAGGGAAGAGCGATGATGAAGCTGGCTGCCCTTTTCCTCTCGATCTCCTTCGCGGCCGCAGGCTGCATGTCCCCGGAAGACATCCTGGAAAAGCTGGACCAGCGGACCGACGAGGAGATTGCAGGCAACGTCTCCGAGCTGACCGCCCTGGCAGGCGATCCCGACGAGACGACGAGCCTGCGCTGCTACGCCATGAAGGTCCTGGGCATGCTCCGGCATCCCACCGACTACACGGTCAGGACGCTGGGCCGGCTCGTGTCGCGAGGCCATGACGAGAGGATCAGGGAGTGGGCCGCCTGGGCTCTTGGCGAGCTCGGCGATCCGGGCGCCGTCCCCCATCTCAACGAGGCCCTGAACAAGCCGATCAGCCGCAAGCTCGGCTACAGGGTGGTGGAAGCCCAGGCCAAGCTCTACCCGCATCTGATCGACGATGCCACGGTCACCAGGGAGACGATCAGCGCCCTCACCACCTATTCCGGCAATCAGAAGAGCACCCTGCCCGAAGTCTACACCGTCCTCAACAGGGCGGTCTCGACTCTGGATCACCTCGTGGACGTTCTCCATCGCTTTCTTGCCGAATCCGGCAGGGACAGCAGCGCATTGCACAGCACCTACCGAGCCATCTACCAGCTGCTCGAGCTGATGGAGAAGCGGAACCTGGAGGTGGCCGACAATGCCCCCAGCCAGCGCATGCTTCTCGAAAAGGCTTTTCAGGACCTCTCCTGCGGCAAGGTCCGCGCCAATCGCACCATGGCCCTGCTGGCAGCGCAGGGTATCGGGCGGACGGCGAACCATTTCGACATGGCGGCCCGGGCCGCACCGGGTCTGATCCGATTCTACGTCCCGAACTGTGCCGCTTCCGTGCGGCTTCTCTCGGCCTGGTCCATGACTAGGCTCCAGATCTACGAGGCGTCGGTTTGCTCCGCGCTCCGGAAGAACGTGCTCGCAGCGGAAACGAATCCCCAGGTCTTCGATCTTCTGGCAGATATCCATGACCGGACAGATGAATACGATGAGATCCAGACACTTTTCCCCATCGCTGGCATTGATTAGCGCCGCCGGTCTCGCCGCCCTGCTCCTGGTGGCGGGATGCAAGTATGCGCCGCCCGAACCGCCTCCGGAAAAGAAGTTCCACGGAGCCTTCGGGACGGAGGGTTTCGTCGGCCTGGACGGGCACGATATCACGGGGCTCTACGTGCTGGGCAACGAGGCGATCAGGGGTAAGGGCGGGGATATCGGTATCGTTGCCGATGCGCGCAACGTCTGTCCCTTCGAGAGCGTGGCGGTCCTCCTCGACGACGGTACCACGCTCTACAACGACGTTCTCCACGCACCGGGCGCGGCGAAGGCGCTCACCTTCGGCAAGCTGGACAGCTCCGCGATGTCCATCTCGACGAAGCATGGCGTCCTCGACGAGAAGGCCGGGTACCGCTTCACCCCGTACCGCAATGTCCTGATCCCACTGGACACGGGCTACCAGTTCCTGGTCCAGGCCGGCGAGATGTCGCGGACATTGACGTTCAAGCCGCTCTATGACGCGGATCTCTACCGACCCTATCACAAGCTCGGCCGAACGGCTCCCGATGCCAGAGCGGGACGGCACGCCGGCTTCTCCTTCTCCAACCTGAACTTCAACGGGGCGCACGGCATTCCAGGCGAACCGGGAAAAAGGGGCGGCAACGGACAGCCGGGCTTCCACGGCATCAATCCCCGTCAGGACGGCGGACGTGGCGGCGACGGAGGTCCCGGAGGACCCGGCTTCAACGGGGCTCACGGCTTCGACGCCATGAATCCCGGTGAACAAGGACAAGCCGGAAGGGACGGCCTGCCCGGCGCACCGGGCGGCTACGGCGCCCCCGGAGGCAACGGTGTGAACGGCGATCCCGGGGGACAGGGCGGCAACGGGGAACGAGGTCTGGACGGCCCAAGGCTGACGGTCGATATCCGCCCGATCTACTCGAAGTTCTATCCCGACGAGGAGCTCGTCTACGTGACGATCAAGGCGGACTACCACGACCTGTCCGGCAGGCGTTACGCTTCCGAAGGCCCGATAAACTACATCTTTCATCCGAGAGACAGGTACAGGATCTGTTCGCAGGGCGGCAACGGCGGGCGAGGCGGACGGGGTGGCAACGGCGGCGACGGCGGCAAGGGCGGCGCCGGCGGACACGGCGGGCGCGGCGGACGGGGCGGCAACGGCGGCAACGGCGGGCTCGGCGGTCCCGGCGATTACAGGAACAACATCTATCCGGGCCCGCAGGGACAGGGAGGCAACGGAGGTCAGGGAGGCCAGGGAGGCATCGGCAGCAACGGCGGCAACGGCGCCATGGGCGGTAGAGGCGGACACGGCGGCAGCGGCGGACTGGGCGGCGACGGCGGGAGCATCACCATCACCATCCACGGGAGCCCTGAATTCCGGGAATTCGCCCGTCTTGTCCTCACACCCGAGAGCCTTCCCGGCAGCGGCGGAGACAGAGGGAGAGCCGGCAGGAACGGCAATGCGGGAATGGCGGGCCCGGCCGGAGCTGCCGGGCCGGGAGGACCGGGAGGAGACGGCGGCTTCGGCCAGCCGGCCGGTCTGATAGGTCCCCCAGGGCCGATCGGTGCGGCCGGTCTGTTCGGATTGCCGGGTGGCCGGAACCCCTTCGCGCCGCGCGACGGCCAGAACGGGAGACCGGGCAACCGGGGTCTCATCGAAATCAAGTAAGGAAGAGGACCATGATGAAGTCGCCGTTCAAGATTTTCCTGCTGGTCGCGTTCTGCCTCGCCTCGACCGGCTGCAGCCTGACGCTTGAAGAAGTCCAGGAGATGACCCGCGAACGCGACCTGGACGGTCTCGTTGACGTGATGGACGAGGAGGTTTCCGTTCCGCTGCACCTGGCTGCCGTACAGGGAATGGCAATCGTTGGAGGCCCCGATGCGGTCCGGGCGATCGAGGATGCCCTGTCGCACAAGAGCGGCGAGGTGCGCCAGGCCGCGCTTGCCGGACTGGCCAGGAACGACGCGCCTCCCGAACCCGAAACGCTCTGCACGATCGCCACGAGGGACAAGGATCGAAATGTGCGCAAGCTGTCCGAGGAGCTGATCGTCAAGAAGGCCGACGAGGCAAGGGACATCCTCCTCCTGCTGCTGAGTTCGAAGGACTACCGCAAGCGATCCGTTGCGGTCCGGTGCCTGGGCAGCGTGAGAGGCGACGGCCTCGTTGTCGCGAGGCTGATCGACATGGCGCGCCGCGACCCGAACAGCGAGGTCCGCAAGTGGGCCGCGATCTCGCTCGGCGGCCTCGCCGACCCGGCGGCCAAGCCTGTGCTGCACCACCTGCGATGGAACGATCCCGACCAGTCCGTGAGAGTGGAGGCCGAACGGGCGCTTGCAACCTTGCCGCCGCCGGTCTTCGATTTCTTCGCGGCTGTCGTCTCCCTCGACTGCACGTTCAGCCAACTGCCGGGCCGGGATCTCGGCGCCGAGTTCGGCGAGGTGATCTCCACTTCGCTTGCCCGGAACGGCATCTGCCGCATGATCGAGCGGACCAAGATCAGCAAGGCGCTGGACGAGTTGAATTTCAGCCTGAGCGACCTTGCGGACTCGAGCAACGCCGTCCGGCTGGGAAAGATGCTCTCCGCGCAGCAGATCATCTACGGCGAGGTCCAGCGCGACGGAAACCAGTACACCGTGGTGGTGAAGCGGATGAACGTGGAGACGGGAGAGATCCTGCAGGGAGTGACGGAAAAGGCCTATCAAGCGGATCTGGGCCAGCTCAAGACCAGGATAGCCGACCTGGTAGTCAGGACATTCTGATCATGAACCGAACGAAGAAAAGCTGCTTTCTCCTTCTGCAATCCCTTCTTCTGCCGGCCCTTTTCGCCGGCCTGGCCGATGCCGTGACCGGAGAACCCGTTCTCGACCAGGTCAAGTGGGGTGAAAGCGCGGAACAGGTCGCGGCCCGCCTCGAGGCTCAGGAGGTCTCCTTCACCCTGCTGGACAGGACGGACAGGCAGGCCCTCTCGAAGGCGCTGCTCCGCAGCAGGCTCCTCGAGACGTTGAACAGACTCGGGTTCAAGGACACCTTCCTGCCCGAGGATCAGGGCCCGCGAGCCTGCCGCTTCATTCTCTTCCGCCGCCAGGGCCGAGCTTTCGTGCTCCTCTTCGAGGAGAAGGGCGGCCTCTACCAGGTCTATGTCAGGATCCCCGTGCGTGTGGACCGCAAGGTCGGAGGCAAGTCGAACCGGTTCGATGCAAAGCGGCTGGCACCTCTGAAGAAGGAGCTGCGTAAGCTGGAAGATGCCTTCGGCATCAAGGCGCGGAAAACGGACCGCCACGGCAACGTCTTCGATTATTCCGGCCGAAGGGGCGGCACCTTCGTTGCCCTGATCTACGATCCGGTGGAGGAAGAGCTCCGCACGGTCTTCGCCATGAGGTAGCCCTCCCTCCAGCCGGAGTGAAGGGATCAGGCCTCGGCGACCTGGTGCATGTGCACGTCCTGCTGCGGGAAGGGGATCGAGATACTCTCTGCGTCGAAGCGCTCCTTCACGCTGCGCGTCACATCCCAGTAGACGGTCCAGTAGTCAGCCGTCTTCACCCAGGGGCGGACGACGAAGTTGACCGACGAGTCGGCCAGCTCGCTGACCTGGATCACGAACTCGGGATTCTCGAGAACCAGCGGATGGCCCTTGAGGATCTCCTCCATCACCGACTGGGCCTTGGCGATGTCATCGCTGTAGCCGATGCCGAAGACCATGTCCACGCGCCGCGTATTGTTCGCCGTGATGTTGGTGATCACGTCGCCCCAGATCTTGCTGTTGGGCACGACCACCGACTGATTGTCGAAGGTCTTGATCTTGGTGGATACGAGGCTCATGCCGTCCACCTTGCCCGTCACGCCGCTCACGGTCACGGCATCGCCGATGTCGAAGGGGCGATAGAGCAGGAGCATGATGCCGCTGGCGAAGTTGGCGAGCGTCTCCTGCAGGGCGAAGGCGATGACGAAACCGGCGATACCCATGGCGGCCAGGATGGGGCCGATCTCGATCTCGAGACAGGAGAGGGCCATCACGAGGCCGATGAGGAAGGTCACCCTGCGCACCGTGTTGACGAAGAACTCCCGCAGGATCTCGGTGGTGTACTTCAGCTTGGAGACGGCCTTCTTCGTCACGCCCGCCAGGATGGACGCCAGGATCTTGAAAGCCAGGATGCAGAGGATGAAGCTCAGGATGTTAAATCCCCACCTGATACCACCCTCCTCCGACTTGAGCCACTCGGTGATCTTGATCCAGGTCCCGCTCATGTCGGTGATGTTGATATTCATATCCGAGATGACGCTCACGTACTGCCTGTACGATTCCACGTCGCCGCCCTTGGCCTCCAAAGCCTTGAGCGCCGCGTTGAGGCGGTCGACGAGAGCAACCCGCTGTGCGCCGAGCTTGCCCGCCTCCTTCAGGGCGTCTTCCTTTTCCTTCCCCTCCAGCTTCTTCGCGTTGATCTCCATATCGCTCTGAGCGAGGGCTACTGCCTTGACGAGCACGAGCCAGGCATCAACCTCGCCCTGGAGATCTTCCTTGGGCAGGGGCTTGAGCTTCAGTTCCAGGTCTTTGACCTCGATCTCGTGGATCTCGGCGGTCGTCCCTTTCACTGCCTCGAGAATAGCCGGATCGTCAAGGGGCTTTTTATCCTTATCCTTGTCCTTGTCGGGCGCCTTCACGCTATTATCGTTATTCGCCGGTTTGTTCGCCGGCTCGTCCTCACTCTGAGCCGCCGCCTGACCGAAGCCAAATACCAGAAGAAACAGTAATGAAAAAATGAAGATACGCGATTCCCGTCTCATCTTCTTGTCCTCAAAAAAAAAGGCTCCTCAGCAGAATTTGTGGGTGAAATCACATAGCCTGGACCCGAAGTAGC
>CAYZWU010000072.1:0-22003 GCA_964482235.1 uncultured Phycisphaerales bacterium
CGGCTCCCCCCAAGAGGGAGTTTTTCAGGCGACAACTATCCTGACACAGGGGGTGACTGTGAATATCCAATATCTAGAATTGCTGATTTATTGGGTAAATATCAATTCAATTGTATGCTGAAACAACCTATTCTCCTCTATTCGAACTCGTCCAGCGGACTTCGTACTGCTCCTCACCCTCAAGGCTTCTCCCCAACAAAATAGATCTCACTGCAAAGATAATGCGCAAACCGGCTCCGGATCATGAGAACGTCCAGCAGCAAAAGAGGTGTCAGCACAAAGCGAAACAACCCCCACAGCAGCTGCCGCAGCTGCCGTACGTTGAACGACAGCATGATGGATAGGTACGACGCAATCACGTTGACCAGCGAAACGGTGGGACCGCAGCAGATCCCCTTCTCGTGCAGCTTGAGACCGCTGAAATACGTCTCAATCCCGTTGATGGTGAAGCGAAAGTTATCCCCGGGCGAATGATGAAATGGAAACACAAAGGGCACCTGGATGTAAAGGCGCCCACCCTTCTTCAAAACCCGCTCGATCTCGGCGCGGACCGTCTCGGGGCTGGAGACATGCTCTATCACATCCTGCAAGATAACCAGATCAAAGCTCTCCTCCTCAAAAGGCAGCGCCTCAGCCGCAGCCTGCACGTCGACCTGCCTCCCGGGAAAGAGGTCAATATTGACGATCCCCTTCTTGTACCGCGTGTCCCCGGCACCGACGTTCAGCAGAGTGTGCGAATCGTCGTACGACTCGAGCAGCCGGAGGAGTGGACGGTTGGCTCCGACGAGGTTCTTGAACATCAGGCGCTTCGCGATTTTGTACAGTATCTTCTTGATGATCCTCATCGTGCCAGCGGGCAAGAGCCCCTCCTTACTGTAAACCGTCCGGATAAACCAACCACCTCATCGAACGCAATCGACGCCACCGCGTCAACGACCGCATCTTGGCAGCGCTCATAGACCCCGATAAAAATCCTCGTACTGCTCCACGATCGTCTCCACGTCAAAAGCCTCCCGCACCCGGGCAACAGCCGCCTCGCTCATCCGCTCCCACGCCTCCGGATCGGCAAGCAACGCCCCCGCGCTCGCCGCAGCCTCGGCGATCTCCCCCGGCTTGACGAGGATCCCCGTCTTACCCTGCACCACAACCTCCCTCAGCCCCCCCGCATCGGAAGCCAGCACCGGAACGCCGCAGGCCATCGCCTCGAGCGCCGAAAGACCGAAGGACTCGTACTCGCTGAGCAGCATGAAGAGATGCCCGCAGCGAAGCACCTCCCCCATGTGCGCGCACGGCCCGTTGAAGATCACGATGTCCTTCATCCCGAGCTCGGCCACCAGCTCGCGGGCGTGCCCCAGCTCGGGCCCCTCCCCGAGAAGAAGCAGCCGCGCGGGAAGCTTACGGCTGATGGCGTGAAAGACGCGCACCACGTCGAAGATCCGCTTCACGGGACGGAAGTTCGAGGCGTGGATGATCTCGAGGATACCCGAGGCGGGATAGGGATTCCTCCCCTCGGGATGAAACTGCGTCCGGTCCGCGAAGTTGTGGATCACCACGGGCTCCTGGTCGGGCTTGAAGGTGGAGATCGTCCGCTCCTTCAGCCACTCGGACACCGTGGTCAGCCCGTCGCACTCGTTGATCGTGTGGCGGACGAGGTCGAAGAACTCCTCCTGGTTGCCCACCAGCGTGATGTCCGTCCCGTGCAGCGTGGCCGCCACCTTGACCCGCCGCTTCCCCACGATGTTGCGCGCCATGATGGCCGAGATCGCGTGCGGCACCGCGTAGTGGGCGTGGATCACGTCGATGTCGTGCTTCTTCACCACCTCGGCGAGCTTGTTCGCCAGGCAGAGGTCGTGGGGCGGATAGCGGAAGAGCGGATAATCGACAACGTTGACCTCGTGGAACCGGACGGGCGAATCCTCGGCCAGCCGGAGCGGCCGCGCGTAGCTGACGAGGTGCGTGTCATGCCCGCGCCGCGCCAGGGCCATGGCCAGCTCGGTGGCCACGATCCCCGAGCCGCCGGGAGTGGGATGGCATGAGATCGCGATTCGCATCAGGCCGCCTCCTCAGATTCTCCCGAACGGGGCGAAGAGCTCCACCGGGTCGTCCACCGGCAGGGCGCGCTTCATGTAGAATGGCTCGCCGTAGGTGCGCTCGATCAGGGCGCCGTAGTAACGGTCCCGCGCCTCGAGACGCTGCAGGAAGTCGGGCTTGGCGATGCCGGTTAGCCGCTCCGGGCTCCCTGGATCGTGAAGCTGCGACCTGTAGACCCTCACGACCTCCATCTTGCGCTCGAAGCTCCGGCTCGTGTCCACCACGAGGCTCGGCCGGAAAGGCAGGTGCCCCATGAAGAAGAGGACCGCGTTGGGACGGTACGGCTCCCCCCTGGCCGGGTACTTCTCGAAGCCGCTGGGATAGATCACGTCGGACATGATCTTGCCGGCCGCGCAGTGATCGGGGTGAATGTCCTCCCAGTGGTGCGCCAGGATGATGGTGGGGCGAAAGTGGCGGATCACCTCCACCAGCTTGATGCGGTTCTCCATGCTGTCCTCGAGACGGCCGTCGCCCATGTCGAGGTTGACGCGCTCCTCCACGCCGAGAACCCGCGCCGCCTCCTCCGCCTCCCGGGCGCGCAGACCCGGGTCGCCGCGCGTCCCCATCTCGCCGCGGGTCAGGTCCACGATGACCGCCCTCTTGCCCTTGTCGATCATCTTCGCCATCGTGCCGCCCACGATCAGCTCGATGTCGTCGGGGTGGGCGCCTATTGCCATGATGTCCACGTCAGTCATTGATCGTCTTCCTCGTTCCTTTTTTCGCGAAGGCCGGAGGCGTCCATTTCCACGACCTGGTGGCAGATCCTCCAGGGATTCAGCTTTGCCATCGCCGCGTCGACGAAGGCGAGTCCATACCGGGCCACGAACTCGAAGGGGTTCGCGGCCCGTTCCTGGAGAATCCCGCCGGGGAAGGCGGCGCCCGTCACCTTCTCGATGCGGCGCCTGTCGATGCCGTCCTTCTCGGCCAGCAGGCCCCTGATCTTGCCGTACAGCTTGTCGAGCTGCGAGGCGAGGGAGTTCCGGGTGCGGCGCAGCCACTTGTTGTCGTACTGATCGAGGCAGCTCTCCACGCAGCTGATGAAGGTCTCTCCCGCATTCTCGACCGAGGCCAGCACGTCGGGATCGTCGCTCCTCTCCAGAAGCGATCCGTCGGAGATGCCGGGCAGGCGAAAGATCTGCTCGGGTTTGAGCCCCGCCTTCTTCACCGTGCGCTGGACGGACGGCTCGAGGAAGGTGGCGCTGATGCGCGGATAGAGCGGCGCCCGCCTGACGCCGGCCACGGCGTAGATCGGGTCGATCTGCCAGAGGTAGAGAAGCTCCGACGGGCCGGCCACGAAGGCGCTCACCGGGATCACCGCGTCCTGCAGGACGGGCCGGAGGGCGGCGTTCGGCGAGAAGGCGTAGGGTTTCTGCCTGATGCGCTCCGCCGCCTCGGCCAGGGAGCAGGGACCGTCTGACAGCTCGGCAACCTTCTCGTCGAGATTCACCTTGATGCGGTATCCTTCCCTGATCTCGAAGATCCCGGGCTCCACGAGGGGAGGACGGAAACCGAGCTCGAGGAGAAACGCCGTCCCCTTCTCGAAGGCGGCCCGGGTGTCGGGCCATCTCTCCACGAGATCGGCCAGCACGGGCGCGGTCAGCGACCTCAGGGAGATCGGATCGATCTGCAGAAGCGATTTGCCGAAGAGCTCGCCCATCATGTCCCTGAAGAAGGCGCCGTAGTTGTCGAAGGAGCTCCGCGCCACCCCTTCCCGGACCAGGCGCCCGTGGGGTTCCTCGGCGAGCGTGCCGTCGAGAAAATCGAGGAGTATCTCCCGGTGCGGCTCGAGGCTCACGTCAGCCACCTGCGGCCTGCGGGGCGGCACCGGTTCGCTGGGATCCCCGGCGACGAATCGCTTCCCCTTGATCGTGCAGCGGTTGACCTCGAGCAGGTCGTGATCCTCCGACGCGATCCAGAAGAGCGGGTGGTGAGGCCTGCCCGACGACTCCTCCAGGCTCCTGGCGAGGAGGATGACGGAGATCGTCTTCAGAAACGTGTAGAGAGGTCCTGTGAGCAGGCCGGCCTGCTGACCGGCCACCACGAAGCAGGACTCTCCCGTCACGATATTCGATCCGCTCCCGTCTCCCATGATGGGGATCAGGGCGTCGCGATCGAGGTAGGGCGACTCGCTCGTCACCAGGGCCGTGCCGCCGCGAAGGATCGGGAATCCGGCCATCGAGCCGTCGCCGCGCTGGAGCCTGGAGAGAAGGTGGCTCGCCCCGAACTGGGGCATCTTCTCGTAATCGACAGGCCTGATCTTGAATGAGAGCCCGCTCAATCCGGATCTCCTTTCTTAGTCACGAGTATCATCCGGGGCGAGGAGGGGGAGAAGGCCTCGCCGTCGAAGGACCCGAGAAGGGCGCGCCTGCGCAGGCCGCAACGCTCGGCGAGCCGGACGATCTCGTCGGGTTCAAAGAGGCGAACGCTCTCCTCGAGGTGCGTGAGCGTGCCGTCCTCCGTCTTCACCTCGATCCTCTTGACGATCCTGTTCTTCTCGATGCGCCGCCGCTGGGTGATCGTCATGCCGTTCCGGGTCTCCACGCTCTCGGGGACGACCGCCTTCTCGAGCGCCTTCTTGTTGATGTGATCGAGCACCATCTGGCCGCCGGGCCGCAGCACCCTGGCCATCTCGCAAAGAGCGGCCTCGTTTTCTCCATCCTTCTCGAAGTAGCCGAAGCTGGAGAAGAGGTTGAGCACCAGGTCGAAGCATTCCGGGAAGGGGAGGCGCCTCATGTCGCCGCGCACGAGCCGGCCGCCGAGCTTGCCGCGGTCCTGCGCCGAGACGAGCAGCTGAGGCGAGAGGTCGAAGCCGGTCACATCGTATCCGAGCGAGAGGGCGGCCTCCATGTGGCGCCCCGCTCCGCAGCAGAGGTCGAGGACCGCTTCCGTGCCGTCGAGCTCGAGAGCCCTGAAGAGGCCGCGAACCTCGGCCTCCGCCTGATCGTCGCTCCTGTGGGAGTAGATCAGGGGATAGAGATCGCCGAAGGAGCGGACGTACCAGGGAGATCGGGGCTTCGAATCGGAGGTCATGATCGCTTCCGTTCTCAGGAATCTGCGGACGACACGGTTCCCTTGATTATAACCCAACGCAGCAGAAAAACGGCAGCCCTGGCATACCCGCGCTCGACGTTTTCTTGGATCGGCGGCTTGCAGGCTACGATCCGGCCGTGTGAAAGGCGCGGAAAACAACTATGCGATCCGGGCGGCGATCTGTTCGTGTGAAGGCGCGGAGAATAGCTTTGCGGTCCAGGCGGCTTGATGGTAGTTTTTTGGTGCTTCGAAGAATGAGACTCCATTGCACAGGCTATGATAAAGGCAGGCATTGAGACCGGGGTAGCTTACATTTGCCTGCTGCCTGGCAGCTCTGACATGGAGAATGGAGTCATCTCGGGTTCTCAGATTCTATAACACGATGGCACTGCACCACTCGACCCGAGAGGAAGGAGATGCCATCATGAAGGATGAACGCCGGACCAAGGCCGAACTGATCCTCGAGTTGAGCGAGTTGCGCCACAAGATGGACAAAGATACCTTCCTGATGAGCGAGACCGTCGACGACATGGCGATCGGGATTCTCCTGTTCGATGCCAGCTCGAAGGTCGTCCTGATCAACGCGAAGATGGAGCGGTATTTCGGGCTGCGCCGCGGCGTTGTCGTCGGGAAGGACAGGCGGCAGTTCATCGACTGGCTGGCGGTCGAGGACGTCGTCGAGCAGGACACCTATCTCGACAAGCTGCGCGAAGCCTACGAGAACGATGCTCCGATCGAAAGGCTCGAATGCCACATCCTCCCCGGAAAGGGGCGGGAAGAAAGGTGGCTGGAGCACTGGATCCAGCCCTTCGAGACCAGCACTCCTGCCGGGGGCCGCATCGACTGCTTCTACGACATATCGAGGGGCAAGAGGACCGAGCTCTCATTGAAGGAGCACCAGGACCTGCTGCAAAAGATCGTCAGCTCCACCAAGGATGCCATGATCGCCATCAACCAGTCGGGCCTGATCACCATCTTCAATCCGGCTGCCGAGAGGATGTTCGGCCGCAGCAAGGAGGAGATGCTGGGCGAGCCCCTTGATCCTCTGATGCCGGAGAAGTACAGGAAGCGCCATCATGTCTATGTAAGAAAGTACTTCGAAACAGGGGTGCCGGACAACGCGATCGGCAAGACGGTGGAGCTGCCGGGGAAGCGCTCGGACGGTTCCGAATTTCCCATGGAGATCTCCCTCTCGCCGGGCTGGATCGAGAGCGGGGCGTTCGTCGTCGCCGTGGCGCGAGACATCACCGAGCGCAAGCGGGCCGAGGAGGAGCTGAAGCAGAAGACCGAGGAGCTGGAAGCGGAACGGGGACGCCTGAAGGAGAAGAACATCGCCCTCAATCAGGTGCTCGATCATATCGAGAAGCAGAAGCAGAGCTACAAGGAACAGATTTGCCGTGATGTCGAGGAGGTCGTGGCGCCCGTTCTGAAGGACCTGAAAGGCAAGGTCGGCTCCGGCCATGCAAAGAAGCTGGAGATCCTCGAGGGAGGAATCAAGATCATCCTCGAGAGGGATCAGGATGATATCAAGGAACGCTTTTCCAGTCTGACTCCCCGCGAACTCGAGATCTGCAGGAATATCCGGACAGGGCTGTCATCTAAGCAGATTTCCATGGAGATGAACATATCAGTCGGCACCGTTCATAAGCACAGGGAGAAGATCAGGAAGAAACTCGGCATCACGAACAAGGGGGTTAACCTGGGTTCGATACTGCAATTAAAGAGGTTATCCGGAAATATGCATTAAATACGCATTAATACCGTATTGAAATTCACGAATAAATCGTTATAATCTATAATCATGTCAGGAATTGTACGTAATACACTCTAACAGGTTGATTCAGCGGAGCCCGAGAAAAAAAAGGTTGAACAGGCAGGATTTTTTAGGGATATTGCCGGGTCAACAATCATTGACAAAAAAATAGAGCTTGCGAAGGTTTTCTTTACAAAAGAAGTAAAACCCCACTACCCCCCCCCCCAAAGTCCCTGATATTCCGGGGTTCTCCTAGCAAGTTCTTTTATACAACAAACAAAAACCGCCGGCCCGAAACCGGCGGTTTTTGTTTATCCCGACGCAGCAGAAAACCGTCGGCTCGGTTCGTGTGAATCCACGCCCGTGCCGACGATTTTTGTATCGCTGGGCTTTTATTCAGAGGCGATGCGGCTCACGTCACTGGACCGATGTGGCCACCACGTTGGTGACCAGCTGGAACTGGGCGCTCTGGAGCCACACGCTTCGCCCGGCCGCAAAGGGCGGGACATAGACCGTCCAATCCGCTGTGCCGTAGGTGTCGGTCTGCGCTGATCCCGCGGCCTGGACGGGATTCATTATTCCGAGGGTGACCTGCAGGGGCGCAATGTAGGTGCTGCCCGGTCCCACAAGGCTGTATGCCACATAGGTCGTTGTCGTCGGATTGGCATTGACAACGGTCAAGAGAGCGTACTGTCCGGCCTGCAGCGGATCGGGCTCGACCAGGAGGGTCGGCCCCGTGGTGGCGAAGATCTCGAAGTTGTCGAGCCAGGCCACATCCGGCCCCGAACCGGCGCCCTCGTCGTGGGCGAGGCTGAACGCCCATCCCGTGAGCGAGCTGATGCCGGTGATGTTGACCGTGGTGATCAGCTGGCCGTCATAGTACCCCATGGCAAGGCCCGAATCGAAATCCCAGGTCATCTCCACTGTCGCCCAGTTGTCGAGCACCGTCGGCGTCCCGGTGCCGTCCCAGCCGAAGGGATACGTTTCGCCGTAGGGCGGCGGCTGATCCCACTGGAGGCCGTAAGTGGGCGTCCCGGGATCGTACCACCACCACCAGAGGTTCGAGAGCCAGGAGTCGGTCTGGCGGTAGATGTCGAAGCTGACCGTGATGTAGTCGTAGCCCGCGGCAACGAGATCGGCGATCGGCAGGTCCAGGGTCGACGCGGCTCCCTGGATGTCGGGAATCTCCATCCGCACGGCCTGGCTGTCGATCACCGGATCAGGTGAAGTCACCACCATCGGTTCGATGCCGCCACCCGAGCCCGTGCCGATCCAGCCGTTCTGACCGTTCAGAGGGCCTGTGGTGAATGTGGGCGCCTCGAAGCCCTCGGAATCGTAGATCGTGTCCGCGCCGGCGAATGGTGCCAGGAGCGTCAGCGCGAATCCAAGAAGGGAAAGGGTCTTAACTATTTCTTTCATGATCGTCCTCCTCAGAATCCTTATCTGGCCAAAGTGTTGAAAATAAACCCGGGTTTATTCTACCAGAGTTGATGGTATTGGGCAGGTTCAATTTCTGTCGTCGTCCGGAGCGGCCGGGAGAAGGACCTCGCAGAACAGGCTGGAGCTGTCCTTCTCGAAGATGCGGGGGACGAGGTCGAGGCCGGCGGTGAGGGAGCGAAAATCGGCCTCGTCCAGGGTGGTTGCGCGGAAACCGTCCCTGCAGACGATCACGCCGCGGCCCGTTGCCGCCTCATCGATTGCGCCGATGAGCCCGCGATCGGCCTGGAGGCGAAACCATTCGAGGCGGTGATCCCAGAACGCTTCCGCGTAGCTGGAAAAGAGCACTCTCCCGCCCGGGCGGGTCACGCGCACCGCCTCCTCCACCAGGCGGCGCTGGTCGGCATGGAACGCCGACAGTCCGTTCTGGATGCAGACCACGACGTCGAACAGATCGTCCGCAAAGGCGAGATTCGCCGCATCCATGAGAGCCAGGCGGCACGTTTCTCCTCTTTCTGTCCCGATCTCTTTTCGAGCCAGGAGAAGGTTTGCCATCGACGTGTCGATCCCCACGGCGAACCTGGCCCTGGCTGCGAGGCGGCTCAGAACCCGGCCGTATCCGCAGCCCGTCTCCAGGACCTTGTCCTCGGGACTGACGACATCGAGGACGGTCTCGATCTCCGCTTCCAGGTACTGCCTGACCCGGGGCGGGGCGATGTCGTAGCAGAGGTGAAGCCGCTCGGCAGAAAGTTTTTCCGAGTAGTATCCAGTCATCGAATCCTCGCGGATAACAGCGCGAGCCGCACGAAAGAACCGTCTGAGCTGATGGCCTATCATATAAAAAAGGGGCGCGATTTCTCGCGCCCCTTTGAAGATCGGGATGTTGTCGATCTGCTCTACTGGATCGTGATCGGCAGCGGTGCCGAGACGCTTGTCACACCCTGCGGGAAGCCCGAGGCATCCACGGTGACGGCAATGACGAAGATGTCCATCCCCACGTACAGGGGATTGTTGGGGATCACGAACTCGGGGTCAGCAGTGAAGCCGCTGGCATCGAGGTTCCCCTGGAAGTTGTTGAAGATGCCGTTTCCAGGGTTGAGGGAGATCATGGTGACATTGTCGATGTTGATCGGGATGTACTGGCCGTTCAGGTTGTAGGCCGGATAGGTCCCGCGCGAGGCGGCCATCCTGTACTCCAGCCCGGCAGCCTGGGGGGCGCTCATGTGGATGTTCACCGTCGTTCCCACGATGGGCGGTCCGGAGAGGGAGAGGTCGATGGGCGAGGCGAAGGTCTTCACCTCGAAGTCGTCGAGGCCGGCCTCCACGATGTCGTTGTTCGGCTGGTCCTGTGCGCTGACACGGACCTTGACGTTGGCCGTCGGGGTGACGTAGTCGCCCACGTTGAAGGTGATCAGCTCCCATCCGTTGAGGCCGTTCTGCGTGGAGAGAACATTCGTCCACGACGTGCCGTTGTTGTTGGAGATGTCGACCATGAACGGATCGTCGTTGTCGCGCGAGTAGTACCACGCATACAGGCTGACCTGCGCGTCGCCGGCAGAGAGGTCGATCACCGGTGAGGTCAGGATCGTGGGTCCGCCGTCGATGTCATACTGGGAATAGCTTCCGCCCGACGGTCCGTTCTCCGTCAGATAGCAGTAGGTGCCCGTTCCGCTGGGGTTGTCCTCCAGCGGAGCCACCTGCCCGCCCGAGGTCGGATTCGGCACGTCGCGCTCCCAGGCGCCGGACGAGATGTTCTGGTTCGTCACCGTCCAGCCCGTGTCGCTCTCGAAGTTGTCCTGGAAGTAGATCATCGGCGCGCCGGCGATGAAGCTCAGCGGCAGGGTCAGGGTGAAGTTGTCGAAGTCGATGGCCACGTCCAGGGTGATCGTCTCGCCGTAGGGCGTCTTGCTGTCCAGCACCACGGTGAGAGGGCTGCCCGAGTTGTTGACCTCCGAGTAGCCGGGGATCACGCCGAAGTCGTGCGTTCCCTGAAGAACGGTCACGTAGGGGCTGGCAGAGGTGATCGTGGCGATCGCGGTGGTCATCGTGTCGCCAAGGCCCTTGTTGCGGAGAGTCAGGGTCACGCCAACCGGCTCGCCGGGGAAGTAGAGGCCGTCGCCGTTGTCGTCGGCCAGGGTATGTCCCTCGAGCTGCACGTAGCTTCCCGCCACCCAGGTCCAGTACTTGATCGGCTCGAAGTTCTCTTCCGCGAGGGGGAGGATCCGGTTGAAGGAGGGCCAGAAGCCGTCGCCCGAACCGCCGATCTCGGGTGTGATGTTGAACTGGCCCGCGGTGGCGTAGTGCCAGTCCGTGGCGATGCCGTTGGCCGAGTAGAGCACCATGCTGGCCGGGCCGGTCACGTAGCCGTTGTCAGCCGAGATGTCATCCAGGTATTCCTGGTAGATGGGCCAGTCGTTGCCGTAGGGATAGACGCTGTCGTAGCCGAAGGGGCAGAGGTAGAGGTCCGAGTAGGTGTGCGTGTTCCAGCTCGTCACGAACGGGCGCAACAGGCTGAAGTTGCTGACCGCCGTCGTCTCGGGCTCGGAGAAAGCCGCCGTCCCGCGATAGGTCTCGTCACCGGGGTTGGGGCTCGAACCGTAGTTGTCGTAGCCCCACTTGAAGCCGTAGTTCCTGTTGAGGTCCACGCCGTACGAACCGCCGTTGTTGCGTCTGTTCTTGCGCCACATGCCGCCGCCGTTGGGGCTGTTCTGCTCGTTGTAGTAGTAGCCGTCCGGGTTGAACACCGGAATGAACCAGATCTCGCGGTTGTCCACCAGGTAGGTCAGCTCGGCATCGGTGCCGTAATCCTCGAGGAGCCGTGTCATGTACCAGATCAGGGTCATCATGCTCTGCGGTTCCCGCGCGTGGATCAGGGCGTCGAAGCAGCACTCCGGCTCGTTCTCGTCGATCAAGGGGTTGTCCGAGATCTTGACGGCCCAGATGTCGCGGCCCTGGATCGAGGTTCCGATGCTGATCTTCGGACTGATCAGGTGGGGGTACTGGATGGCCCAGTTGTCGAGGATGGCTTCGACCTCGCTGAGGGTGTAATTGCCGCCCATGCTCCCGTCGGGAAAGGCGCGGGTCTTGACATAGCTGTCCTTCAGCCGGTTGGCATAGAACGCCTCCATATCCTGGATCTTGATCTCGTAGAGGAAGCCGGCGGCTTTCAGCTCTGCAAGGTCGGCGTTGTTGACCACGGCATCCACCTTGAAGTCATCGTGGAACTGGACGAGGTCGAGTCCCATGAGCTGCAGGGACGGGATCTGCTTGTCCGATGTAATCTGTATCTGAACAAGACGATAGGGGTCATGGTCCTCGTTCGCTCCCAGGACTGGAACCAGGAGCATCAGAAGAAGGGCCGGGAAGGTCAAGCAACGTTTACTCATCTGATTTACCTCCTCATGTGATGAAAGGGGACTGATACATCATGCAATGAAGGGTGCTTGCTTTTGAAAACAGTATCTCGAGAAGATCTAGGCTCAACAAAAATGCTATATGCTACAGTATAACTGATTGTTACGCAGAAACGCAGATTTATCGGATATTCTGGATTTGATGAGCCCGTAGCCGCCTGGCGAACCCTCCCGGAAACCCTGTTCCAGGTCCGATAAAAAGTAATTCCCGATTACTTTCCGCAGCGGTCTGCCCGATGGGAAGCGGGAAGATCAGGGCAAAATAAAAAGAAGAGGGTGATGCAGGAGGCTGCACCACCCTCTCCGTTTTCCTCCCCCGGATCAGCGCGATCAGAGCGTGATGTTGAAGGCCGCGCTGTCCTGGTCGTCGATACCGGGGTTCGGGCCGATGTAAGCGTTTAGTGAGTAAGATCCTATGGGGGCGATGCCCGGAATGTTCCTCGAGAAGTTCCAGACGTCGCTGCTGCTGCCGTTCACCGTGATGGACATAGGGCCGTTGAGATAGCCGCTGCCGGGATAGATGCTGCTATTCGGCAGGGTCACGTTGGTCCACATGGTGGTGGTGAGCTGGCCGGTTGTGTTGTTGGTCACCGTCACGTCGTAGTAGACCGTGTCGCCGCGCTGGTAGGTCGAGCTGTCCACGCCGATGCCGACCTCCATGTCGGGCTGTCCGCCGCCCGTGACCGAGCAGGTGCCGTAGTGGTTCAGGTGGTTCTGCGCCGTGATGGTGACATCCATCGTTCCCGTCGTGGCGGGATCGATCGTGAGGCCTGCGTTGCCGGAGCTGTCCGTGGTGGTGCGCTCGTAGACCTCGTCGCCCTTCCAGAGACAGACCAGCGCGCCCTCGAGGTTGGAGCCCCCTGACTTGACATTGACCGTGTAGGTCTGCGAGCCCGTGCCGATCGACGCGCTGTAGGAAGGGGTGAGGTTGACGGGCACGTCGGTCCAGAGCGGGATCCCCGGATCGCCGAGCAGCGTGATCTCCTGGAAGCAGTACTTGTACGTCCCGTCGGTGGGGAAGAAGTCGTTGCGGCATTCGCCCACCGCTTCTCCGGCATGGTAGTTGTTGTACCCCGTTTCCCAGATCACCTTGAAGAACTTGGAGAGGTATTTCCCGGAGTAGCTGAGCACGAAGCCGGGCATGTACCAGCCGTACCGGGTGTTGCCCACGAATCCGATGCCGCAGCCGTTCGCGTCCTGGTTGAACTCCTCTCCCCAGCAGTCGCTGTAGTCGAAGGCGCCGGGATAACATCCCACGGACATCATGATGAGCTGGCGATCGCCGTTGCTGAAGGCCTGGCACTCGGAGATGGACAGGCTGGTCCCGTGCCTGTACGAGCCAACACCCAGCGAATTCCAGTTGCAGTGATCGTCATGTCCCGAAATGTTCTGGCCGCTGTTGATGTAGGCCTTCACGTCGCTTTCGTGACCGCCCGCCTCGCTGTCGTATTCCTTGTCCAGATCCACCCAGGCGGGCAGCCAGTGGTCGATCACGTAGTTGAACAGCTTCTCGCCCTGGGTCGACGAATCGGAATCGAAGCCCATGAAGAAGACCTCTTCCCCGAAACCCGACGGCGGGCTCACCATGTAATCGAGGGACTTGTTGATGAAGGTGGTGATCTCTGTGGTCGTGTCCACCGAAGCACGTCCCACGTACGTCTCGATCTTCCAGTCGTCGTCGAAATCGGCCAGGTAGGTGTCGTTGGGGATGTCGTCTCCCTCGATCCTTTTGACGTCGTAGGGGACCTTGCTCGAATCGCCGCCGATGAGGAAGTAGATCGTCCCCCACGTTGCATTGGCGTCGATCACGAAGTTGCGGATCTTGTCCGGGTTGTCGCCACCCGAGTAGTTGGCGTAGATGTAGTCCGTGGTCACGATCTCCGCCGGCATGCCGGTCTGGGTGTAGTGATCCCTGAGGGGCTCGAAGTCGTCGGAATAGGATGTGGTGGTGATGATCACGTACTCGAAGTCGCCGGGCGCCAGGGCGCGCGAGCTGCTGCCGTTCCAGGCCGGCAGCGCCACATCCTCGGGGTTGGCTGCCATTCTTCGGAGACGCCCCAGGGTGAGCTCCCTCACGCGTTCGCTGAAGTTGTAGGTCTTCCGTGTGGCCTGGGTATCCACCTGATAACGAACCGTGTAGTTCATCGTTCTTGCCAGGGCCAGTTTTCCCGTCACCGGATTGTACCGCACCGGGTTGAGCCGGACCGTCACGAACTCCTGACCGGCCAGGTCCCACTGGGCGACCTTCTCTACCCGGGTCGAGGGGAACCAGGCGTCCCGGCCGTAGACGCCGGGATCGGCAATGAAGGGATTGCCTGCGGGCGAGGCCGAGCGGCGGCGCGGCACGGGGCTGGGCACCACGTTGAAGATCGGATCGAGTTCCTCGTAGAGGGCGCTTTTGATCTCCACATCGATGACCTCGGCTCCGGTGGGCAGGGCGATGTTGATATCTCGGCAGGGGAGGCTGGGAGAGCCGGGGATCAGGATCCTCCCGGCTTCGTCGATCCCGATGAAGTCAAAGCCGCCGATCCGCTCGATCTTCAGGTCGGGCAGGGCGGTCCGGACTTCTCCGGAGAACTCGTCCGCCTGCACTGGTGGCACTGCAAGAAGTAGAGCGAAGCACGATAGATGGCAGAGGGTAATCAGACGCATGGGTATGCCTCCATTTCGGTAGAAGAGACCAAGCGGCCGGCCCGGATCGCATTCGATCCACGTCATCGACTGGCTGATCTGACGGTTTCTGAAAAGCACCAGGCTGCAGGACTTGCTGCAGACCCCGGTCAGGCTTATTTCGGCTGCATCAACGTACGTAATCAAACCATGAATCGGGGGAAATTGCAAGGCGGGGTACCGGTCCGCTGTACAATCACTCGAGTCTCAGCACCATGAGATTGGTGAACTCCGTGTCCGGGTTTCCCGTCGGACCGGCCAGCGCCTGTAAGAAATGCGGTTCGCCGGGGAGCCAGTGCGGCGGCACGCCGGCCGGCATCGAAAGCACCCCGTTGGCCGGGATCGTTCCCAGCCCGTACCGGCCCAGCAGCGGCAGGGCGATGTGAAGCTCTCCGTAGGGCGTCGGGAGCGGCGGATCCAGGAGCCCCGAACCCTCGGCGAGCAAGACCGGTCCCGTCTGCGGCGTGCCGATCACGTTGATGAAGGGATTGGCTCCCGCCGTGATCGATCCCTTGACGTAGAGGTGCAGGTGGAACTCGTCGCACCCGATGTCGGCCGTGCCGTCGGCGATGCGCGGATCGCCTTCGAAATCAATGGCCGGCAGGCCGGGCGCCGTATTGGTTCCTGTATTACGGCACGGCGAGTCGTAGGTGAGATGAAAGTCGGCCCCGTCGCTGTCGGCGAAGAGCGGGTCGGCGTCGATGTTGCCCGTGCCGGTCCAGCCCCCCGTGATGTTGCAGTAGGTGACCTGTGCGGATCCGCCCCCCGACAGCTCCGGGTGGTTGGGGGCCCAGTTGTTGCGGATGATGTTGTTGGTCAGGATCGTCGAGGAGCCGGTTTGGACAAAGATCCCGCCGCCGCGGCCGCCGTGAGGATCGCACTGGTTGGCAAAGACTGTGTTGTTTGTCACCTGCCCGCCGACGCAGTAGATCCCACCGCCCTTGGCACCGGGCGACGCACCGCAGTAGTTGTCGTACAGCAGGTTGTTGCAGATCTGCACCGCTCCGGAGGCGCAGTAGATCCCTCCTCCGCTTCCCTCGCTGATGGTGGAAAGCGTGTTGTCGTGGATCACGTTGCCGTTGATGGTCGGCCCGCCGCCGTCGACAAAGATCCCGCCGCCCCATCCGCTGGAGCAGTTGAAGCCGTTATGGGAGATGACGTTGTTCGAGATCTCGGCCGAACTGTCCTCGCAGTAGATTCCGCCGCCCTTGCAATAGCCGTAGAAGTTGTAGCAGCCGTTGTCGGTGATGACGTTGTCCCGGATCACGGGAGCGGTGCCGATGCCGCAGTAGATTCCGCCACCCTCGTCGAAGTAGAACCCCGCTCCGTTGGTGACGGTGAAGCCTTCGAGGATCGATGCGGCGCCCTCTCCGCTGTCGAAGGTGACAACGCTCTTCCAGGTCACGGCTGAGCCGTCGATCACGGTCGCGCTTGCCCCGTACTCGCTGCTCAGCGTGACCGCCTTGCCCAGAAAGTCGATGTTCTCCTGGTAGGTCCCGGCCCGCACCGTGATCGTGTCGTCATCCGCCGCGGCGTCGAGCGCCAGCTGGATGGTCGGGTGATCGTCGGGGACGAAGATCTCCGTCGCCGGCAAGATGGGGGCGAGGAGCAGCACGGCAACAATGGGGAGCAGGGCAGCGCGGTATATGTTCCTTGTCGAGATCATGTCCAGATCCTTTGCGAGAATTGGTGGGGTGCCGCCGAAATGCGCAACGACAGACGATGCGACGGATACGCCGGCGGTCGTAAAAACGATAGCGGAGAGTGGGAAAGGAACCGAACGGGAATTCCGGAGTGGGAGGCCAGGCAATTCGGTTCTTCCGGTCAAGCAGGGGAGAGCTCGAAACCATTCTCTCCAATTCCCGAAGTATGCTCCTAGCCGGAAACAGGTTTGGGATCAAGGAATCGATCGAGAAAAAACGCGGCGAAAGAAGGTGTTGGTTGGAGGTTCCCGCCATCCGACACGATGAAACCCCGAAAGAGATCCACCTTGAAATTTCGGTTGTCGCCGCCGAATTTTCTAGGTGATATTGAATCAGTCTGAAACGGCCCGGATCAGACTCGATCCAGGCCGTCCGTCACGCGGAAGTCCCCGGGAGTGGCGGCGAGCGGACAAAGGATGCAAACAGGCGATAATCAGGATCAAGAAAGTAATAGAAGGAGTCAGCTCCAGGTCTCAAGGGTGCTGTCAGAATGAACAAATACTAGGCAGAAGATCAGACTCGGAACGGTCAGCACGGTGATGAAGATAGCCGATAACTTCTTAAAATAACTAATGATAAGTGCACTTGCCACCGGCTATTTCGTGAGCTCGATAACGCAGAATTTAATAATTTACCTATTGAGTTATTCGCGATTCGCGAATAGGGTATGCGTATGAATCTGAAACCACAAGATTTGCTGGTCGTACTCAAGTTGGTGTCGAGCGGCTCAGCGCCGTACGGAACTCTGGCCCATCAACTCGGGATGAGCGCGTCCGAGGTCCACGCTGCTGTAAAAAGGGCGGCTTCAGCCGGATTGTTGGATACCACCGATCCGGAAAACCGTCGAGTTCAAACACGTGCTCTGTATCAATTCCTCATCCATGGAGTTCCCAGAGTGTTTCCGGCAAAGCCCGGTCCCATAGTGCATGGCACACCGACAGCACACGCCGCGCCACCGCTGTCGTCAATAATTGCATCACAAGACGACTTATTACCTGTCTGGCCGGATCCCGACGGAAAGACCAGGGGATACGAGTTGCGGCCGCTCTACAAGGCAGCCCCTGGAGCGGCGAGACGCGATCCAGTACTCCATGAGTTGCTCGCCCTCGTTGACGCCATTCGGTCCGGAAGAGCAAGGGAAAGGAGTGCGGCTGACCTTGAACTGCGGCGCCGTCTTCTGACAGCACCGGAAATGCGACAGCAGGTCGGGCCGTTCGGTATCACTGAAAACGATCTGGATAGATGGTCTGACCTCCAAACCGGGTCAGAGTACATTCTCCCCGATCTCATCAGGCGTCTTGTTTTCTTTCTCGTGCCGCGAGAAAAACTCGTGGAAGCACCATGGTTTCCTAGCCACAAATCCGCGAACCAGCCGGGCTTCGACGGTGAGCTCAAGACACGGGCGCCGACTCTATTTGCAAATACGGAAGCGGCTGTCTGGGAGATCAGTTCACGGAAGGATATCCAGAAAAAGGCGAACGAAGACTTTGCCCTTCGGACCGGGGATCCTATGGGATGGGACAAGAAAGCGACAACATACATCGCGGTTACGAGCCGCATCTGGAGGAAAGGCAGATCGGCCTGGCTTCAGAAGAAACGTGAAGAGGGAGAATGGGCGGACGTAAGGGCTTATGATGCCACAAACATTGTGGGGTGGTTGCAACAGGCGCCGGCCGTGCATGCATGGTTCAGCTCACAAATCGGCAGGCCCTTGGACGACCTCGACACATTGGACTCCTACTTCACGCGTTGGTCCGGTCGGACTGCTCCTGATATTGACGAAAAGATCGCCCTTGCTGGGCGTGATCAGGAATGTCAAAAGCTGCGGGACTGGCTGCATGGGAATCCGAGCACGATCGTTGCATGGGCGGACACGATAGAGGAAAGCGTAGTCCTGTTTTGTGCATCAGTTCTTTCGAGCAATGAGCCTGAAAAGAACAACTGGCTTTCCCGAACCGTTATCGTGCGGTCCGAACAAGCATGGCAACAATTCTTGAATACAAGCATCTCAGATCCTGGTTCGCCGCTGGTTCTCGTGCCCGCGTTTTCATCATTCGATGGCGCAACAGCCGGCATCGAAGCACACTTTCTTTTCGTGCCGAGAGAAAAGGGACAAGAATGGCATTATGCTTCTCATCAGCTCGATCTTCGACCCATGGATCGGGATTCCCTGGCCGAGGCTTTGCGCGATGTCATTCCTCATGCCGATGAAGCTCGAATGTTGGCTTACAACTGCGGAGGAAAACTGACTATCCTCCAGCGCCGGCTTGGATACAGACCTTCGGCACCGGACTGGATCGGAAAAGGAAATCCCGATTTCCTTGCGGCACTTCTTCTGGCCGGGGCATGGGATCCCAACAATGCCGCAGATACTCAGATCCTGGTTAGACTTGCAGGCGCAACCGGATACAGCGGAATCGAGAAACTGACAAAGAATCTCTTTTCCGTCCCTGATCCCCCTTTACGCACGCAAGGGCAGGTCATTAAATGGCGTTCCAGGCTTGACGCCTGGGAGAGACTGACGGGAAAGCTCTCCCCTTCCGTGATCAACCGATTCAGGGAAACCTGCATCGAGGTCTTGGGTAAGGCGTCACCGCGGTTCGATCTTCCCCCTGAGAAGCGATTCTATGCAAAAGCCCGGAATGCGGAGCTGCTGGAATCGGAAGCGATCAGGGAGGGCTTGGCGGAAAGTCTGGCTTATCTGCGAATGCGGGCAGATAACGTGCTGCAGCCTCTCCTGGAAACCGACGTTATTGCAGCCGTGGATGACGGTATATCTGGAGTGTTGCGTGGCGACTGGAAAAATTGGGCTACTCTGAACCAGCAACTTCCAGCCCTTGCCGAAGCATCCCCCTCGCTCTTTCTTTCCGTGGTCGAAAATACGCTTGATGACCGGCCACAGGTGTTTGAAGACCTCTTTCAGCAGGACAATCCGGGTGCCGGCCTCTTCGGCGCCTGCTGTCATACCGGGCTGCTCTGGTCTCTGGAGGGCCTGGCCTGGTACGGAAAGTACTTCTCAAGTGCTGTCCGGATTCTGGCTAGGTTTTGTCATCTCGACCTGCAGTGTCGGCCTCTGAACTGTCCCATGGAGAGCCTCAAAAGGCTTTTTCATCCGTTGGTGAAACAAACAGCATGCTTCAACGACCGGCGCATACCTGTGCTCCAAGAGCTCTGCAAGAACGAGGAAGGTCGAGCCGTTGCTTGGATGGTAGTTTGCCATGTCCTCTCTATATTCTTCCAAGGCACCGCCGTGAGCAGTAATTATCGCCCGAGGTTCTGTGGCGATGTTCTACCTGAACCCCTTGACCAATATCCGCCTCTCGAGATCGTTGATTTCCTCAAAGAAATCAAGGCGTTGGCGCGCGACCTCATCTCCGACTACCCCGAACGGTTGCTTGAGCTGTTCGCAACAGGCGGGGCAACGGTGATCATCGAGGACGTGTTCAAGCATATCGAAGATCATGCCTCCAAGCTGCGACAGCGGAATCCGGAATTACTCGTCAAGCTCCAGAATTCTTTGAGGAAATGGGTATCCCAGCAATTCGCCGATGGAGCGGGCGAAGATTCAGTTCCACCCAGAGTCGAGAAAGCAAGGCAGCTCATTGAATCGCTGGATTCGGAAAACAGCGCTCTCCGGGCTGCATGGCTGTTTGAACAGCCGATATTCCTTCCAGATCCTGTAGAAAGGGACAGCGATTGGCGAAAGAAGGAGAGACGGATTCAGGAGATGCGCTCCGAGGCAATCTCTCGGCTTCTCGATGAGCCGGACGGATTCGATCGAGTCATGGCCTTAGCCGATATCGCCGGCGATGCCGGTATTGTCGGTTCCACGCTTGCGGCGTTGCCGGGCACGGAAATACATGATGAGTCGATCATCCGTGGCCCCCTTGCTCTGGTAGGCGCCAGGAAACAAGCTGCCATGGCATATCTGTCACGGCGCACGAAAGATATGGGCTGCCCCTGGCTGATCAACCTGGTGGATCGGTTGAAGAACGAGAAAAGGGAGGACGCGGCAGTAGATGCCGTTCTGGCCGTGGAAAGTGTTCCAGAGATAAGGGACTGGGTGGAATCGCAAACAGATCAAATCAAGAGAAGCTACTGGAATCAAGTCTTGCTGTGGCATCCGGCAGTGCGGGATGATGCGGAATTCACGAGAATCGTAACCTACCTGCTTTCCCTTCATCGCTGGAAGGAGGCAATCTACTTGGCTGAGTGGGCATTGGATCAAGATAAAAAAATCGGCACGACGGAAGACTACTTTCGGATCCTCGAACATCCATTGTGTGATTGCCCTGAAGATAAAATAAAAGAAGGACTAAACCATCCATTTTCTTCTTACGCCATTCCCAGGACGTTCGCTCATTTGGATCGATGCAAGAATGTCACCAGCGAGAGATTGGCTGAGCTGGAAGTATTTTATCTCGATCTTCTGGAACACTCTGAGTACGAGGTTAAACACATTATGCAAAAACTGGAGCAGAGTCCGAGCTTTTTCGCCGACCTCGTCGCAGCAATCTACCCCCCTGCTTCGGAGAGTGAAAACCTGACGGACATGCCTGAGGAGGAAAAGAAGAAACGGGAAGGGAAAGCCTACTTTGCATACAGGATCCTTCGTGCCTGGAAGGGATATCCGGGAATTGCTTTACCCCCGGATGAGCGAGATGAATCGCTGAAGCAGTGGTGTGATCAAGCCCTGGAACTGGTGAAGGGTTCTGACAGATATATCGCGGGACAGCATCAAATCGGTGAGATGCTGTGTCGAGTACCAAGTCCTGCGGAGGATAGCGTTTGGCCGTGTCGAGTGGCGCGTGATTACCTTAATCTCGGATACAAAGAAATCGGCAGCGGTCTTGAACAGGCACGCTTCAATTCTTTCGGTACCTCATTCCGGTCGCCCGGAGAGGGGGGCAAACAGGAAAGCGAGATAGCCATCACGTATCAGGCTGATGCGGACAAGATCAGGGACACTTATCCGCGTATAGCAGCCCTGCTGGATAGGATGGCCCGATCCTATCAGGACCTGGCCGAGTACCAAGACAAGAAAGCGGAAGAGTTCACTGATCCATAGAGATCGCCAGGGACGACAAAACAATGAAGGCCGTGAATCCGGAAGATCTCGCTACCGTTGCCTCGAAGCTGAACAGGCTCAACAAGCGTTTCGCCTTTGTTGGAGGCTGTGTTCTACCCTTGCTCATGGATTCACATTATGTGGCCGCGACAAGACCGACCAAAGATGTCGATGTTGTTGTGGAAGCCCTGACCCGCATGGAGTTTTCCAGGCTGGAAATGGAGCTGAGGTCACTCGGATTCAGGCATGACATCCGGGTAGGTGCTCCAAGATGCCGATGGCTGATCGAAGGCATCATGGTCGACATCATGCCTGCATCTCCGGATGCCGCCGAGTTTGGATCACGCTGGTTCGAAGAGGCGCTGACTATTCCTGAAACACATGAAGTCAAGAAGGGAATGGAAGTCAATGTTATCGGCCCGAGCTACCTGCTGGCCACGAAGCTTGACGCATTTTTCAGTCGCGGCAGCAGCGACTACTACGGCAGCCGGGATCTGGAGGATGTTGTTGCTTTGCTTGAAGGCTGTTCCAGGCTTCTCCAGGCTGTCAGGATATCTTCCAGCGAGTTGCAGCAACATCTCTCCATTGGGATGCGGCAACTGCTCGATACGCCGGCATTTGTTGAATCCTATCCTGCCCATCTTTCACAAGAAGCTCCGCAGGGGACGGTCGAGCGGGTTCTCGATATTGTACGGAGCATCGCGGAATTAGGAAAATGACTCGCGTAGCCATTCTTGTGCTTGGTGAAACGACGGGGGATGGGGACCGACAAGGTACTTTTCACTCTGACTGAAATTCTACAGTTTGAAATCGGCGACACTTATCTGACAAAGACTTA
>CAYZWU010000073.1:0-21909 GCA_964482235.1 uncultured Phycisphaerales bacterium
CTGGTCTTTGTGCGGAACGGTAGAGGCGCATCCAATCAGAATTAGGCAGCTGACGTATACTGAAAGCCAGCCGACATGGGCTCTTATGGCAGAGCCTTCTGAACGTCTGAAGATCCAGGAATAGGAATGCATTCCATCCTCCAAATCTGCTGGGGTCTAACTCTGGCGATCAACGGCAGCGCGAAGCGCTGTCCGATTGAATCGCCTTGTTATACCGGGCTTTCACATTCTACAGCAGGAACTCACGCCTATCATCTGGGTCATCGAACTTGACCGCCTCTGGATCAAACTCCACAGCATCATAATGCCCTCCACACCAATCCAAGAGATCTTTATGATCCTCATGCTTCGGATCAGCTATGGCCTCAAGAAAGTCCTCAAAACCATAAGGACCACCGCAATCTTCGGGTGGACAATTGCGGGCTCCCGCAAGGCAACGTGGATACTGCATGCCGGACTCCGGGGATGACACTGCCTCCAATAGAATCAAATGTCGCCACGCGTCACCAAAGTCGTATTCGTAGATATATTGATTGCCGGGATTTTTAAAATACTTACTCAATTTGCACGACCAGCTAGCCACGAAGTCGGCTGAACCCCCCTGATCAGGGATACCAATTTCAACACGATCGCCCTTGGCATCAAGAACCTCAAAAACGTGTAGATGTGAATCTGTCCATCCCATCGCATCCTGAATAGCGACGTGGAGATCCCAGAACGAATAGTTGCCTGGTACTTCTATTCGCCGCCAGATAAGAGGCTTTGTGTCGAGTAACTCGATTTTAAAGCGAAATACTTTTTTCACGTTTCAGACCTATTTCTCGGTATAACTAGTAGTATCCAAAAAATGTAATCGAATATGCTGCGGATATTCGCCTGTATAGCGTTCTTTCATGAAAGAGTCCTTTTGTCCTAATATCAGGTCAAGATATAGGGTTATGTTGGAAGAGTCAAGAGTCTTGGTGAGATATGCTGCGTGGGATGCTGGATATTTCGATAATGGCTGCGAATATCCAAGATCAAGAAATTCTGATCAATAGGGCAAGCATCAATTCAATCGTATACTGAAACAAGCACTCTTTCTCTATTCATTCTCGTCCAGAGGACTTTTGACTCCCCCCCCACCACGATTGAGCACATGGGTATATACCATGGTAGTACTCACATCCTTGTGTCCGAGGAGTTCCTGGATCGTCCGGATGTCGTAGCCGCTCTCGAGGAGATGTGTGACAAAGGAGTGGCGAAAAGTGTGACATGTCACATGTTTCGGCGTTCCGGCCCTTCGGACGGCTTGTTTCATGGCTCGCTGAAGAACCGACTCGTGAAGATGATGGCGCCTATGCTGATCCGTTTCTCGATGGTAGTAGAAGCGTGTGGCTGGAAAAACCCACTGCCATGGCCAGGTTTTGGAAGCACCCGGATATTTCCTTGCCAACGCATCAGGCAATTCGACACTGCCTGAGCCTTCGCGCAGGTCGAAAAGATGCTGGCAGCGGACACGTTCCAGATGTTCTTTCAGAGGCTCTTTGAGCTTGGCCGGGAGAATCGTGACTCGGTCCTTTCGGCCTTTTCCATCGCGAACGAGGATTTCGTTTCTGCTGAAATCCAGATCCTTGACACGGAGCCGTGCGCACTCGAGAAGCCTCAACCCCGCCCCATAGAGCAACGACGCCATGAGCCAGGCGATTCCGTTCATACGATCAAGAATGGCGCTTACTTCCGACCGGGACAGCACGACCGGCAGGCGCGCGGGCCGCTTGGCGCGCACGACATCGTCCAGCCATTCGAGTTCGCGACGATATACATTTCGATAGAGAAAAAGCAGCGCGCTCAAAGCCTGGTTCTGTGTTGATGCGCTCACCTTGCGGTCTGTTGCCAGGCTGCTGAGAAAACCCGTCACCTCGGCTTCACCCATCAATCGCGGATCTTTTCTTCCGTGAAAAAATACAAAACGACGAATCCAACCAACATAGGCTTTTTCTGTACGTCGGCTGTAGTGCCTCGCCCGGATCACGTTTCGCACACGGTCGAGGAGCATGTCGAAACCGGATCGCCTGGCAAGCACTTCCTTTGTTTGCCGATCGCTTCGAGGATCGGACATTGCGAAGGCCTCCCCACGGCTTCCGATAATCCCCCGGAACAGTCCTGACAAGATGTCGCTTGAATAGCTGCCTGGTTACAAAAGACCTCTGCCGACTGCGCATTGCGAGAATGGGTGATAAGAAATCCGTCCGCCCCCCCCCCCACCTGAAAAAAACTCGCTAAAAAAAGAAAAGCGCGTTGCCATCTACTACCACGGTAGTACTATAGGGGTAGTTGACAACCAGCGCCCCCCGCCATCGAAGGAGACGCCCATGAAGCAGACTCCTCAACACCGCCTCGGCAACCTGCAGCTCGCCATCATGCAGATCCTCTGGGAGCAGGAAGAGGCAACAGTCGCCGAGGTTCACGGCACCCTCCTCGCCGAGAGAGGCCTGGCCCTCACCACCATCGCCACCATGCTTCGCAAGCTCGAAGACAGAAAGCTTGTAACTCACCGGACCGAGGGCCGCCAGTATGTCTACCGGCCGCTCGTGACCGAGCTGGAGGTGCGGCGGTCCATGGTCGGCGACCTGATGGAACGGCTCTTCGAGGGCGACCTCTCCGAGCTGGTCAGCCATCTGCTCGACCATAACGAGGTTGATTCGCAGGAGTTGAAGCAGCTCAAGAAGCTCATCGCCGCCAGGGAACGTGGTATGGAGAAAAAAGATGACTCCTAGCGCCATGATCCTCGAACTCGAGCCGACGCTGCTTCTGGGCTGGCCTGGAGACGGCCTCGCCACAGAGAACATCCCTCTCCTTATCTCCGCCTGGCTCCTGACTTACGCCGCCCACAGCACCCTGCTTCTCGGCGGCGCCTGGCTCGTGACACGGTTTGTCATCAAGCGGACCGAACCGATCCGGGAAATCCTCTGGAAAACGGCGCTGACAGGCGGGATACTCACCGCCACACTGCAGATCCTTCTCAGCGTCGATCCCTTCGGCGGACGCATCTCCCTGACCTCGGCCCCGCTGGAGGAGAAGAACACTCCCGCATCCATCCTCTCCGGCGATCCGTCGCACTCCCCGGAAACACTCACCTATCCCGAGGCTCTCCCGCCTCCCCCCCACGTCGGGATCGGATCGGGAGAACTCGAACCGCGAACATCCTCGAACAAGCGCCTTGCCACCGAAACAGCAAGGAAAGAACCGCTCTCGCTCGACTCAAGCGAATCCTCTATACCACTATCAACGGCAAGCAACGATCTCCTCGATCCGAACCTGGAGGACTCGCCATCTACCCCCTCGGAAAAGAAATCCCAACCCGCAACGGCGAGACGCGCCGCATCAGAACAGCCGCTCGACTGGCGCCGCCTCACAGCCAACGCCTGCCTGGCCGCCGGTCTCCTCGGCCTGGCCCTGTTCGCCCTGACCCGGCTGCGCCTCCGCCGCGGCCTCGCGGAGCGGTCAGCCATCACCGACAACCGCCTGCAGGCCGCCCTCCTCCGCCTGCGACGCGCCGCCTCGTATCACCGCCGCGTGCGCCTCACAACGTCTAGCCGCATCCCCATCCCGATGGCGCTGGGCGTCCTGCGTCCCGAGATCTGCCTCCCCCGCCAGGCCCTGACAAAGCTCGCCCCGACCGAGCAGGACGCCGTCCTGGCTCACGAGCTGGCGCACCTGACCCGCCGCGACCCAGCCTGGCTGCTCCTCTGCCAGGTTCTCGAATGCCTCTTCTTCTTTCAGCCGCTCAACCGCCTGGCCCGGCGCCGGCTCCAGGAGTCTGCCGAGTTCGCCTGCGACGCGGCGGCAGCGCGAAACGCCGACGATTCGATCAACCTGGCCCGCTGCCTCACAGAGGTTGCCGGCTGGACGATCGGTGCGGCGCCGCGAACGGCATTCTCCTCTCTCACCGAGACGACGCAGGACCGGTCGTGCCTCGCCCGCAGGATCAGCCGGCTTCTCGACCACAACGGCAAGGGAGAAAAACAGGTCCCGCGATTCTGGCGCCTGGCCGTGCCCGCCGTCGTGATAGGCCTGTTCATTGCCGCAGCGCCGGGAGTCACCACGGAGATGTCGAGGAACATCCAGGCCGACGGCCTGGGTAAGACCGCGAATAACAAATCGCACGAGGCCGCTCTGAACTCCCGCGACGACGGGGTGTCCGGCAACTCGTCCAATGCCGCCCGGGAGCGCTTCGATGACGTGGAAAACAAAACCCTCGTAACAGCTCGAGATCCCGGGCAAGCAAGCCTCAACCAAGATCCCACAGCGCGGGCAGTGTCTCACGAAAAGTACATCGCCCTCCTGACCGCCCTCGCGGACCTCGACCGCGAAACCGAAGAGCTCGAAGCGGAAACCGCCGCCCTCCGCGAAGCGCTGCTGACCCTGCCCGACGATGCAACAGGCGGCGGCCTGCTCGATCGCCTGGACAGTTCGATTTCGGCAGTCACCCGGCAGCGCCTGGCCATCGAGGCAGCGTTCCCCGAAAGCCGGGCAACCAACACGAACAAAAGCGAGCCGGAAACGAACAGGTCCGGCCGCACGTCGACAACCGAACCGATCAACGCAATCAATCAACGGAAAACGAGACAACCGTTGGAGGAAGAAAAATGATCAGACTGACTCTCATCATCCTTGCGCTGGCCCTTGGCTCGATTTTCTTCTACGGTTCCGGGCTGGCTCAGGAGAGGGACAACGAGCCCTTCTTCCTGGATCCGGGAGAAGACAAGGATGCCGAGGCACGCAAGAAAGCCGAACTGCGAAAGCAAAGAGCGCAACTGGATGACAAGCTGCGCCGCAACCTCCTCGAGGCCAAGAGGTTGAAGTACATGGACGAGCTGGCCGACCTGCAGCAGCAGATCGATCAGCTCATCGCCGCCGGTCGCCGCGACGAAACAAGAACGCTTCAGATGAAAGCACAGGACCTCAAAAAGATGATCGAGGAGCTCGATCCATCCCACGAGGTGAAGAAGCTGGAGCAGAGGATCGTCGACCTGAAGCGCTGCATCGACGACCTCCATCACAACGGCCATCACGAGGAAGCCGTCCGCCAGGAAAAAGAGCTCCACCTGCTGAGCGAGAGGCTGGTCAAGCTCCGCTTCGAGCTCCACGAGCCGGACGACGACATAGCCCAGCTGAGGCGCCGTCTCGAGCTGGTCCGCACCGCCGCCGACAACCTGCACGCCGCCGGCATGCACAAGCAGGCTGTCGAGCTCGACCAGAACGCCAGGCAGATCGAGAAGGCGATCCAGTGCCGCATACTCTCCCCAACCGAGATCAGGGAGGTCTATCGCGTGGAGGAGCTGACCGCCATGGTCCAGGAACTCCGCGCCGAGGTCCAGGCGCTCAAGATCGTGGTGAAGGAGCTGCAGAAACGCGTCCAGGAGCTCTCGGGCGAAAACAAGAACGCCGCAGGAATCCGGGAGAACCTCAAAGCCCTCGGCTACAGCCGCTGATCCCGGCGCCAGGCTCAATCATTGAAACGTTTGGAATCGCTACCCTGATCGCCCTTGCAGCACGCGATCACTGCGTCGCACTCATCGCCCTGACGAGAAACTCCCGCGCGCGCCGCGCCTGCCCCACCGCATCGTGACCGTGTCGGGGCAGCTCCACGGAGAGAAAGAAGTCGTGCTTCCACTGATCGAGCACGCGGAAGATCGGCTCGAAGGCGATCTCCCCCTCGCCGGGAGGCAGATGGATGTGGCGCCCGCCGCGCACGTCGTCTATGTGGATGTTGATCACCTTCTCCCCCCACTCCTCGAGGACCTCGTGCGGCGGCTCGCTCTCGGTGATCCCGGCGTGCCCCACATCGAGCGTGAGCCCGATCCGCGCCTCCCCCATCGCCGAGTCGAGCTTCCGGTAAAGCTCCATCCCCTCGATGAACATTCCGGGCTCCGGCTCGAAGGCGACGCGGATCCCCTTCCCCTCTCCATGCTCGAGAACCGGCATGAGCCGCTCCCTGAGCAGGGCGATCTTCGCCTCCACGCCGTCCGCCTCATCCTCGTCCCTGCCGGACCAGATGGAAACGAGCGGCGCCCCCAGCTCGGCGGCCAGATCGATGCACCGCGCGAGAAAATCCTGCCTCCCGGCAAAGGAGTCTCGGGACAGCAGGGTCGGATGATGCTTGCGCGCCGGATCGAGAATGAAGCGGGCGCCGGTCTCCACCACCACGTCGAGTCCGAGCCTCTCGAGAAGACCGCAAAACGCCCCGATCTCCCGTGCCGTGGCCCTGAACGGATCGAGATGCATGACATCCGGGGTGAGCGCCACGCCTTCATACCCCAGGTCGGCAATGATCCGAACGGCATCATCCAGCCGGTGGAAAGCGAAACCGTTCGTGTTGTAACCTAGCTTTATCACCTAACTTGTGCCTCTTCTATCGAGGCTCGGCAGAGGGTCGCCGCTCCAGCAGCTCACGCCTCTCCCGGCCCGCAGATCACCGGTTCCTCGGGCGAAATCCGGATCCCGCGCAGGAACTCCTCGCCCGACGTGGGTTTCTTCCCTTCCCGCTGGACCTTCAGGATCTCGAGCGCCCCGCCCCGGCACGCCACGATGAACCGCCCCGCCTCGGCCATGATCTGACCGCAGGCCGCATCACCGCCCGGCTTATCCTCGGACACCACGGGAACGGCCTCGAGAACAGTGATCCGCACCGGCCGCTTCGAGCCCTCGATGAAGGTGTACGCCCCGGGCCAGGGCGTCATCCCGCGCACGAACCGATCGAGCTCCACCGCGTCCCGGGTCCAGTCGATCTTCCCCTGTTTCTTCTCGAGTCGCCGGGCCGGGACGACCTCGGATTCGTCCTGCACGATGCCGTCCACGCCCCCGGCCTCGAGCTTCGCCAGTACCTCCTGCACAACGGGCGGCGCGGTGCGGCTCAGCCTGGCGAGAAGATCATCCGCCGTCTCGCGCGGCTCCACCGCCACCTCCACCCGCCCGAGGATGTCGCCCGAATCCATCCGGGGCGCCACGCGGATCACCGAGACGCCCGTCTTCTCGTCGCCGTTGAGGATGGTGTGCTGCGCCGGCGCCGCACCGCGATACCGCGGCAGGAGAGAGGGGTGAATGTTGATGCCGCGATGGACCGCCAGATCGAGAAGCGCCTCCGACAGCTTGGCTCCGTATGAGGCAACGAGGATGACATCCGGGCCGAACCGGTGCACCGCGTCCAGGGCGTCGGGCGCGTTGATGTCAGCCGGCACGGAGACGTCGAGCCCCAGGGCCGCCGCCGCCTCCTTGACGGGAGACGCCCGGAGGCGCCGCCCGCGCCCGGCCCGCGAGTCGTCCTTGGTGACGACGCGGATCTCGTGTCGCCCTTCCGCCGCCAGGGCCCGAAGTGTGGGGATTCCCAGGTCCGATGTACCCACGAACAGGATCTTCATGCCGACTCGTCCCGGTCCTTGCCGGTTGCCTCGATCGACGTCCTTTCGATCGACCACGCGGCCGATACAGATCGCCGAACGACTGGATCAATTGACTGTGAATCAGAAAGCGGCAAAACCCTCCGCCTCTTCAGGCGGCGCCGGCTTTGGCCTCGCGGTTGCAGCCTCCTTTTGAGGTGCGGGTTCGGGAGGTGCGGCTTCTTCCGTTTCGGCTGCAGGCTCCTCGACCGGTTGGCTTTCGGCGGTAGCGCCTTCTTCAGCCGCGGTCACGGGCTCCTCGACGGCGTCGGTTTCGGAAGGTGTCGGTTTTCCAGCCGCTACTACAGGCTCCTCGACGAGGTCGGTCTCGGGTGGCGTCGAATCTTCCGCTGCAGCCACTACCTCCTCGACGGCTTCGCTTTCTGGCGGAGCGGTTTCTGCCGCTGCGGCCACAGGCTCTTCTACCGGCTCGGTCTCGGACGGAGCCGTTTCTTCCGCAGCAGCCACTATCTCCTCGACGGCTTCGGTCTCGGGCGGCGCCGCTTCTTCCGCCCCCGCGACAGCAGCCTCCGACCCCGCCTCGATCGCCTCCCTCCAGAGAGCCTTGTCGTCCTCCTCGGCCTTGTCGACGAAGATCGCCTCCAGGTCGCCCCCCTCGATCCGGTCGAGCTTCTCGTTGTCGGCGCAGAGCTTCACCTCGATCTCAGCCCCATGCCCCTTCTGCGAGAGCTTTACGATGCTGAGCCGGCAGAGCTCCAGCAGGCCGATGAAGGTGCCGAGCGCCTCGTCCAGGCTCCTGCGGGTGGCGAAGATCTCCCGGAATGGTACATCGGGCCGGGACCGCAGAACCCCAACGATCTCCTTGATGTGTTCGTAGATCGGCTTGTCCGTGTGGATGATCGTGGACCTCAGGCCGTAGCCCGTGTCCTCGAGGATCGTGGAGAAGGCGCGCACCAGGTCGAAGAGATCGACCTCCTCCAGGGGAATCTCGATCTCGTCGGCCTGGTCGAGGGTTCGCGGCCGACCCTCCATCATTCCCCGGTTCTTGCCCTTGTCGTCGAGGGCGCGCGAGAGGGTCTTGAACTTCTTGTACTCGATCAGCTGCTGGACCAGCTCGTCCCTGGGGTCGATCTCCTCCTCGAGATCGATCTCCTCCCTGGGAAGGAGCATCCGCGACTTGATCAGCATCAGCTTGGAGGCCATGATGATGAATTCGCCCGCCACCTCCATGTTGCGGGAGCGCATCTCCTCGAGGTGCTCCATGTACTGGTCCAGGATCCCGGCGATGGGGATGTCGCAGATCTCCACCTCCTCCTTGCTCACCAGGTAGAGCAGAAGATCCATGGGACCGCTGAAAACGTCGAGCCTCACCTTGTACGACACGCAGCACTCCTCAGCCGCAGGAAAAGAATCCGAAACCTCCCCACGTATCGATCAAGATACGCCACGTTCCGCCCATCGTCAAGCCGCCCCGTCAGGGAGTCGGGCGAATACAACAGTTTTCGCACCGCCGCACCCCACCGTTCCTGCGCCGCTCCGCCTCGGAGCCGGCCGCGAACAACCGTTTTCGCTCCGCCTCGCCGCCCCGTTCTTGCATTGTCCTGTTGGCTTTATTAACCTCGACGCGACATGAACGCCGGCTCGGAACCGATGGTACGGCGATGCGGAACGTATTATTTAGTAAGTAGCATCATGAAACAGAATAATGACATGTCTCGCCTGATCGAGGAGATCTGCCGGGTTCTCGATACAGAGGCCAAGGCCCTCGAAGCACTGAGCGGTTCGACGGAAGAATCCGTCGCTCTCGCGGCCATGAAAGTCCTCGAATGCGAGGGGCGCGTGGTGGTCACGGGCATGGGCAAGGCCGGCCTGGTCGGTCAGAAGATCTCGGCCACCCTGGCGAGCACCGGCACCCCTTCGCTCTTTCTCCATGCCGCCGAGGCGCTGCACGGCGACCTGGGCCGGGTCAAGAAGGAGGACCTGATCCTCGCCCTCTCCAACAGCGGGACCACGCCCGAGATCATCGGCCTCCTCGGCCCGATCAAGAGGATCGGCGCGGGCCTGATCGCCGTCACGGGCAACGAGAGCTCCGAGCTGGCGCGGTACAGCGACATCCCCATCTGCTACGGCAGCGTGGTGGAGGCCTGCCCCCTCGGCCTGGCCCCCACGACGAGCACCACGGTGATGCTGGCCCTGGGCGATGCGCTGGCCATGTCGGTCCTCTCCCAGAGGGGCTTCTCCAAGGAGGAGTTCGCCATGTTTCATCCGGCGGGCGACCTGGGCCGCCGGCTTCTCAAGGTGGATGAAGTGATGCGCGCCCGGGAGCAGAACCCCGTCGTGCAGGAAGACGCGCCGGTGATGGAGGCCATGTCCGTCATGACCCACACGCCGGGCCGGCCGGGCGCCGTCTCCGTCGTGGACAAGGACGGAGTGATCGTCGGGTTCTACACCGACGGCGATCTCCGCCGCGGCATCAAGGACGCCATGGACGGCAAGGACTTCTCCTTTCTCGAGAAGCCCGTCTCGGCCGTGATGACACGCAATCCCACCTCCATCAAGGTGGAACGCCTTGCCGGCGAGGGATTGCGCCTCCTGAAGGAGAAAAAGATCGACCAGATTCCCGTAGTGGACGACAAAGACCGGCCTGTGGGGCTCCTGGATGTCCAGGATCTCCTGACGGTCCGGATCGTCTGAAGTCGGAACGGATCTGTCGTCTCACGCTCGGGATCCGGTTGACGAGGCTCCCAGGCAGCGAGGCGACAGCCTGGTTCCCGGGGGCCGCCTGCTATGAAGAGATTCGCTCTCTTCCTAGTACTTTTTCTGACCGGAATCATCGTACTCCTCGTCCTCCAGGAGTCTGACGAAGAGACGCTCCCGACAGCCCCGCTCGTCGTGCCCGAGGAGATCGACGAGGATGAGCCCGACGACAGCCTGAGCGGCAGGGCCGCGGTCTGGGATCTCACCCGCGACATCATGAAGACCATCGAGAACACCGATGGAACGACCCGCCAGGTCCTGCAGGCCAAGCTCCACGTGGGTCACATGATCCAGGAGGAGGAGAAGGGCATGCTCCTCGCCGAGGATGTCTCCTTCACCTTCTACGACGGCACGCCGAAGCAGCAGATCGTTGCGGAAGGGACCTCGGACAGGGCTGTCCTCTACACCGACGACGAGTCGGAAAAGCCGATCCTGGAGTCCACCTTCAGCAAGAACTTCATCCTCAAGGACAATGTGCTCCTCAAGATCTTCGACTCCAAGGGCCGGCCCGGCAACCTCACGGTCGAGGCCGACACCCTGATCTTCGAGGACAGCGGCATCTTCTGCCCTCTCGCCGATGACGGGACCGACCGGGTGGTGATCCATACGGGCGGCATGGACATCTCGGGCCGCGGCATGACGGTGGACACCGACGGGGCCTCCTTCGTCTTCGAGAAGGACATCGTCATCACGGGAACGAAGTTCCGCATGCCCTTCCTCGACATCACGGGAAAGAAGAAAGGAAAAGAGACCGCGGAAAAGCCGTCCGACGAGCCTGAGGAGAAGGAGGGCGAGGAGGCCGAGCCGTTCCACATCGCCTGCGACGGACCGCTCCGCTTCAAGGGCGAGAAGATCGAGAGCGAGAAGAAGGACGACTCCTCCCTGGTCTCGAAAGGGGAGCTGGTCTTCGAGAACAACATCGAGGCCTCGCGGGGCCCCCACTCCCTCTTCTGCGAGAGGCTGACCCTGATGCTCGACAAGGACGAGAAGGGCGACTTCCAGCTCGTCCACCTCCTGGCCGAGTCGGACGAGGGGCGGATCAGCACGAAGAGTCCCGACGGGGATATGGCGTGCAGAACCCTCAGGTGGTGGCAGAGGTCGGAGGGGACCAAGACCCGCTTCCAGGGAGCGCCGAAGATGTGGGGCATCGAGCTTCCCGCCCTCTCGGGCGTGGCGGGCGAGACCAAGCCGATCCTCTACTCGCTCGAGGCGGACAACGAGGTGAGCATCGACTCCTCGCTGCAGCCAGGTTCCCCCACTCCGATCGTGACGATCCACCTCTCGGGCAACGGCCGGATCGGGCCCGACGACCCCGAGACCGAGGACGCCTTCTGCGTCTCGGGAGACGACATCGTCCTCGACCTCACGGAGAAGGAGAAAAAGAAGAAGGACGAGGAAACGACCTACGAACCGGGCCGGATCCGGATCACCGGGAATGCGGTGGTCGAGAAGGAAGGGCGCCTCTCGGGAAACGAGATCGTCCTCGACCTCGAGTACGGCGATGAAGGCACGGTGCAGATCCTGACGCTGACCGGGAACGCCGAGGTGGCGCAGGAGGGATTCTCGATCCAGTCGAGCGAGCTCGTCGTCAAGATGATCCCCGGCTACCTGACGGAGATCACCTCGAGCCCCGGATTCTTCATGACGCTGGCTCTCGAAAGCCTCTCGTGGGACGAAGGGGCCAACTCGTCCCGAAGAACGGGAAAGATCGCGGCGCGCGGCGAGCAGACGGTGCGCCTTCTCTGGGTCGAGCAGCCCGACTCCCGAGATGCGGCGAAGGAACCGAACCGCAGCATGACGATCAACGGTCCCTTCACCTTCAACATCGACCTCGAGAACGAGGAGAAGATCCATCTCGAAGGCCAAAAGAGCCTGAACATGGCCACCTCCCAGGTGAGCGGCGAGCTGGTCAGCATCATCGAGGTGAAGGAGGCGGTTCGTCTGCTGATGGAGAAGAAGGGAGCCGCCACGTCGTCCCTGAGATGCGGGCAGGCCTACCTGCACATCGCCGATTCGCCGGCCGCGGAAACATCGACCCCGGCGGATCCCCTCTCCGGCACGGACCTGATCCGGAGAATCCGGGCGTTCCAGGACGTTGTTCTCTTCTACGGGACGTCGAGGCTCGACTGCGAATCCTTTGACTGGAACGTGCCGACCGATCTCCTGATCGCCGAAGGCGGCGACGGCCCCGTGGTGCTCGAGATGGCGGGGACCATGAAGGTGACGGGACGGAATTTTCTTCTCAAGCCGAACAAAGAAGAGTTGACGATTTTCCGGCCGGACGCCATTTTCACCGGTAGAGAAGAATCGCCGCCTCTCCGGGAACCGGTGGAGGAGAAAAACAAAACCGTGAAGGAAGGAAGATAATCCTGAGATTCCCTGGCCCAGCCCGTTTTGGCCCTGCTGCCTCGAAGATCCTGGTATCGACGCTGATCTTCTGCTCGATCGCCCTGGGGCAGGAAAGGAAGGACGATCTCCTCGTTCCCTCCATCGATTCCGGCACGACGGAAATGAGCGTGCGCGCCGATGTCACCCATTTCCTGACCGAGGAGGATTCCCGGATCATCCTTCTTATCGGCAACGTTCACGCCCGGTTCGGCGTCACGGAGCTCTGGGCCGACAACGTGGTGATCTGGTGCGACAGGTCCGAAACGGACCCCAAGATCCTGCTCGGCGACAACGACGACTTCCGCTTCGACGTGAAGCTCCCTTCCCGGAAATCGGAGAAAGAGGAGGAGAAAACCGCCGCGACATCGGACGCAGAAGAGCGCAAGGCAGGAGATGACGACGCCTCCCCCCCTTCGGACGAACCTCCGGGCGATGAAAGCCCCTACTCGTCGGAGCTGACCGCCGTTCTGCGGGGAGTCTTCCTCGAGATCTACGCGGAAGGCGACATCCGCATGATCAATGGAGAGGAGACGTCGATCCGGGCCGCCAAGGTCTACTTTCACCTGAAGGAGGAGCGCGGCGTCATCGTCGAGGGCGATGTCCACTCGACCACCCTGATCCGAGACAAGCTCAATCCTCTGGTGATCCGCGCCGACGAGATCCGGCAGGTCTGCAGCGACTACGCCGTTGGCACGGGCGTCCAGGTGTCCACCTGCACATTCGGCAGGCCCCACTATCACGTCAAGGCCGACGACATCGTCCTGAAGAACGGACTCTCGAACGGCCGGCTCTCGATCAACGGCGCTGGGATCAAGATGGGCGTGGTTCCGATCCCCCTGCCGGACATGTCGTTCTCCCTGGGCGACGACTGGATTCTTCCACTCAGGAGCCTCAAAGCCGGCAAGTCGTCGCGGTTCGGGCTTTACGTGCAGTCGCGCTTCGGGAGCGACATCAACGAGTTCGGGGAGAAGGTCAACAAGTCGCTCGGATTCGAGGGCAGGCCTTTCCGGGGCGGCTGGTTCTTCGATTTCGATGTCTACGGCCGCCGCGGCGTCGGCATGGGACCGGGGATCGAGTACCGCTCGCCCGGGCTCTACGACGGCTACATCAAATCGTACTACATCGCCGACAAGTGGGACGAGGACCGCCGCGGCGGGCCGATCGAGAACGAGGACCGCACCTGGATCCAGTCCCGCAACAGGCTCTTCCTCCCCGACGCCTGGCTTCTCGACCTGGAGCTTTCGTACATCTCGGAGAGGAACATGCTCTTCGAGTATTTCGAGGATGAAGCCAAGACAGACAAGGATCAGGAAACCCTGGCCTACCTGCACAGGACCCAGGATTCCCAGTCGCTCTCCCTTCTCGGGAAGTTCCGGATCAACGACTTCGACGACGACACCGAACGCCTGCCCGAGGCCCGGTGGACCATGTCGGACATTCCGCTGCTGGATCGACCGTCGGCATCGCTGGCTGACGGCGGCTTCACCTTCCACAACCTCTACTACAAGCAGGGCGTGACAACGTCCCATCTGCGGTACCGCCCTTCCGATCAGCCCGGTGCCATACCGGCCACCGAGTCGGAGAGGTTCTTCCGGCAGGATTACTTTGCCGGACTCGAGGCGCCGATGAACTGGGGGCCTCTCCGGGTCGTGCCCTTCTTGGACCAGCGCGTTTCCTTCTTCGAGCAGGAAGTGGACCATGCCAATCCTGCCTGGCGCAGCGTCTCGGGAACGGGAATTCGAACGGGCATGCTCTTCCACCGCACCTCCGAGGCCTCGAGCGACTTTCTCAACATCAACGGCCTCCGCCACGTCATGGAGCCAACCGTCACCTTCAGGAACAACTTCCTGGGCGGTCCCAGGCCGCGGGAGCTGATCCAGATCGACGAGATCGATCGCGCCACCGATACCCAGACCGTCGAGGTGAACCTGAGGCACAGGATGCAGACCCGCGACGCCGAGGCCGGGGCGAAGACCTTCTTCGAAGCGTTCTACGGGATCACGGCCTACACGGACATCGACCAGAGCCCCACGGCCAAGCGATTCGGCGACCTCGATTTCGACATCTACTGGATGCCGGACCTGGATGTCTCCTTCCTCAAGAACATCAGGATCAACGAGGAAGGGAGGTTCGATCCCTACGAGCGGGATCTCAACGAGATCAACTCCCTCCTCTCGCTCGAGCCGTCCGAGCGGTTCCGGATGCGCGTCGGGCACCGGTGGATCCGGGATATCCACTCGTACATGCTTTACGGGCTCACCTGGGTGATGACGCCGCGGTGGGAGGCGGCCTTCGATATCCGTAGGGATTACCGGACGAACGAGTGGATGAAGGAAAGTCTGCGGCTCCGCCGGCGGATGCACCAGTGGACCTTCGATCTCGAGTTCGAGATCGACCGATCCACAAGGGAGCACAAGGTTTCCATCTCCTTCTACCCGCTGGCTCTTTTCGGCGACGACGACATCGGCGACTTCTACGATCCCCTCTACGCCAACTGATTTCGCCCGAAACCGCACGCGGACGCTGCAGAGAAGTCTCGCTCCGCACCAGCAGATTTCGCCGGACATTCCTCGCGGACGATGCAGGGAAGGCTCGTTTCGCGGGCTGCCGCTCCCGTGAATGGTTTGCGGGGATTTCGATTTGCCGGGCGGGAAGTTTTGCTTGATGACTCCCGCAAGGTGTAGGATCATGGAGCCACTGATTACAACGGAGGCAAAACAAGAAGTGACCTACATCGCTTTTCTCAATCTTGGCTACACCGAGATCGCCGTGATCCTCCTCGTTGCGATCCTGATATTTGGCGGCAACCTTCCCAACGTGGCTCGCGATCTGGGAAAAAAGTTCTTTGATCTCAAGCGCGGGCTCAACGACCTCAACAGGGAAATCTACGACGTCGACAAGACCACCCCCACCACCACTCCTGCAAGGTATGGAGAGATGGACTCCTACGATGACACGAACCCCTACGCGGACGATCAGGTCCACTCGACACCCTACAGACCGGGGGACGTGGATGAGGAGTCGCAGAAGGTGGAGGAAGAGCCCCTCCTTGACAAGGATCCTCCTCGGCTCGACATCGATCCCGATCAGTGGAGCGAGGATGTGGCCGCTGAGCCGGATGACAGGGAAAAGAAGCAAGCTTCTTCATCCGGCAACGAGCCGGCCAGCAGCGAGCCGGCAGATGCCGGAACCGACGATTCGGCTGATGTGGATTGAGACTTTCCTGAAAAACCCCTGATCTTTCTTCCGAATCAGATATCGAGATTCTTCACATCCAGGGCGTGCTTCTCGATGAATTCGCGGCGCGGCTCCACGCCAGGTCCCATGAGGATGCTGAAGATCTTGTCCGTCTCCACGTCGTCATCGAGCCGGACCTTGTAAAGGGTTCGGATATCAGGGTCCATGGTCGATTCCCAGAGCTGATCGGGATTCATCTCGCCGAGACCCTTGTAGCGCTGGACATCGACCTCCTTCTGGCTGATGTTGAGGGTTACGTCGACGATCTCCCTCAGGCAGGAGCACTTGCTCTCCGCGGCGCCGATCTTGAGAAGAAACCGGCCGTTGCCGTTCTTCGCACAGTAGTCGTCCCAGGAGAAACCCCTCTCCTTGATCTTCTGGTAGACCTTCTCGATCTCCAGGAACTCGTACAGCTCGTAGACGACAAAATCCTTGCCGTCGATCTTGCCTTCAGATCCGATCGCGAGCTCCTCGCCCTTCTTGCGGGCTTCCTCCTCGAAGAAGATGTCGAGAGCCTCGATGGACGAGAAGTAGAAATCGTCACCGGTCTTCGAGAGAACCCGGAAGAGCGGGAAGGCGTCGCTCTTGCCGTTGCGCAGATCGAGGTACTGCTCGAAGTCGAGCCCCTTCTTCTGCTTCTTGATGTGGCTCGAGTACTCCTCCATGGAGATCAGATCGCGAATCAACGCGAAGAGATCGTCGCCCTTCAGGACCTTGTCTGATTCGGTGTCGATGAACTCGGCCTCGGAAAGGCAGATCTCCACCATGGTGGGACGGAGCTCCTTCTCCGAATGGACGTACTTTTCGCGCTTCTTCCTCTTGACTTTGTAGAGCGGCGGGGCGGCGATGTAGATCTTGCCGTTGCGCACGAGCTCCGGCATCTGGCGGTAGAAGAAAGTCAGAAGAAGTGTCCGGATGTGGGATCCATCCACATCGGCATCGGTCATGATGATGATCTTTCCGTATCTCATCTTCTCGATGTCGAACTCGTCGCCGTGGATTCCCGTGCCCAGCGCTGTGATGATCGTCTGGATCTCGGTGTGGTTGAGCATCTTGTCGACGCGGGCCTTCTCCACGTTGAGAATCTTGCCGCGCAGGGGCAGGATGGCCTGAAATCGCCTGTCCCTGGCCTGCTTGGCGGAGCCGCCTGCCGAATCCCCCTCCACCAGGAAGAGTTCGGTGGTCTCGTTGTCCTTGCTCTGGCAGTCGGCCAGCTTGCCGGGCAGGTTCCCGCTGGCCAGGGCGCTCTTGCGGCGGACTATTTCCCTCTGCCTGCGCGCCGCTTCACGGGCCCTCATGGCCAGAAGCGCCTTCTGAACGATCTTCTTGGCTGATGCCGGCCTCTCCTCGAGGATATTGGAAAGTTCCTCCCCCACGATGTTCTCGACGATTCCCTGGACGTCCCGGTTGCCGAGCTTAATCTTGGTCTGACTCTCGAACTGCGGTTCAGGAATCTGCACGGAGACGATGGCGGCCAGGCCCTCCCTGAAATCATCGCCGCTCGGTATGATCTCGTTCGGCTTGATCAGGTTTTGACGCTTGGCATAGCTGTTGAGCGTTCTGGTAAGGGCTGCCTTGAAACCGGACAGGTGAGTCCCCCCCTCCCTGGTGTTGATGCTGTTGACGAAGGAATAGACATCCTCCCGGTAGCCGTCGTTGTACTGCATGGCCACCTCGAAGATGCCGTTATCGGTTTCCTTGATGAAATGAATGACATCATCATGGATGGGATTCTTGTTCTTGTTGAGCAGCTCGACGAACGACCTGAGACCGCCGGGATAATAATACTCTTCCTTCTTCTCCTTTTTCTCGTCCTCGAGGGTGATTCTCAGATTGCTCGTCCCCATGAGGAAAGAAAGCTCGCGCAGCCTTTTGGAAACGGTGTCGAAGGACATCTCCGTGTCGCCGAAGATCTCCTTGTCCAGCTTGAACGTGATGCGCGTCCCCCGCTTGTCGGTCTTGCCGATCGTCCTGAGCTCCGACTGCTTCTCCCCGCGCGAGAACGTCTGCTGATAGATCTTGCCGTCCCTGTAGACCTCGACCTCGAGCCGCTCGGAGAGCGCATTGACGCACGACACCCCCACTCCATGCAGGCCGCCCGAAAACTTGTAGCTCTTCCTGTCGAATTTACCACCCGCGTGAAGCTTGCACAGGATCACCTCGAGTGCCGGAATTCCCTCCTCCTTGTGGATGTCCACGGGGATCCCGCGTCCGTTGTCCTCCACCATTACGCTGTCGTCGATGTTGATCTTGACGCGAATGGTGTCGCATTCGGAAAAGGTGTAGGCCTCGTCCACGCTGTTTTCTACCACCTCGAAGACGCATCGGTGGAATCCTGCGTGAAACTGATCGCCAATGTACATGGCCGGCCGCTTGCGGACCGCTTCGAGCCCCTCCATCACCTTGATAGAGGTCGAATCGTAAGGCTGGCTCACATCATCCTGTTTGTTGGTTTTATCAGTCATCTGCTGCGACTTTCGAATTCGAATTTGATTCTCTTGATTTCTTTATGGCCGGCGTCTTGCAGTCGTTCTGTAATCTCGCTGCTCTTGAACGCCCTCAGCTCGTAAAGCATGCTTGGCGAGTCGACGAGGAGCGTCAGGCATCCGTTTTTGATACTTCCTATACGACAATGCCGTAATTCGTTTTCCTCAAGAATGTTACGGAGAGATCTATCAATCTGGCTTCTCTGATATCCGGTAGACAGAGCGCGCCTGGTCAGGACATTTCTCAGAATGTCTCCGAGCTTCTCGGTTCTGCCTCTGCCCATTGAATCAGGACCTTGATGTAATCGGCATGATTACGTAGTAGGTGTCGTCGCCGCCGGACAGAAGACCCGAAGAAGCGCTGTCCTTGAACTTCATCTTGATCTTGTCCGCCTCGACGACCCTCATGTACTCGAGCAGGAAATCAGGATTGAACGTGATGTCGAATGAGGCGCCCTCATACTCCACGGGAATCTGAACTTCTGCCTCGCCGACACCTTCCTGGTGTGACGAAAGGACCAGGCTTCCGGTCTTGAATGACATGCGGACGGACCTGGCTTCCTCTCCTGCTGTGATGGCTGCTTTGCGAAGCGCCGAAACCAACTCTTCTTTGCCAGCATAAATACTTTTTTCATAGTCTTGTGGGATGACGTCGACGTATTTCGGAAACTCGCCCTCCAGGAGTCTGGCTGCCAGTTCGACATGCGAGGTCTTCATGATGACCTGGCTCTTCTCGATCTTGATCATCAGCTCCTCGTCCTTGGCGATGAATTCCCTTCCCAGCTGCTGCAACCCCTTGACAGGAACGATGGCTGTCGAGATCGGGGTGCTGTCGTCCGATTCGCTCCCAGCCAGGGCCAGTCTGCGTCCGTCAGTGGCAACCATCTTGATGCCCGTCTCGCGGATCTCGAGAAGAATACCGTTGTAGGCATACCTTCCCATGTCGCGGGCGGCAGCAAAGGCCGTTCTAACGGCATAGCTGTTCAGAAGGCCGGCATCGATGGTGACGAAACCCTCGTTTCCGTAGTTGGGGATTTCAGGGAACTCGTCTGGATTGTCGCCCAGAAGCTTGAACTTGCCGTCTTCCGATATGATCGAACAGACCTGCCCATCGGTGACAAGCTCCACGGTTTCGCTCGAGATCTCTTTCAGGATGTTGAGAAGCTTGGCGGCCGGAACTGCCGCTTCTCCAGGCTCTTGCACTCCATCTCCCGGGATCTTGTACCGGGCGGCAAGATCGAGATCCGTTCCCAGAATCTGAAGCTCGTCATTGCTGGCAATAATCTTGCTGCACTGGTAGATCTGCTTGGTGGAACGACCGCTGCAGATGCTCGAAATCAAAGAGATACCAGATAAAATCTGTTCTCGTGAATAGACGATTTTCATATCAAGCCTCGTTTAAATGAAACTCTCGTCCTGATGCTGTCTTATTAAAGAGTATATTATTATAAGAAATAACTTCTTAATATTACATTGCAATTTTTCTGGAAAAAGAAGGGAGTATGAATCTTATTCTATTTAATAATAAGAAGTTACGCTCGCCGGTCTCTGTTGAATCCTTTCGCGGTTCTTCCCATCGGGCGCCGGGATTCTGGAGAGGCCGCGCCTGAGGCTCGTATCGGGTGGAATTGATGTTATGAAACGGCGCTTTTTCGACAGCCCCTTCGACAGTTGTCAACACGATTTCTCCTGTTTCAGCCCCCCCATCTTGTGTCCTCTTAAATCTTGGCAACGGAGTCGTTGCGTTCGAATTGTAGATTGATTGACGAGGGAAAAAGTAATTATTCGTCGAATGTAATAATGAATCAAATCATCGTTACCGGGAAAATGTTACCGAAGGAAAATCATGCAGCGGGGAAGTGAGCGTACGATCACTCTTTTCCGAGCTTGATCATGATATCGCTGACATTCTGGTAGAGGACTTCGTCTTCTTTCATGCCTTTCTTGATTTTTTCGATGGCATAGATGACTGTTGTGTGATCCCTACCGCCGAAGTAGCCGCCGATTTCCTGGAGAGAAAGAGACGTGTGTTTCTTGGCGACATACATGCAGATTTGTCTGGGAAGTGTGATCGATTTATTTCTCTTCTTGGATTGAAGATCGGAAAGCTTGACGTTGAATTTCTTGGTCGTGACACGGACGATATCGTCGATTGTTATTTTTGAAGATTTCGTGTTGAGAACGTCGCGCATCGCTTTGTGAGCCAGAGCAAGATCCAGCGGGGACTCAGTCAAGACGGAAAACCCGATGACTTTCGTGATGGCGCCCTCGAGCTCGCGGATGTTGGTGTTGACGTTCTCAGCAAGGAAGTTGAGAATGTCATCGGGAACTTCGTGTCCCAGAAGATGGGCTTTTTTCCGGAGGATGGCAAACCTGGTCTCGAAGTTGGGAGGCTCGATCTTGGCGACGAGCCCCCACTTGAAGCGAGAAATCAGGCGCTCCTGAATAGTTGGGATCTCGGAAGGTGGCGAGTCGCTCGAGAGGACGATCTGCTTTCCGGAATTGTAAAGCGTGTTGAATGTATGAAAAAATTCTTCCTGCGTGCGTTCCTTGTTTGCGATGAGATGGATGTCGTCGATCAGAATGAGATCTATATGGCGGTACTTGTTTCTGAAATTCCGCAGATCACCCGTTTCGATGGAGGAAATGAACTGATTCGTGAATGTTTCGCATGAAAGATAAAGGATCTTGCGATTCCGAGCCGTGGCAAGTTGCTTGTGGCAGATGGCCTGAAGAAGATGGGTCTTGCCGAGGCCGACGGAGCCATGAAGAAAGAGTGGGTTGTAGGTGAGGGAGGAAAAATCGGAAACCGCAACGGAAGCCGCATAGGCAAGCTGATTGCTCGGGCCGATGATGAAGTTGTCGAAGATGTACTTGGAGTTCAGGACGATATCCGGATTTCCGAGTCTGGGATCCGGAGTGGGTGATGCCGGTTGCTGGCGTTGGCGGACTGGCGCGGCGCACTCTCCCCTCTCTTCAGACGACCGGCCGGAAGAAGGTTGCTCCTCTACATTCGAATTCTTGAGAGCTGAATCGGGAGTAGTTGCAATCAAAATCTTGAGGTCGCGTCCGTAGACACTGGCAACAGCTTTACGAATAGTATCCTGGTAGTAATGGTTGATCCATTCCTTGAGAAAGTTATTTGATACGGAGAAGGTGATACAATTTTGTGTGATCTCTGAAATTTGGAGAGACTGAAACCAGGTCCTGTACTGCTGCGGTGTTACAAGCTCCTGAAGACAAGTATCTATTTTATCGAAGGCAACGGCCGAATCCGGAAGTTGCATAAAAGTTCCCCTCCCCGGAAACATTATATGCTTCGGGTTTATTATGTTTTTGATTTTATAAGTGATAAGAAAGAGTGCCTTTCGAAGGTCCACAATACCAACGAAGTGAGCGTCGTGAAGTCTATCATTCGAGGCAGGAAATTGTCAAAGGCTTTTTGATTAGGGAATACCCGTAATTAATAGAGTTATGTTAAGAGCGGGAGAATAGTATTCTGTCAGGAAAGGAGTTTCAGAGGCAGAGGTTTCGTAAAAAACTGTAGAGTCAATGAAGTTTTCTGAACTTCGCCATACTTTTCCCCTATCGAGCATTCAGTCCAGACAGGAGTTTCAGGGATAGGGGCAAGCCATTTTCGTAACCAAAATCAGGGTAAT
>CAYZWU010000074.1:0-20857 GCA_964482235.1 uncultured Phycisphaerales bacterium
TTCTGTAATCGAGTGTAACATTATAAGGGGGAATGTAGCATATTTTGGCGGTGGCGGGATATCGTCGCTGGCATCTACAGATGGCTGCTTTATTCATGATAATATTATTCTTGAAAATATATCAGACACAGGAGCTGGACTTGGGTGTAATCAGGCAAGCTCTGCGAGGATATTTGGAAACGTAATCGCATGTAACCAGGCGATATTGGGATATGGTCAGGGTGGCGGGATAGTGGTGGTTTGGCATTCAATGCCATCGATCATCGGCAACACGATCGTTGACAACTACGCAAAGGACGGCGGCGGAGGGATTACTTGCGGTGCACAAGCGGTGGCAACGTTGAGAAACAACATCTTGTGGGGAAACGATGCCCCCAAGGGAAAGGAAATCTGGGTCCAGGATCACGGCGGCGGCGGTCCGGCCAGGTTGGATATCTACTACTCTGACGTGGAGGGAGGCAAGTTCCAGGTGCAGGTCGACCAGGGCTGCGTGCTGAACTGGGGTACGGGGATGATCGATGCCGACCCGGCTTTTGTCGACGCGGATGGAAGGGATTATCATCTGACCTGGAGCTCGCCGTGCAGGGATGCGGGGTTCACCTACACAGCGCTTCCGGACTTCGACTTCGAGGGCGACCCGCGAGTGGCGGACGCTTCGGTCGACATGGGGGCGGATGAATTCTACCCGCACCTCTATCAGAGCGGGGAAACTGTTCCGGGAGGCGACCTGGTTCTCAAGGTGACCGGCTACCCCGGCTGGGCGCCGGTGCGGCTTCTTCTCGGAAACGGGATCAAGGACCCGCCGCAAATGACTGCCAGGGGATTGCTGCACCTGGACTGGCCGATCGCGCCTTTCGATGTGGGGGCCATACCGGGGAGCGGTGTGCTGGAGGAGTCGCGACCGGTTCCGGCTTGGTGGTCGCCCGGAGAGGAGCACCCCCTTCAGGCACTGCTCGGCCCAGTCTACTATCCCAGCTCCCTGCTGACCAACCTGTGCGTCGTGGAAGTGTCTGAAACGCCTGCGAGTGAGTACCGTTACGACGATGCCACGGCCGAAAGCGCTTTAGGGCTGACGAACGGCGGTGATCTTTGCTGGATGCACCGTTTCGACGCGAAACCGGGAGGAGAGACGATCGTGTCGATCAGCACCGCCTTCGGAAACCTGACCTACGGCGGGGGTCCGGCAAACGGGACACCCTGCAGCGTCTACGTTTGGAATGACGTCAACAACGACGGCGACCCGAGCGACTGCGTGATCATGGCCACGGGTAGCGGTGTCGTGGATCACACCAACACGGCCAGGATGAACACCTACCCGATCGGGCCGGTGACGGTATCCGGGGTCTTCTTCGTGGGGTGCAAGGTGACCCTGACGGCAGGCGAGTACCCGGCTCCGATGGACCAGTCGACACCATACGTGTCGGGCGACGGGTGGTTCTGCTACAGCAACTTTCCCGGCGGATTCAACTACCAGAACCTCCCGGCCAACCATGGCCTGGAAGAGACCGGCCAAGCCGGCTTTTCTTCCTACTGGTTGTTGCGCTCGGGGTATTGAGGGAGACTGAAGGCGCCATAAATCCTCTCTCAAGGAACATCCGACACCACCGAAAAGATGTCGAGCTCTTCTCTGAAATCTCCGGCTGAGATTGCGCGGGCTCGGTAAAAAAGCCCGGCACTCCTCGAAGGGATGCCGGGCTTCGATCTGTGCGCCGGGCATGGCGCGCAGCGCCGGATCCGGCGGTGTCGTGGCCGCAACCTCGCCCGAATCTGTGAGGAACTGTGTCCGAAAGTGTGAGAGCCGGGGGAGGGCTGCCTCCCCCGGCTACTCGATGGCAATGATTTTCTGACCGATCACTCCACCACGGTGACCTCGATCGAACCCGTGCCGTTCGGGTTGTCGCCGCCGATCGCCCAGGTGTAGCTGCCGTTGTCCACCGAGATCGCGTGGAGGTAGAAGGTGTAGGGAGTGCTCGGTGCCGTGAAGGTCTGATAGATGTAGCCGTCGCTGTTCAGCGTTCCCGCGGCCACGCGGTAGACGGGGAGATCGAGCCCCATCGTGCCGTAGGGTGTTGTGTAGGGTCCGGGTCCCTCCGAGTAGTAGACGAAGAAGGTCTGAGAGCTCTCGCCGCCCACGATGATTTCGAAGGGTGTGTTCACAGGAAGGTTGGACAGGTCCTCCGGGGCCATGTTGTAGGGAGGGCCTCCCACGAGGAAACCGTGAAACGAATTCGGGAATGTGTTCGATCCGTTGCTGCTCGAAACGGACACGTCCAGCATTCCGTAGCTGCCCACGGCCGGCGTGATGCAGTCGAGGGTGTTCTCATCGATGAAGGTCGTGCTCGACGCGGGCGTGCCCTCGAATGAGGCGGTCATGGCCGGGCTCGAGGTGAAGTTGTATCCCGAGAGCGTCACTGCCGTACCGCCGCATGTGGGGCCGATGGCGGGATTCACGGTGGCGATGAACGGAACGGCCGCTCCGTTGTCGACCTGTGCGGTCGATTCGAGGGGGATGGCGTTGTTGGCTGTCACGGTGAGGTCGAGCACGCCGGTGGCCGCCGGGCTCACGTCGAAGACGGCCAGGCCGGAGGAGTCGGTGAATCCGACGAGGTAGATCGTGCTGTCCATCATCAGGCAGACGCGGGCGCCTTCCACCGGTGTCCCATCCGCAATGACGCGGATCGGGAAGTCCGACTGGCCGACGGGCAGGGTGGCGCCGTGGATCACGTCGAGTTCGAAGGGAGTGTCCTTGAAGACCGGCATCTCGGCGTCGCCGAAGAGGTTCAGCTCGTAGAAGCAGTAGCATTCCGTTGCATTACCCCAGATCACGAAGATCCTGTTGTCCTTGCCGGCGCAGTGGATCTGGCCGAGGCTCCAGTAATCCCATTCCGGTTTGAAGATGCCTTTCCAGAATTTCTTGTCCCACGAGGCGGAATAAGGCTTGTGAGGCATGCCGGGGAGGTACCAGCCATACCTCGAGTTGCCCACGTAGAAGCCGCCGCCGCCCGGTGCGTTGCAGTACTGTTCGGCCAGGCAGTCGTTGCTGTCGAACGAGGCGGAGAAGCACGACAGGGAGTAGAAGGAGCCGTACCGCGGCGCGTTCGTCAGGTTGTACATGTCGCTTGAATTGAGATAGCCTGTTCCGGCCTGGATCGAGCCGGTGCTGCCGTGCCCGGTGTGGTTGATGAAGTTATGACCCGAGTTCATCTCGGAGACGGCGCTCGATGGGCTCAGGTTGCCCAGGCTCTCGTAGAGCTTGATCGTGGTGAAGAAGTCGGGAACCCACAGGTACTCGATCTCGTCCTTCAGCACAGCGCCGTTCGTCGATCCATCGAGCCACGAGGCGAGCATCAGGACCCTGGTCTGGTAGTCGGTGGGTAGCGCCGGCATGGAGCTGTGCCCCTCGTACTGGAGCACCTTGTCGATGAACAGGTCGACCTGCGACGTGGTGTCCACCGGAGCGCGCGCCACGTACACATCGGAATAGGCGTCGATGTTGTCCGGAAAGAGCTCACCCCACGTGCTGTCCCCGTCGTCGTTCCACGTGTTGTCCAGATCACAGAAATAGACGTCGCAGGGGATGTCGCTGCCGTAGTTGCCTCCCGTGGCAAAGGCCTTCCGGTAGGGCACCTTGCCCGTGTCGCCGCCGAGCAGGAAGAAGACGAGCCCCTTGTTCTGCCAGTAGTCCTTGACGCAGTTGCGGATCTTTTCCTGGTTGTCCGTGCCGGTGTAGTTGGAGTAGACCCACGAGGTGCTCTTCACCTCTGTGGGGACGCCCTTCTTCGTTTTCCAGTCGGCGAGCCTCTGGAAGAGGGAGACATAGGCCGAATCGGTGACGATCAGGTAGTCGACCGTGTCGGCGCGAGTCTGGTCCGGCCTGTGAAGCGCCGCCCGGGCAGGGACGTCGCCGGGATTCGAGACCATGCCGAGGACCTGCCTGCGGACGATCCGCTCGGCGTTCTCGCTGCGCACGAAGACCTGCTGGTCAGGTTCGGCCATGGGAGCGAGCTCGAGGTCCACCTCCATCCGGGTGACGAGGTGGAGCTCGCCCTTCTTCGGGATGTACTGCAGGGGAAAGAGAGAGATCGCGGCGATCCGGTAGCCGGAGAGGTTGCCCTGGTGGGCCACCTTGGCGAACTGCCCGGGGAAGGCGGCTTCGGATCCGTAGACGGCCAAATCGGGAGGGGTGAACTCGAACCACTCCGGATGACTCATCGGCACGGGGACCTGGGCCGGGTAGATCGACCACTTCCCGTCGATCTTGCGGCTTTCCACGACCCGCGCGTCGATGCTCACGACCTCATAGCCCGCCGGCAGGGAAAAGTGCAGTGTCCGGTAGGGCAGCATGGGGGATCCGGGTCGGGTGAGAAACTCGGAATCCCTGAAATCGACGCAATCGAAACCATCGAGCCTGGAAAAGGAGAGCTCCTCGACCTGCAGATCCAGCGTGGTTGAAATCGACCCGGCCGACGCAGGGGCAGCGATTGCCAGGATGCCAAGAATGAGGAAGAAAGCGGCAGGCAGGATCCGTTTACATGTTCGCATAGTTTTTCTCCATTATCTTGATCGGTGATGAGGTGATTGCAATCGGCTTAATCCGAGCATTTCATCGATTTCTACTGCGGAGGCGCCAGATCGATGTGGACTGCGTTGCAGCACACGATTCGATCCTCAACCTGTCATAAACAGGCCTGCGGTCGAATCGCGCGCTGCGCCTTGCTACATCCCATCTGACGACTCCTCGTTACGAAATCGATGAAATGTTCGGATTTTAAGATCGTGTCGGGAATCAGATCCGTACGATCAAAATATACCAGAAGATACAATAAAAATAAACAGGGAGGTGCGGATGCGGTATGTAACGGAAGCGCCTCGCTGCCGCAGGCCGGGACTATGTCGTTAGTACCTGACCTGCAAGCAGCAAGGCGCTTTTTCTGCCTCGAGTCCAGAGAGGAGGCGATTGCTCGGAAATCATTGCATGGGGCTATGGCAGCACAATCACCTCGACCAGATCGTAGTCCAGAACATTGGAGTCGTTCAGACCGCCATTCGGATTGTCGTCCGCCACCAGCATGAGCCACCACATACCCGTTGTCGTCAAGGGACCATTGTAGATGAGAGCCGTCTTGTCGAGCAGGCCACCGGTGAAGTAGGCGTTGGCCGCACCAGGCATCCAGGATGGAGAGACGTGGGAACCGTAAGACCACCATTGACTGCTTGGCATCATGGCGAGCACCCAGACGTCGACGAAACACTCGGTCGAACAGACGACGTCGATGTCGATGGCCAGCGCGACATCCTGCGTCCTCGTCACGATCAGGATCTCGTCCTGGCCGTTGGCTTTGATGTCGAGATGGACAGCTTGTTGTGGCACCCCTCCGGTATGTTCCAGGTCATGGCGAAACATCGGCCATTGAGTATCACCCAGGCCGCCGGAACTGCCGTTGATCGCAAAAAGATAGCCGTCGGTGTTGCCGACGTAGATGGTTCCGTCTGCTCCGATCGCCGGGCAGGACTCCACGAAGCCTCCCAACCAGGAGTTCCACTTCTCGCTTCCGTCCGGATTGATCGCACAGAGATAGCCGGATTCGGAACCGATAAAGATGGTGCCGTCCGCTCCGATCGCCGGAGAGCATCGTACGTTGCCCGCCAGCGGGAACATCCACTTCTGGCTTCCATTGGGATTGATCGCGAATAGGTGTAGATAGCCAGAGCCCACATAGATGGTCCCGTCTGCTCCGATAACCGGGGAGGAATGCACGTCACCCCCCAGGCCGAAAATCCACTTCTCGGTGCCGTTCGGATTGATCGCATAGAGGTGGTTGTCGAATGAGCCCACGTAGACGGTGCCATCCGCTCCGATCGCAGGCGAGGAGGTGATCACGTCCCCAGTCTGGAACATCCACTGCTGGTTCCCGTCCCGATCGAGTGCAAAAAGGTTGCCGTCAGTGGTGCCCACGTAGATGGTGGTATCCCTTCCGATCGCCGGGCAGGACTCCACGTAACCGCCCAGATAGGTGTTCCACTTCTCGCTCCCGTCCGGATCGATCGCATAGAGATGGCCGGATTCAGAGCCGACATAAATGGTACCGTCCGCTCCGATCGCCGGAGAGCATCGTACATTGCCCGCCAGCGGTATCGACCACTTCTGACTGCCATCGGGATTGATCGCGAAAAGGTGTAGATAATTGGATCCCACGTAGATTGTGCCGTCTGCTCCGATCGCCGGGGAGGAATGCACGTCACCCCCCAGGCCGATATTCCACTTCTCGGTGCCGTCCGGATCGAGCGCGTAGAGGTAGTTGTCCCAAGATCCCACGTAGATGGTGCCATCCGTCCCGATCGCCGGGGAGGAAGTGACCATATCCCCCGTCTGGAACGCCCACTGCTGCGTACCGTTCTGCGCCAGGACCAAGGGCGAAAGTACAAGCAGGACAATCAGAAAAGAAATCGTCATTCTGAATGGATTGTTCGATCTGCGAGCGATGTACATCTTGTTCTCCTTGTCTCCGTGAATTTGGATCGTCTGAGTCATGAAAGCCGGCTCCTTCGAGAAAACGCTTGTCTCTTGCCGGCTGCTGATACAGCGCAATGGATGCGAGGAGTCCGACATCAAAAAAAGGAAGGTCGTTGCAGGGTGTGAAATGTCCTCTCTAGAGCCAGGCAGCTGCCAGGGCGCCGAGGAGAAGGGAGAAGAGGGAGAGGATAAGGGCTCCGCCCGGGCTGATTCCCCTCTGCAGGGGCAGATCGAATTCCACTTCCGATATCGTGCGGCTGTCCATGTCCACCAGCAGCGAGCTGTCGCACTCGTAGGCGAGGCAGTACTCGAGAAGCTGGCGCCGCACCCGGGCCGCCGGAGGAGAGGCGGCGTCAGCGCCGGTCTTGGAGTCGGCCACGAAGAGCCGCCTTCCCTTCTTTACTATAAAGTCTGCGTGCAGCGTGGTTTCCGACCTCTCCCCGTCGACGAGCACGGCAACATGCTGCGGGACCTGCTCCCCGAGGACCGTGAAGCCGTTTTCCTCGAGCAGTTTTTTCGCGGCGCCTTCCATCCGGCGTCCCCGGCGGGCTTTGGCGGAGATCCGGATCCGGGAAAGCAGGACGGCGACCCTGTAAAAAATTGCGCCGCCCAGCAGAGCGGCAGCAGCAAGGGAGAAGGCTGCGATCCATGTTCCGTTTGGGCCTTCAAGGATTTCGATAATTTTTTCCATGGATGAGGTCTCGTCTTTTATGTGATATTTACCATCGATTTGATGTATAAATCAGCCGCCTGCCGCGATGTGCGGCAAGAACTGATTCATCACGGTGCTGAAAGGTGCATCCATGCAGGAAGAAAGAAAAATGGCGCTTTTTCTCGATTTCGAGAACATCGCCATAGGAATCGAGGATTCCAAGTACAAGAAGTTCGACATAGATCTCGTTCTGAAACGGCTCGTGGAAAAAGGCAAGATCCTCACCAAGAGGGCTTACGCGAACTGGGATCACTATACCAAGTACAAGCGGAAGCTTCACGAGGCCTCCGTCGACCTCTTCGACATCCCCAGCAACACGCGGGCCGGAAAGAACGCCGCCGACATCCAGATGGTCGTGGACGCCATGGAGCTCTGCCACTCGAAGGACCACATCGAGATCTTCATCCTCGGATCAGGCGACTCGGACTTCTCCCCCCTCGTCTCCAAGCTGCGCGAGAACAACAAGTACGTGATCGGCTTCGGCGTGAAGAACTCCGTCTCCCACCTCCTCGTTTCGAACTGCGACGAGTTCATCTACTACGAGGATATCATGAAGCCCGTATCGAAGCGCAGCCAGAAGCGGGGGCTCGATCCGAAGAAGGAGGAGCTCTTCGACCTGCTCCTCGATTCGATCTCGGCCCTGATGCGCGAGGGGTACGACATGATCTGGAGCTCGATGGTCAAGCAGACCTTGAAGAGGAAGCAGCCCGCCTTCAACGAGGACTACTACGGTTTCAAGTCCTTCTCCGAGGTCCTCAAGGCGGCGCAGAAGAGCGGCCTGATCCAGATCGAGAAGGACAGCCGGAGCGGCAGCTTCATCGTGACCAATGTGAACGAGTAGCGTCAGGGATCCGGAAAGGGCAAGGTCGCCGGCGGAATGTCCCTTCCCGTCATGCAGAGGGAAGGACGGTCGTCGGGACACGAAGGGCGCACCGCGCCGGTGCGCCTTCGATCTTCACCGCAGGGAGCCGGTCGAGGAGGAGAGAGATCCCCATGGAGATCTTCTTCCTGGCGCGGCAGATCACCATCTTGAAGTTGTCGTACCTGAGCTGGAGCCTCTTTGCCGCATCCTTGTAGCTGTCGCCATCCACCTCCACGAGATGGAGCGCCTTCTTCTCGCGCTCGTTGAGCTGCAGCCTGTAGGTGTTCAGGTAGAGCATCAGGTAGATGGCGTAGAGCTGCTTCAGGCTGTGGATATCTTCCTTCGTCATCAGGCGGCGCAAGGGACCGGGATTTCTCTTGTCCGGTATCGAATCGGAGAGGAGCTTGATGTCCACGGTCTTGACGCCCCGCGACTTCAGCTTCCTGCGGATCGTGTTGAGGATGATCGAGTAGCTCCAGTTGTAGAAGGAGCGGTCGTGGTCGTGACGGAACTTGTCCGGGTAGCGGTAGATCAGCATGAAGACATCCTGAAGCAGATCCGCCGGGCTCAGCATCTGACGATAACCGTTCAGGCGCCTGTTGATGATGTTGAGGAAGTGCTTGTAGTTGAGCTGGTAGAGCGCCGAGAAGGCCGACACGTCGCTGCTGTCGCGATAGAGCACCATCAGTCGGTTGTTGAGCTGCTGGACGTTCAGCTCCCCGTCCTCGCAGCGCCGGACCAGCGCCTGGGCGTCGGAATCCTCGGGAAGGCTCTGAAAGAAGTGGACCTTCAGAGCAGCGGCCCGCGCCTTGTTCCGGAGCGAACGGGTCCGGCTTTTCTTCCCGGATGCCGGTTTCACTTTCGGTTGTGCGCTCATCAGGGTCCTGCCTTCCTGTTCAAGTCAGCTCGACGGTTGTCGCTGTCGTCCCTTTAAGTCCCAACGGTTCCGCAACCGAACGGTCCCGGGGAGTTTTTTTCGGGTTTTTTCGTGGCAGGAAGGGTTGGGGAACAGGGGCCGGTTGCTGTAATTGGTTTGTTTATCTATTGTTGGGTGGGTTTGGCGGCTTGAATGGAAAATCCTGGAAATGCCGGGTCAGCGGGCCTGTCCAATGGATCCGGCCTGGATGCGTCATTCCTGCTTCACGGCCACGAGCCGGAAGCCGAGGTTCCAGTGGCACTTTCCGGCGTCGAACACATCGCGCGACGCGGCCCGGAACACACGAGAGCTGTCGGCGTCGTACGAGCCGCCGCGCAGCGAGACAGTGTGGTGCACCTGGGTGTCGTTGCTCCATTCGACCACGCTCCCGGCCAGGTCGCGGACGCCGTAGGGGCTCTCATCGATCGGATAGGAGAGCGCGGGCTCGAGCCTTCCCAGCTCGCTCACAGTGAGATTCGCCTCGGGCCGGGAGTGGCGGGAGAGGCAGAAGGTGAAGTCGAATCGACTCCCCCAGGGATAGCTCCTGGCATCGACGCCGCGCGCCGCCTTCTCCCACTCCTCCTGGCCGGGTAGCCGGTACCGCCATGGCGAGCCGCTCTCCTCGGCCCGCCTGTTCTTCCAGGCGAGGAACTGCTGGATGTCCTCCCATGACACGCCGAGAACGGGGACATCGAGGGTGTCCCAGTATCTGGAGAGCCACCTGTTCTCCGACGTGCTCCAGATCGCCAGGATCTCCATCGTCTCCTGGCCCGAGCGGTCCTTGAGGCTGTAGCGGGGAAGATAGGGAACGGACCTCGGGTCCGGCTCGTTGCGGATTTCCTCGATGATCTCCGGCGTGTTGATGAACTCGAACCACTCGCCCACCGTGACCTCGTACCTGGAGATCCAGAATTCGCGGAGATCCTTCTCCCTTCTTTCCTCCGAGTCGATCGCCTTGCTGTCCCCTCCGCTGAAGAAGACGCCGCCGGCCACGCGCACGAATCCTTCCGGGGACGTGCCTTCAGGGTGGAGGCTCCCCTCGACGCGGACGCTCTGCAGCCTGGGGACGCAGATCGGGAGCCGGAGATCCTCCATTCCCTTTTTTCTGAGCACGGCCAGGTAGGAGCCCGGAGCGCAGAGGATCGGCTTCTTCAGCGGGAGTGTGCCGATCTTGTTCTCGCTGGTGCAGATCAGCGGGTAGGCCGTGATCTCGCTGTCGATGCCGGCCACTTCGCCTTCGCCGATCTCGAACCTTCGCTCCTTCCCCTTGTGGATGGTCCCGATCGTTATCGTCCTCGAAGCCACGGCCTGGGCCAGCATGATGTAGGCCGGGGCCGCCGTGATGCCGCTCTTCTCGGAGAGGGTTTTTCCCTCCCAGTCGGTGGTGAAGACGAGCCATCCCTGCGGCGACGCCACGCGGACCTCGAGAGGGGGGACAGCCCGCCCGTGGCGCCACATGTAGGCATCCACCATGTCGATCCCTTCCACGTCGCTGATCCGGTCGAAGGTCCGGACGCCGGCCTTCCAGGCGGGGCTTCCCTGAACGACCGATCTCACGAGGAGCGATTCGGCGGCGGGATAGCCCTCGATATCCAGGATCAGATCGCCGGCAGCGAGATCGGTCAGGCCGCCGTCCCGGACCGTCAGGCAGGGATCGCCGGCATAGAATCCGCTGGAGATCGGGCATGGCTCGACCTTTTCCCCTTCGACGACCTGGACGGGAACCAATCTGTCGACCTTGGCGTTCCTGCTGGCCTTCAGGTAGCTTTCGTAATGGAACAGATGGATTTCGGCTCCTTCCGTGCCCTTGACCAGCAGCTTGCCGAGGCCCTTGAGCTCCTCCTTGATCTGGGGATCCTGGCTGTACTGCTCCACGAGCCGGGCATAATGCTCCATCGTCAGGGTGTCGCCTTCTTCGAGGGCGTTGTGCCACCGGGTCATGTAGTACTCGGCATAGGTCTTCTGAACGGGAGGATACTCGTTCCGGTCCGCAGCCTCGGACCAGGTGCGGGCATCGTTGATCGCCGAGATGATCTGGTCCTCGACCTCCCGGATCCGCAGGCCGAGGGTGGCGAAGTCCGTGGCAAGCTGCTGCGCCAGGACCCGCTTGTCCGCATCGGTGTAGCTCCTGGCGATCTCGTCCTCGGCCAGGCTCAGCTCTCTCTTCTTCTTGTTCCACCGCTGCTTCAGCGCCTCGTACTCCCTCATCAGCTGGCGCACCTTGCCGAGCTTCTCCCGGCTTCGGAGAAGGTTGACGTCGCGCCTGAGGCTTTCGAGCTCGGGGTGGGAGTCGTCGAGGGAGACGAGGCGACCCAGGGCCTTTGCCGCCTCGGCCAGGTATCTTTCCTCCAGAGACGAGCGGATCAGCGAGATGGCGCCGTCGACTTCGCTATTGTGGTCGAGGGTTTCCGCGATCCGATCCCAGCGGACCTTGATCATGTACCCGGCGAGCACGAGGATGGCGATCATCGCCACGCTCAGGGCTGCAGAAACGAGCTTGTGGCGCCGGACCAGCTTCATCGTGCTCTTGATCGGCCCCACGGGCCTGGCCTTGATCGGTCTGAAGTCGAGGAACGCCTTGAGGTCCTCGGCCAGCTCGCCGGCTTTCTGGTAGCGGTGGTCGGGGTCCTTCTCGAGACACTTGGACACGATGGTGACCAGGTCCTTCGGCACACCGGCATTGTGCTTCCTGATCGGGCTCGGATCCTTCACGAGGATCTGGCTGAAGACCTGCTCGGCCGTTTCACCCTGGAACGGCGTCTTCAGGCAGAGCAGCTCGTAGAGCGTGACTCCCAGGGAGAAGATGTCGGCACGGCGGTCGAGGCCCATCCGCTTGCCGACGATCTGCTCCGGCGCGGAATAGTACGGCGTGCCCACGAGCTCGCCCGTCTGGGTGAGCGATGCCGTTCCCATCTCCCGGGCCAGGCCGAAGTCCGAGAGGCGGCAGGTGCCGTCGAGCTCGATCAGCACGTTCGAGGGCTTGACGTCGCGGTGCATGATGCCCTGGGAGTGGGCGTGCTCGAGCGCCTCGGCGAGTTGGATGGCGAAGCGGCACGCCACCTCGATGTAGGGACGGGCAAAGACCTCGTAGCCGGCCGGGCGGGGCAACGGCGAGAACGACTCGGCCAGGGGCTTCAGGTACTCGGGGATCTTGTCACCGATGATCTCCTCCACCCGGCGGCCCGTGATGGTGAGGGGATCGCGGTCCTTCAGGGTGGAGAGGACGGTGTCCATCTGGACGCCGCAGACGAGATCCATGGCGAAGTAGGGGACGTTTTCGATGTCGCCTGCCAGGAGGATCGACACGATGTTCCGGTGGTGGAGCCGGCCGAGGGCGGCCACCTCCCGGCGGAAGCGCTCCCGGGCCGTGGGGCTCTTGTGCTTCAGCGGGGCCAGGAGCTTCAAGGCCACGAGACGGTCGGTGCGCTCCTGCCGCGCCAGGAAGACGACGCCCATGGTGCCGCGGCCGATCTCCTTGAGCAGGGTGAACTCGTCGATCCTGCGGCCGAATTCCTCTCCCCGGTCGTCGCGGAATTCGAAGAAGAGCTCGGGATCCTGGGCCGCCGACGTGACCTCGATCTGCCGGTCGTCCGTCTTGAAGACCGACCGGGCCTCCTCCCACGTCCAGAATCGGTCCCAGAGAGCCTCCTCGAGATCGCCGTGGGTGCTGAAGAAGGCTTTCAGGTCAAGGGCTTCGCCCTTTTCCAGGCGGCTCAGGTAGTCGCGAAATACCTTGTCGGCTTCTGATTCCTTGTCCATTGTTTCACTCGAACGGCGCCTGCCCCAGCCTGTTCAGACGATCGTCAAAACCCCTCCCGTTTGATCTCCATGATCTTGCTGATCAGCGTCTCCTTGGCGCGCACGACACGCATCCGAGCCGCGTCGGGACCGATACCGAGAGCCTGGCCGATTTCGCCGTGGCTGAGTCCCAGAATCTCGCGCATCTCGAGCAACTCGCGCTGCTCTGTCGAGAGGCGCTCCATGGCCCGGTGGACGCGGATGCGCCGCTCGTTCATCTGAGCCAGGCGGCTTGCCGTTCGCGAATCCGTTGGACCGGCTCCCTCCTGGCCCACGGCGCCGACCTTGAGAAAGGAAGGAAGCTTGCCTCCGCCTCTTTTCTGGGCGGAGAAGAAGTGGGCGTGCTTCCGGATCCGGTTCGTGGCCAGGGTGTAGAGCCAGTACTTGAACGATCCTTCTCCCTGCCAGCGGAAGGAGGGAAAGGAGCGCAGCGCCTCCTCCAGGGTGTCCTGCACCACGTCCCGCGACTCCTCGAACAGCCGGAGCCGGTCGCCCATTCTCCGGCGCACGGCGGCGAGGACCTGCGGCCAGTAGAGGCCGAACAGCTCGTTGAGGGCTTCCTGGTCGCCGCTCTGGGCGCGCTGGACAAGCGCTCGGGTTGGATCGCCGTTCTGGTCCATGAAGGAGCTTCCTGCTGCACGTATCGTCTTTTCACCCCGGAACGAGGCGTTCTGCTGCGAAGGAGATATTCTAACAGGGAGTCACCCGGAGCTGCCAGCCTGGAGATCTTTGTCGTTTTGGCGGATCTGTGGGAGAATGGAAACGGATTGGTGCTTGGTCGAGCGGCGCGGGAGGACCGATCGCGCTCGAACGCGCAGTCGGCAGGAGGAACCGGGATTGGAATTCGACACGATCTACAGGGAGACGGAGAACTACTTCGGTGCGGAGCCGTCGGAGGTTCTCGAGAAGTACCATCACCTGATCGATCGCTCCGGTCAGGTTCTGGATTTGGGGACCGGGCAGGGACGGAACGCGCTTTTTCTGGCGCGCCGCGGCATCGCGGTCCATGCGATCGATCCTTCCCGGACAGCCGTCGACATCGTAAACGACACGTCGAAGAAGGAGGGGCTGCCGATCCGTGCGGAGCGGTCCGGGATAGAGACGCTGGCCCTGGATGCGGGACCTTATTCCGCGATCCTCTTTCTCGGCTTGATCCCCTGTCTTCCTCGGGACAAGGTCGAGATCCTGGGCGATCGTGCGGCTAGGTGGATCACCGGGAGCGGCCTGCTCTTTGTCACGGCATTCACCGTTCTCGATCCTTCCTTTGCCAGGCTCTCCAGCGAGGGGGAGGAGATAGGCCGCAACTCCTTCGTGGGTCGGGAAGGCCGAAGCCGGACATTCCTGGAGCCCGGCGAGCTCGTCCGGCTCTTTCCCGGATTCGAGACTGTGTTTCTCTTCGAGGGGTTGGGGAAGTGGCACAGCCACGGCGAGAATCCGCGGGAGAGGCACGCCGTGGCCGAGGCGGTGCTCAGAAGCTGTTCCTGAAAAGGACTGCATCCGGTTCGATCGGATTTCGACATTCGCTGGAATTAAGAACGGAAGATAAAAGTAGATCAGGAGGTGACCGATGCCGTTGAAAAGAACCGTGCTCTGCCTACTCGCCGTCATCGCTCTTGCTGCCGGTACAGCCCCCTGCACCGAGGAGCCGGAACGGAATGACGCCGTGAGGGAGCGCGTCGTCCGCGATTTCATGAACAAGCGGTTCGGCATGTTCATCCACTGGGGCCCCGTGAGCCTGAAGGGCACTGAGATCGGGTGGTCGCGCGGCGGACAGGTCCCTGCGGAGGAGTACGATCTGCTCTACAAGCAGTTCGATCCCGTCCGGTTCGACGCCGGCGAGTGGGTCGAGATCGCCCGGGAAGCGGGCATGAAGTACCTGGTCATCACCTCCAAGCATCATGACGGCTTCTGCCTCTGGGACTCGGAGTTCACCGACTACGACATCGCGGCAACGCCCTTCAAGCGCGATATCCTGGCCGAGCTGAGCGCGTCGTGCCGCGAGCGGGGGGTGGAGTTCTCCATCTACTACTCCATCCTGGACTGGTATCACCCCGACTACCCCAGGGACAGCCCCGGCGGACGCGGGAAGAAGACGACTCACGACATGCCTCGCTACTACCAGTACGTGAAGAACCAGACCCGCGAGATCATCGAGAAGTACGGGCCGCTCGGAATCTGCTGGTTCGACGGCGAGTGGGAGGCGCCGTGGACGCGGGAGTACGGCAACGGCCTTTACGACTACTTGACGGAGATTCAGCCCACGCTGGTGATCAACAACCGGGTGAGCAAGGGGCGGCGCGGCATGTCAGGCACCACCATGCAGACGAGCGAGAACGCCGGCGACTTCGATACGCCCGAGCAGCGGATCGGTTCCTTCAACAGGGAACGCCCCTGGGAAACGTGCATGACGATCTGCCGCCAGTGGGCCTGGAAGCCGGCCGACAGGATGAAATCGCTGAAGGAGTGCCTCCGGACCTTGATCTACACGGCGGGCGGCGACGGCAACCTTCTCTTCAACGTGGGGCCCATGCCCGACGGGCGGATCGAGCCGCGCCAGGCCGAGCGCCTTCGCGAGATGGGGCAGTGGCTGCAGAGGTACGGCAAGTGCATTTACGGGACGCGCGGCGGCCCCTTCATGCCCGGGAAGTGGGGGGCGTCGACGTGCCGCAACGACAGGATCTACCTGTTCATCTTCGAGTGGCCGGGAGAACTGGTCCTCTCGCTGCCGCCGATTCCTAAGATGATAAAGAGAGGGCGGATCCTCACCGGCGGAGCCGTCGAGGTCGAGCAGGACCAGGAGAGGATCATCGTTCACGTCGAGAAGGAGGACAGGAACGAGATCGCCACGATCGTCGAGCTGGTCGTGACGGATCGGGCCTTCGACATCGAGCCGGTCCCGGTCTACCGCTTCGGCAAGCCGCTCGAGGTGAAGAAGGCCTCGGCCTCGAACGTCTTCCAGAATCAGGAGAGGTATGCAGCGCAGATGGCGGTGGACGGCAGCGACGAGACGCGATGGGCCACGGACTCCGGGACGGCGAGCGCCTGGCTGGAGGTCGATCTGGGCCAACCGCAGCGCCTCGGGACGGCGTGGATTTCCGAGGCCTATGCCGGCCGCGTCTCCCGTTTCGAGCTGCAGTACTTCGACGAGGGCTCATGGAAGGTCTTCTTCAAGGGCGCCGAGCTGGGAGCCGATGCGGTGATGAAGTTCGAGCCCGTCACGGCTCAGCGCGTCCGTCTGCAGATCTTCGAGGCCGGCGAGGGGCCCACGATCAACGAGTTTCAGCTCTTCGCGCCTGACAAGAAGAAAGAGCGCTGAAGAAGCGAATCTTTCCAGCCGGCATGATGGTGCCGTAATAAATCGTACTCCTGTCGCACCAGATCCAGGGGCGGCAGGAGTACGGAGAAGTCATATTCGTTCCGTCAGGGCGAAACGTAGACGAACTTGACGGCATCTGCCAGGACATATCCGTCGAGGCTGCTGGTCAGAAGAACACCCTGCCCGCCGTTCGTGTCGAAGCAGAAGTTCCCGAGATAGACCCACTCGGTCCCCGCGTCCGACAGATCGACGTGAATCCAGTCGGACTGGCCGCTCTTGTGATAGAGGCGGTAGGGCGCCGCCGTGCTCATCAGGTGCAGCCATTGGTGGGAGACCACGTGCACGTAGACTCCGAAGGTTCCGGGTGTCATGGAAGGGGTGAATTGCCAGGCCGCATTCTTGTTTCCCGCTCCGGGAGAGGCATAGACACCGCTGCCGTTCACGGCTCCCGCCAGGTCGATGGAGGTCCACTTCCCGTTGAAGATGTTGAATGCAGCGTCCGAGTCGTCCAGAACGAGCTCCGTCCCCACGGGAATCATGAGCGGGTACCTGTCGAGGCTGGTGGCCGTGGGCACCTGGTGGGTCGTGTCGCCGATGCCGTCAGGGCCGGGGATGTTCTGATCAGGGCCCGAGTAGAGATCGACGCCCGTGTAGTCGCCCCAGTAGTTGCCACCGCCGGGATAACCGTTGTCCCAGTCGTTGCCGCCGCACAGGTCGTGGGCGTTGTACTCCGAGTTGTCGAAGTGGTTGCGATAGAGCGTGTTCCCGAAGCTGTCGTCGATGAGGTGGATTCCGTACTGGTTGCCGGCGGAGACGTTGTTCACGAAGTGGTTGTTGCACGATGTCACGACCTGGATGCCTCCGCCGTTCCCGCTGTACGTGTTTCCCTCGAGGAGGCAGTTGTCGGAGTCGTTGAGGTGGATGCCGTGCACGGCATTGTCGTTGCATGTGTTGTTCCTGACGATGTTGCCGTGGCTGAAGAACCAGATGGGCATTCCGTCATCCAGGTTCGAGTTGCACGTGTTGTCCTCGATCGTGTTGTTGCAGGAATAGGCCAGGACGATACCCTGCCTTTTGTTGCCGTTGCAAGTATTGCCGGAAACCGCGTTTCCGTTGCTGTACTGAAGGAAGATGCCCTGATCCTGCAGGTTGTCGCTGGACGTGTTTCCGGAAAAGGTGGAATCATCGACATAGCAGAGCTCGATGCCGTGCTTCGAATTGCCGATAACGGTGTTCGTGGAGACAAGATGTCCCGTGGCGGGATCCTGCTCATCGCCGATGATCTTGATGCCGCTGTGCAGGTTCTGGGAGACGTCGTTGCTCGTGATCACGACGTTGTCGGAATTCGACAGGATGATTCCGCTTCCGTTGTTGAATCTGATCTCGTTTCCCGTGATGACGGGAGAGGATTGATCGGCATACAAAACGCTCGTCCCGCTGCCGATGTTGTTGTTGACCTGGTTGTTCTCGATGCTGGGCGCAGCAGACTCGACACAGGCAACAGCCGATCCGTTCTGCGCCGCATTGCCAACGATGATGTTGTTCCTGATGCAGGGCGAAGAGGTCTGGCAGAAGAAGGCGCCGCCCGCTGTTTCGGACTGGTACAGGATCCCCGTACCACCGGTTACCTTGAAGCCGTCGACCACCGATCCGCTGTCCTCGCCGTTCATGAAAAGAAAGACGGAGCCCGACGAATCGCCGTTGATCGTCGTGCTCTGGGGACCCGACTCGCTCTGGAGCACAACCGCCTTTCCTCGAAAATCGATCGTTTCGAAATAGATCCCGGAACGAACGATGATCGTGTCTCCGCTCGATGCCGAGTCAAGCGCTTGCTGGATTTGCGTGTAATCGTCAGGCACGTAGAATGTCGCGGTTTTTGCCACGGGAGTAGCAAGAAGAACAGCGATGGCAAGTACTGCCGCCAGGGTAAGGGATTTCATCTCGAATTCCTCCATATGTAATCGAAACAAGGTTTGTTGACAGAGAACGGACCTGGGGCGCACCGGTACCGGCAGTTGATTCGAGCTCGATCTGAAGTTGGGGATCACCCTGATGCAGCGCTGAGAGAGCGCGTCAATGATGAGTAGAACCGAAGATGTCGCTTGTTGATAGCCGCCTGATAGTGACGTCGTTTCTATTACCGTGATAGCGAAAAGAGAGCGCTTTGGATCACTGTTTTGTAATTTTCATCTGACAACCTGAAGGCGCCGTGAGGAAGTCGGATCCGCACGGCGCATAATCGAAGGGAAAGCCTCTTCAAGGTGAAAGGTAGACCAGCTTCACCGCGTCGGCGAGGACATAGCCGTATTGGCAGTTCGATAGAAGAATGCCCTGACACCCGTTGCAGTCGAAGCAGCAGTCACCCAGATGAACCCATATCGTTCCGGACGTTGATTGATCGACGTTGATCCAGTCGGAGTGTCCGTTCTTGTGATGAAGGCGATGAGGTGCCATGCAGCTCATCAGGTGCATCCAGTCGTGCGAAATGACATGGGTATACACGCCATAGGTGCCAGGAGTCGAGGCAGGGGAGAATTCCCATCCCGCTTTCCTGTGACCGGCACCGGGAGCTGCGTAGAGGGCGCTTCCGTTGATGGCGCCCTCGATTGACACTTCGACCCACTCGCCCGTGAGGATGGTGAAAGCAGGGTCCGAATTGTCGATAACGATTTCCGTACCGACCGGGATCATGAGCGGGTAGCAATCCTGAGAGTCGACCGTAGGAATATTGTACGTGGTGTCACCTATCCCGTCGGGCCCCGGAAGGTCCTGATCAGGTCCTGAAAAGAGGTCCAATCCGGTGTAATCACCCCAGTAGTTTCCTCCCTTGGGATACCCGGCATCCCAGAGATTGCTGCCGCACTCGTCCCGGACGTTGTATTCGGGATTGTCGAACAGGTTGTGATAAAACGAGTTGCCATGACTATTGTCATGAACTCGAATGCCGTAATTGTTGGCCGACGAAGCGTTGTTGCAGATCGTGTTGTTGCAGGAGGTGCGGATCTGAATCCCTCCCTTGTTTCCCGAGAACGAGTTTCCGCTGACGAGGCAGTCGCTGGAATCCTTGAGGTGAACACCATGCATCACATTGCCGTTGCATGTATTGTCTGTCACAACGTTGTTGCGGCTGTAGCAGACGGGAATGCCGTCGTCCAGATTCGAGTTGCAGGTGTTTTCCGTTACAGTGTTGTTGTCGGAATAGCCCAGAGCGATACCCTGGCGGCTGTTGTTGCTGCACGTGTTTCCGGCGAAATGGTTGCCGTCGGAGTAGCAGACGAAGATTCCCTGAGTGCACAGATTGAAGCAGGCCGTGTTATCGGTGAACGTGGAATCATTGACATGGTGGAGAAGGATTCCGTGCTCGGAATTGGAAGAAACGGTGTTCATTGTGACCAGGTATCCCGTCACGGGCAGCAGCTCTTCGCCGATGATCCTGATGCCGCAGCGTCCATTCAGGGAGACGTCGTTTCCGGAAATGATGCAGTTGTCGGAGTCTTCGAGAAAGATACCGCTTCCCATGTTCGCACATATCTCGTTGCCGGTAATGACGGGTGAAGACCCGATTCCGTAGACGGCGCCCGTCGAGCCGGCAGAGTTGTTGTCGATCCTGTTGTTGTCGATCAGGGGTGCAGCCGCCTCCACGCAAGCCACGGCCGAACCGTTTGCAGCGAAATTCTGACTGATGATATTGTTCTTGAGGCAAGGTGATGACCCGAGGCAGAAGAATCCCCCCCCGGTCAACTGGGAAATGTAACTCGTTCCGCTGCCGTTGGTGATTGTGAAACCGTCGACTACGGAGCTGTTTTCCTCTCCGTTCCGGAATGTGAAGACCGATCCCGAGGATCCGCCGTCGATCGAGGTGTTCTGCGGCCCGCACTCGCTCTTGAGCGTGATTGCCTTGCCACGAAAGTCTATTGTCTCGAAATAGATTCCGGCGCGGACGATCACCGTATCGCCGTTCGACACCGAATCGACGGCTTCCTGGATGGAAATGTAATCGTCAGGAACATGGTAGGTCGCCGCTTCAGCACGGCACACTACCAGGAAGAGGACAAAGATAGGTAAAAATACGGAGAATGGGCTTTTCATTTCACACTCCTTCCTTCTTTTGAAGTGGCGTTAATGGGATCTAATTGCTTGCAAAGTCCGCTGAAGATGTTACTGTCTCTATTGCTTGATTAGGCAAGCTATCAGGGGCTGGATCAAGATTCTCGATTTAGTATGGGGGGACGTTATGGGCATGTTTGATTCGAACGAAGAAGTGACGAAATTGTTGAATTCCTTGACCTCGGCCGGCAAGGAAGAGGAAGAAGGTCTGTTTTTGGCGATATACAAGAAGCTGCACTCCCTGGCGCATTGGGAGGCAAGACATATGCGAAACCGATCGTTCTTTCAGACGACGGAGCTTGCGCACGAGACCTATCTCAGCCTGATGAAGAACAAGCATTCAGAATGGTGCAACCGCGCTCATTTCTACGCCGTGGCCGCAAAGGCGATGAGGCGAATCGTCATCGGGGAATTGCGCCGAAAAAGAAGCCTCAAGCGAGGCGGCGGAAAAGAGCCATTGAATCTCGATGCCATCAGGGGAATCGAACCTGCTGCACCGGACGAGGGCTTTTCCATCGAGAAGCTCGAGGAGATCGAGCATGCACTCGACCTTATGGAAAAGGATCCCCGAAAGAAGGTCTCTTCAGCAGAATCTGTGGGTAGAATCACGCTCCGGGAGTTTCCCCAGAGTG
>CAYZWU010000075.1:0-19830 GCA_964482235.1 uncultured Phycisphaerales bacterium
ATCCTTGCCGCCCACGGCGAACTTGGCCGTGGAGGCCAGGGGCGTGGCCTTGGACATCTGGCCGCCCGTGTTGGAGTAGACCTCGGTGTCGAGGACGAGGATGTTCACGTTCTTGCCCGAGGCCATCACGTGGTCGAGTCCGCCGTAGCCGATGTCGTAGGCCCAGCCGTCGCCGCCCAGCGCCCAGATGGAGCGAGGCACGAGGTAGTCGCAAAGCTCCACGAGCTTCTTCGCCTCGTAGCTCGTGTCGCCCTTGAGCTTCCCCTTGAGATCGGCCACGAGGCCGCGCTTGGCCTCGATCTCGTCCTGCAGGCCCTGGGGCGCGTCGCGCACCGCTTCCAGCTCGGCCTTGAGGGGCGAGCCGCCGGCGATGAGCGTCTCGATCAGCTCGAGTGCGAAGTTGCGGAACCGGTCCACGGCCAGCCGCATGCCGAAGGCGAACTCGGCGTTGTCCTCGAAGAGGGAGTTCGACCAGGTAGGGCCGCGGCCGTCGTCGCGCGTGCAGAACGGCGTGGTAGGCAGGTTGCCGCCGTAGATCGACGAGCAGCCCGTGGCGTTCCCGATCATCAGCCTGTCGCCGAAGAGCTGGGTCATCAGCTTGACGTAGGGGGTCTCGCCGCACCCGGCGCAGGCGCCCGAGTACTCGAAGAGGGGACGCTTGACCTGGCTGCCCTTGATCGTCTTCGGATTGAAGAGGTTGGTGTCCGTCTCGGGAAGATCGAGGAAGAAACCGTAGTTCTCCCTCTCCTGCTCGCGGATGTCGGCCTGGAAGACCATCTCGAGGGTGCGCGTCTCGGTCCTCTTGCCCTCGGCGTCTTTCCGGCGGCCGGGGCAGGTGTAGACGCAGGCGCCGCAGCCGGTGCAGTCCTCGGGAGCCACCTGGACGGTGCAGAGGAGCTCCTTGTCCTTGACCTGCCTCGCCTTGACGCTCTTGAAAGCGGCGGGCTTGCCGTTGTCGAGCTCCGAGGGATCGTAGACCTTCATCCGGATCGCCGCATGGGGGCAGACGAAGGAGCACATGGCGCACTGCAGGCACGAGCCCGAATCCCACTCCGGGATGTCCACGGCGATGTTGCGTTTCTCGTACTGGGTCGTGGCCGTGGGGAAGGTCCCGTCCACGGGCATCTTGCTCACGGGGATGTCGTCGCCCCGCGTCCGCATGATCGGCTCCACCACTTCCTTCACGAAGGCGGGCGCGTCGTCGGGCACCAGGGCCGGCATCTCGATGGTGCTCGAGGCCTGGGCCGGAACGGTGACCTCCTCGCAGTTGTCGAGGGCGGCCTGGATGGCGGCCACGTTCATGCTCACCACCTTCTCGCCCTTGGACCCGTAGGTCTTCTTGATGGCGTCGGTGATGGCGGCCACGAACTCGTCCTTCGTCAGGATCTTCGAGATGTCGAAGAAGCAGGTCTGCATGATCACGTTGATGCGGGCGCCGAGACCGAGCTCCTTGCCGATGCTCACCGCGTCGATGGCATAGAACTTGAGCTTCTTGTCAATGATCTGCTGCTGCACCGTGCGGGGCATCTTGTCCCAGACATCGGAGGGTTTGTAGGGGCTGTTCAGCAGGAAGGTGCCGCCTTCCACGATCCCCTCGAGCACGTCGTACCTCTCGAGGAAGCTGAAGTGGTGCACGGCCACGAAGTCGGGCGACGAGACGAGGTAGGGCGAGCGGATCGGCTTCATGCCGAAGCGGAGGTGGCTCACCGTGATCGCGCCCGCCTTCTTGGAGTCGTAGACGAAGTAGCCCTGGGCGAAGTTGTCGGTGTTCTCGCCGATGATCTTGATGCTGTTCTTGTTGGCGCCCACGGTACCGTCAGCGCCGAGGCCGAAAAACTTGGCCGAGTAGACGCCTTCCTGGTCGTTCTCGTAGGCGGGATCGTAGTCGAGCGAGGTGTTGGTCACGTCGTCGTTGATCCCCAGGGTGAAGCGGTTCTTCGGGGCATCGCTCTTCAGATCGTCGAGGGCTGCCTTGGCCATGGCCGGCGTGAACTCCTTGGAGCTGAGCCCGTAGCGGCCGCCCTTGACCATGGGATAGTCGTTGAAGGGCGCGTAGCCGTCGGACATCGCTTCGCCGATGGCGGAACGCACATCGATGTAGAGAGGCTCGCCGACGGCGCCGGGCTCCTTGGTCCTGTCGAGGACCGTGATCGCCTTGACCGTCTCGGGCAGCGCGCCGATGAAAGCCTTCACGTCGAAGGGACGGTAGAGGCGAACCTTGACGAGGCCGACCTTCTCGCCCTGGGCGTTGAGGTTTTCCACCGTCTCGTGCATCGTCTCTGCGGCCGAACCCATGATCACGACAACGCGTTCCGCGTCGGGCGCGCCCACGTAGTCGAAGAGGTGATAGCTCCGGCCCGTGAGGTCGGCGAACCTGTCCATCGCCTTCTGCACGATGGCGGCGGCCTTGTCGTAGAAGGGGTTCACCGTCTCGCGCGCCTGGAAGAAGACGTCGGGGTTCTGAGCCGTTCCACGGAGGACAGGCCTGTCGGGGTTCATGCCGCGCTCGCGATGGGCTTTCACGAGATCGTCGTCGACCATCCGGCGCATGTCGTCGAAGGAGAGCTCCTCGATCTTCTGGATCTCGTGGGACGAGCGGAAGCCGTCGAAGAAGTGCACCATGGGGATGCGCGACTCGAGAACCGCCGCCTGGGAGATCAGCGCCATGTCCATGATCTCCTGGATGCTACCCGAAGCGAGGAGCCCGAAGCCCGTTGCCCGGACGGCCATCACGTCGGAGTGGTCGCCGAAGATCGAGAGGGCATGCGTCGCCACGGTCCTTGCGGAGACGTGGAACACGCTGGGCGTGAGCTCGCCGGCGATCTTGAACATGTTGGGGATCATGAGAAGCAGGCCCTGGGAGGCCGTGAAGGTAGTGGTGAGAGCGCCGGTGGTGAGAGCGCCGTGCACGGCACCCGAGGCGCCGCCTTCCGACTGGAGCTCGGACACGACCGGAATCGTGCCCCAGATGTTCTTCATCCCCAGGGCCGACCTTTCGTCAGCCACTTCACCCATCACGGACGAGGGGGTAATGGGATAGATGGCGCACACTTCGTTGGTCGCGTGAGCCACGTATGCCACAGCCGAGTTGCCGTCAATAGTTATCGTCTTCCGAGCCATTCGAACAGCCTCCTTTGAATTCTTGGAATCCGCACGGTCAGGAGTAGTGAAACAGGTGGTTCCCCTGAGCATTACGTTCTTTTCTTGGCTGATACAGAAAGGGCGATTCTACATCTGTAGAAACCTATTAATCAAGCCTTCAGTCGGCTGGAACGGGGAGTTTTTCTATTTTAAGGGACTTCCACGAGTTCCCTTCTCCCGCGCCCCGAGGGCCCTCCATGCGAAATCCTCCTGTAAGGCATTGAATCGAAAGAGATTAAATCGATCAATCGGTTCAGGAAGCCCTTTGCGGAACCGCTTCCCAGCAGTTATGATCAGTGCCTCGACAATATTTTTTGGAAATAATCCTCTTTACCCGGAACAGCCTTTGAATCGAACCCTTTCTCCAGCACCCCCTGCCCTGCCCGGCGATCGGGCGGGACCGGCTCCCTCGTGGGGGGCCGCGTTCCTCTCCTTCTGGGTCGCCTGCGCCATCCTGGCTCTCCAGGTCTCGCTCACGCGCATCTTCTCCGTGGTGCTCTGGTACCACTTCGGCTTCATGATCGTCTCCCTGGCCATGCTCGGATTCGCCCTGGCCGGTGCCGCAGTCCGGAGACTGGCCAAGCGGGAAGGCGCGATCTTTCTTCCCGCCGGCAGGGCCGCCTTCATCGGTGCCGGCCTGACCCTGCCCCTCGTGGCGGTCGTGACACGCATCCCCCTCGACCCGACGCTCGTGGTGGAGACGTTCTCCCAGGCGCTTCTCTTCGGCCTCGTGATCCTCATCGCGGCTCTGCTCTTCTTCATCCTGGGATTCGCCCAGTGCGCCGTGCTCGAGGCCGGCCGACGCCGGATCAACCGCGTCTACGGATTCTCCTTCCTGGGCGGCGCCGCGGGAATCGGCCTCTCCCTCGGAGGGATGGAGTACCTGGGCGGCGGCGGCGGCGTGATGCTGGCTGCGGCGGCGGCCTGGATCGGGGCCTTCGCCGTGCCGGAGCTGCGGCGCGCCTGCCGCGGCGCGGCCTGGCTCTCGCTGATCGTCCTGATCGCCTCCCTCGCCGCCTTCCCGGGCATCGTGCCGGAGAGCTCGCGCAAGCACTTCCCCCACGTGCCGCCCGAGCAGGTGATCGACCGGGAGTGGAACGCCTTCTCCAGCGTGCTCTTCTATCGGAATCCCGAGCGGCACGGCCTCTGGGCCCTCTCGCCGGGCTTCAGGGGGAAGCTCCCCGAGATGCTCGGCATCGCGATCGACGAGTGGGCCATCACCTCGATCGTCAAGTGGGACGGCAGGATCGAATCCGGCGAGGACGGAGATCCGGATCTCGCCTTCTTCGATGCCTACCCCCCCACACTGGGCCTGGCCACGGCAGAGGATGGTTTCGACGCCCTGGTGATCGGCGCGGGCGGCGGGCTCGACGTGCTGGCCGCCCTCTATTATGGGGCCGGCCACGTGACCGCCGTGGAGATCAATCCCTTGATCGTCAACGCGGTCAAGGGCCGTTTCGATGATTACAGCGGCGGGATCTATAAGAACGAGAAGGTCCGGGCCGTTGCGGCCGAGGGACGCTACTTCGTGGAGCGCGACGAGCGTCTCTACAGCAGGATCGTGCTCACCGGCGTGGACACCTTCGCCGCCACGGCGGCCGGGTCGTTCGCCCTGTCGGAGAATTACATCTACACGGTGGAGGCGTTCCAGGGTTACATCCGGCGGATCGAGCCGGACGGCATGATCTGCATGACCCGCTGGTTCTTCGAGCCGCCCCGCCAGACCCTCCGCCTGGTGAACGCGGCGCGCGAGGCCCTTGCGCAGGAGGGTGTGGAGAATCCGGACGACTGCTTCTTCCTGGCAAAAACGAGAGGGAGGGCCCGCTCTCTCCTGCTGATGAAGAAGGAGCCGTTCTCGGACAGCGAGATCAGGGAGCTCTGCGGCAAGCTGGGCGAGCGGAACGTGGAGATCGTCCACGCCCGGGGGGTGCGGGGCCATCCTCTCGTCGACTTCTTCTTCACCGTAAGGGGCCGCGCCGCCTTCGAGTCCGGCTTTCCCGATGGAAGCCGGTACCCCTATCGCGTGGACGCTCCAACGGACGACTGTCCCTTCCTCTTCGAGCACGGGCGCTGGACCAACCTCTTCCAGAGGGAGAACGAGATGTTCCTCGGCCCCTTCGGCGGGCACGAGGTCCTGGCCGTGACCTTCCTGGCCCTTCTGCTCTTCCTGGTGCTCGGTCTCGTGCTGATTCGCGGCAAAAGGAGGAAGGAGGAGAGCCGTGCCGGCGGAGTGGATCCGCCGCCGCCGGGGAACCGCTTCCTCACGGCGGCGGCCTTCACCCTGATCGGCGTCGCCTACCTGGCCGCCGAGAGCGCCCTCCTTCCCAGGCTCGTCCTCTCCCTGGGGCACCCCGTCTATGCCATGAGCATCGTCCTCGTGGGCCTGCTCGTCTGGAGCGGCCTCGGCTCCATGGCCTCGCGCCTCGTGCCGGCCACCGGCGGATGGGCCGCAGCCGCCTGCATCGCTGCCGGCGCGGCCGGCCCGGTCGTGTTCATCTTCCTCTTCGAGTCAATGGACGCGGCGATCCTCCACGCCTCCCTGGGCACGAAGATCGGGCTCAGCGTGATTCTCCTGGCCCTGCCCGGATTCCTGATGGGGATCCCCTTTCCCCTGGCCGTTCGCTTCCTGTCCGGAAAGGACGCGGATCTGGTGCCGCGGGCCTTCCTCTGGAACGGGGCCGGCTCGGCGCTGGCCTGCCCCGCCGCCATGGCCATGGCCATCACATTCGGCTTCAACGTGAGCTTCATCGCGGCGGCCGGCTGCTACGTGATCGCGTCAGCGGCGCTCTGGATCGCTGCCGGAAACGGCAGGGAATCGCCTCAGGAGTAAGACCACCACCCCACCACGGCCGGTTCGAGTCACGAGTCAACTGAGGGCGGTCCCTTCCGCCGGGTTGTCGAATAGGCGAAATACAGAGGGATGAACGTCAGATTCTGCTCAGAAAGTTCGGCATACGGCCCGGACGAGAAGACGAATCCGCCTTTGATATTGTCGTATTTCTCGAGCAGCAGGTGCAAGCTCCTGAGTTTTCCCGCCGGCCCACTCTTGACTTCGATTCCATATATGGAGCCGTCCACGACAGCCAAGTAGTCCACCTCCGCCGTACTCCCCTTCGCCTCCCGCGACCAGTAGTGCAGGTCCAGTCCTTGCGAGACAGACATCTCCTGACCAACGAACTGTTCGGCCATTGCTCCGCGATACACGTCCAGCAAGTCGTTCTTCGTGTACTCCGAATCGACCTTCATGTCACACAGGTGTTGCCACAGGCCAACATCCACCAGAATGGCCTTGAACCTGTTCGCCGATACCTTCGCGCCGAGGGGAAGCCCTGATGGTCTGGCTGAGGGGACCCTGGTGATGACGCGCGCTTTGCAGAGGAGATCGAAAGCCCTCTTGATCGTCGTGTGGGAGTGCCCCTCTGCGAGTCGGGAGTACTTCACCTGCTGCCCGACGCCTTGCGCTACACCGCTCAGAGTTGCATTCAGGCAGTCGGGATCGGAGCGTCGCGCATACTTCGAAAAATCCTGACGGTACGTGTCGCACAACTCTGCATGGACCTCAAAGGCGCCCTGCACAGACCGACTCGCCACGAAAGTGGCGACGGCCTCAGGCATGCCGCCGACGAAGCAGTAGCGCTTCAGTTCGTCGAGCAGCATCGTGTGAACCGCTTCGGACGTTTCGCCCGGCTCTTCTAGAACGGCCTCGGCAGCCTTGTCCTTGCCGATCGCCCACAGGTACTCGGCGAAGTTCATCGGATGCATTTCCAGGAACTGGACCCTGCCGACGGGAAACGATATCTCGGCCAAGGCGAACTCGAGGAGGGAGCCTGCGGCCACGACGTGCAATTCCGACATTTCCTCGAAGAAATATCTGAGAGCCATGATAGCACGGGGACAGCTCTGGATTTCGTCGAGGAACAGGAGCGTCTTCCCTGGCTCGATCGTCTTACCGGTCAGCACTTCAAGGTCCGCAGCAATGGACCGTGCCGCCAGATTTCCCTCGAAGACGTGGTGCCAGCCGCTGTTCCGCTCGAGATCCACTCGCACCACATCGCTGAACCGATCATGACCGAACTTGTTGATGGAGTAGGTTTTGCCGACCTGACGTGCACCTTGAACGATAAGGGGCTTGCGGCGCTTTGACCCCTTCCAGCGAAACAGAACCTGTTCAATCATGCGCTTCATCGCTGCGCCTCCTAACACTATCACAAAAATTTATATAAACTAAACCGAAGTAGGGAACAGTAAGTATCGATCAAATAACGGTGGTATTATTAATCACTGCCGATCAAAAGAAAAGGGTTTTTGTTGTTATCTCGTTAAAAAAACAAACCCGCCAGCCAACACACTAAGAAAGCCTCAGGATGCTTCATCGACCAGCTGGCCGAATTCAGACGACGGCACAACGTTCCTACCACCCCTTCCGGAATCCAGCACGCGGAGACGGTTGTCTATTTCTATAAAAAAGATATGATGATTCCACAGGAGGAAAAACACGAGATTCCATCGACTCGAAACAGGGAGAACCATGATGAAAAGCCTGCTGTTCATTCTTGCCTTCCTCTCGCTGGCATTACCGATCTCGGGTCAAACGGTCTTTCACAGCGCCGATGATCCGGGCTGCTCCCTTCCCATGGCAGCCGGCCCGGCCCTGACCACGGGAGCGCCGGCCGCCCGCAGCCCGCTTGCCGCACGCGCCGGCTGGTCGGCGACCACCGGGGCGCCGCAGCTGGCTTCTCCCAAGTTTGCCGACCTCACGGGCGACGGAACGGACGAGATCATCATGCCGACCTACGGCATCACCAACCCCTACGGCGAAGGCTGGCTGCACGCCTGGACCGGCGACGGGCAGGCGGTGCCCGGGTTTCCCATCTTTCTCAGCGGTGCAGTTCCCGGGACGCCGGCGATCGGCGATCTCGACAACGACGGCAGCGTGGAGATCGTTCAGGGGACATGGAACTACATCTACGTGTTCAATGCCGACGGGACGACATACCCCGGATGGCCGAAATCGCGCTACGTGACGCAGAACGCAGCCCTGGCCGATCTGGACGGCGACAATGACCTGGAGATCATCGTGCCCTCGTCCACGTCGATGTACGTCTACCACCACGACGGGACTTCGTTTGCCGGTTTTCCCGTGACCGGATCGAACGACCTGACCGGAGCGGCCGTGGCGGACTGCGACAACGACGGCGACCTGGAGATCGTGGCCGGGAGCTTCAAGGCTTCGGGATCGCCGACGGACCACGTCTACGCCTGGCATCACAACGGCTCCTTGATGGCCGGCTTCCCGGTGACCACGGCTGGATCTGTCAAGGTACCGCCCCTGGTGGCTGATCTCGACGGCGACGGTTCGATGGAGATCATCGCCGACTGCTGGAGCCAGTCCGCGACGGACTTCCTCTACGTCTGGGACAGCGCTGGCGTCGCGAAGCCGGGCTGGCCGATCAACATCGCCTACATCCGCCTCTCGAGCCCCTCGGTGGCGGACCTCGACCAGGACGGCGACCTGGAGATCGTGGTGGGCGGCTGGTCCACCAATCCCTACGGCGAGGAGATCCACGCCCTGCATCACGACGGGACGACGGCGGCCGGCTTTCCCGTTCTTCTGAACAACTCGCCGAGCGGCAACGTGAACAGCACCTGCACCACGGGCGACATCGACGGCGATGGACTCCCCGAGATCGTGATCAAGGCGGTGAACAACATCTTCGCCCTGAACCACGACGGCAGCCTGGCAGCCGGCTTTCCCGTTTTTCTCGACGACGAGAACCACAGCGGCACCACGAGCCCCACCCCGGCGCTCGGCGACCCCGACGGCGACGGGCTGGTGGAGATCTTCGCCGCGTCGTGCTTCAACAACGTGATGCAGATCGACCAGGCCGGCGTCTGCTCCGTCGATCTGATGCCCTGGCCCACCTATCGCCTCGACTCCTCGAATCACGGCGTTTTCCTGCCGCCCTCCCTGGTCTGCGATGTTCACGTGATCGCGGCGGCAACGGGTGGAAGCGTTGGATTCTCGCTGCAAGGAGGCCCGGCCCAGGCCGGGAAGGGCTACATCCTCGCCGGGAGCATGAGCGGCACGAAACCGGGCACCCTGCTCCCCGGCGGACAGGCGGTGATCCCGATCAACCGCGATTTCCTGACGAACTACATCCTCGCCAACCTGAACACGGCGATGTTCAGCAGCTTTCTCGGAAACCTGGATTCCCTGGGGAACGGTTCGGCGACTCTCGACACCCTTGGTCCGGTGGCGCCCGTCTGGGCGGGGCGGACGCTCCACTTCGCCTTTGCCGTGACAGGCACGTGGGATTTCGCCTCGAACGCCGTGACGGTGAAGATCGTGCCGTGACGATCGGCCTACTGCATTCCGATCTCAAGCGCCATCCGTGTCAGTTCTTGAAGATATGGAAAGAGTCAAACCGGGTCAGGACCCAGCCCGGCGAGTCGCTCACGTGGACCGTGTAATCGTACCAGCCCTGCGGCGCATACCCCGGAATCGGCAGTGAAAAGGTACGCGTGCCGAGCTGCCCTGGCTGGAGAGTGACGCTCTGATAGTTCAGGATCGGACCGTACCAGAACGGCAAGAGCCCTGATCCCAGAACGCGGCAGTAGGAGAAGAGATCGATCGTGATCGGGTAGGCTTCATTGTTCTGAACCGCGACCCGGTAGGAAACCGTGGCACCGCTCGAAGGAATCTGCTCCGGCCCCGTGTAAATGAGCGAAAAACCAGGCAGCGCGACAGGAGCCGGATCGTTCCGGTAGAGAATCGGAACAGACAGGTAATGCCCGGTCACGATATCCACGTCACCGTCGTTGTCCCAGTCGACAGGGAAAGGCCGCGAGTAGCATACAAGGTCGATCGGGTCTCCACCCACAGTCAGATGCTCGGAGCCCGAGAAAACAGGAGCCCCGGGAGCACCCTGATTCTTGAAGAAATAGAGCGCCCCCTCGTCGTTGCCCAGGACCAGATCGGGCAGGGTATCGTTGTCCAGGTCGGTCCAGGTGACGGCGGACATGAAGCCCACATCGAGGTTCGAGCCTCCATCCATGACGTAGTTGCGGGCCGAGAAGTGCGGCGCCGAAGCCGTTCCATCGTTGAGATAGAGACTCACTCTTCCTTGATGCTCGCCGATCAGCAGGTCGAAGAGCCCGTCGTTGTCCCAGTCGCAGGTGAAGGGCATCGAGTAGCCGCCCACGTCGAGGTTGGAGGAGCCCATCTGCACGAATCCCGCATGAGTCAGATCAGGATTCTGCGCCGTTCCCACGTTGAGATAGAGGTGAATACGTCCAAGGTACTCGCCGACGATCAGGTCCAGATCACCGTCGTTGTCCCAGTCCACACCATGTGGACAGGCGCCGATGCATCAGGAGTAGAACACGCCGATCGGCGAGCCATCGGCCTCGAGCAAGGTACCGCCGGCAAAGACCGGGGCCGCGTCGGTCCCCACGTTGAGAAAAACGTAAACACTTCCGTGAAAGAAAGTTCCAACGAGCAGATCCTTGGCCCCATCCCCGTTCCAGTCGCACATCGTCGTGGCCGTGTCGAGGTTTTCCTGAAGAATCAACTGGCCGTTCGCCTCGAGATACTCCCCCGGCTGGAATCCGGGCGCACCCTGGCCGGAGAGAGGTCCGGCGAGAAGTGTCAAGATGCAACCAACTGGCAATACATACAATAGGACTCTCATACTACGCCTCCGAATCTCGCAATTCCAGGCTTCTATCGCCTTCTAATATATATATATATTAATTAAAATATATCATATCAGAAGTGAATGGTGAGCCGCAAACTCGAAACGGAAGCATTCTGTCTGGACGGGATACTATGGAGTCTCGCGGAATAGAGAACGTCACGCGTCGTCCGCCGGTGGACTTTCCGCCGGGCTGCTCTTTTCTGAAACTTCGCTCGTTTCCGAAACCTCGCTCGTCTCCTCGTGATCGATCGGCTCGTAGGCCTTCTCCAGCGCCTCGATCTGCTCGTCGATCCTCTTCCCGAGGACGTCCTTCCAGACGACCTGGAAGTTCTTCAGCGTGGTGATGTAGAGGTTGATTCCCTCTTCCACCGCGTCGATGCGCTTGATGTAGGCTTTCTGCAGCTTGGCCACTTCCCCGATGCCCAGATCGATCTCCGCCCGGATCTTCTCGTCCTCGGCCAGCAGGTCATTTATCCTGGCGTTGAAGCTGCGATCCTGCTCTCCCATCAGCGCGGCTCGATCGGCCTCGATCGATCTCTCCAAATCCACCAGGTTCTCGCCGAACTGCGTGGAAAGAGCGGCCGTCTTCTTCTCCATCTCCTTGCCGAGCTCGCCCAGCCTGCCATCCGTGCCGCTCTTCAAGGCGGAGAAATCGTCCTGCCTGAAAGCGTCGAAGCTGTCCCGGGACAGAAAGTATTCCTTGAGCCAGCTGTCCTTGGGAATCGTCTTCTTCGCGGCAGCCAGGTCCTTGCTCTGGTTTTTCAATCTTTCCTGAAGCTCGCCGATCTCGCCGTTCATCGTCGCGAGCTGCGTTTCGAGGCTCTTCACGCGCTCTTCCATGTCACCCACGCTTCCCATCGATGCGCAGCCGCTGAGGGCAGCAAGCAGCACGGCAAGCAATGGAACGAAGGTTGAACCGCCATATTTCCGGATCATGATCCGTCTCCCAGTTATTTTTCGTCCCCGACCTGAAAATCGAAGAACTCCTGCACGACCTTGTCGCGATCCACATAGAACGTATATCGGAGTCTCCGAAATTGACTTTCGTTTTCTTCGCACGACTTGAGTGAATAGTTCAGATCCTCGTCCGATCGGGAAAGGAAGACCGTGTAGAGCCTGGGCAGATATTCGCCCCCCACCGCGGCTCCCAGCCACTCGTACCCTTCCCCCTTCACATCCTTCATCAGGATCTCGAGGCTCCCCGCCGCCTCCTCGTTGAAAACGGCCCTGTGCTCCTCCGGCGTGGTCAGACGGAAGCCGAAGCACGCTCCGAGATCCAGTGAGCGATAGGGAAAGATCTCCCGGCATCGCTGATGGAGCTCGGCATTCAGTTCGTCGAGGAACTGCATGACCCGGCCCTCGTCCCTGAACCATCTCGGCCCCGTGGCCTCGATCCGGGTGACCGGTTCGTGCTTGTAGACGCAGAGGGTTCTCACGAAGGCCGAGGGCTCGCCCGTCCCGAGGGCGGTCTCGACGCGAACGAAACCGAGACCGCGCTTTTCGTTCCTGATTTCATCGACGAAGGCGGACACCGCGTGGAGCAGTTTCCGGGAAGGCGTGTCGCTGTTTGCCGTCTCGAACCCGGGCGAGGAGCCGTCGAGCCCGGCAAGCCAGGTGTCGACGATCCGACCGGGATCGGCCGCCGACGGATCTTCATCAGGCGGCACCGGATCGCCGTCACCCTCCTCAACCACGTCAATACCGGCCGGATCGCTCGACGAGTCGCTGTCCGGAATGACAGGAGTGCCGGAGGATTGAAGAACATCGTCCTCACCCCCGACCGGCTCGGCTTCGGACTGCCCGAACAGCAAGGGAGCGACACCTTGCAGCCAGCTGATCACCTTCTCCTTGTCCTTGTAGCCGAACCAGCCCGACGCGGCGAAGGTCACCATCACTGTCAACAGACACAGGAGTCGTCTTCTCCGCGACCTTTGCTCTGCCTGTTCGCTGGCATCGAAGGCATCCATCGCCTTCTGCAGCGATTTACCCCTCTTCTTCACATTGTCGCCGAGCTTCTCCATCTCGGAGAGAAGGGAGGAGCACGATTCGAAATCGCAGGCCGCGAGATCACTCTCGAACCGCTTGTACAGATCCGCGAGAAGGGCATCCCGCAGCGTTCTCACCATGACGGAGACGGATTCCTTCTCCTCCTTTCCGGCCAGCTGCCGCATCCGTTTGATCGTCTTCTTCGCGGCGGGCCAGTTCTTTTCCTTGATCTGCTGCCGGATCCGGGCGGCGGTTTTCTCGAAATCCAGCCTGCGGATCTTGTTCGGCAGGTCGGCCAGCGCCCGGATCGCCTCCCTGTCGTCGGGAACAAGCAGCTGGAGACGCCTCCAGACCTTCTCCACATCCTCGAACCGTCCATCCTTCTCGAGGGAATGGGCCTTGCCGCGCAGCTCGCGTATGGCTGCCAGCTTCTTGTTCGCCTCGTCGAGAAGAAGCTTGGCTTCATTGCGGTTGGGAAAAGCCTTCAGGACCGATTCCGCTTCCTGCGCCGCACCCTTGAAGGCATGCCTCCCCATCTGCTTCTGCGCCGCGGCCAGGTGCTCCTCGGACTTGATCCACGCCGGGATGTCGATCCCGCAGCTCCCGCAGAACTGCACGCCATGGACCTCCTCGCCCTCGCATTTGGGACAGACGACGCAGAGCCCCTCTCCGCAGGAGAGGCAGTACTTTCTCTCCTTCGGATTGATGGTGTTGCACTGGGGACAGTGAAAGTCCGACCGGCTGACCTTCGTCTGCTGGATGGAGGAAAAGACGGCCGACCCCGGAAACTCCAGAGTTTTTCTCATCTCATCGGCGGAGAAGAAGCGGTCCTCGGGGCGCTCGGCCACCGCCTTCAGCACGATCTCGCGAAGCTGGACCGGGATCGAGTCCGACCGGATCGTTCGCGGACTCTCGCCGGTGAGAAGGAAGTAGAGCGTGGCGCCGAGGCCGTAGATGTCGGCCCGGTGATCGACGCTCTTGGCATCCTTCAGCTGCTCCGGTGCCGCATAATCCTTCGTTCCCATGCCGAATCCGGTCATGCTGATGTCCGACTCCTCGCTCTCGCGCACGAGCCCGAAGTCGGACAGCTTGGACACCCCTTCCCGGGTGAAGAGCACGTTGCCCGGCTTCACGTCGCGGTGGATCAGTCCGGCGCGATGAGCGTAGGCGAGAGCGCGGCAGATCGACACCCCGATGGAGGCGACCTCATCCACCGAGAGCGGGCCCGTATCCTCCACGCGATCCTTGAGGGTCAGCCCCCCGGGGATGAACTCCATTGTGATCCAGGGGCCCTCGTCATCCTCGCCGGCATCGTAGACGGTGACGATGTTCTGGTGGTTGAGGCGCGCCGCGGAGCGGGCCTCGCGGACGAAGCGCCTGATCCCGCGATCGTCCGCCTTGAGCGTCCGCTTCACCGCCACGAGCCGATCGAGGCGCTTGTCCCGGGCAAGATAGACAACGCCCATACCGCCCCGGCCGATCCGCTCCCTGATCTCGTACCGCTCGGCCAGCCGGGGGGATCCGTCGGACTCGGACTTCTTCCCCTTGTTCTCATCGAGGGAGACCATCGGCATCTCATCGCTGGCCAGCGGATCGGACCTCTGGGAAGGCGTCCTTGATCCGGACTGGGCCTCGCCGCAGGAAGGGCAATGCTTCCAGCACTCCTTGACCAGCGCCCCGCACCTGAGGCAGGCCGTCTCCACCGCCTTGGAGATGTCGTGTATGGCCATCAACCAGTCCCCTTGCTACTACAGGCATCCTTCAAGCGGTCTCGACGTCAGGAAAAGGAGATACGACGCCTTCCCGCATCGAGAGCCGCTGCATCCGATATCGGGTTATCGAGGTGAAATAATGAAGCCCCCGGCCAATCAAAAAACGAGGCCGCTCCAGGAATAGCCCCTTCTTCGGGCGTCTCTCCCGGAACGGCCGCTTGCCCAGATGTCGCGGCGTGCGTAATTAGAAGCTGCTTGGAGGCTTGTAAGAAAATGGCGATCTTTCTATCCTGTCTGACCGGAGCGAAACGTTGCCCAAGGTCTCATCGGAGGAGGAATCGTGAAAACAGACAACCGATCATCAGGAAGGCGAGCGATAACGGGACGATTGTCGGTTCGGCTTGTTGTCCTGCTTGCCGCCCTCGCGCTTTTCTCGACCGCAGCAGGAGGCTGCAAATCGATGGATGCCGGATGCGCCGATTCGCAGGCTCGCCTTTTCACCGCGGAGCCTGCCGCCAAGTCGTCATTTGGCGGAGGTCTGGTTGTCAACGAGCTTTTCGACGACTCGGCAGGTGCGGTTCTCCACAAGGTTTCGCCGCCCGTGGAAGAGCAGCCGGCTGCCGCGGACCGGGATAGACGCCTCATCATCTACACGGCCGATCTTCACGTCCGTGTCTCGAATCTCGACGATGCGAAGAAGAAGTATCTCGAGCTCGTGAAGGACTCGGGCGGCTTTCTCCAGCGCCAGGAGAACCAGACGCTCACCTGCCGCATCCCGGCCGAGCGGTTCGAGGAAACGCTGGCCGCCGTGAGGAAGTATGGCGCCGTGCTGCACCAGAGCATCGAGGCCATAGACGTGAGCCGGCAGTACCTCGACCTGGAGATCCGCCTCGACAACGCCATGAAATCGCGCGACCGCCTCCTGAAGCTCCTCGAGCAGGCCGACAAGGTGGCGGACCTCCTCGAGGTGGAAAAGGAGCTGAAGCGCCTTTGCGAGGAGATCGAGCGGATGAAGGGAGAGATGCGATACCTCGCCGACCAGGCGTCCTACTCCACCATCCAGATCACCTTCAATGGCCCGACCCCTTCACAGCGGCCGCAGGGCCGGGTTTACAGCCGTTTTTCCTGGATCAACCTGATCGGAGTGGATTATGTCCTCAAAAACTTCTAGACCGGCAAGAAGCTCCGGCCCGCTGTTCCGTCGCACGACACTGCCCGTTCTCTTCGCTCTCGGCTCCGCCCTGATATTCTCCGGCTGCTTCTCCATGGCCACGCCGGACGGATTCCTGACCACCGACGAGTCGGGATACCAGATCAAGGCGGTCAGCTCAGACTCGACGCTTCTCTGGGTCCGGATCTTCAAGGATCGTTATGACGGCGACCTGCCCTTCTGGACCGACGCCCTCTACAACGATCTCGTGGAGCACCGCGGCTACACCCTAAAGGAGAAGAAAGCGATCCGGGCCGGTGATCTCGACGGCGAGGAGATGCTCTTCGAGACCACGGCCGCCGGCGCGACGCAGCAGTATCTCGTCTCTCTCTTCGTGAAGGACGGGCTGATCTCCGGCAAGATCTGCGTGGTCGAGTTCGTGGGCAGCGACGAGGCGTTCGAGGTGCACCTGGAGGCGGTGAGAGCTGCCGTCAAGACGATCAGGTTCTGAGATCGAACGCGGCTGACTGTCAGGTGGGTAATGGTGAACCGGTTCGATGTGATCGTCTGCGGCGCGGGGCCTGCGGGATGCCACGCCGCTCGCCTGCTGGCCGAGGAGGGCGCCTCTGTGCTTCTCCTGGAGAAGGAGAAACTGCCGCGCTACAAGGCGTGCGGCGGCGGCCTGACTCTGCGCACCCTCGCCTCGCTCGATCTCGAGGAAAAGGCGTGCATCCAGCGGTGGACCGTGGGGTCGCACTGCTGCCTGGACGGGAAGATATGGGCGGAGGCAAGGGCCGACGGTCCGGTCGTGGCCATGGTGATGCGGCAGGATCTCGATACCCACCTCGCCCGCCTCGCCTCCCGATCGGGTGTTCGCCTCATGGAAGGAACCCGCGTCGATGAAGTGGAAGAGAACCACTCCGGGATAACGGTGCGCACCGGCTCCGGACGATTCGATGCCGACTACCTCGTTGCAGCCGACGGGGCGAACAGCAAGGTAGCCCGCTGCCTCGGCCTTTCGGACCGGGCCCGCCTCCATCCCGCGATCAGCGCCGAGCTCCATCCCGCCGACGGCGTGATCGACAGCGACTACCGCGAGATGGGCCTCTACGACATGGGCGCCGCTCCGGGCGGCTATGCCTGGTCGTTCCCCAAGGCGAACCAGTACTCCGTCGGGATCAGCGCTCCCTTCGGACGCCCGCGCGATCTGCGGCAGAGGTTCGAGCGCTTCGTGGCGAGCCATCCCAACCTGGCAACCTGCCGGCGGGAGCATTGCCGCGGCTGGTTTCTCCCCATCTTCTCGAGAACGGACCTGATCGCCTCCCTTCGCACGATTCTCATCGGCGACGCGGCCGGTTGCGTCGATCCTTTCACCGGCGAGGGAATCGCCCACGCCCTGAAGAGCGCCTCGCTGGCAGCGGGGTTTCTGACGCAGCGGCTTGCAGAGGGAGCCGGACCCGGTCTGGACAGCTTCCGCACCTTGATCAACAGGGAGATCTTCAGGGATCTCCGGATCGCCAAGTTCCTGGGCTGGATCTTCTACCGCTTCCCGCGGCTCTCGTTTCGCGTCGTGCTCTCCGATGAGCGCGCCGTTCGGCACTTCACCCGCCTCATGGCCGGTGAAACCGGCTACTCGACAATCCTCAAGCTCGTGCTCACCAAGTGGCACCGCGTGAGAGGAAATCAACGTCAAGGATCAATCCCATGAGCAGAACCTCTTCCCGTCTTTCCTTCATCCTTCTTCTCTTTCTTCTTGCAGGAACCGCCGCTGCCCAGGCCGACTTCAAGAACGATGCCAAGGAGGCGTTGAAGGCCGAGAACTGGGCGCGACTCGAGGAGCTGGCCCGCGCCCGCCTCGAGGCGGAAGGAGACGATCTTGCGGCGCACGCCTATCTGGGCTTCGCCCTGGCGGGCTTGCGCAGGTTCGACGAGGCGGCAGCGGAGCTGAAGGCGATCGACGATGCGGGGCACTCGCCGACCCACTCCCTTCCCGGGATCGACAACCCCCTGGGTAAGGTGATCAACATCATCTACATGACCTGCTGGGCGAACTTCGACGCAGGCTACAACCGCAAGGCATGGTCCGCGCTCTTCAACGCCTTCCCCGATTCGACGGCCATGCTGACCCCGGCGTCGCGCCTCCTCATGTCCGCCCTGGTGCTGAAGGACGACGCGGAGGCGAAGCGCCTCGAGGCCTGGTTCGAGGAGATGCTCGAGAAGAACGAGAACAATGCGGCCGCGGCACGACGCATCTACCACGAGTTCGCACGCGGCTATCTCCGGGCCGGTTCGAGCAGCCCGCGCGCGCTGGAGCTGGCCACCCGGGCCTACGAGATGGCCTGGGAAAATGCAAACGCCCTCCACAACAGCGTCGATGATCCTCTGGAGAAGCGCGAGAAGAACGACGTGAGCTGCGACCACGAGTACTGGGATCTTGCCCTGGCCTGCTCGCTCACCGGTGAATTCGATCCTCCGAAGAATCCCCTGGCAGTGCGCGAGCCGGAGCCGGGCGCCCTCTTCGAGGAGATCACGGCGGAAGCCGGGCTCGGCGCCGTCCGTTCAGGCCGCGTGGCCGCCGCGGACTTTGATCAGGACGGGTTCGTCGACCTCTGCTTCTCCGGCCGGCTCTTCAGGAACATGAAGGGCAAGGAGTTCGTCGAGCAGACGAAGGAAGCGGGGATCACGAAGACCGGAGCCGGCGCCCTCTTCTTCGACTATGACAACGACGGCAACCTCGACCTCCTGGTCGCCGCGCAGCCGCACCCGCACCTCTTCCGCGGTCTGGGGCGGAAGAAAAAGTTCCGGTTCGAGGACGTGACGCAGAAAGCGGGACTCTCGACCCTGAAGGTGGGAGCAGCACCCGAAGGCGCGGCCGTGATGGATATCGACGGCGACGGCTGGCTCGACTTCTACATGGCCGTCTACGAGAATCCTTTTCCCCGGGGACATCCCGACATCCTGGCCCGGAACAACGGCGACGGCACCTTCTCCGACGTCTCCGAATCGAGCGGCATCCGCGCGGCGGGCTCTCTCGTGGGACGGGGCGTCACCTGCACCGACCTCGACGCCGACGGCGACACGGACTTCCATGTCTCCAACTACCGCCTCCTGGTCAACCAGCTCTGGCTGAACGACGGCACCGGAAATTTCAGCGACATCGGGCCAAGGACGGGTGTCCGCGGCCTGGAGCAGAAAGGCTCCTTCGGCCACACGATCGGATCGTGCTGGGGCGACGTGGACGAAGACGGCGATCTCGACCTCTTCTGCGCCAACCTGGCCCATCCCCGGTTCATCAAGCAGGGCTTCTCCAACCTCTCCATGCTCTACATCCGCGAGAATGCGGGGGAACAGTCGATCTCCTTCAGCGAGGAACGCCGCGTCAGGGGGATCCGCTTCCAGGAAACCCACTCCGATCCGGCCTTCGCCGACTATGACAACGACGGCGACCTCGACCTCTTCATCACCGCGATCTACGCGGGCGCCCCGTCGGCGTTCTACCAGAACGACGGGGAGGGTTATTTCGAGCCCGTCACCTTCCGGTCGCGGTCCGTGGTCTTCAACGGCTGGGGGCAGGCCTGGCTCGACATGGACAACGACGGCGACCTCGACCACGCGGTCGGATCGTCGAGCGGGGTGACGCTCCACCGGAACAGGGGCAACGGCAACAGCTGGCTCAAGGTGAAGCTCGCGGGAAAGAAGAAAAACCGTTTCGGCGTCGGCGCCCGCGTCACGGTGACCACTCCGGGCGGCCGCTCCCTCGTCCGCGAGGTGCGGGCCGGCCGCGGTACGCAGAACCAGGACGGCTATGTGCTGCACTTCGGGCTCGGCGAAGAGAAGGGCAAGGTTGCCGTCGAGGTCCTCTGGCCCTCGGGGAACAAGAGCACGCCCTCCACGAAAGTGAACCGCCTCCTCGAGGTGAAGGACTACAGGGGCTACCCGAGCTCGAAGCAGAAGCGCGGGGGAAAAAAGAAATAAAATTCACGATTTCCTGACAGTCGGGCCTCGAGAAAACGTTTCTTGTTCCGGAGACAGACTCTGGCCGCAGGCAGGCCGTTGATAACGACTTTCTCAACGGTCAGCAGGGGTCTGTTCAGAATGGAGCAAGCCCCATCACACCAAGGAGGCCCACGATGAATAAGATCCA
>CAYZWU010000076.1:0-19806 GCA_964482235.1 uncultured Phycisphaerales bacterium
TGCACGTCCGGATCTGTGCGGGGGGCGCCGGGAAACCGGCGTCCCTACCGCGACCGATGGCGCCGGACAGGGGTAGCCCAGTGAGGTCGTCCAGAACTTCACCGGAGATGGAAAGTCCCGGCTCAATCATGACAGAATAATTCTCAAGCCCAGAATCAGCGGGGATCTCCACTTGTTCCCAATAGGGCAGGAAACCAGGGGCGTAGATAAACAGGCGATGGATTCCAGCCTGCTCGAGATCGAAGGAGAAGGTCCCGTCCTTGCTTTCAATCCGTGTGTTAAAAAGAGAGATGGGATCCCAGTCCATCGTACTTTCACGGCTGAGCAGAAAGTCGAAGGAAGGGATTGGGTCACCGGTGACCCGGCCTTTCACCATTCCGGAGAACGTAATCGTCGACAGGGTGGAAGGCTCACCGTTTTTGTCCTTTGAGTTGAACTCTTCCCGGCCGGGAACCCGGAGGTCTCCTCGTCGCCCCATTGCGATTCGATCTTCTTCACTCTTTCGGGGCTGCAGCGGAGCTCGTTTGAACGAATCGTTTTCGGCCGATGAACCGAAGTACCAGATGCCGGCGATGGACATCAAAATGGCTGCCGTAGCAAGCAGGGACTTCTGAACGACGGAGAGGGCGGCCGGCTTCGCCAGGACAAGCGTCGGTCCGGCCAGAGCGACGGCCTTGGCCGTGGGGGTGAGACCGGCCACGGGGATGAGAGGGAGGAGCCAGGAGAGACGTTTACCTCCGTGCTTCTTGTCGAGGGAATCTCTCAGTTTCTCGAGTCCGCGCTCGAGGCGCTTTTTCACCGTGGCCTTGGGCACGTCAAGCGTGGCCGCGATCTTCTGCGGTTTCATGCCGTCATAGAACCGGTGAAGAACGGCCGTCCTGTAGGGCTCTTCCAGCCCGAGAACGGCCTGGAGAAGATCCTTCTGGGTCTCTTCCGCCTCCACGATATCGTCCGTGGATCGGGCCGTCTCCGTTGCCTGGGCGGAATAGGACCGCTCCTTCTTCCCCTCTCGCTCCAGATCGCGCCATTCGTTGCGAGCGAGATTTCTCATCACGTGGGCCAGCCAGGCGCGAGGATTGCTTTTCGTCCAGATGGAGTGCTTGAACGCGGTGAGCCAGGTCTGCTGGACGAGGTCGTCGGCGAGGCTGTCGTCACGGACGAGATGGAAGGCCAGGGAGCGCATGAATCGACCATGCGACAGGATGGATTCTTGATTCAGCGATTCGGACATTTTTCTGTACCCTTCCGATCCTGAGATCGAACGATTCATGCCAGAACCTAGGGGTATCAGAATGATGGCATTTCGGGGATTATGTCAACCCCTGGAAGGAAGTTTTTCCTTCCAGGGGCTAATCAACTGGTCCCCCCCCCGTTCTTTCTCGATGTCCCATCGATCCGAGGAATCTACCTAAAGACACACCGTCGGCGACAAATCGACGACAGCCTTTTTTGCGAAAAATACAGTTTTTCTTTCTTCGTGGGGAGGGTGGTATTCACAGGTTGCCTTCAGATTGGGCGTAATATTCTGATGGAAAGAAGGTTAGGGGTGTCCTGTCCGCGCAGGCAGCAGGAAGGATATAAAGTGAGATGTTGCATCACGGATCGTGATTCGTGACAATACAGCCTCGTTTGGTCCCCTTGAAAGCCCGCCTTTGCGGGCTCGAGGTTTTTCTGGAGGATTTGAGGGATGGCGAGCAGCTCGGACAGCGGGAACGTGGTGGACTTTGCCGTGATCGGAGGGAGCGGCCTCTATGCCATGGAGGGGCTCACCGATATCGAGAACGTTGCGGTGGATACGCCATTCGGATCGCCGTCGGACGACATCGTGATCGGGAGCCTGAAAAGCCCCGGGGGCGAAAGAAGGATCGCCTTCCTGGCCCGGCATGGACGGGGCCACACCATCACCCCCACGGAGGTGAACTCGCGCGCCAACATCTTTGCCCTCAAGAGCCTGGGCGTGAAGCGGATCCTCTCCATAACTTGCTGCGGCAGCCTGAAGGAGGAGATCGCCCCTGGGCACGTGGTCGTGCCGGACCAGATCTTCGACAATACGCGGGGCGAGCGTAAAAGATCGTTTTTCGACAACGGCATCGCCGTCCACGTCTCCGTGGCCGATCCCTACTGCCCTGAACTGAGCCGTGCCGTTGTCCAGGCCGCCACCGATGCCGGCGGCACGGTCCACCCGTCCGGGACTTTCGTGATCATCGAAGGGCCAAGGTTCTCCACCAAGGCGGAGAGCCGCGTCTTTCGCCATCACGGATTCGACATCATCGGCATGACCGCCATGCCGGAGGCCGTGCTGGCCCGCGAGGCGGAGATCTGCTACGCCGCGCTGGCCCATATCACCGATTACGACGTCTGGAACGAGAAGGCCGAGACAGCCACCGTCGAGGCCGTCCTCTGCCAGCTCCAGGCGAACACGAACCTCGTATGCGAGGCGGTGCTAGGCATTTCCGCTCTCGTCCCGCGGCTCGATGGCGGCTGTTCCTGCCGGAACGCCCTGGCGGATGCCATCATCACCGACAGGACGAAGATCAGCCCGGAAATACGCCGGCGCCTCGGGCTTTTCCTGGACCGATACCTCTAAAATAGCAGGCCCCCCCCAAACGTCATTCGGACTCGAAGCACTTTTTTGGCGGCCTTTCAATCCTTTTCCGCGCCCCGGAACATGCCTCCCGAAAGAACCTTGCCCCGGTTCCATAGATTGATTATGATCTTAACCCGAGAACGGGTGGGTACATAAGGGTCGCATGACGGTGAGTGAGGAAAGAGCTGTAGGATGAAGCGTGCTGACAAGTGGTATCGGGATGGGTTGAGGTTCGGGTGCCAGAAATGCGGAAACTGCTGCACGGTGAACGGCGAATACGCCTATGTCTACATCACCGAGCAGGAAGCGTTGAAGATCATGGATCACCTGGAGATACCTCGAAAAGAGTTCATGAAGTCGTATTGCTCGCGCCTGGAGGGACGCATGATCGTTCGTTTCAAGAACAAGAAATGCGCCTTCCTGAAGGACAACCTATGCACCATCTACAAGGTGCGTCCCTTCCAGTGCAAGGCCTGGCCTTTCTGGTCCGAGAACCTGGACGAATGGATCTGGCATGAAGAGGTCGGCGATATCTGTCCCGGCCTGAACCGCGGCAAGCAGTATCCCTATGCAGAGGTCGAGAGGATCGCCGCGAAGGTCAACGAGCGGCTCGACGTGGAGCCCGATGAGGTGGATGCTCACACCCTGTGAGCCTTGGATCGAAATCAACGCGCCCCTTCGCCTCACCGGGGCCTTGCCATTGAGGGAGATATCACGTGGAAGGTAGGATTCTCGGAATCGACTACGGCAGGGCGCGGATCGGACTGGCCATCTCAGATCCTCTCGGAATCACGGCACAGCCGGTCGAGGTCATCCAGGTCAAGAAGAAGGAAGAGGCGGTCCGGCATATCGCCGCTCTCATCGAGGAGCGCGATGTGCGTGCCGTGGTGATCGGCCTTCCCCTCAACATGGACGGTTCCGAGGGATTCATGGTGCAGGAGGTGAGGGTCTTCTCCGCCGCACTCGAGGAGATCTGCGGCATCAAGGCAGTGGAGTGGGACGAGCGCCTCACCTCGTCCCAGGCGCTTTCTTCCCTGGCCCTGGAAGAGAGGTCGTGGAAGAAGCGAAAGAACAAGATCGATATCAAGGCGGCCCAGATACTCCTCCAGTGTTATCTCGATTCCCGTGGATAGCCTGAAACAGAGAATCTCACTGCGGTAATCTCGATTCAGAGGACCGTGGGTGGTGATTTCTTCCAATATATATGGTATTTTACAGGAAATGAAAAAAAGGCAAAGTGGCATAACACTATATCTTCTTGAGGATTATAACTTCGATGAGAGACAGGCAGAGGAAGGGACGAAAGGGCGGCGGCGACTCGAGGCCGCCGCGAGACAGAAAAAATCAGCGGGGGGGGCGACCAGGAAGAGGGCAGCAGCGAGACGCCGATCCCCTGGGCGACCGAAACGATGATCCTTTCAGGGGCCGCAAGGCCGTTGACATCGACGAGACCGACTTTTCGAGGCTCGACGTCGTGGAGCCGCTTCTCAACGCTGTGGCCCGCTCCGGATACAGGAGCCTGACGGATTTCCAGGAGGCGGCGATTCCCGTTCTCCTGGAAGGAGAAGACATGATCGCCCGGGCCGACGACAGCTCGGGCCGGACAACGGCGGTCCTGATTCCCCTTCTCCATCGTCTCGTCGCGGGTACGGGGTCGCGCGTCCTGGTCCTCGTCCCCACGCGAAGGCTGGGCGGACTGGTGGCCAGGGAGGCGCGGCGGCTTCTTTCCGAACTGGATCGGAAATGCACCCTCATCGATCCGGGCAGCAGCATCAACAGGCAGGCCGATTCGTTCGAAGAGGATCCTGCCGTGATCGTGGCCACTCCCGGACGGCTGCTCGACCACATTCGCCGGGGCAACGTGGATGGCGACGATATAGGAGTGCGCGTCGTCTTCGAGGTGGACAGGATCCTCGACCAGAACCAGAAGGAGGATGTGGAGGAGATCCTGTCGAGCTTCGACAGGGCCGATCAGACGGTCATGATCTCGAACACGATCACTCCCCGCGTGATGCGCTTCTGCCGGAACAACGTGACCGATGCAGAGGAACTCTGCTCCCTCGCCGACGAGCCCGACCTGGCCGGGATCTCGCACCGTTTCGTCGTGGTTCCTCCCCGGTCCGGGCTGAAGGCTCTGCTCGGCCTTCTGGAGAAGGAAGATCCGGACCGTGCCGTTGTCTTCTGCCGCTCGAAGGACTCGACCATCCGCGTGGCGGACAGGATGTTCGACCTGGAAGGCGGGGTGACCGAGCTTCACGCCGGCATTCCCCAGCACCGCCGCATGCAGCTGATCGAGCGTTTCAAGCAAGGCGACTTCAAGATACTGGTCTCCACCGATGCGGCTTTCCAGGATCTCGGTGTGGAAGACGTCTCCTTTGTGGTCAACTACGATCTTCCGGAGCATCCGGAGGATTATCTTTTCAGGGCCACCGCACTCTCTGCAGACGACGAGCGCGATGCCGCGGTCGTCACCCTGGTCGGAAGAAGAGGCGACGAGCTTCTCGAGAAGATCGAGGAGGTCCTGGAGCAGGATCTGGCGGAAGAAACGGTTGACGGCCTCGCCGGCGAGGAAGAGGAGCCGCCGGAGAAGTACGCGGAGCAGGAAAGGGAGGAGAAGGCTTCTCCCGAATCGTCCGAAGCTCCCGAGAAGGCGCCGGTCGACCTCTTCTCCAACAAGCAGGACGAGAAGAAGGCTACCCCCAACTCTCATCTGTTCCATGGCGGCTGGCACAGGAAGTCGTGGCGATGGAAACCGTGATCCGGCCGCGATTATAACGGGATCAGTTGCCATTGATCGGTTTTGATCTGCTATAATTCGGCACAGCCGGGGCGAAAATCGGCGGTGATGTCCCGGCTGGTCCATGGTCCACATGACGAGGCAGCAATGGCTAAGAAACGGCCGCAAGCCGGACGCAATCTTTTTTCCGAGAAGCTCAGGGAAATTGCCGCCATCCTCATCATCGGTTTCACCATCTTCGCCCTTGCCTCCACGATGAGCTACAAGGAGCCGGGGCTGGCGCAGGACGGGGGCATCTCGAACCTGTGCGGGGCAACGGGTGCGATCCTTGCCCACTACATGCTCTACGCTTTCGGGTATGCCAGCTATGCCATGTACGCCTGCCTCGGTCTCTGGGGTGTCGTTCTTTTCACGAGAAAGGCGCTGCACGGCGTGGCGTCCAAGGTCATCGGTCTCGTCTTCTTCACGAGCTTTCTTTCCGCCTTGCTGAGCCACCTTCTCCAGGGGTCGTCGTCGTCGATTCCCCACTTCGGCGGCCTCGTGGGATTCTATCTCGACGACTTCTTCACCAGCCGCCTGGCCCTGGGAGTCGTGGGGGCGCGCATCATTCTTGTTGTTCTCTTTCTCATCACCTTCATCCTTGCCACGGACTGGCTGTTCTTTTCCGCCCTGGTCGCCTTCGGCCGCTGGCTCGGCGAGCGGCGCGAAAAGATGAGAAAGAAGGCCAAGGATCTGGCCAGGAAGAGAGCGGCGGAAGAGGCGGCGCAGAAGGCTGCGCAAAAGGAATCGATGACCGTTCCGCCTCCCGTGGAGATGCGGGAGTCTCCGAAGAGAGAGGATGCCGTGAAGCGCGTGCTCGAGAAGGAGCTGAAGAAGGAGCAGAGGAAGTCGGCCCGGCGGGAGAAGGCCAAGGCCGGCGGCGCCGCTCCGGCCGATGCCGCCGACGACGCGAAGGAAGGGGAGAAGAAGGCGGCCCCGTCCCGCGCCCGCTCGGCGGCGACACCGGCCCAGGCTGCCGCCGCGGCCAAACGCGCAACCACGAAGCCGAAGAAGCAGGTCGAGTACAAAAAGCCGGCCATCGATCTGCTCGACAGGACGGAGACCGTCCCCCAGAAGGATCTCGAGAGGATGATCTCCCGGACCTCCACCCTTCTCGAGAAGACCCTCCGCTCCTTCAAGATCGATGCCGACGTGGTGGAGATCGAGCGCGGCCCCGTGATCACCATGTTCGAGCTCGACCTGGCGCCCGGCATCAAGGTGGAGCGGATCCGTGCCCTGGAAGACAACATCGCGATGGCGGTCAAGGCGCCGGGCGTGCGGATCGTGGCGCCCCTTCCCGGGAAGTCGACCGTCGGGATCGAGGTTCCCAACTCGGTGCGGGAGACGGTGAGGCTCAGGGAGATCATCAACTCGACCAGCTTCAAGGACTCCTATGCCATCCCGATCAGCCTCGGCAGGGATGCGGCCGGCCATGTCCTGGTGGACGACCTGGCCAAGATGCCGCATCTCCTCGTGGCCGGATCCACCGGTGCGGGAAAGTCGGTCTGCCTCAACTCGATCATCGTCTCGATCCTCTACACCAGGACCCCTGATCAGGTGAAGCTGATCCTGGTCGATCCCAAGATGGTGGAGCTCTCATCGTTCAAGGATGTTCCCCACCTCATGTGCCCCGTCGTGGTGGACATGAAGCGGGCCGCCTACATCCTCGAATGGGCGACGAAGCAGATGGATGCACGCTACACGGTCCTCCACGCCGCCGGGGTCCGCAACATCTACGGATACAACAAGCTGGGCGAAAAAGAGCTGAGGAATCGGCTGGGCGCACTGGCCGATGACGAGGAGTTTCGCCCCTTCATGCCCTTCGTCGTGCTGATCGTGGACGAGCTGGCCGACCTGATGATGACGGGCGCCCGCGAGGTGGAGGCGCACATCACCCGCCTGGCGCAGAAGTCGCGTGCCGTGGGCATCCACCTGATCCTGGCCACCCAGCGGCCGTCCACCAACGTGATCACCGGATTGATCAAGGCCAACATGCCGACCCGGATCGGATTCAAGGTGGCGACGAAGGTCGATTCCCGCGTCGTTCTCGACATCAACGGCGCCGAGCAGCTTCTCGGGCAGGGCGACATGCTCTACCTGCCGCCCAGAACATCCAACGTGGTCCGGGCTCAGGGAAGCTTCGTGTCGGACGACGAGATTCGCAAGGTGACGGAGGTGCTCAAGGAGCAGTCGGAGCCGACCTTCGAGCCGGTGCTCGTGCAGCAGCCGGGCGCGGCGGATTTCGATCCCAGTTCCGTGGACGAGCTTTACGAACAGGCGGCAGAGTTTATCATTGAAACGCAGCGCGGTTCGGCCTCGTTGTTGCAGAGGCACTTTTCGATCGGGTATACAAGAGCGTCGCGCCTGATCGACCTGATGCAGCAGGACGGTGTCCTGGGCGAGTACAAGGGTAGTCAGGCTCGCGAGGTGATCATGACGCGCGAGGAGTGGGATTCGCGGCTCGGCGACGGGAACTAGGGCGCCGTCTGATCCGGGGGCGCCGCTCATGACCCGTGGCTGTCGAGCCCGGATCGAGGGCGCGTTCGAGGCGACTTCGCAGATGGTGGAAAGGACAGGCTGTTCAAGGTATCGATAAGAAGAGGGAGTGATGCCATGGAGATACTGAGCATCTCTCAATTTTTCAGTTCGGGTCTGCTGGGACTGACAGCAACTTTGATCGGATTCATCCTGTTTCTGTTCTGGGCGATCCTGATCGTGAGCGGTGTCGAGGTGAAAAGCCTAATCTACAAGGCGGCGGGCATCGTCTGCACCGTGGTCGCCCTGTCCATGCTTCTCGGCATCTATGACGGACTCGCTTCGTTCGACACGCGGGCCGGAGGCATGTTCGGCGGATGGGTGGGGCAGCGCTGCCTTGTTGCAGGCATGGAGACCTTCTCCCTCGTGCTCCTTTGGCTCGCCGTCCCGGTCGGCATCATGGTGGCCACCGACTGGCTATTCGCCGGGTACATCTACAGGTTTCTGGGGGGAAGCATGGTCCTTGCCGATGTGCAGAGGGCCCTTTCCATCTCGGCTCCGGAGAAGAAGAAAAAGGAGGAGCCTCCTCCCGGCCGTGTTTCCGGACCCAGGCCGTCGTCGCCGCGCATGGCGCCCCGTCGGCCGCTCTTTCCCCCAGCGAGCGGAACGCCCGTGAAAAAGGAGCAGGAGCCGGAGAAGGCGGCGCAGACTCCGCCGCAGACGCCGGCGGCCCGCCCCCTTGGTGGCGGTCCATGGCGGCCGGCAGAGGCGCCTTCGGTCAAACCGGACAGTTCGGCGAAGAACGTGGTTCCCCTTGTCAGTCCGGCGGATCCGCCGGTCTGGGAAAGCGGCGTTCCGGATGATGAGCCTTCCGCGCCGGTTGGTGTCATCTCCGAGCAGCCCGAGCTGCCGGAGGAGGAAAGCGTGCCGGGCGTCGGCACCACGCCCTCTGACGAAGAGACACGGTCGATCCCCTGGTGGAAGCAGGAATCGCTGCTCCAGGAGGATGCAGCCGGATCGGTCGGCTCGAGCGAGGAGACGGCAAGCGGGACCATGACGGCCGAAGCTCCGGAAGAGGTGCTGCCCGACAGCGCTTCGGAGTACAGTTCAGAGGCACTCGAGGCGGATCCTGAAACGGAGACCGAGGAAACCGAGCCGGTCGTGGAAGAGGAAGCCGAAGCGGAGGCCGAGGCGGCCGCAGAAGAAGAGACCGCCGAGGAAGCCGAACCGGCCCTGGAGGAGGAGGCCGAGGCGGAAGTGGAGACGGAGCTCGAGACGGAGCTCGAGCCTGCCGGGGAGATGGAGTCCGAGCCGGAATCCGAGCTGGTCGAGGAAGAGGCGGACGAGCAGGAAGCGGAACGGTCAGCAGAGGATGAGGCGGAAGAAGAAGCACCCGCCGATGAGACGATCCTGGAGCCTGAACCCCAGGCCGCATTCCCCTTCGATCATGAAGAGGAGGAAGCGCCGTCCCAGGTCAGCATCGAGGACGAGGCTCTCTTCCGCGACGCGGTGGCCGTCGTCCTTGCCGAGCAGAAGGGATCGATCGCCGTCCTCCAGAAGGAGCTCAGCCTGGGCTACTTCGCCGCCTCCAAGCTGCTCAATGCGCTCGAGGGCAGGGGGATCATCGCTCCCCATGCCGGCAGCATCGCCAGGAAGGTGATCGTCACCGAGGAGGAAGCCGCCAAGATCATCGGAGAAGAGACGCCATAGTGGGGACCCCGACTGACACGCTCGTCGCCAGGGCTCGATTTCTCCTTCCCGTGGATCCTGCGCCTGGAACGCCGCCCCGGATCGAGGACGGCTATCTTCTGGCCACCTCGGGAATCCTTGACGAGGTGGGGCCGTGGACCGGCGAGTCCGCGTCCAGGATCATTCCACGGATCGAGGCCGGCGAGGTGCGCGTTCTGGGCGGTGGCTCGTCAGCCGAAGGTCCGGTCCCGCTCCTGCCCGGCATTCTCCTGCCCGGTTTCGTCAAGGCGCACGGCCACGACCACGAATCTCCCATCATCGGCGTGGCGCGGGACGAGCAGCTCACCGACTGGCTCGACCACGCGGTCAATCCCTTTACCGCCTTTCTCAACGAGAAGCGGAAGGAGCTCGATGCGGTTTTCGGCTGTTCGCCGAACCTCGTCGTCTGCCGCAAGGCCAGGCTCGACGATCTGGGCTACGGGATCACGACGACCCTGGTCCACCACTGCAACCACAACAAGTATCACGCCGACGAGATCGCGGCGGCGAACCGCGAGGCCGGCACGAGGATGTTCCTGGCCGTTGGGAGCCAGGATCGGCATTACGATCCGCGCATCCTCGACACCGTCGATGACGCCGTCGCCCGGCTGGACCGCTATGCCGACGCCTTCGGCGAGGAGAAGCGATTCTCGATCCTGCCCGGCCCGGACCAGCTCTTCTCCAACGGACCCGATCTGCTGAAAGCCCAGAAGGAGTGGGCCGGGCGGAGGGGCACGCTGATCCACATCCACTCGTCCGAGGAGCCGCGCACCACCGAGTGGTTTCGCGACACCTACGGGCAGACGCCGGTGGAGTACGCTGACTCGATCGGTTTCCTCGACGACAGGACGATGCTGGCGCACCAGGTGAACAGCACGGACAGGGACCTGGAGATCATCAGGGACAGGGGTGCGATGGTGGTGCACAATCCCCTGGCCAACACGATTCTCGGCTCCGGCATGCCGCCGGTGAAGCGGATGCTCGATCTCGGAATTCCCCTGGCCGTGTCCACCGACGGCTCGGGCAGCGCGGACAACCAGAACATGATCGCTGCGGCGCGGCTTGCCGCCCAGTACCAGAAGGCGGCGCTCCGCGACGCCTCGGTGCTGCCGGCGGGGGAGCTTCTTCCCCTCGTCACCAGCGTGCCGGCTTCGATGCTCGGGATCCGGGCCGGCGCGCTCAGGCCCGGCTTCGACGCCGACTTCATCGTGGTGGACACCAGGCCGGCCAACATGACGCCCACGCGCCTCGACAACTGCCTCGAGAACCTCATCTGGGCGGCGAACGGATCGGAGATCCGGTACGTCGTCGCGGCAGGTCAGGTGCTGGTGGACGACTACAGGCACGTGGTCCTCCCGGAGGATGAAATCAAGGACGCGGTCCAGGATCTGTCCGAGCGTTTTCAGAAAAGCCGCGCCGGGACAGAGGAGATCCGCGCGTCGGGCGTCCGCGATCTCTCGAACGAGGAGAAGCGGTCGTGAACGTCTCGAGGACCGGCTTTACCTTTCTCGTGGCGGCCTGGGCGCTTTTCTTGACGGGATGCCCAGGCGGTGACGAGGTCGAGGCGCTTCTCCAAGAAGGAAGCCGTCTCCAGGCCGACGGCTTACATGCCGAGGCCGAGGCGATCTTCCGCAAGGTTCTCGAAGAGGACGAGGAGAACGAGGAGGCGCGTCTCAGGCTTGCCCTCTCATCCTTCCATTCCGGGCAGCTCGACAAGCAGGCTCTACGAAACCGGGTCATGGGAACGGACGAGGCCTCCGTTCCGCCGGGTTTCAAGGACCTGATGATGGCCGAGCTTGCAGCCATCGGCGGCGACGACGGGGCGTACACCCGGTTCCTGGAGAACGCCCTTGGCCGGAGCGGCGACCGGCTCCGCTTCGATCTCCATCACAGGCTCGACCACAGCCACGGTTTTGCCGCCACCGAGCGGTTCTGCTGCTGCTTCACCATCCGCGTTCCCTCGCTGATATCGAAGAAGGAGAAGGCTTCGAGGGAAGAGCTTGCAGCCGGGCAGAGCCTTCATCTGTTCCGGCTCATCTTCCGGCCCAGTGAGACGGCGTATCTCACCGTGATCTCCTGGTCGCCGACCGGGGGGGCGAAAGTCGTTTTTCCGGACGAGGGATCGGAGCAAGGCGGTCCCTTTGATGGAGGAAGCAGAGCACTTCTTCAGGTCACTCATCCGCGTCAGAACCGCTGGGTAGCTCTCCCCTCTGAACCAGAGAGCTGCCTTTTCGCCCTGGCTACACCCGGGATTCCGGATCGCGACCGTCTCGTGGAGATCTTGGCCAAGACGGCCGACATGCCCCATGGTGGTCCGGAAAAGACGAAAGCCGAGCTGGAACAGGTGCATGGGATCGGTTCCGCTCTTTTTCATTTCTATGAGAAGGAGCCGTGAACTCGGCTGTTCCTTTGAAAAGGTCCCGCCGCGATGCTGTTTAACTCCTTACAGTTCGTCCTTTTCTTCGTGATCCTTTTCACGATCTATCTTCGGCTCGGGAGAAGGCTGCAGAACCGCATTCTGCTTCTGGCCAGCTATTTCTTCTACGGATCGTGGGACTGGCGGTTCCTCTCCCTGCTCTTCCTCTCCACCGTTGTTGATTATTTTTGCGGGAAATGGATCCACGAGTCCGGGGATAGGGGCAGGCAGAAGGGATTCCTCCTGCTCAGCATCGCTGTGAACCTGTCTGCTCTCGGACTTTTCAAGTATTACGATTTCTTCGCTCGATCGCTTCAGGGCCTCCTGGAGGAGTTCGGGGTGAATCTCCAGCCTTTCTTTCTGGAAGCCGTCCTCCCCGTTGGAATCTCCTTCTACACCTTCCAGTCGATGAGCTACACGATGGATATCTTCTTCCAGAGGACGCGTCCCGCAGGGAGCTTTCTCGATTTCGCGCTCTTCGTCTCCTTCTTCCCGCAGCTCGTGGCCGGGCCGATCGAGCGGGCCGGGCGCCTGATGCCGCAGATCACCGCGCGCCGGATCATTCGCTACGACGACCTGGCCGAAGGGGCGTGGATGATCTTCTTCGGCTTCTTCCTGAAGGTCTTCGTGGCCGACAACATGGCTACGATCGTTGATCCTCTTTTCGCGAGATCGGGAATCATTCCAGGTGTGGACGTGCTTCTCGGCCTGTACGCCTTCGCGTTTCAGATCGTCGGCGATTTTTTCGGCTACTCGTCCATTGCCGTGGGTGTCGGGAGGCTGCTCGGCTTCCGGTTGATCAACAACTTCCTCTTTCCCTACATGGTCACGAATCCCCGTCAATTCTGGCGGAACTGGCATATCAGCCTTTCCACCTGGCTGCGCGACTATCTCTACATCCCCATGGGCGGAAGCAGGAAGGGCCCGGTCAAAACGTACCGGAATCTGGTTCTCACCATGCTGCTTGGCGGTCTCTGGCACGGGGCCGCCTGGACCTTTGTGCTGTTCGGAGCCTTTCACGGCCTCTTGCTCGTGTGCCACCGCCTTGCGAGACCTATCTCGGCGCGGCTCGCTTTCAAGGGGTTCTCAGGAGCCTTGTGTACCGGACTCTGCATGCTGTTCATGTTCCACCTCACCTGTCTCGGCTGGCTCTTCTTCAGGGCCCGTTCGATCGAGCAGGTGCGCGATCTCCTCGTGAGCCTGACCACCAACATGCCAGGGCACTCTTCCGGCATCGCCCACCGATGCTGGCAGGTCGCTTTCTTTGCCGGTTTTTTCGTGGTCATCCAGATCCTTCAGAAGAAGAGGGGCGATCTCTGCGCGATTCTTCGTCTGCCCTTCATCCTGAAATGGGGTGTCATCCTTCTCATGTTCTACTTGATCGTTATCTGGGGGAATTTCGGTGGCAAGGAGTTCATTTATTTTCAGTTCTGATGCGAGGGAGCCTGATCGTTCATGATGGATTCGCTCGATGAAATTTCCGCCTTGTCCGGACTGGCGAAGAGTGCGGTCATCGTCGGGCTCGGATGGTATCTTCTGAAGCGCTACAGACCCCGATGGGCCGGTCTCGCCGCGGCGGTTCTTGTCGTTATCGCAGCCCGCTTCCTCCTTTTCGGCAATCCCTGGGCGTGGATGTTCTACGAGAGGCAGCTCGCCCCTGATTATCTCGACTGGAGGCAGATCAACATCGTCGAGCATGAAAAGAACCGCTTCCTCGATCCCCCCGGCGATCTCGAATACCTCGCAGTGGGTTCGAGCCAGATTAAATCCTTGTTCGCGCTCTATGCCGAGCGTCACGAAGATCTCGCTCTTTGCTGGCTGCCGGCACTGAGGCCTGTCGACTACATCCTGATCCAGGATTACATCAAGAGGCTCGAGCCTGGGACTGTTCTTCTCCACCTCTCGGAGCTCGACATGGCCCGCAGGCAGAACCTGTCTGCCTCCACATTGGCGCCGTCGCAGGGATTCCGCTCCTTTCAGATCTATCCGCAGCTCGCCGAATTTCTGGACGGAGAGGAAAACAGGTTCGCCGTCAGGGATCTGCTGGTGGGCGAGCTTCTTCCGGAATACAAGTACAGGTTCCTTTTCAGGAGAATGCTGGACAAGCTTATCGGGGGAGAGTCGAGCGAATCGATCCGGCGGAGGAGAGCCGGCGACCAGACCATCGAGATTGCCGTCAAGATCGATGAATTCAGAAGAAACCTTTGCCAGGAGGGGATCGAGAGCAACATTCTGTTTCTCATCGATTTCCTCGAGCTCTGCCGTCAGGAGGAAATGGAGGTGGTCATCGTGGAGGGGCAGTACAATCCCCTGGCCAGGACGGATCGTCTCCAGTCGTTGAACCGCATCGTGCTCGAACGGTTGAACTCGATCGCCGATCGATTCGATCACGTCACGTTCATCCCGAAGTCGCGAACAATCCTCTTCGGGAAGGATGATTATATCGATGTCTCGCACGTGAGGAAACGGGCGGGAGACCTTTATGCAGAAAGCCTGCTCCGGGATATCCGTTCGGAAAGGTAGGAAGGTCAGAGATCTTTCCGCTGGATGGGGCAGCAGCATTTCGACCGCGAAAGTTCTGTGACCATCAGCCCGGGATGGAGACGATCCTATTACAGCAAGGTGAAGGGCACTGAGTTCACGTGCTCGGCCGTGCCGGAACCGCTGGTCACGGTGACGCGGATGTGGCAGTCCGTCGAAGCCGGAAGCGCTGACGGGTAGACGAGCTGGTAGCGGCCGTTGTCCGGCAGGTTGTCCGCGATCTGGACGAAGGGCCCTCCCGCACCGGTGGTGGAGATCTCGAGCATCACGGCGGAGGGGCCGCCTCCCGGCACGGCGGTGATCCAGTCGATGAAGCCCACCGAGCCGCGCCGCACCTTCCTCTGCCCGGCCGGCTGGACGAGACGGACGCCCAGGCCGGACGCCGTGGATGTTTCCTTGTAGAACCGGAGCTTGTTCTTCCTGTTGAAGAGTCCCCCCTCCTCGCTGAGCAGCACGATATCGGGGCGGCCGTTCCGGTCCGCGTCGCTTCCCGTTCTCAGGGCGTTGCAGTATCCCGGGCTTCCGGTATTGAACGACGTGGCGCCTTCCCATTGGCCAGCCCCGTTGCCGAGGAAGACGGCCACGATGCCGCTGCCGAAGGCCACGAGATCCATTCTGCCGTCCCCGTTCATGTCGCAGAGCTGGGTCACCGAGAGGGGGCCCGAAGTGGGTAGCCCCGCCGTCGCCTCGACCCACGTTCCCGAGGGATCCCACAGCCAGACCTCCACAGCTCCTGTGTAGTCGCACCAGGAGATGTCGTCGTAGCCGTCGCCGTTCACGTCGCCCAGGTCCACGCCTTCGCGGGCGCCGTAGCCCCCCGGGGCGGGCAGGTTGTTGTCCTCCAGGGTGAAGCCGCCGGCCCCGTCGCCCAGGTAGACGCTGCCATCCTGGTGCTCGGCCGCGAAGTCGGGCCACCCGTCGTTGTTCACGTCGCCGAACACCACGTCGAGGTTGCAGTTGCCGCCGAGGAAGCCGAAGGTCTGCGTCCAGGTGCCGTCGCCGTTGTTGCGGTAGACGTGGACCCCGGAACCCGATCCGAAGGAGACGGAGACGAGATCGAGGTCGCCGTCGATGTCGATGTCCGCGAAGTCGGTCCCGAACATGCCCCACGATTCGCCGTTGGTGGCCAGGCCGTCGTCCCAGGGGAGCCAGTTCAGGCCGGTCCCGTCGCCGAGGGCCACCTCGATCAGCTGGTCGCCGAAGTCGTTGCTCGAGTAGTCGTGGTGCATGCCGTATCCGACATCCATGAAACCGTCGTTGTTCACGTCGCCGAGGGCGATGCCGCCGTACCCGAAGTTGCCGTTCATCTGCACGCTCCAGGTGCCGGTCCCGTCGCCGAACCAGACCATGATCCCGTGCTGCTGCGTGTTGATGTAGGGAGAACCGTGGTCGCCGATGGAGACGATGTCCACGAATCCGTCGTTGTTCGGATCGCCCATCTCCAGCTCCGAGCCGCCGCCGTCCCAGCCGGGGTGGTCAAGGCCGGTGGACGACTCCTCGTATTCGAGAGCCGGCGGCCGCGGGAGTGCGGCCTTCTCGGCGGCCGTGCCGGCGAGTGACGGCTGGCCGGTCTGAGCACGAAGCGCTCCTGGAAGAAGTATGGCAATAATCAACAGGAATATAATCCGTCGCATGGCAGCCTCCCGGTTCGAGCGGTACAACCTTTTCACCTGCGGGGAATCAGGCGTGTAAGAGGTCTGGAATTATAGCATTACGGCAGCTTCTTGACCAGGGGCCGGGGAGCCGGCAATTCATCGACCGGATTTCCTTGCATCAAGATGGGAACAGGCTATCAAAATGTCTTTGGTTCGGATGAAGCACCGAGGGAAAGGCTGATCATGAACAGAATTACACCGAAAAGAAAAAAGTACTTCCGTCACAATCAGGCCAACAGCCACATGTGCTGGCGCCTGCAGCAGAAATACGACCGCTACACGAGAACCGACGCGGCTCTCGGCCGCTGCCAGGAGATGGGCGCGCCTGACGACTTCTGCCCTCTGTTCGGCGCCGCCGCCTACCGGGTGGGAACGCTCGGCAGGAACAGGGCCTGCACGGCCTGCGGCCGGTACTGGATCTCCTGATCAGATCTTCGATTCGCAGGGCAGACAGGAGGAGTCGACCCCATCAGGGCCGGGATCTCCTCCCTGCCTCATGCTTTTTTTGATTTAACGTCCTCCACCTCTCCGTTACCATCTCCTCTTTTTAGCCGGCCACTTTTCTTTTTGAGGAATGGAAGCATGCCCCTCGATCTGAGACCCTTCCGCGGCTTCAGGCCCCGGCCCGAACTGGCTGAGCAGATCGCCAGCCCTCCTTACGATGTCATGAATTCCCAGGAGGCCCGCGAAATGGCCAAGGGGAATCCCCTGAGCTTCCTGCGCGTCGTGAAACCCGAGATCGACCTCGATCCCTCGATCGATCTCTACGACGATTCGGTCTACGCCACGGGGGCCGCCAACCTCAGGAAGCTGATGCAGGAGCAGATGCTCCAGGACGAGAAGCCGTGCTTCTACGTCTACCAGCAGAAGATGGGCGACCATGTGCAGGCCGGTGTGGTCGGATGCGTGAGCGCCTGGGACTATCACGCCGACCTGGTGAAGAAGCACGAGCTGACCCGGGCCGACAAGGAAGCGGACCGGACGCGCCACGTGCGCGAGCTTAACGCGAACACCGGTCCCGTCTTCCTCACTTACAAGGCGGAAAGCTCGATCGATGCGATCGTGGAGACGATCCGCGCCGGGAAGCCTGTCTACGACTTCGTCTCGCCTGACGGGGTGGGGCACACCTTCTGGGTCGTGTCGGACGAGTCGCTGATCGCGTCGCTCGAGAAGGAGCTCACCGCCCTCGACTGCCTCTACGTAGCCGACGGCCACCATCGGTCCGCCTCGGGCTCCAACATCGCCAAGGAGAGAAAAGAGCAGAACCCCGACCACGGGGGAAACGAGGAGTACAACTACTTCATGGCCGTGCTCTTTCCCCACGACCAGCTCGCGATCCTCGATTACAACCGCGTGGTGAAGGACCTGAACGGCCTGGGCAACGAGGCCTATCTGGAAAAGGTGTCCGAGAAGTTCGACGTTACGCCGGCAGCGGAAGGCAAGCCCGATGCCGCGCGCCGCTTCGGCATGTATCTCGACGGGGCCTGGTACCGGCTCGAGGCCAGGGACGGCACCTTCGACGCGAACGACCCGGTGGGAAGCCTCGACGTGGCGATCCTCCAGAACAACCTCCTCGCCCCGATTCTCGGCATCAAGGATCCGCGCAAGGACAGCCGGATCGACTTCGTGGGCGGCATTCGCGGCATGGCCGAGCTCGAGAAGCGCGTGGCCGAAGGATGCGTCGTGGCGTTCGCCCTCCATCCCACGTCGATCGAGCAGCTCATGGCCATTGCCGATGCGGGCAAGATCATGCCCCCCAAGAGCACCTGGTTCGAGCCGAAGCTGCGGAGCGGCCTGATCGTTCACGACCTGGAGTGATGACGGGCGGGCCGCGTTCCCTCACTTTACCGGGCCGGCTGTCGACCGGGTGCTTCAACGTCGAATGAGCTTCCGTCGAATCGCAGTACCTCTTCGACGGCTTGATCAGGAAGGAGTGTCGTCGTGAACTACCGGCAAGACAGGTCCATCTTCCTTCATACCGTTCTTGGCGTGCCGCTGATGTTGCTGGTGGCCGGTCTCGCCACTCTGCAGGCGCAGGAGGTGGATCGCTGCGGGGCCGTCGTCTCCGTGGAGCGGATCTGGGACAGGGCCGGGCACAACGCCTTCACCGACCTGATCGAATGGGAGGGCCGGCTCTACTGCTGCTTTCGCGAGGGCTCGGGCCACGTGCCGGGCCTCAACGGCACGGTTCGAATCATCGCCACCGGAGACGGCGCGAACTGGGAGTCCGTCGCCCTTCTCGAGGAGAAGGACGTGGACCTGCGCGATCCCAAGCTCTCGGTCACGCCCGACGGCCGGTTGATGGTGGTCATGGGAGGCTCCTACTACAAAGGGAGGCAGCTCCTCAAGCGGGAAGGGAGAGTCTCCTTCTGCTGCCGCGATGAGGGGACCTTCTCCAGGCCGGTTCCCGTGGTGATCGATGCCGCGATCAGGACCGGGACCGACTGGCTCTGGCGCGTCACCTGGCACGAAGGGAAGGGGTACGGCGTGGTCTATCAGCCGGTTTCCGCGAAGTGGGGGATTCACCTGGTGGTCACCGGCGACGGGATCGCCTACACTCGCGTCGCCGCCTTCGATCTGCCCGGCAAGCCGAACGAGACGACCCTCCGCTTCCTGCCTGACGGTTCCATGGTCGCCCTTGTCCGCAGGGAGGGGGAGGATCGCCGCGGCTTTCTGGGGAAGAGCCTTCCCCCTTACAAGGACTGGTCATGGATTCCGATCGACCGCAGGCTCGGAGGGCCGAACTTCGTCGTGCTGCCCGGAGGCCGGCTCCTCGGCGGAACCCGCTCACATGGAAGCGACGGCAAGACCTTCACGTCGCTTGTCCGTCTGGGAACGGATGGGCAGTGCAGCGAGGTCCTCGTTCTGCCGAGCGGCGGCGACACGAGCTATCCCGGCCTCGTAATCCGGGACGACAGGCTGCTGGTCTCCTACTACTCGAGCCACGAGGGCAAGACGGCGATCTATCTCGCCACCCTCCGCCTCGAGCCGTTTCTAGCCAAGTGATCCGTTGTATCTTGCCAAGGGAGTGCGGTCATGTTCATGTCCCTCATCAGGAAGAGACGAAGCATCCGTAAGTACGCCGACCAGCCGGTGGAGGAGGAGAAGGTCGAAAGCCTGATCGAGGCGGCCCTGCGATCACCTTCGTCGCGCGGCTTCAATCCCTGGGAGTTCGTCGTGGTCCGCGATCGAGACTTCCTCGAGCAGCTGTCCGGGGCCAAGCCTCACGGGTCGTCGTTCCTGAGATATGCCGCCCTGGGAATCGTTGTCTGCGGCCGCCCCGACAAGTCCGACGTCTGGATCGAGGACTGCTCGATCGCCTCGATCTTCATCCAGCTGGCCGCCGAGTCGCTCGGGCTCGGGAGCTGCTGGATCCAGATCAGGAAAAGGGAGCACGACAAGACGCGCACCGCCGAGGAGTACGTGTCAGGGATCCTGGGCATCCCGGCCGACCGAAGCGTCGAGTCGATCATCGCTGTTGGCTACCCGCTCGAGCCAAAGCCGGGCCACCCGCACGAGAAGCTGGAGCTCGAGAAGGTCCACCACGGGCGGTTCGCGTGATGGTGATGCCGTAACACAGTGTCATTAAATATTTTTTGTAAAATACCTTGAAAGTAACACCGGTGTT
>CAYZWU010000077.1:0-17181 GCA_964482235.1 uncultured Phycisphaerales bacterium
GCTCCCCCCAAGAGGGAGTTTTTCAGGCGACAACTATCCTGACACAGGGGGAAAAGGATAAAGAACTCCGTACTTTTCCGTGTCGCAAGCCTCGAAATAGTTAAAGGACTCTCTCGGTATTGCCGAAATTGAGGGAGTGTTGAAGTTAGGAAGACGATGATCTTCCCAGGACCTTTCCATTGCGAGAGGCGGCAGTATGAAGAAACAACTGCTTCATGACCTGACGAGAGCCATCAAGCGAAACACGCAGACGAAGACTCTCAAGGAGCTCGAGCACGAAGGCAAGAGCCAGGTCAAGGTCATCCAGGAATCGCAAATCACGAGGCTGATCTCCCAGGCCGTGGAGACCGCGCTCGAGGCGCGCAACATAGAGCTCGGCAAGGGGGAGAGGGATTTTATCACCCAGGCCTCCATGGATGAATTTCGCCGTCTCGTCAAGGATGCCGGAGAAGGAAACAAGGAGAACTTCAAGAACCTCGAGCGGCTTCGCGGAGAGGATGCAAGGCGGATGGAGGAACAGCAGATGTTAATCGAATCGCTGAGAACCACGATCGAGGATCTGAAAAACACTCCACCTCCGGAAAGCTCACTCATCGATCAGCAAGCCCTGCTGAGCGAGCTGAGAGACCTGCGCGAGGAGAACAGGAAGCTTCGCACCGAACCTCAGATCGGAGGGGACCTGGCGAAGCAGATGGAGACGCTGTTCACCAGCAAGATGGAAAGCCTGGCCTCGATGCTGGCCCAGCAGTTCCAGTACGTCCCGATGGAAAAGCAGGGCAACCCGGTTGAGGCGGCCCAGATCATGCTGGACAACCTGTTCGGCGACGAAGGGCAGATTGAAAGCAACCTGGTGAATCTCGAGGTGAAATCCGCCAAGGGCGCCGGGATCGGCGGCAACCTGGAACGGCTCAAGAAATTGAACGCCATGGCCAATAAAGTAACTGAAGAGCGATCTTCATGAACAGAGTGGAAAAAGTACACACGACGGCAGAGGAACAGTCGTCCGCATAAGGGTACAAATAGGGAGGTTGGAAAAGGAGAAATATGATGGACAAACTCGACCAGTCATCGGATGCCGCCTGGAATCCTCTGGACCCGTCGGACGGCACGGACAGCCCCTCGGAAGATGGCACGGGGAGCAGCTCGGACACCAATGCCACGGCCATCCAGACCAATGCGCGCATCGAATGGGAAGATTCGAAGGACGACGCAGCGATGAAGGATGATTCGGAGACCAAGACCATGGATCAGAATTCCGATGAATCGGGAAGCAGTGCGGCTCCCACGATGCAGGGAGCGTCCATGTCCACGAGCAACATCGCTCTGGGCAAGGGGCTCGACATCGGAACAGCCAACATCGTCAGCGCCAAGCAGAACGAGCAGAGCGGCGTGACGATCCACATGGAAAGAAACGCCTTCATCGACATCACGAGCGACGTGCACTCCAAGCGGATGCTGACCCAGCTCAACGTTCCGTACGTGCTGCACAACAACAAGCTCGTGATCCTGGGCGATGCCGCCTTCGAGCTGTCGAACATCTTCGGCCGCGAGATGCGCCGCCCCATGAAGGACGGCCTGATCAGCCCCAGCGAGGTGGACGCCCTCCCCATGATCCGTCTGATCATCGAGAAGGTCCTGGGCGAACCTCAGGGCGACGGCGAGCCGGTCTACTTTTCCGTCCCGGCCCCGTCCGTTGACAGGCAGAACAACATCATTTATCACCAGGGCCTGTTCGAGGGAATGCTGCGCAAGCTCGGATACGCTCCCAACGCCATGAACGAAGGGCACGCCGTGGTGCTTGCCGAGCTCCAGGAGCAGGATTTCACGGGAATCGGCATCTCCTGCGGCGGCGGCATGGTCAACGTCTGCGTCTGCTACAAGACGATCCCCGCGATCTCGTTCTCGATCTCCCGGGCCGGAGACTGGATCGACCAGAACGTGGGCAACGTACTGGGCGTCAGCGCGACAAAGGCCGCGTTCCTCAAGGAACAGGGTGTGGATCTCGCGAGCCCGCGCAACCGCGAGGACGAGGCCATCGTCATCTACTACAGGAATCTGATCAACTACATCCTCGAGAACATTCGCATGAAGTTCGAGACTTCGGCCGACATCCCCGAATTCCGCAACCCCGTGGAGATCGTCTGCAGTGGCGGCACTTCGATGATCGAGGGTTTCGAAACGGTTTTCGGCGAAGAGTTGGAGAAGGTCCAGTTCCCCCTCAAGGTAAGTCTTGTCCGCCGGGCCAGTGATCCGCTCCAGTCTGTAGCCAAGGGCTGCTTGATTGCGGCGGCAATGTCCCAGTCCGATCAGACGACTTAAGAAGATAACTGGCGGAAAGGGGGAAGAAGAGGGAGAGATGGTAGCGGACCGCTCGAAAGAGCGGTCCGCTTCTTTTTTACCGCCCGAACCGCTCGAGAAATGAGCCTAGCCCGTCGGTGTAAAGCTCCTCGGAATCGACGAAACCGAAATTGTGATCCCCCCTGATCTCCAGGAACTCCTTGGTGCACGTCGCCGCTTCGAAGAGGCTCCGCCCCTGTGAGAAGGGCACCACATCGTCCTTCGACGAGTGGATCACAAGAAGCGGGACCGCGAGGCGGGAGATCTTTCCCTTGTTGTCGAACTTCTGGGTGACGATCAGGGAAAGAGGCGCCAGGTACCGGAACATCCCCCCCATGTCTGTCGTCGACGTGAAAGCCGATTCGATGACGAGCGCGGCGGGCGGACGGCGGAGAGCAATCTCCAGCGCCACTGCGCTGCCGAGCGACCTGCCGAAGTAGATCAGGTCGCCCGGTTCCAGATCGAACTCCTTGCAGAAAAATTCGACGGCGGCCGTGCCGTCGTCGTAGAGGCCATCCTCGTCCGGCTTCCCCTCGGAGAGGCCGTAGCCGCGATAGTCGAAGATCAGTGTCCTGTACCCCAGCTCCTCGAAGATCCGGAAAGTATCCGCCCTGTTGGAGACGTTTCCCGCATTGCCGTGGCAGACGACGATGTTCCCCTTGACCTCGGCGGGCTCCATCAGCCAGCCGTTGATCCTCGTCCCGTCCGAGGAGATGAACCAGATGTCGCGGTACTGCTTGCCCAGCTCCGCCGGTGTGATCGTCAGCTCCCTTCCGGGAAAGAATATCATCCTCTTCTGGATGAAGAAGAGGACCACGCAGAAGGCGATGTAGATTACCACGAGGTGCAGGAGGATCCTCAATTCCGCTCCTTTCCGAGTGATTGATGCCGCAAGCCGTGTACAATGGCTGCTTCAGCGAATTCATGATAACCGGACGCCGCCTCGAGGCAAGTATTGCAGGAAAGGAATGGTCTTGTTCTCCGCCGTCGTACTGGCTGCAGGACTCTCCACGCGGATGGGACGAAGCAAGCCGCTTCTCCCCATAGGGGACAGCAGCCTGATCGCTGCCATCGTCACCACCCTTGCGAGATCGGACCTCGGCGAGATCATCGTGGTGACGGGCCACGAGGCCGAGGCCGTGGCGGGAGCCGTGAAAGGGCTTCCCGCGCGTCCGGTCTTCAACCCCGACTATGCCGAGGGGGAGATGATCTCCTCTGTCCAGACCGGGCTGCGCGCCTCCGATCCGGCGAGCCGGGGAGCCCTGATCTGCCTGGGCGATCAACCCGAAATCAGCCGCCGCACGCTCGCCCTGCTGAAGAGAGAGCTCGAGGAGATGAAGGACGATGCCATCCTCCTCCCCGCCTTCGAGGGACGCCGCGGGCATCCGATCGCCGTTCCCCGGAGCGTGTGGCCGGCCGTGCTGGCCGTCTCCCTCCAGGGATCCCTGCGGGACGTGATCCATGATCCGGAGATAATGGTCCGCACCGTGGATGTGGAGAACGATTCCATTCTCCGCGACATGGATACGCCGGAAGACTACAGGCGCGAGATCGAGCGGCGTCAACGCCGCTCGCCGTGATCCCGCGCTCCTCGCGCTGCTGCGCCCCCCTCCCGCGATCGGTCTCTACTGCACCACTACCCTGGACGAGACGTTGCTGATCATCTGCGTTCCCCCGCCCTGGGGAGTGGCATAGGCCTGGAAATGGAGAGTCTGCCCAATGAGAGAGGCATAGCCGGGAAGAGGCACGCCGGCGGTGGCGATTCCATCGATGGGAATCGTGCCCGCTGCAGCCGTGTAGAGCTGCCCGTCGAGATACCAGGTCCCCCCGGGATAGGGGACTCCGCTGCCAAGGGAGAGCGAGGCATAGATCCGGTACGAGGCCGCCCCCTCCCAGGCCAGGTTGATCGTGAAATCGGATCCGGGAACCAGGTCGCCCACCAGGCTGAGAATGGGATGGGAGGAATAGCCCTCGGTCCAGAAATCATCGATGGCCGCCTCGACGAGGGAATGGTTCGGGTAGATGTTGCCCGCGTCCTCGGCCACGAAGCGGATCCTCATCGCGTTGGTGGCAGTGATCACGTCATCAACGCCGAAAGTGACATCGACCCACTCGTTGTGGGTCGGGCCGGCGATCAGCTCGAGCTCGACCCATGTATCCCCGGAATCGTTGGAGATCTCCACGAGAAACTCGTCGTCGGCGCCGCTCCGGCCCGCCGCGTTGCCGAACCAGCGGCTGTATCCGATCCTGGGGCTGGCCCCGCCTGAAAGATCGAAAACCGGGGTCAGCAGGGTCGTCTTGCCGTCATCAACGTCGTTCAGGCCCGGATCGGAGCCTGCGGGAGCGTTGCCGGTCACGTAGCAGATCGAACCGCCCGGCGTTGCATCGTCCTCAGGCTGGATCGCCTTGCCTCCGCTCCACGTTCCGATCGGATTCACGCGCTCCCAGATCCCTGTCGTCGCCGTATCGTCGGGCAGTCCGACCTGCCAGCCGATATCCGTCTCGATGTCGTCGAAGATCACGCGGCGCGGCGTGCCCACGGTGAACGCTTCGGTGAAAAGGAGCCGTCCACCGTCAAAGAGGATCTCGAGCTCCAGCTCGAGCCGGTCGCCATGCAGGGCCGCGCCGTCGATCTCGATCTGAAAGGGTTGCGAGGCGTTGCTGCCGGACTCGCGGGATTGAAGAGCCGGGACCTGGCTCGCCGAGGAGAGGATCGTGACGTTCGAGGAGAGGGCGGACAGGTTGAGCACGGCCGAGGTTCCGGCATCCATCAGACCGCGATTCATCACATCGATCACGACCTCGAGTGTTTCGCCGGGATCGGCATACCCGTTGCCGTTGCCCGAGATCTCGGAGAATGCGGTGTCCTCCCACAGGAGATAGGAGCCGGAAATGGCGTAGAAGTACTGGAGACTGGCAAGGTTCTTCTCCGCGATGGGAACAATCCGGTCCAGCTCGGGCCAGAAACCGTCGGTCTGCCGCCCCATCTCGGGGCTGAAGGTGATGATCCCCTGGTCGCCGTAGTCCCAGTCGAGAGAGCCTCCATTGACGACATAGAGGAGCTCCCATGACGTGCCGAGATCGTATCCTACAGGCGCCATCTCGTTGCCGATCTCCCGGAAGAGAGCGTCATCGTTCGTGAAGATGTTGTCGTAGCACCAGGGTATCAGCCACATGTTGCCGTAGCAGTGGATGCTCATCCGCTCCATCGCTCCCCGGGCCGTGATGAAACCGGCAAGGGCCTGGGTCTCCGGCTCGGAGGCGGCAGACGGACCGCGGTACGTCTCGCTTCTCGAGTTGGGGCTGCTGCCTATGTTGTCATAGCCCCACTTGTAGCTCCAGTTGCGGTTGAGGTCGACGCCGCGGCTGCCGCCGCCGTTGTTGCGGCGGTTCTTCCGCCACATCCCTCCCCCGTTCGGAGCGAGCGATTCGTTGTATACGTACCCGTCCGGATTGTGGACGGGGACGACCCACATTTCCCGCTGCTCGACGAGAAAGGCGGCCAAAGGATCGGCCGGATAGTTCTCCAGGACCCAGTCCACGAAATAGAGGCTGCTCATCATGCCCTGCGGCTCCCGGGCATGGGTGAGGCTGTCGATGATCGCCTCCGGCTCGTTTTCATCCAGATCGGGATTGTCGGAGATCTTGACGGCCCAGATATCGCGTCCCTCGCGGCTCTGCCCGATGCTGGTCTTGGCCGAGATCAGGTTGGGGAAATCGGCGCGGAAGGCGTCCAGCCTGGCCTCCACCTCGGACAGGGTGAAGAAGCCGCCCATGCTGCCCAGTCCGAGATCGCGGCCGCTCCTCGAACCGTTGCGGCCCTGGTAGAAGGCCGTGACATCACGATGAACGAGTCGCCACGGAATCCCGGCCGACTGCATCCTCTCCAGTTCGTGACGATCGTGCACCACGATATCGATCCCTTCCCCATTCCTGCCGACAAAGGCGATGTCCAGATCGAGCCGGCAGAGGGCGGTCATCAGCGCCGGATCGGGCAAGAGGTCGACGCGCACCAGGGCAGGGCTGTCCGGTTCCGGCATGAAGATCTCGCCCGACGATTCCGGCATCTGACCCGGGACGAGCACCGGCGAGGAGAAAAAGCACACGAGGAGCAAAATAAAGAGGGGATAAGCACGTCCAATCTTCATCTCTGGCCTCCAAGAGAAAGTGATCCGCAACGAGTGACCTGTCGCTCAAAGATTGTCGTATCAGGCTCGGTTGACCTTGCGATTATAGCATGGCCTCGCTTTGATTTAATCTACTTTCAGACAAATGGAACGGCTGATTCCAAATTTGACAGCAAGATCGAGTCTTCCCTTGAAAATGCCGAAAAAGTGGATAGAACTTGTGAGGATATAATGAAGAACGAAGGCAATCGGCCATAGAACCTGGAAACCGAGCGTCCATCATGGAAAAAGTCAAAAACGTCATACTGATATCTCTCGACTGCCTGCGGGCCGAGAGCCTCCCGATGTACGGGTACGGAAAGAACACGTCCCCCTTCCTGAACGAGCTTGCCGAGGGGGCCGTGTCGTTCAACAAGACCTATGCCACGTCGAACTGGACCGCCCCGACCCATGCGTCCATGTTCACCGGCCTCTACCCCCATCAGCACGGTTTCATCAATTTTTTCTGCAAGTACAACGACAACGTGATCCCTCTGGCGGAAAGCCTTGTCCAGCAAGGAATCAAGACCACCTCGATCACGGCCTGGCACTGCTTTTCCGCCAAGAGCGGCATGATGCGGGGCTTCGAGGACTGCCGGGTCGTGCCCGGACAGAACGTCAAGGAGATCGCCGTCACGCAGATGGACTGGACGGAGAAGTGGCTCAAGGAGAATTCGAACGGAAAGCCGTTCTTCCTCTTTCTCCATTTCGGCCAGATCCATGCCCCCTTCAACCTCTGCCCGGGCCAGGACGATTCTCCGCTGCCCGAGCCGAAAAAATCGGAAATCCGCTCGATCTGGGACCTGCCCCCGCCGGGCGGACCGGTCTTCAACGTTATCCAGTGGCTCGAGAACCGCATCAACAGGACGACGCGTGCCGGAAAGATCGCATCGCGGTTCCTCAAGCTGGCTCGCGGGCTCTGCGCCCGTTCGCTCCGCCAGGTCGTGGAAAACGTGGCCAACGGCAAGTTCATGATCTCGGAAGAGGACAAGAAGTTCGTGGTGCAGCGGTATGACCAGTGCATCACCTACGTGGACCAGCGCCTCCGCGAGCTCTTCGAGCTCCTGGCTACGCTCGGCCTGGACAAGGACACGGCCGTGATGATCGTGGGCGATCATGGCGAGGAGCTCTTCGATCACGGCCAGCTCTTTCACGGGCACTCCATGTTCCAGGAGCTTCTTCACATCCCCATGATCCTCAGCCTCCCGGAATCGATGAAAACGGCCTCCAACGTGTGCGACGTCCCGGTGGACCAGAGAGACATCTCGGCCACGGTCCTCGATCTCATGGGCGCCCCTGTCGATGTTCAGCAGAGCGTCGGTCAGGGAACCTCGCTCTACAAGGTCGCAGAAAAGCCGGAGCAGTACTCCGATCGTCTGATCTACTCCGAGTCGATCAAGGATCACGGCTGGGTCTCTGCCGTCATGATCAAGGGAGACAACAAGGTCCAGTGGAACGCGGAAGGCGACAACCTGGCCTACTACCCCGTTGACGCGAACCTGCAGACCCCTGATGAAGGAGCCGCCCCCGAGGGAGACGCCCAGGACCTTGCCGAGCAGCTCGAGCGTTTCGTGTCAATCCAGCGAAGCGACCAGGACGCGGTAGAGAGCTCGGACGACGATCCCGAACTGAGAAAGCAGCTGGAAGATCTCGGGTATCTCTGATTTCCCTTTTAAACCCGTTCCCGTTCCGCCCCCGCTACCGCTCCCGCCGCGGAAAAATAAAAGCAACAGATCAATCTCGAAATGAATTGCGCAGCTGCCGCCATGGAGAAAAGGGCAAGCTGACTGCGAGTGCTTCTCAGGAAGGGGTTAGCCCTGATTTCAGGGGATCGCTGATGGGGGCGACCTTGTGCGGCTTTCCCTCTTTCACCATCTCTTCGAGGTCGAGAAGCCCCTGGGTCAGGAGATGGTCGGGATCCTTTTGATCATGGGGGTAGGTGACCACGTGGTAGATCAGGGGATCGTCCACGTCCTTGACGGCGAATACACGGCGGATATATTTCCTGGCCCCGTTGTAATCGGTATCGGGCAGGAGAACGACGAGCGTCTTGTGGACTCGGGTCAGGATGTCGTAGGACCGGGACAGATAGGCGATCCTGTTGATCAGCTCCTGGTTGCCGAAGATCTCGCCCTGCTCGAACTGCTCCTGCGGCCCCTTCTCCCCCGCCTGGTTGGTCTCGCTGCCCGATTTCCGCACGCGGCGAGTCAGGAAGACGAGGCTGAACTCGGACCCGCTTCTCTTCGACCGGTTGACCTCGCTCTCGATCTTGTTGTACAGGAAGTACTTGTCGTAGATCTGCTTCTTCACGGTCCAGACGCTTCTCCCGATGAGACCGAGAAGAAGGTGCGAGATAACATGGAACCTGAAGAAGAGGTACTGCCCCACACCGAAGAAGATGAGCGAAACACCGAACAGGATGGCAAAGGTCCCGAAGCCGGTGATGATCCTGGTCACCATGGAGACGGCCAGAAAGCTCAGGCAGATCGTGTTCAGCATGTAGAAGAAGAGCACGTTGAGCTTGGAAACGCCGCTCTTCAACAGGATATGGTGGAAGTGGCTCGAATCGGCCACGAAGAGTCCTTTCACCCGCTCGAGTCTCGACAGGCCATCTCCCAGGTAAAAAAGCCTGCGAAGAAGGACATAACTTCCGTCGAGCAGGGGAATGGCCATCAGGATCACGGCAACGGACAGGCCGGTGAGGACCGATTCAAGCGTGGGTTTTATGTCCAGCCCGAGTTTTATCGGAAGTCGGACGATCTCGTTGCTGACGACCATCGTGCAGCATGCCAGGCTGAAGCCGAGGAAATTGCTCCCCGAATCGCCCATGTAGATCTTGGCAGGCGGAAAGTTGAAGTAGAAGAGCACTCCCAGGTTGACGATCATCATCAGGCAGACGAAGAACACCGATGATGTGGTATCGAGGCCGCACAGTCCGAGAATCACGGTGGTGGCGATCAGCACCGAGGAGCCGATGGCGAGCAGGAGCCCGTCGGATCCGTCGATCCAGTTCATCAGGTTGATGATTCCCACGATCCAGAAGACGGAGAAAATCGCCGACATCACGTTGAGGGTCGGCCCCGCATCCTCGCCCAGGTTGAACTTGATCCCGCACATGACGACAACGACGGCCGTGACTATCTGCAGCGCCAGCCTGCAGAGGGCGGGATAGCTCTTCACGTCGTCGACCAGTCCAACGACGAACATCACTCCGCCGCCGACGAGAAAGATCCCGAAATGGGGCCAGAGGTCGGTCTCGAAGCGGGCGAAGTAGGGAAGAATGTAGAACGAGATGGCAGAAACGACCAGGACGACGGGATAGCAGGCAAAACCGCCGATTCGCGGGACGGCCGAGAGATGCAGACTGCGCCCCCCCGGGACATCGTAGAGTCGGTATTTCTTGGCCAGGAAACGGGCCCAGCTCAGGCCCAGCCAGGTCAGCACCGCAGTCATCGTAATGAAAGGCAGCGCCCAGAAGGTGGAAGAATAGAATACGTCCAGAATCGCGACCTGCATCAGATCATATCACCCGGCAAATACCAAGGAGACCGGCCTCCTCCCCTCGATAAGCAACAGGAAGGACACATCCTCTTTTTCGTCAAAATCGGATTTCTTCTTCAAACTGAAAGCCGATATTCAACGCGATGGGTGTCCTTCCGTTCGTCAGGTCTCCCGAATAGAAGACCAACGTAATTGTAGCACAGCGGCAAAGAAAAAGGAGGAAGCGCTATTATTAATTTACTGCAAAATCCGGATCCTGTCGGGCCCTGGGATCCGTTTCCTTGCATCTGTTTACGCCGGCTCGTCTCGAGAGGGGTTTTTGGTTGTCTGCCGGCCTGAGGGCGGTAAACTGATCCTCATTTGATGCGAATTCCGGTTTCCAAACTTCTTGATCGAATAGCACCGATCCGGTGTCCCGCCGGATCTCCAAGGAAGGAAGCGGCCCATGTACGGGCGGAAGAACGGTTCCGGCATCCTCTCCAAGACGCTGGCTAATCCAATCATCAGAAGATGGGCGACCCTGGCCCGCCTTCTCCGTCCCGGAAACAGGGGGATCACGATCCTCTGCTATCACAGCGTGAAAGAGAAGTCGGATTTTTTCTGCCGTTCGCTCGCCCCCTCCCTTTTCCGGAAACAGCTCAAGAGGCTGAAACGATGGTGCCGATTTATCTCATTGGACGAAGCAACCGAAGAACTTGTTTCGGCAAAGAGCTGCAGCAGAAAAGGCGTTGTAGTGACGTTTGACGACGGCTATCGCGACAACTACACTCATGCCTTTCCGATCTTGAAGGAACTCGGGATACCGGCAACGGTTTTCCTGACGACCGATCATATCGGTACGAACAAGCTTCTCTGGCATGACAGACTGGCGTTCTACCTGAGATCTCTTGATCAGATCGACGAGGCCGACCTCGAACAGCAGCTGCTCGAAGTGCTTGAAAAGACGTCCCCTCTGTTCTCTCTCCTGCTGCGGTTCAGGGAGGATACCGGGGATAGAGTCGAAAAGATGTTCGCCATTGCCGGTCTGATGAAGGACCTCGGCCCCGACGAGTCGATGATGCTCCTGGACAGACTGGCCGAGGTCACGGGCAGCGCCGATGAGGAAGACAGGTTGCCGAGATTGATGCTCGATTGGGATGAGATTCGTGAAATGACCGGCCACGGCATGACGTTCGACGCACATACACGGCGGCACGTCATCCTATCCCGGCTGTCGGGCAAGGATCTGGAGGAGGAGCTCGCGACGCCGCGCGAGGTGATCGCCTCCCGGCTCGACAGGGAAGCCTTCTTCCTTGCCTATCCGAACGGCGCGGCGGCCGACATGAACGACGAGGTGATCGACGCGGCCAAGAAAGCGGGATACAGGGGCGCGTGCACCCTGATCCCGGGATGCAACGTCCATGGAGTGGATCCATTCCGGCTGTTCCGGAAAGGCGCCCCCCACTCCCCGTATCTTTTCGTTTGAGACCTTTCTCCTCGGGAGATTCTGATGACGGATCCCATTTCCGTACTGCACCTGCTGCCCACAGGCGGCATCGGCGGTCAGGAGCAATACGTGGCATCGCTCTGCAGGCGGATGCAGAGCGTTGTCCCCGAGGTACGGAACAAGGTCTGCTTCTCCATGAGCGGCGGAGAGGTGGCGGAGAAGATCCGCGGCCAGGGGACGCCGGTATTCATCCTCGACCTGTCCAGCGGCTACGACATCCTGGGATCGTTCAAGCTGCTTTCACTGGTAAAGCGGGAAAAGATCGACGTGATCCACTCCCACGGCCCGCTGCCCGTTCTCAACATCATGGCCAAGTTCTCCAGGGCTCCCGTCCAGGTGATGACGGACCACGGCCCGACCAAGGGATCGCAGGTGAAGCGCGAGTGGCGCCGCGCATTCTTCCTCCGGCTCATGACGAAGACGATCGACAAGTACATCGCCATCTCGGGCAACATGGTGGAGACGCTGGCCGTCAGGGAGCGGATCCCCCGCGAAGCCATCACCATCATCTACAACGGCGTGGCAGTGGACGTCCTGAGAAGCGCCTCGCACACGTTGCAGGGAGCCCCCCCTCCCGGGGATCTCCCGTTCCCGCCCGGCACACCGCTCATCGGAACGGTCTCCCGCCTGGTGACGGACAAGCGGATCCACCTCTTCCTGGAGGTCTGCTCCCGGATCGTTCGGCGGAACGATGCGGTGCATTTCATCATCGCCGGAGACGGTCCGCTCCGCAAGGAGCTGGAGGAGCGCGCCGTCGAACTGGGTCTTGGCGGGCGCGTCCATTTCCTGGGACGCCGCAACGATGTGCCCGACCTTCTGGGAATCATGGATCTCTACCTCTGCACCTCCATGGGCGAGGCGTTCTCCATCGCGCTTCTCGAAGCCATGGCGCTCGCCTGTCCCATCGCCGCCTTCGATGTGGAGGGAGTCCAGGAGGCCGTTTTCAATGACGAGACGGGATACCTGGTGAAGGACGGCGATCTGGACGGCCTTGCCGACGCCTGCCTGACCGTCCTCGGCGATCCGCGAAAGCGGCAGGCGCTGGGCGAGAAATCGCTGGAGATCGTGAGGGAGAAGTTCGATCTCGACGAGAACATCCGCCGGCTCGGCTCACTCTACAGGGAGCTGCTGGCCATGAAGAAGAGAAAGTGACATGAACGATCTTGCCGGCTGGAAGATTCTGAGCGTCAACAAGTTCTACTACGTCAGCGGCGGCAGCGAGACGTATCTCTTCGCCCTGGAGGAACTGCTCAGGTCGCGCAACGCCGAGGTGATCTCCTTCGCCGAGAAGGATGAGAGGAACCGCCCCTCCCCCTATTCCGACTACTTCGTGAAGGAACGCGATTTCTTCTCCGGCAACGTCCTCGAGAAGCTGATCAACAGCCTCTCGATGATCTACTCTCCCCATGCACGAAAGAAGCTCGCCGAGCTCCTGAACGATCACCCGGCCCACATCGCCCATCTCCACAACTATTACGGCCAGATGACGCCCTCGATCTTCTACGAGCTCAAGGAACGCGGCATTCCCATCATCTACACTGTTCACGACCTCAAGCCGTGCTGCCCGGTCTACACCATGCTCGTGAACGGCGAGGTCTGCGAGAGGTGCCGCGGAGGAAAGTACTACCACTGTCTGCTCCAGCGCTGCACGAAGGGCTCGACGCTGGGTAGCCTGGTCAACACGGTGGAAGGCTACATCCACAGGATGGCGCGGGTCTACGACATGGTGGACGTCCTGATCGCACCGAGCCGCTTCTACCGGTCCAAGATGATCGAGTTCGGTTTTCCCGAGGAGCAGGTCATGCACCTCGACTACTGCATCGACGTGGACTCCTTCACGCCGGTGTACGAGGACAAGGGCTACTTCCTCTACATGGGAAGGCTGGCCCACGAGAAAGGCCTCTACACCTTGATCGAGGCCGTTGGAAAGGTGCCCGGCGCCACTCTTCACGTGGCCGGGACCGGACCGCTGGAGAAGGACATCAAGCGCCACATCGCGGACAGGGGGATGAACAACGTCAAGATGCTCGGCTTCCAGTCCGGCGAGAATCTGAGCAGCCTCGTGAAGGGGGCCAAGGCGATCGTCATTCCGTCGGAGTGGTACGAGAACTCGCCCCTGACGCTCTACGAATCTTTCTCGACGGGAAAGCCCGTCGTGGCTTCCCGGATCGGCGGACTCCCCGAGTATGTCGAGGACGGCGTCACCGGCTACACGTTCCCGCACAAGGATGTGGACGCCCTGGCCGCAGTCCTGGAGCAATGCCTCAGCGACGGCAAGGGGATGAACGAGATGGGGCGCAATGCCCGGAGGCGGGCGGAAAAGATGTTTCATCCTGATTATCACTTCGAGCAAATATCGGAGCTCTACAGACGCCTCGCGGCGGCCTACGACCTGAACGTTTCCTGACCCTGGAAGGAAGGTTTTTTTCATTGAGCGAATTCAACGGACCGGACTCCCTCCCGGACGGCACCCCGCAGACGGCATCAGAGGGAAAGAATGTCGGAGTGATCGGTCGAGGCGTCAGGGTCCAGTGGATCGGGCAGATCGGCTTTCAGGTCATCCGGTTCCTGAACAGCATCGTCATCACCAACGTCCTCGGCGCCGCCCTCTACGGAGGATTCTACCTCGGCTTCACCTTGATCCGGCTCTGCGATATCTTGGCCAAGGCCGGGATGGAATCGGGGCTCGTGCGGTTCGTTTCGCGATACGTGACGCTCAAGGATGAAAGCCGCTTCATCGGCTCCGTGAAGAGCGCGATCGTGGTGGGCATCTTCAACGGGATTTTCTTCGCCATCCTGATCATGTTGATGAGCTCCCATGTCACCGAATGGCTGAAGTTCGATCCCACGCAGGCCGTGGTTTTCGTGATCCTCGCCTTCTGCCTGCCCCTGGACGTGCTCAACGAGATCTTCCTGGCTTCTCTTCGCGGTCTCAAGCTCGTCCAGTACAGGGTCTACGTGGAACAGCTCATCAAGCCGATCGTCCGGCTCATCCTCACCGCCCTGTTCCTCTGGTGCGGACTCGGCCTGAACGGCGTTGCCCTGGCCTGCGTGTTCATGAGCATCGTGGGCACGACCGCCTCCTACAAGTTTCTGAAAAAACACGTGAAGTTCACCAAGCCCGAGGTGACACCGGCCAAGATGGGCAAGCCCCTGTTGAAGTACTCGCTGCCCCTGATGGGTTCGATCCTCCTGAACACCTGCGACGCGCCCATCAGCGTGATCTTCATGGCCTACTACGGCTCCCCGGCCGAGGTGGGGATCCTTGGCGCCGTGAGGCGGTTCACCCCCCTGCTGATCATCCCCCTCGATTCGTTCAACAACATCTTCGCGCCCATCATCACGGAGCTGCACACCCAGGGGAAGAGGGAGCGCCTGAACGAGCTCTACAAGACGGTCTGCCGGTCCGTTCTGACTATCACCCTGGCCATGGCCGTTCCGGCGCTGCTTTTTGCCGAGCAGATCCTGAACATCTTCGGAGACGACTTCAAGGACGGCCACGACATGGTGCTGCTCATGGTTTTCGCCTACCTGGTCCTGGCCACGGCAGGGCCCTCGGGCTTCATGCTTTCCATGACCGGCCACCCCCGCGCCGTTCTGGTGAACTCCCTGGTCGCCGGCTCGCTCAACATCGCGCTGGCCATCATGCTGATTCCGACCTACCGCCTCGTGGGCGTGGGAGCCACGCGGCTCGGCGTCGTCCTCGTCCTGAGCATGATGCGGATGGGCACCGTCTACTGGTTCTACAAGCTGCATCCCTTCTCCATGGGGCACATCAAGACCCTCGCGGCAACGGCTGTCGGCACGGCTGCGGCCTGGGGAATATCCAGGCATCTCCTGGCCGGCTCTCCCTGGACAGGCTTCTTCCTGGGTACGGGCTGCTTCCTCTTGATCTACGCCGGAGCTCTCTTTATTCTCGGGATGCCGAAGGAAGAAATTCAGCTATACAAAACCCTGATCGGAAAACGTTTCGGCAAAGGCAAGAAGCAAGGAATGGCGCCAAAAAAGACAGGTGAATCATGATGGAATCCGAGAGGAGCTCAAAAAGCAAGAAAGGACCGTCGAAGGTCATCATCCTCGGACTCGACGGGATGGAGTGGCGCATCATGGCGCCGCTGGCCGAGGAAGGCGAGCTCCCCAACCTCAGAAGAATCATGACCGAGGGGGCTTACGGCGATCTCATCTCCACGGAACCGCCTTACACGCCCACTGCATGGACCTCCATGACCACGGGGGTCAATCCAGGGAAGCACAACATCTTCTCCTTCACCACCCGCCCGCCGGGAACGGACAGGAAGGAGCTGATCTCCAGTCTCACAGTGCAGAGCCCGCGGCTCTGGGACTACCTGAACCAGGCCGGCATCACCACCGGTCTGCTCAACATCCCCGTCACCTTCCCGGCCAGGCCGGTCGACGGATACTGCGTTCCGGGCTTCCTCACCCCCCTCGATCTCGAGGATTTCGCCTATCCTTCGGGACTGGCCGACGAGATCCGCAACAACATCGGCGACTACGTGATCAACGTGCCGATCGGCGGTATCATCCCTACCCAGATCGAGGCGGCAGTGGAGATCCTGGACAAGCTCAAGCACTCCACAGCCAAGAGGCTGGAGGCGTTCAGCTTTCTCACCACGCGCTTCCGGCCGCGGTTCTCCATGGTCGTGTTCAACAGCACCGACAAGGTTCAGCACCTCTTCTTCAAGTTCGTGGACAGGGAAGACGAGCTCTACGATTCTCCTCTCGGCAGGAAGCTCCGCGACAAGGTGCTCGACATCTACCGCCAGATCGACGGCGTCATCGGAAGCGTCATGGAGATGACCGATGACGAGACGGCCCTCCTGCTCGCTTCGGACCACGGATTCGGGCCATTCCGCGGCCGGGCACTGGTGAACAGGATCCTGGCTCGCGAGGGGCTCCTGAAGCCGCGGTTCCTGCCCACCCTCGTCCAGAAGGTCCTGAGGCGCCTCGGCATGCAGAACAAGTTCCTGCTCAAGGGACGAAGCATGGTCATCTTCATGGAATCGGACAAGATCCCTTCCACCGTCTCGGTCAAGGAAACGCTGGCCTACTCGGGCGACACGCACGAGCACTGCATCTATCTCACGGGGCTGGTCGATGAAAGCACCCGCGACTCGGTGGTGCAGAAGATCCGCACGGCTCTACTGGCCGTCGAGGATCCGGCAACGGGACGGCCCGTCTTCACCGACGTGAAGACGAGGGAGGAGCTGTACGACGGTCCCTTCTCCGGAAACGCCCCGGACCTGATCCTCGTGCCCAGGGATTACCTCTACCAGTTCTCCGGGGAGATCCCGCTCCGGCGGACCAGCCACATCATTCCTGTCCGCAACGCCGCCGGCACGCATCACAGGACGGGCGTTTTTGCAGCCTGGGGAGCCGGCGTCGCCGAATGCGGCAAGGTCGACGCCGAAGCGATCGAGTCGATCACTCCCACGGTCCTTTATCTCTTCGATCAGGCCATCCCGGACAACATGGACGGAAAGGTCATCCTCGACATCATGGAGGACGGCTTGAAGGCCGGGCGCGAGATCCGTTTCCGCAAGGCGGAGACGGTCAGCTCCACCGATGGGGTGAAAAGCGTCCGAACGATGGAAGAGGAAGAAAAGATCAAGGAAGCGATGAAAGGTCTCGGCTACTTCGAGTAGCCCTAGCCCGGCTACTTCGAGTAGCCCT
>CAYZWU010000077.1:17281-19592 GCA_964482235.1 uncultured Phycisphaerales bacterium
GCCCGGCTACTTCGAGTAGCCCTCGCCCGGCTACTTCGAGTAGCCCTCGCCCGGCTACTTTTAGTAGCCCGGACGGAAAGGAATACGATGAAGAAGGTTCTCGTACTTGGCATTGACGGCGGAACATACTCCGTGATTCGCCCGTTGATCGAGGCGGGCCGACTCCCAAACATGGCGAAACTCTACAACAGCGGTTCCCATTCAGACCTCATCTCGACGTTCCCCCCTCTCACTCCGCCGGCCTGGGCCACACTGATGATGGGGACGAACTGCGGCAACCACGGGGTCTTCTACTTCTTTCCCTGGGACCTGGACAACTACAGCATCGCCATCAAGCCGGGAGAGGGGAACTTCATCACGTCATCGCAGATCAAGGGCACGCCGTTCTGGAGGATCATGAACAAGTTCGGGAAGAAGACGATCCTGGTCAACCTTCCCCTGACCTATCCCCCCTTCCCCATCGACGGCTGCGTGGTCTCGGGATTTCCGGCCCCCGACAACCCGGAGGTCTTCACCCATCCGCCGGAGCTCTCCAAGGAACTCGGCAACTACCAGATCGACATGCACAAGATCGTCGAGGGCGGAAACTGGAACCTGGGGAACTACCTGGACAAGGAAGGCCCCGAGGCGTTTCTGAAGCAGATCTTCGATCTCCAGGAAAAGCGCACCGCAGCCTGCCTCGAGCTGATGGAAAAGAAGGAGTGGGACTTCTTCATGGTGGTCTTCGTCTGCAACGACAGGCTCTCCCACTTCTTCTGGCCCGAGACGCTCGACGATCCCCAGAACCCCCTGATCCGTTATCTCGAGGTCCTTGACAGGGATTTCGGCAGGCTGCTCGACGCGTCGGGAGCCCAGCCGGGCGGGGACGGCGACACGACCGTGGCCGTGGTCTCGGACCACGGATTCGGCCCCAATCCGTCCTGGTCGGTCAATGTCCTCGACGTGCTCAGGGGGTCGGGACATCTCAAGCTGAAGCCCTTCTCCATGCCGTACATCCTGGCCAAGGGGCTCCTCCGAAGGATCGGTCTCGTGAGAACGCCGATCTCGCCGGCCGATCTCCCCCACATCATCGACCTGAAAAGGACGCGCATCTTTCCCGTGCCGATCTACGCGTCGTTCTGCGGCATCGCCGTCAACACCGAGGGCGAGAAGGCCCACGGCTGCGTCAAGCCCGGCGAGGAATACGAGAAGGTCATGTCCGAGACAACCGACTTCCTCATGAAGCTGAAGAATCCGCAAACGGGCAAGAACGTGGTGAAGGCCGTGGACAGGAGGGACGAGGTCTACAAGGGCGAGCACATCCGCGGGGCGCCCGATCTCCTGGTCACCTTCGAGCCCGAGTACATGATGTCCTTCGGACTGAACTACCTGCCCGGTTTCCGCCCGAGAAGAACCAATCAACCGGGCGAGCACCTTCGCGAAGGCGTCCTGATGCTCAACGGCCCCGGAATCAAGTCCGGCCTCCTCGAGAATGCCCCCACGATAGCGGATGTGACCCCGACCCTCCTCTATTCCCTGGGCGTCCCCATCCCGCATCACATGGAGGGCAGCCTGATCGAGGAGGCCTTCGAGCCTTCCCATATCGAGGACAACGCCCCCTCCTTCGTCACCTGGGAGGAGACGGAAGAGGAGAGATCGGCGCACGACGACCTCAAGGGCGAGGACGCCAGCCAGATCGAACGCCAGCTCCGCGATCTTGGTTACATCTAGGAGGGCTTTCCTCCAGCAGCCTTGAATTGATTGGGGATCCTGGGGAGATTGCCTGCGGGTCGGTTGTGTCCGGTTTTTTCAGACCCGGACGTCGCGAAGACGCTCCTTTAAGGGTCTGAAAAAAACCGGCCACAACCGATTGGAGCGTTCATTTTTCCGGATCGCATGAGAAGAAGCCCTGCATCTTGGGGACACGCGGTCTAGGACCAAATGCCAGCCTTCATCGAGAATCGAAAACGTAACAGTGACTCGCAGCTGTGATCAGCGACACTCAAATCTCCCGACGGAAAAAATGCTTGTCGCCGGACACAGCTGCCTGATTTCTGATCAACAGGCCATTCACAGCTTTGTGTTCCTCGACGAAGCTGCGATGGACCTGTAAAGGAATGCAGCACCCCGTCACGAGCAGCACACTCTGTCAGTCTTTGCGAATTTCGGCAGCTCCAGATCCCCGTGAAAAGGCAGACGATCCAATCGGTGTTGGCCGGTTCATTCCAGATCCTTAAAGATGGAATGAGAAGGCCAGCCCCCCGGCGCAGTACCTATAATGGTCTGCAAGTTTTTTCACGGGCTCGAGGGCCCAAACAAAAGGAGGCTGGCC
>CAYZWU010000078.1:0-18904 GCA_964482235.1 uncultured Phycisphaerales bacterium
AACTGATTCAGCTGAGGTTAGGCTGTTTTAGGCGCCCTATCTCTGAAACTCCTGTCTGAAAAGTCGACGAATTCCAGGCATGGACCGTTACATATCACGTTCGTTACGAATATAATAGAATCCATGGGCCGCCAATTCGCGGCCCTGACTTTTCGATCGACATCGAGAAACAGATAGACCGGGACGAACCCCAGGAGATCCGATCATGGCTTTCTTCAGAAGACGAACCTCATTCCATCTTGCGCTGGCCGCTCTTCTCGCTCTGGGCTGTTTCCTGGGAGAGACCGCGTTCTCTCAGGAGGATCAGCGGGCGGCGCCGACGGGACGGCAGATAGGGTCCCCGCTGGCCGACGCGCAGAGCACCTCGGGTCCCGTTCCTCCCAGGGGCGTCTCTCCGGGCCTCCCGCCCGGGACGCTCGACTACGAGGTCGTCATCTCCGATGTCCCCGCCTATCTCTGGTACAACGGATGCGGTCCCACCGCTGCGGGAATGGTGATCGGTTACTGGGCCGAGCAAGGCTTCAACAGTCTCGTGGGCGGAGACGCCTCCAGCCAGACCCAGGCCGTCAACGACATGATCTCCAGCTCGGGCAACTACGACGACTACTGCCTGCCCATCGACTACTCTCCCAACCTCCTTCCCGATCTTTCCGAGCCTCCCCCGGGCGACGAGCACGACGACAACTGCGTTGCGGATTTCATGAGGACGTCGCAGAGCCATCATCTCAACTATTACGGATGGAGCTGGTTCTCGGACGTGCCCGGTGCGCTCGAGGATTATTCCAGATGGTCCGACGACCACTACCAGCCGACAGCCAGGAACATCACCTGGTTCCAGCTGACCTGGAACACCGTCTGCACGGAGATCGACGCCAACAGGCCTCTCGTCTTTCTCGTGGACAGCGACGCCAACGGATTCACCGACCACTTCGTGACCGTGATCGGCTACGGAGAACAATCCGGCACTTCCATGTATGCCTGCTACGACACGTGGGATCTAGCGATCCACTGGTACGAGTTCGAAAGGATCCAGACCGGCCAGCCCTTCGGGATCTACGGTGCCACGACTTTCGATCTGAAAAAGGTGAAAGGCCTGACAGCAGACAACCACGAGCTCCGTGCGTCCGCTGGCGGCACGATCAACTTCGACCTCGACGGCGGTCTTCCATACGGCCTGACGGATTACGTCCTTCTGGCCACCGCCAGCGGTCCCGGCTCGACGCCTCTGCCCGGTGGAAACTCCTTGCCGATCACCCGCGACGCCGTGATGAATTACATCTGGCACCATCACGGCACGGATCCGATGTTCGTCGATTTCAGCGGTGTTCTCGATTCCAGCGGCCAGGCGGATGCCACGCTGGCGGTTACCGGTCCCATGGATCCCCTTCAGGCAGGCACGGTGCTTCACTTCTGCTGGACGTCCATGAATCCCTGGGGCTTCCAGTCGAATCTCGTCCAGGTCGACATCGTTCCTTAGCAGCTCGCTGACGGCCCGAGCAGATCGACGGCGACAACGATGGCATCGCGCCGCCAGGCAGCGACCCTTTCCCTCCTACCGGTTTTTTTATTTCTTTCCGGAACCCCCTGATCGGCTTGCTGTCAAAAGGGGCGTCAAGAGATTGCCCCGGAAGCCGCGCGAGCAGTCAGTGGCGCTCATACAGCGGCGAGGTCTCAAGTCGTATCGAGAAAGGGAATAATACGATGAATAGCCAAAAAAAACCCGCACCGGTCCTGTCCGGAATTCTTGTTTATCTCTGCTTCATGTTGACTCTCTGCTTCTTCTCCTGCGTTCCGGACCAGGAACAGGATCTGGTAGAAGAGTGCGAGGAAGAAACGGGGATCTGCTACAACAAGCTCGTAACGAGCCAAGAGTGCCCCGGGTCAGCGATGTACCTGGGAAGGGGGAGAAACCCGGCTGACGGTTTCAACACGGAGCAATACGATCTCATCCAGGAGAACGAGTTTCTCGCGGCCCTTGCGAATCCTCTCTCCACCTTCTCCATCGACGTGGATACCGCTTCGTACAGCAACGTGAGGCGGTTCATCAATGACGGCCGGCTGCCGCCGAAGGACGCCGTCAGGATCGAGGAGCTGATCAACTACTTCACCTACGACTATCCCTCGCCCGAGGGCGATCAGCCCTTCTCCATCTCGACGGAGATCTCGGCCTGCCCCTGGAATCCCGAGCACCGCCTGGTCCACATCGGGCTCCAGGGAAAGAGGATGTTCAACGAGGACCTGCCGCCCGGCAATCTTGTCTTTCTCCTCGATGTCTCGGGCTCCATGGACACGCCGCGGAAGCTTCCCCTCCTGAAGAAGGCGTTCAAGCTTCTCGTCAATCAGCTCAGCTCCCGGGACTCCGTCTCCATCGTGGTCTATGCCGGCGCCGCCGGCCTGGTCCTGCCCCCCACCTACGGCCATCAGAAGGACACGATCCTCGATGCCATCGATCGCCTGAGCGCCGGCGGGAGCACGGCCGGGGGCCAGGGGATCCGCCTGGCCTACGACGTGGCCAAGAAGAACTTCATCCCCGAGGGGAACAACCGCGTGATCCTGGCCACGGACGGCGATTTCAACGTCGGAGTCTCGAGCGACTCCGAGCTGGTCCGTCTCATCGAGGAGAAGCGCGAGCAGGGCATCTCCCTCACGGTGCTCGGCTTCGGGACTGGCAACTACAAGGATTCGAAGATGGAGAAGCTGGCCGACAAGGGAAACGGAAACTTCGCCTACATCGACAACATCCTGGAGGCCAAGAAGGTTCTCGTCAGCGAGATGGGAGCCACGCTCCTCACCATCGCCAAGGACGTGAAGATCCAGGTGGAATTCAATCCGGCCATGATCAAGGGCTACAGGCTCGTGGGATACGAGAACCGCATGCTCGACAAGGAGGACTTCAACGATGACAGGAAGGACGCCGGCGAGCTGGGCGCGGGACATTCCGTCACGGCTCTCTATGAAATCGTTCCCGCGGGCAGCAGCACGCAGCTGGGCGACGTGGACGACCTGAAGTATCAGAAATCGACGATCTCCCCCTCGGCCTTCGACACGGACGAGATCATGACGGTCAAGCTCAGGTACAAGGCGCCCGACGGAGACACGAGCAGGCTCATCGCGCTGGCCCTGACCAACGACGGCAGCAGCCTCGATGAAACGTCGAACGACTACAGGTTCTCCGCCGCCGTGGCCGCCTTCGGGATGCTCCTGCGCGACTCGAAGTTCAAGGGGCAGGCGAGCTGGGACAACGTTCTGCAGATGGCTCTGAACGCCAGGGGCGCCGACAGCGCGGGATACAGGGCCGAGTTCATCAGGCTGGCCGAGAAGTGCAAGCTCATGGACGAGGATGGTCGATCAGGTTGATGGGAGCGTCCCGAGGTATGGATACGGGGGAGCGCGATTTCCGTCTCGACGGACAGGAAACGCGCTCCCCCATTTATCAACCCTAACGTTGCAAAAAAACGTCGAGCGCAGACGCGCCAGAGTGCGTCATTTGGGGCCTGCCGCCGGCTTTTTCGTACCGGAGCGTATTTCACGATACGTGAGGATCGGAAAAGTCGACGGCAGGCCCCAAATGGCGTGCTATGGCGCGGGCTCCCACGGACTGAGCCGACGTTTTTTTGCAACGTTAGGGTCAAGATGCGAGAGCGGTTTGATATTCCAGGTGAAAGATCTCGGCTTTCTCCGGTTCGTCCGCGACCCTGTACAGCTCGACCAGAAAAAGGCGTACCTTCTGGGTCTTTTCATGCTTGGAACCCAAGGATCGTTTCCACTCCGCGTAACGTTCCAGGAGTACTGATTCCGCTCGTAGGTATCTTTTGTGGCGCATCTTTTCTCTCTCCGAGGGCAACCGGCGTTGCTGCCGATCCTTTGATTGCCTCGTCGCTCTTTTATAGTTGCCTCTCATTCAGAGGGAACGTCTTTCGCACCGGCGGTTTTCACTTTTTCTCGATTTTTCATCCATGGAATTCCACCGGCATGAAGCAGCCCTGAACTGGAGCACCGCGGCTGCCTGATCGATCGGAGCATCGAAGAGGTGATCTCACACGAATCGGCGCTCACGCCCCGTGCCAGGCCGTCAATCCCCTCTCCTCGGCAGTGCCGGGAATCGTGTTGTCCAGCACGATCGCCAGGAACGCCCCGACAGCCATCCCCGTGTTGCCCAGGGTGTTGACGACCTCGGCGAGCCAGGCAGGCTCGAACGCCACGGGGTTCGCGGCGAAGTACTCGGGAACCGAGAGCCCCATGAAGAAGGAGAAGCCGAGAACGAAGAGGTTTCGGGGCGAGTTGAGGTCCACGAACTGGAGGTTCGACAGGCCCACCGAGGCGATCATGCCGAACATGGCGCAGTACATGCCGCCGACGATCGGTTTCGGGATGGTGGTGAAGAGAGCGCCGAACTTCCCGAACGCGGCAAGCCCGATCATGATCACGGCTCCGACCTGCACCACGCGCCGGCTCCCCACGCGCGTCAGGCCGATGGCGCCGATGTTCTCGCTGTACGACGTTGTGCCGTTCCCCGTGCCGAAGACGCCGGCCACGAGGCAGCCCACTCCCTCCATGCCGATCCCCCGGTTGACGACCTTCCTGTCCGGCACCGGACCGCCGGCCAGCCGGGCGCAGGCGTAGTAGTCTCCCACGGACTCGACGATCGAGGCGATGTAGCCGGCCAGCATGCCGACGGCGGCCGCGGCGCCGAAAACGGGCCATCCCCACTGGAAGGGAGCGGGCACGCGAAACCAGGGCGCCACCGCTACGCTCCCCGTATCGACGTGGGCGGGATGCCCCTCGGGAAAGACTCCGGTGATGGTGAGGATCCATGCCGCCCCCCATGCAAGGAGGATCCCCAGAAGAATGGGAAAGAGCTCGAGGGTGCGGTGCGCGCGGCGGAGGTACTGGCTGAAGAGGATGATCAAAGCGATGGTCAATCCGCCGATCCCCCAGTGGGTCCCGGCCACGGGCGCCCCGATCTTGAAGAGCGCCAGCCCGATCAGCGCGATGGTCGGCGCGATCGTCACGGGGCCGACGAAGCGGAGGAGCTTTCCCACGAGGCCCGAGTAGCCGATCACGATCTCGAAGAGGGACCCGGCGATCACGGCCCCCTGCACGTGCCGCAGGCGCACCTCCCAGCCCGCCTCGCCCAGGGCCGCCATGCCGCAGACGGCGATGGCCGGCGCGAGGAAGGAGAACGTCCCGCCCTGCACCAGGGGCAGCCGGTTGCCCCACGTCGTCTGCAGCAGCGTGGTGATGCCGCTCACGAAGAACATCGTGCCGATCAGCAGACCCGTGGCAGCCGGATCGTCGGCCATCCCGAGCGACTCGGAGAGGATCAAGGGGATGGCCACTGTGGATCCGAACATGGTGAGGTAATGCTGGAATCCGAGGAGAACGGTTTCCCGCATAGGCGGCACATCATCGATTCCGTAGATCAACTGTCGTGTCATGCGATTTTCCCTCCGCTGGCAGTCGATCCTCATGATGCGGCCGCGGAAGGCGCGATTCAATATTGAAGAATCCAAATCCCGTGGCAAGAAGAGGTGATCGTAAGAAAAAAAGTTGAGATAAATGAACCCTCTCAGGCTTCTGCGGGATATTTTCTATGGCGGAATCACTATTGGCTCACTCCCAAAAATATATTTGTAATTACTTTCCTAACAATATGTTACTAAGATTCAATCCTGACATACATATTGGTGTTGATCGTACCAGCTGCCATGCACCCCGTTAAATTACCAGACTCAGGCACCCAACTGAGAAGGTATCAATAGCCGTGAATGGAAACTCCTTACCGGAAGAACCTGAATTTCTTCTCACTCATGGAGATTTCGTGCGCTGCCTGGCGCGCAGTCTGGTCCTGGACGACAACCTGGCCGCTGACATTTCCCAGAACACCTGGCTGGCAGCCCTGCAACATCCTCCCACGGAGAACAAACCCCTGCGTACCTGGTTGGTACGGGTGGTGCGGAATTTCGCCCGCAAGGAGCACCGCGGTCAGAACCGCCGAAGGAAACACGAAAAGGAAGCCCCCAGCCCGCAAGGGGTTCCTTCCACGGAAGATGTCGTGGCGCGCGAGGAGGTACGGCGTCAGGTCGTGGAGGCCGTTCTGCGGCTCAGGAATCCGTACCGTTCCACCATCCTTCTTCGCTACTTCGAAAACCTGCCGCCCCTCGAAATCGCGAAGCGCTTCAATATCCCCGTTGATACGGTCAAGACCCGCTTGAAGCGGGGACTCAAGCAGCTGAGAGAAATGCTGGACCACGAGAATGACGGGGACAGGAAAGCCTGGTGTCTCATGCTGGCTCCTCTTGCCGGCCTGACGGTTGCCTCTCCGGCCGCGGCCGCTGCGACCGCCGGACTCTCCGCAGCCGGCATCTATGTCAAGATCAAGCTCTGCATCGTTGCCGCTTTATTGATCGGAACAACCTTCACGCTGTGGCATCTCCTGACCGGTTCCCTCGACGATAACCGTTCCACTCGATCCCGAACCGGCGGGACCTCTGCGGGTTCCTTGGCCGAGGCTCCCTCTCGAGACAGCTCCGGTCAATCGATCGATGAGACGAAGAATCTTGCCAGGGAGGCATACGGTTCCGCCGGACCATTCATTGCCGGTCGCGTCTCCGACAAGGACACGGGACACCCGATTACCGCTTTCGACCTGTCGTTGACAAAAGTTCCCGATCAGCCGCCATGGGGCAGCAAGGATCAACGGGGCGGCAAGGATCAGATGTCGAGGGCATCCTGGATAAAGAATCCCGACTACGTCATCCACGAAACCGTCCGTGACGAGAATGGAATGTTCCGGTTCAGCCTGGAGAAAGGAGGGCGATACCGGCTCAGGATCGGCTCCTCGCGTTTCGAGGCGAAGTCTTTGACAATCGAAGTCGATAACGAATCCGGCCTTTCCGATCTGCTCATCCAGCTCGATCCCGGCACGACCGTTTTTGGACGTGTAGTGGAGAATGAAACCGGATTGCCTGTAGCCGGGGCACTCGTTGCACCAAGCCGCTTCGGCTGGTACGACCTGACAAAGCTCTGGCATGGCTTCGACGAATATGAAGTCCATGCCAGGACGGATGAAGGGGGAAGATTCAACCTTTCGGGGGTGCCGGGCAGCCGATTGCTGATCGCCGCCATCCATCCCGACTTTGCCGAGGGCTTCGTGCACACCGGAACGGGAGACAGCAGGGAGGTGGAGATCCGTCTCGACAAAGGATTCAGGATCTCCGGAAGAGCCTGGAGCGACCGAGGAGAAACTCTTCCCGGCCTGATGATCACCATGAAGAGCATGGAAATCCCCATCGTCCGAACGGTGGTGACATCTGCAGATGGAAGCTATACGACCCCTCCCGCCCGCAAGGGAATCCTGTCCTTGATCGCCTCTCCGCCCCCGGGCGAGACAGAGGAATCGTTCTCCTTCATCACCGAGACGAAGCAGATCCAGCTGATCGACAGGGATGTGAGGGTCGATTTCGGCCTTTCAGCAACCAGCGCCGATTACGTCAACTGGCATGGATGCGTTCTGGGAGTCAACGGTTCACCCGTCCCGGAAACCCGGATAACGGCATCGTACGCGACTTTCGAGCACAAGAATAGCTCTCGCGGGAATATGGATAAAGCCGACTGGGGATCATACTTCAACGACTTGTTTTCGGTCGGATACAAGGGACCTCGAATGGCGACCAGCGACAGCCAGGGTCGGTTCGAGCTGAACAAGTTGATTCCCGGCCGCTACAAGATCGAGCTTCTCCTGCCCGGTACCGAACACAAGCTGGAATGGGGATACGTTACCTTCGACACCTTCGGCATCGTCGAGAGGGACATCGATCTGGAGGACTGGACGTTCCGCGGCACCGTTGTCAACGAACGGACCGGCTTGCCGATAACCGGCAAGGGAGGCTCCATTTCCATAAGGAAGCAGACCCCTCCCCACGAGAACCTGAAAACCCGCATCGACGATCAGGGCTGCTTCCGCTTTCATGACGTCGATCCCGGCCTCTACTCCCTTGGCGCCACGATCCCGGGATTTCCGGAAAAAGAGATCAAGTGGATCACGATCAGCAAGGACATGAAGGACGAGAACCTTCTCGTCATGATGTCGCAGGGTGGCATGGTTCGCCTGGCCTGCAGGGCATTCACGGATCCATCGAAAAGAGGCTTCAGTCTCTCCTTCAGGCCTCGTGATCCGGGGGAAGCCGTCAATCCTCCGCAAAGGTCCTGGCACACCGTGAAGTCGAACGGCACGCTGGAAGCGGAATGCTGCATCGATCCGGGGAAATGGATCGCGACGCTCAACTTTCCCTGGTTCGGTCTGATCGAGCGCGAGTTCGATGTTTACGCGGGGGAAACAACCGAGGTCAACATATCCGGAGATGAGCTTGTTTTCCTCGACACTAGAGTCACCCTGTCAGGAACAGTCTGCCGTTCGGACGGATCCGCCTTTCCAGACGTCCACCTCGAGTTCATCATGGAAGGTGCGCCGTGGAAAGACAAGAACATGGGCAGTCTCTTCGACACGACTTCCGATTCGAGAGGCTGCTTCACTGTCGGGGAGCTCAGGCCGGGGCGGTGGTTGATCGTTGCCGAGACCGCCGAAGGGATGAAAACACACCTCCCCGATCTGTACATATCTCCAGGATCCCCGGACCGGCTCTCCATCCGCCTCGCAGTACCGGGCGGAACCGTAAGCGGCACCTTTGTGGATTCGCACTCCGGCCGTTCTCTGCACGGGGAAAACCGGGAGTGGCAACTTTACCTCCATGACGCCAAAGCAAACCATCCTACATGCAGCCTGTCGAAACCGTCCGCCGAAGAGAGTTTCACCCTGACCGGTGTCCCCCCTGGTTGCTTCCGACTCGAGGCCAGGATCCTGGGATATCAGGTCTATTTCTCCGACCCATTCATCGTCGAGGAATCCTTGAACCCGGATCTCGGAGAGATTGGACTCGATCCCAACGGGATTCTGGACCTGATTGTGACAAATCCTACCGGAAAACCTATATCCTGCTATCGCGTTACCTGCCTCGGTTCCGGTAGGCAGCCGCACTTTCAGGGTCGGGACTCTTCCGGAAGATCGTGTTTTGACAGGCTGCCCCTTGGACCGGTCAGAATCGTGGTGAGCGCTCAAGGTTTCGAGGACAAGGAGATCACCACATATCTGGAGCCCGGCCGATCTCTCGAACTGAATGTAGTGCTGGCACCCAAGTAGAAATTTCCACAAGTGACGACTTCACCGCACAGGAGAATTCATGAACAGCGTGGACGGTACGCAAAAAGAGTACGCCTCTCACCGGGAGCCTCGAGAGAAAAAAGGCGAGGTCACCTTGAGGAGGGTTCGTCGCGGCGACGGTGCCATCCTCTCCACTCTTATCCACGATGTCTTCGAGCAAAAGAAAAAGAACGAGTACTGGGAATGGAAATTCTTTGAGAATCCGGCCGGAGAGCATCATGCCTACATTGCCCTGGACGGTGAGAACATAGCCGGTGCCGTTGCCTGTATCCCGATGAAGCTGTTTCTCAGGGGCAAGCTGGTAACGGCCTCCCAGGCAACGGATCTCGTGGTATCCGAGAAGTACCGTCATGGAACCCCATTCTATCGGCTCTGCACGCTCGTTCAGAAGGACGTGTGGTCCAAGAACGAGGAACTGATCTACGGATTCGCCAAGAAGGAGCACAACGACATCTACACCAGGGGGCTGGCCTATCAACAAATCGGTTCCATCCGGATGATGATCAAGATCCTCAATCCCGCCCCGTTCCTGAGAAAGAAAATCAAGAGCAAGATCCTCAGGAATTCGATCGCCGTAATGGGCACTTGCGGCATGAAGCTGACGGATCTATGCAGATCGAAATCGAGCAGGGGAATCGAGATCAGGGAAGTGGTTCATTTCGATACCGAACACGATGAGCTCGGCCGCGAAAATGCACGCCAGTACCAGATATCCATCGCCCGCGACTCTGATTACCTGAACTGGCGTTACTTCCGAAATCCGACCCAGAAATACAGTGTCTTCGAGTCCTTCAAGAACGGGAAACGATCCGGATTCATCTCTCTCTGCTTGAAGGAAAAGGACGGCATAAACCGGGGCTACATCGTCGATCTCGTGGTCTCACCAGGGGACGAGAAGAGCTCTGTCGGTCTGATCCGAAAGGCCGTCAGCACCTTTCACGACGCGAAAGCAGACAGCATCAATGCCTGGATCCCGGGCGACTCTCTACCCTGTCAGGTAATGAGCCGAATGATGTTCGTTTCCCGTCCCACACATCACTTGATGATGGTGAAGGCCAAGCCCCCCGGGAAGGAAACCGATTTTATAAGCAACAAGTCTCATTGGTACTTCACACTGGGTGACAGCGACCATTATTGACACTGAAGTGCGGCACCCGGGGAGTCGGACCGCGGTTCCATGAAAGTGACGTCCCCGGGAGTGGCCGAGTAACCGACTCGCCAGCCCGTCTTATAACACGTGGACGCAGAGAAACACCCGGAGATGCATTGTGAGTACTCCCTGACCATGTCGAACCTCATGAAACACACAGGCGCCGGGATCTGCAGCGGTGCTGTCATGGGCGGCATTGCCGGAATTGCCGAGTACGGCCTCTTTCTCCTCGATTACGGTTTCCACATGATCGGCCGGGCCGAAATGCTGCAGGTCCTCGTCGCGCACAGCCTGCACTGGGGCTTGGCCATAGGCCTGTTCGGCGCCGTTCGCGGACTTCTTTCGAGAAAGGACCGGAGCAGCCTGGGGCGGCTTCTTCTCGAGTATCTGCTGATCGCCCTGATCGGGTCTCTATTTCTTTACCTGTTGTTCAAGCTCAACACGGCCTGGTGCGTTGAGACCACGGGAACCGAAAGCATGATCTGGGACTGTGTTCTCGTGGTGGCGGCAGGAACTCTCGTCTGGGTCATCTGCCGGGTTCCATTCAAGATCCATCCCCGACTTTGTTCCATCTCCTTCCCTGCCGCGGCTTGCTTGTGGCTGTGCCTGCTCGTATCAGCCATCTTATTTCCCGCATCCGGGAAAGGTGACTCTGCGGAGGATACCGGAACGGGCTCCCGCCCCAATGTCCTCCTCGTCACGGTGGATACGCTGCGAGCCGATCACCTCGGCTGCTACGGCTACGACCGTCCCACCAGCCCGGCGATCGACACGCTGGCAGATGACGGGATCACATTCTCCCACTGCATCGCGGCAAGTTCATGGACACGGCCGTCCACCGTGAGCCTTCTGACAGGGATGTTTCCCCCCACCCACAATCAGAACGAACTCACTTCCGTTCTGCCGCCCAGGACAAGAATGCTGCCCGACGCGGCAAGCGAAGCGGGTTACCGAACGGCTTACGTCGCTGCCAACCTGCTTGTCTGCCGGGCCTCGGGATTCGCCCAGGATGTCCACTTCTACAGGGGAGCGGGGCTTCCCCTGACAACCAGTCTCGCCTGGTTTCTGATGGGGGCAAACGCCACACTCAACCACCTGTTCGCCACGGAATGCAAAGAGTTCACAACCACATTGCTGATAGCGGTGAAGGACCTGTTCAGCACGCACGTGGTCGACCCCGATTCCCGGTCGCTGAATGATGCTTTCCTCGAATTCCTCAAAGCGGATCCCGATGCTCCCTTCTTCGCCTACCTCCACTACATGGATCCGCACATCCCCTATGATCCGGACGCGGATCAGCTGGAAAGGTTCGAGGATCCCGGCTACAGCGGCCCCCCGCTGATCAGCCCGCCCACGTCGTCTCCGCTTGGCGGAATCCCTCCCTTCGAGAATCACGAGCCGCTGCCCGAGGACCGGCGCCGCCACTTGATCGACCGCTACGACGCCGAGATAGCAGGTTTCGATTCCTCCTTCGGCATGCTGATCGATATGCTGAAGGAGCGCGGCCTGTACGACAACACGCTGATCGTTTTCACCTCAGACCATGGTGAAGCGTTTTACCTCCACAAGACCTGGCAGCACCGGTCCACTCTTTTCCAGGAGCTGATCCACGTCCCTCTCATCATGAAGCTCCCCTCGAGCCGGCGCGCCGGGACGGTCATCGACGGGACCTGCCGTCACGTCGACGTCGTTCCCACGTTGCTCGATCTCGTGGGTCTCGCCCCCTGGCCGGACCTGCAGGGGGAAAGCCTGGCCAGGGTCATCGAGACGGGCAACGAGGAGTGGCCCGGCCTGTGGGCATTCAGCGATTCCCATGTCAAGGATTACTACCTCTGCACGTACATCGAAGGGGACCGCAAGTTCATCCAGATCGAGGGGCCAGAGGAATATCAGGTCTATTATGATCTGAATAGCGATCCCGACGAGCTGTCACCGATGAACGGCGCGAATTCCGATGCATTCAGGGAGATGAGAGACAAGCTGCACCGCAAGCTCGATCAGTTCAGAGGGAATCGATGGGAAACCCGATCCCGCGAGCTGGATGATCGCGACAGGGAAGCGTTGCGGGCGCTTGGATACGGAGGGTGACCCGGATCCACCAGGCGCAAGCAGATACCGGATACCGAGCCCGCGCAATCTCCGCCATAGTAGCGCCCGGCAGTCTCATGCGGCGCGCGGCGCATTGATTTCTCATGCCCGACGATTTACCCTCTATTCAACGCTGGGAAGCCTCTCTTTCAAAAAATGGAGACGACAACATGCACCACACCCTCTGCACTTCGCGCGTCGCTTTCTTCCCCGTCATCCTTGTTCTTGTCTCTTCTCTCCTGCTCCTCTCTCCAACCCGGTCGAACGGAGGCCAGGCGGACGAGGGCAGTGTGCTACAACTGATCGACCAGGATCAGGACCGGGCGGTATCGCTGCTCCATGTCTCCCCCCTGACGATCGCTGCTGTCGAGGAGGGCGCCCATGCCGTCGAGTTCGTCTCCGCTCGAGAGAGATCCCCCTTCCCCTTCAACGCCCTTGGGGTGAAGCTCGACGTAGAAAGGGGAGACACCGCCCTTTTCAAGCTCTTCGTTCGAACGAGCAGCGACTTCGTTCAATGGGGAGAGTGGATCGACGTGACGCCCGAAAACAGCCCGCCGGACCAGGCTGCCGGCGGCGCGCCGCCTCTTCTCGCCTCGTCGCTTCTCTTCCGGGACAGGGCCGACGCGATCGGCGCCCAGGTGAAGATCCATGTTCCAGGGCAGCCGGGCTCGAACCCGTCGCTATCGCGGCTCGAGGCGGTCTTCATCGATTCCACGCGGGGACCGAGCGAGTCCGGGATTATCGGATCGATGACGCTGCCCGAGGAGCCCGCTCTGCCGCGCAGCGGGAAGGATCGGTCGCGCGGCACCTACCCGAAGCCGCCCGTCGTCTCGCGCGCCCAGTGGGGAGCCGATCCTCCCCAGGGCACGCTGTACTGGCACACGGTCACCCACATCTGCCTGCACCACACGGCCTCCGTTCCTGACTGGAACTGCCAGGGATTCGACGACTGCGCCGCCAGGGTCCGGGCCACGCAGGACTATCACATGAGCCTGGGCTGGACTGACATCGGCTACAACTACCTCGTCTGCAAGCACGGCCTGATCTGGGAGGGGCGGTACGGCGGCGACGACGTTGTGGGCGCCCACGACGCCCACAACTGGGGAAGCATGGGCGTCTCCAGCATGGGCTACTTTCACCCGCCCTACAACCACGATCCCACGGCCGCCATGCTCGACAGCCTGGCCGAGCTCTTCGCCTGGAAGTGCGATCAGAGGAGCATCGACCCCCTCGGGTCGGGCTGGTACTACGGGTACGGCGGGAACATGGACACCATCTACGGACACCGGCAGGTCGGATCCACCGCCTGCCCAGGGGACAACCTCTACAACCTGCTTCCGGCAATCAGGAGCGACGTGGAAGACAGGCTCAGCGGCGGCAGCGGGGCCACGGTGCTCGACACCGATTCAGCGCTCCGCAGGGGAGTGTGGAACACCGGCACCATGGCGCCCGACAAGTACGGGTCCGACTATCTCTGGACGGACACGCAGCCGGGAGGGAACCGGGCGGCTGGCTGGAGATTCTCCGTCGCCGAGACGGGAACGTACGACATCTCCGTCTGGTGGTCCGAGGGCACGAACAGGACGACGCAGGCGAAATTCGCCGTGAGGCGAAGCGGCATCACCTCCTACTTCACGCGGAACCAGCAGCAGGATGGCGGCCAGTGGAACAGCCTCGGCTCCTTCCATCTCGTTGCCGGCGCACGAAATCTGGTCGGTGTGCTGAACGACGCGCCTTCGGGTTACGTGGTGATCTGCGATGCGGTGAGGATCGAGAAGGAGTGACGCATCGCTTTGCGATACTCTCTTCCCGTTGCTTGAAGAGAGTGAAACTGGTTGCGCTCGTAGCGCAGCACCGCGCCGTGGGACCGTCAGCGAGAGAGAGGAATCCGAATCCTGATATCGAGATCCTCGTTCGCCAGAGAATCAGGATCCTCTGACGCAGCCCATTCCCCGAGGTGCACCACCAGCCGGTCTGCAGGAAAACCCGGCGGCTGTTTGATGGCAAGGAGCGCATCCCCCCCATCGTCGGACACGGAAAGCTTCATGCTGAAGGGACCGAATTCCGTGGCCGCATCGCGAACCTCGATTACGGCGCCAGGCCGGAGCCACGAGGCCGGCAGTCCTTCGAGCAGGTGCATCTCCCCGCCCCGCTCCATCACGAGAAGAGAACGGACCAGGCCGATGAACTCCGCCCCGATGTGCGGCCTGAGCCCCTCGGCGTCGCTCCACGTCAGGAGAGGCGAAGCGTGGTTGGCCATGGCGTACAGCACGGCGGCGCTCTTCTGCCCGTCGCCGCACCAGAGGAGGGCGCGGCCGTAGCAGGCGGCCGAGTCGATCCGGATCCTGTCCGCTGCGATCCCGGTGCCGCAGACCAGCCCTTCATTCTCGTGGGCGAGAAGGAAGGCCAGGCCGCCCCGGACCAGCGGGTCGTCCGGCTTGAGGATCCATCCCCGGAAAAGGGCGCGGCAGAACGCCTCCTGCCCGAAGGCCGGGCCGGCCTCCCAGCCTTCTCCCTGCCGCATCAGGATCGGCAGATAGACTGTCATTTCGTCCAGCCGCCGGCAGTCGCGCGCCGCGGCCTGCTCGAATCGGTCGCGGAAGTCGGCATACTCGTACTCCCACGACATCGTTTCGGGTGTCACGATCCCGAGATGGCGGGCTGCTTCGACGGCGGCGCGAAGGCCGCCCAGGTTGAAGAGAACGGAGGCGTACTCCGGGACGCGTTCGCCCGTGGGAATCGGGCCGCGAGCACCGCTGCCCGGAAAGCCGGGCGGCATGAGGCCGGCCCCGGGCGCGCCGGGGTTCTCGAGGCTCCGGTCGCGCAGCCTCCGGATCGCGGCCACCCCTTCCTGGAAGACGTGCCACCGCTCCAGCAGCCAGGTGTCGTCCTGCGTGAGCCGGGCGTGGCGGACGAGGGCCATCAGAACGATGCCCGTCTCTCGCCAGTTGCCGCCGATCGTCTCGAAGGAGCCGTCCGCCCGCCGCAGCGACAGAAGGCGTTCGATCACGGCGCGGGCCTCGCCGCCGCGGCCGAGCATGGCCAGGGCCTCGCAGATCGAGGCCGTCTCCTCCAGCGTGATTTCCTTCATCGGCTGGATCCCTGCCTGGAAGATCGACATGCCGTTTTTCATGGTCCTGGCCTGATAGAGGCCGCGAACAGAAGCGTCGAGGAGCGCCTCGATCTTGCGGTCCGGCAGGCGTATCGTCCGGGCGGGAAGATCGAGCGATTGCCAGCGGGCTGCGGCTCGCTCGGCTTCCGCCTTGGCCCAGGCCAGGTCGATGGCTCCGGCCTCGTGCCCCGAGGCGCAGTAGAGCGCCACCTCCCGGACATCTTCGGGGAAGACGAGCCTCTTCTCGGATTGCGACCACGAGGAGGCGGCATCCTCCACCCTCTCCCAGGCTGCGCTGGCGGCAAGGAACCGCCGGCCGGCCCGGAAGAGGTGCCGCTTCCCGGCCTCGGCGTGGAGCGGTTCGGGCGAGTAGACCGTGACGCGGATCGCGCCTATTTCCGATCCACCCTTCTCGAGGAGCATCACATCGCCGCGCGGAGGTCCGGGCGGCGGCTTCCTCTCCGCGGCCGGAACGCCGCAGTCGACAAATGCGAGCGGCTTTCTCGCCGCCGTGCCCTGGACGAGACGATCGACGGGCGGCGCTTCACCCTGTCGAAAGAGCCAGAGGGTGTTGAGGATCGGGTATCTGTCCTGCGATGCGGGCGCCGGCCTGATTTCCACATGCAGAAAGCCGTCGCCGTCCCGGTCGCTGCCGGCGAACCGGAAGGCGGCCGGCACGTGGCGGCCGATGTCCGCGATGAGATCGATCGTCCGCTTCTCCCCGCCCTCGACGAGAACTTCCACCACGCGCTCGCCGGCCGCATCGTGATAGCTCTCCATGAAGCCGAGAACAACGTCGCAGCCCTTCCCCTTCGGGAGGGGGATGCGGTAGCCGATGTGACAGTCGAAGCCGGCCACGATGTTGCGGAATGCGTCGATGCACGGCCTGCCCGGACTGCCCCACCCGGGCAGCTCGCGCGGCGACGTGATGCACTCGATTGCCAGGCTCTCGTCCCATCCCGGTTCGTGGACCGGCAGGCGAAGCCCCGGGCCGGGTGCCAGGGAAAACGTGGTGCGCCGCAGGAAGGCGCCGCTCGCCGGATCCTCGATCTCCGTCGTCACGATCGGAATCAGCGGATCCCTCAGAAGGTGCACCGACCGTCCCACTTTCGCGCCGGCCAGGGACGCCGACACCCCCGTGATGGTGAAGAGCGAGGAGCGCTCTCCCTCGCCGGGGAGCGATGCATAGATCAGTGCGCCATCACTGTTGGAGATCGGCTTCTGCCACTCATCGGGAAAGGAGAGCGCCACCGGCCATGCCGGGGGGCTGAAGCGAAAATCGACCTCGAAGTGCGCCGAGTCGGCCGGCAGAGCCCCGTCGCGAGACGCATCGCGACAGAAGCGCGGCTTCTCCCCGGCAGCGAGGGACGACAGGGCAAGAAAGAAGATCAGGCAGACGGAGAGCGGGCGTTTCATGCAATTCCTCCCTCATGAGGCCGCCACCGATGTCGAGCGATCCGGAAGCGGATCGTGTTGGTCGGCCCTGCCTCGCTTCAGATGTGCTCCGTGGCGATCCCGTGAAGACGGGCATACGCCTTGAAGTCGCGCACGTGGTCGCCGAAGATGAAGAGCTGGTGGAATCCCTTCGTGTCGGCCGTGTCCTCGGGACCGTCGATCTCGAGCTCCACCGAGGTCCGGCAGCCTCCGGCCGGAGGGGTCTCGTGGTTCGCCACGACTTTTCCCTTGCCGAGGATCATCTTCTCGGATCCCACGAACTGCATGATCGTGACCTCCTTGCCGATCGGCCAGTGGACCTGCACAGAGACGCCGAGATCGGACTCCGAGTGGCTCCGCAGCGTGTACGGCTCGGGCGGCCTGTCGTATCCCGAGAGGCGCGTGGCACAGACGCAGTGCGCGCCGATCAACGTGTTGCGGAACGTGTCGGGAACCGGATCCTGCATGAATCCCGGTTTGTCCAGGAGGGTGCAGGTGAGCACGTGGGACATCACGGCGTTGATGTCCGCCTCGCAGGTGGCGGTGACGCCGCGGTTCAGGAGATGCGCCCAGGCGAGGCAGGGAGGAGTGGGGATCTTGCGGTCCGTCACCAGGCCGAGGCAGTCCATGGTGATGCCGTGGCATCCTTCCTCCTCCATGATCTTGAGGGCGACGAAGTAGTTCTTCGCCGCGTTGATCATGTCGCGATCCGACGGCTCCACCACCTTGCGCGCGCCCCTTTTGTACTCGTCGGCCATGGCCTTCATGGCGGGCGTGTCTTCCATGGCATGGAACTCGTCGGCGAAGCGCTGCCGCGGCAGGTAACGGAGCTTCAGGCCGAGCCCCTTGAGAGTGCTCTCCGACCTTTCCTCGCCGCGCAGAACTGCGATCTTCATCCGCGCGATGTCGAAGGCGGTGCGGATCATCTTCAGGCCGAAACGCACCGGCTTCAGCTCGAAGTCGCCCGACGAGGCGAGGTAGACGTTGTCGAGCTTTCGCACCGTCTGGAGGTGGCCGGTGAACGCCGTGCCGAGGGGAGCGAAGACGATGGTGCGGATGCCGCTCCGGGCGATCCGCGAGACCTGGGCCCAGCGGTTCATGTGCAGCGGAAAGACCACGACGGCGGCGGGCTTCTTCTCCTTGATCTCGTGGACGAAAGCGTTGACCGCCTCGTCGTCGTAGAGGGGGACGGACTCGGTCCTGACGTCGACGTCGAGCTCATGGCCGAACCGCTCCGTCTTCTGGGCGAAACGCTTCACCGCCGCCTCCACATCCCAGGCGGTGCCAGGCCACCCCAGCCAGTAGTCCTCGCGCGGTCTGAGGAAGACCGTGCGCACCAGGGGTTTCCCGCTCCCTGTACAGGAACCCGCAAGAGCAGCGATGTGCTGCCACGCCGTTCCGAGAACATCGCGCATCAAAAATCCGCCGGCCAGCCCTCCGCCGGCCAGGGATAGGAGAAAACGACGCCGTGATAGACTGCCCGAATCGACCGAGGACTCCATGAACACCTCTCTTTCCCTCTACTGACCGTGAATGCCAGGCTCTGGTTAAAAGAACACCATTGAGAGGCGCGAATTTCAAGTCCGGATTCTGCAGCACCAGTAGTGTAATCGGCGATTCGGTAACGCCGAGTCGGCAGGATAGAATCGTTCACGGTGCAGACGTCTGATGGTGTGTTCTTTCAGTGGCGGCCTGTCAATTCGATCTCTTTCCTCAGCAGCTCCCTGGCTTCACGCCAGTAGCGCTTGATCGTAGCCGTCGACAGGTTGAGAGCCTTCGCCGTTTCCTCTATCGTCATGCCCCCGAAGAACCTGACCTCGATGATCGTGCAGAGCCTCTTCTTTCGGGTCGTCAGCAGAATCTGTGGGTGAAATCACATAGTCGGGGCCGGAAGTAGGCG
>CAYZWU010000079.1:0-18772 GCA_964482235.1 uncultured Phycisphaerales bacterium
TCGACGAGACCATCGAGGAAGAGGTGCCGGAGCTGCAGGCCGAATCCGTCGAGGCGGACCAGCAAGAGCAGCCTGCCATGCAGGTGGAAGCTGCTGAAACTGTCCAGGTCGCGGAGCCTTACCAGCAGATGGAGGTGGTCGAGACGGCCCAGGCCGAGGCGCCTGATCAGCAGATGGATGTTGTCGAGACGGTCCAGGCCGAAGCACCAATTCAGCAAGAAGAGATTGCCAAACCCGTCCAGGCGAAAGCGGCACCGCCTGCACAGAAGACCAAGCCGGCCCCTCAGAAGAAGCCGGCTGCCAAGAAAGTGCCGGCTGCCGAAAAGGCCGTCGCCGTGAAGGAGCCTCCCGCAGCAAAAGCCCCGGCCTCCAAGAAGAAGACACCGGCCAAGCAGGCAAAAGCCGGCGCGGCCAAGCAGGGGGCGGCGGACAAGGAGCAGACCATGGACCAGCTGCCTGTTCTCGTGGTCGACAGCGACTCCAAGAGCCGGCGCACCTTCAAGGAAATCCTGTCGGCCTGGAAGATGAAACCCACCGCCGTGAACGGCGGGCAGGCTGCGCTGGCTGCCTTGAGGCGCGCCTCCGACACGGACATGCCCTACGCCATGATCCTGATCGACGTCGAGACGCAGGAGGTCGGCAACTACAACCTGATCGAGATGATCCAGCAGACTCCCAAGATCGCCGGAGCCCGGATCATCGTGATCACGGACAAGAACAGCCCGATGGACGAGAAACGGCTGAAGGAGCTGAAGATCTCCGCCTGCCTCACGAAGCCCGTGAGCCCGTCCAGCCTGCTGGAGACCATCCAGTCCGTACTGGGAATCAAGGCCGCTTCTCCCGAAAGGGGAGCCAAGCAGGCCTTCAACCTGGCAGACACGGTCACCCGGCTCAAGACCTTCAAACCCACGTTCAACGTGAACGAAGAAGAGGAGGAGCAGCCGCCTGATCCCACGCTGCCGTGATGAACTGAACGTCGTTTAGCGAGCCGGGTCTTCGAGGGCCCGGCTCCAGTTTGCGTAAATCTCGTCGTAGACTGGAGCCAGGTCCGGATCCGGCTCGATCACGTCTACCTTCTCGAGATTCCGGAACGCATCGCTCGTGCTGCCGAATATTCCTGCACCCACGCCGGCTCCACGGGCCGCCCCCTCGGCTCCATCGGTGTTGTAGAGCTCGACCCTCGTCCGCGTCGTCGTGGCGAAGAGGGTCCGGAACAGCGGGCTCAGGAACATGTTGGCCCGCCCGGCACGGACTGTCCGCACGTCGATCCTGCTGCGGCGCATGATCTGGAGTCCGTGGTTCAGGGCAAAGACGATCCCTTCCTGGACCGCCCGCGCCAGGTGCCCCCTGCGGTGGATGTTGAAGTTGATGCCCGAAATCGATGCCCCGATCTCCCGGTTATCCAGCACCCGCTCGGCTCCGTTCCCGTAGGGAAGGACCAGGAGGCCGTCCGATCCGGCCGGAACCTGCGCCGCCATCTCGTTCAGCCTGTCGTAGGCGCGAGGGCTCTCTTTGCGGCCGAAGAGCAAACCCTTCAGCCAGGAGTTCAGGATGCCCGTTCCGTTGATGCAGAGGAGGGCGCCGTATCTCGGGGCTTTCTTCTCGTGATTCACGTGAACGAAGGTGTTGATCCGCGATCGTTCATCGCGGACCAGCTGGTCCGTCACCCCGAAGACGACGCCCGATGTTCCGGCCGTGGCAGCGATTTCGCCCGGCTCCAGGACGTTCAGGGAAAAAGCGTTGTTCGGCTGGTCCCCGGCACGGTACGAGACCGCGACGCCCGGATTCAATCCCAGATCATCGGCCGCCCGGCGATGCAGGCTCCCCTGGTTCGAGAAGGAGGAAAGGGCCTCGGGAAAGATGTCCGCCCTCAGTCCGTGATGGTCGAGAACGAACCGGGCCGGCTCCTGGCTGCCGAAGTCCCAGAGGATCGCCTCGGACAGGCCCGTCACCGTCGTACGGATCTCGCCGGTCATCCGCATGGCGATGTAATCGCCGGGCAGCATCGCCTTGTGAATCCGCTCGTAGATCGACGGCTCGTTGTCCTTGACCCACCTGAGCTTCGAGGCGGTGAAGTTTCCCGGAAGGTTGAGCAGCTTCTCGAGGCAGACCTCCCGGCCGATCCGCCCGGCCGCCTCCTCCCCGATCTCGACGCTGCGCGAATCGCACCAGATGATGGCCGGCCTGAGGACCTCGTGGTTCCTGTCCACGACCACGAGACCGTGCATCTGGTAGGAGATCCCGATCGCTTCGACGGCCTTCAGGCTTCCCGGAACGAGCTCGTCGATCCGGCCGGTGGCCAGCTTGACGTGCTCCCACCAGAGCTGCGGATCCTGCTCCGCCCAGCCCGGTCTGGGGGCATGGATCGTCATCTCCTCGTCGGGTGAAGCTGCCGCGGCCAGCCGTTTCCCTGAACCGGCATCGATCAACGCGGCCTTCACCGCCGAGCTGCCGATGTCGTATCCCAAAAGCAAGGTCATGAATCAACCTCCCCTTTCGAGCAAATCCCCGGCGGACTCCATGTCATCGGCCTGGATCCGAACGCCATCTTAACAGACCGTTGCTCCGCAGGCGGTTGCCGACGCAAGCATTATGCCACATTCTCCCTGCCGCCAATCCCGGAATGTGGCTGGTCCCACAAACACAATCTGATATAATTGCCGGGTCCCGAAAAGCCTTGAAGCATCTGAAACCGGAAATCTCTTCTGAAGACTGATTTTCTCGCCTGGAGGTATCATGTCACGTCCCCTTCTGATCCTCGCCATTCTTGCACTCTTGACACCCGTTTCCCTTGCAGCGGAAGAATCGGGAGAGGCCTCCCTCTCCTCGCTTCGAGTAGTCGAAACGACAAGACCCGATCTGACGCGGGAGATCCTGTTCAAGGAGTTCCGTGTCCTGGACGACCTGGGCGAATTCATGGTGGCCGAGCCGGCCGCCTCGGATCGCGAGGCCGCTTCCCGGCTCGGAGTCCGAACCAGGCTGATCGATCTGCCGGCAATGGATGGGCGCCTTCTCGTCGTCTCGCTCAAGGGACTGACCGTGAAGGAGCTGTCTCTTGCGGCCGCGGTCCTTCATGCCCAGGGCGACATCGCCCTTGCCTCCGTTCCTTCAGGAGCGGAGAATCTGCTGGCGCGGCCTGTCCCCCACTTCGGTCTCGAGCAGGGCTTCCGTCCCCTGAACCTCGAGAGGATCCCGCCCGCGCGCCGCTTCGTCCCCATCGAGGGAGCGCAGGCCGGCAAGGCTTCGGACCCCCGGATCGCGGCCATGGTGGCTCAGGTGAGCCCCGCCAACATCCAGAACATGGTCCAGGACCTTCAGGACATGGGCGAGAGGAAGGCGGCGTCGGGGGCTCACACGGCGGAGACCTATCTGGTCAACGCTTTCAGCGCCATCCCCGGGCTGACGGTCACGACGCACAATTTCAGCGGTTCGTACGCTGACAACGTGATCGCCGAGCTGCCAGGTACGGTGGACCCCTCGGTGATCTACATCATCGGGGCTCACTACGACTCGACCTCGTACAACAACCTGGCTCCCGGCGCGGACGACAACGGCTCGGGAACGGCGGGAGTCGTGGAAATCGCCAGGATCCTCAGCCAGCACCAGTTCAAGTACACTCTCCGCTTCGCCTGCTGGTCGGCCGAGGAGCTCGGTCTCATCGGAAGCGACGCCTATTGCGACGACCTGGTCACCCAGGGCGCCAACGTGGGAGCCTACATCAACCTCGACATGACCGCATACCGGGCTGCCGGGGATACCTACTCGGTGGACTTCGTGACCAACTACTCGTCGAGCTCCCTGATCAGCTACTGCTCCGACATGTATGCCACCTATGTCCCGTCCATCGCCGTGAACCAGGGCAGCCTATCGGGAGGAACATCCGATCACCAGTCGTTCACCCAGCATGGCTACTCGGCCTGCTTCCCCTTCGAGGATCTGGGGAGCTACTCGCCCTACATCCACTCGCCGGACGACGTGATCGGCCTGTCCGCCAACGACTTCACCCTGGCCGAGTGGATCACGCAGGGCGTGCTGGCCTCCATCGCCAGCCTTGCCTCGCCGGTGGACATCGAGATCGCGCATACCGCTCTCGGCGACACCACCGATGCGTCGGGGCCCTACCGCGTGGACGCGGACGTGAGCTCCCTGATCGGATCGAACATCATCCGCGTCACACTATTCCATGAATCGGGAAGCGGATTCGTGTCCAAGGATATGGCGCCCACCGGCAGCGGCGACGGTTTCATCTCCTCCATCCCGGGAATCGGCGGTTCGGGTTATGTCTCGTACTACCTGGAAGCCGAGGACGATCAGGGCAACACGGAACGGCTGCCCGACGGTCTCGGGGCCGACTCCTTCGAGTTCTTCGTGGGGTACATCAACGACATCTTCGCCGACGACTTCGAGATCAGCGACAACGGCTGGACCCATGGCGGGACGGGTCAGGACGACTGGATGCGCGACGTGCCCTCGGGCAACGGAGGCTACGATCCCGGTTACCCCGCCTCGGGCACCAAGATCTGGGGCAACGACCTCGGCCCCTCGGGCTACAACGGCAACTACCAGGGTAACGTGAACAACTGGCTCGAGTCGCCCTCAATCGACTGCTCCGGCTGGACGGACGTCACCCTCCGCTACCGCCGCTGGCTCACCGTGGAGGAAGGCCAGTACGACCAGGCCAGGATCCTGGTGAACGGCAGCGAGGCTTTCGCCAACGCCTACAGCGGGGACCACATCGACACCGATTGGGTCCTTCACGACATCGACATCTCGGCCTGGGCCGGAAACGTCTCCGACGTGAAACTGCGCTTCACCCTCACCACTGACTCGGGTGTGGAACTGGGCGGCTGGAACATCGACGATCTGCACGTGGGCACCCTGTCCGGCGGCGACATCGCCGAGCTGAGCCTGTCGGAGGTCTATTTCGAAGGATCCACGGGAGGCACGATTCTTTTGAATCTCGACGGAATCCAGAGCATGGCGGGCCGAACCTACATGCTTGCGCTGTCCGCAAGCGGCACATCGCCCGGCACGATGGTCAACGGCGTTCTCGTTCCCCTGAACCGAGACGCGTACACCACCTACTGCATGGCCCACCTGAATACCTACATTTTCACCGACTTCCAGGGCACGCTCGACGGAAACGGCGACGCCGCGGCCACGTTCAATGCGCCCGTGATCACCGATCCCGGCCTGATCGGCGCCACGTTGAACTTCGCCTGGGTCACCCTCTTCCCCGTGGACTTTGCCTCGAACCCGGTGGATCTCCTGATCGTGCCTTGACAGACCGCGCCGGAAAGATTCCTTTCCTGACGCATCACGAATTCCACTCGGCCCGGGAAGCTCTTCCTTCCCGGGCCGAACCACTTTTTTGATACCCCTTTTCCCCCTCCCCAACAATAATGGTGACGCTCAAGGCAATCCCGTCTCAGCGGAGGATCACGAGATGATATTTTTCGGCAAGAAGGAAAAGGAGGTCGAGGTCCTGATCCTCAAGCACCTCCAGCTGGTCAAGAAGACCGTGCTCAAGTTCTCCAATCTGGTCAACGACTACCTGAACAGGAACAAGCAGTTCAAGGAGGAGGCGTTCCGGATCCACACGCTCGAGCACGAGGCGGATGCCATCCGCAGGGATGTGGCCCTGAAACTGAGCAAGGGCGCATTCCTGCCGATCTTTCGCGAGGACTACATCGTACTGATGGAGCTTGTCGACAAGATCGCCAACAAGGCCGAGTCCACGAGCGACCTGATCGTCCTGACGCGCCCCCGTCTCCCCGATTTCCTCGCGCAGGGGATCAGGGAGATGGTCCAGGCAACGCTGGACTGCTTCAAACCGGTGGAACAGATGTACGAGATGTTCCAGGACAACCTCGACGACGTCCTGAATGCGGCAAAACTGGTCGAGAAGAAGGAGCAGCTGGTGGACAGGATCCAGTGGGATCTGGTCAAGGCTCTCTACAAGTCCGATTTCTCCCCGGCCGAGAAGCTCCATTTCAAGGAGGTGATCAACAACATCGCCGCCATTTCCGACAGGATCGAAGACGTCTCCGACCGATTCGAGATCATGGTGGTGAAGCGGTCGTTCTGATGATTCCGCCGTCAACTGACGTCCAGATTGGAGGCCCCCAGAAATCGACGTCCTGATCACATCCGTCCTCCTCCTTGCCGGCTTCTACGTGGGCTGGAACATCGGGGCAAACGATGCGGCCAACTGCATCGGCACGACCGTCGGCTCTGGGATCATCAGCTTCCGCAGGGCTGTCCTCCTGATGGCGGTCTGCGCCGTTGCCGGTGCAGTGTTTCAGGGTCACCACGTCATGAAAACGATCGGGAAGGGGATATTGATCTGCGATCCCATACACTATGCATCGCCCGAAGATGTCGCCTCCCTCGAGAGGATCAGCAAAGAGATCGAAACGTCAGGGGAATACAGCCTTGAGGAACTGAAGGTTCGGAAGGAGGCTCTCGAAGAGAGGATCGAGGCCGAGATGGCCTTGAACAAACCTCCAGATCACGGAGAGCGGTTTCCTGATCGAAGACTGCCCGACCTGGCCATTCTCGTTGCTCTTCTCTCGGCCGGGCTGTTCGTGACGCTGGCCACGTTCTCGAGCATACCCGTCTCCACCTCGCAGGCCATCGTGGGCGGGGTTCTCGGAGTGGGCATCGGCATGGTCGGCTGCGATGCACGGTATTTTGATCTCAGCGTGCTGCAGAAAATCCTCGAGTGCTGGATTATCTGTCCCTTTCTCACCATGGCACTGTCATACATCGTCTACAGGATCCTCGGTCTCGTGATCAACAGAACCGGCGGAATCCAAAGATGGTACAGGATCATGGCTCCGCTAGTTCTCCTCTCAGCCTGTTATGTCTCCTATTCCCTCGGCATGAACAATGTAGGCAATGCGATTGGGCCTCTCTTGAGCCGATTCCCTGAGAAAGGCATTCTGCTGGCTGCATTTGCCGGAGCCGCTCTGGCCATAGGCGCCATCACTTTCGGCAGGCGTGTCACGGATGCCGTGGGGAAGCAAATCACCCCGCTCGATCCACCTGGCGCTTTTGCGGCTCAGCTGTCGGCCGCGTCCGGCATTCATCTCTTCTCGCTCATGGGCATCCCTGTCTCCACGTCATCCGCCATCGTAGGAGCTGTCGTGGGAGTTGGCCTTGTCAAGGGGAGCAAGGCCGTACGCAAAGGGAAGATCGCGGAGATCGGCGTGGGCTGGGTGGCGAGCCCCCTCTGCGCGGCCCTCTTTGCGGCGCTCGCCTACCGCGTTCTTTCAGGGCTCTTCTCGTAGAATCCGCGCTTCAGCCGGCCATGCTCCGCCCCAGATCGCATACCTTCTCCTTGAGCTTCTCGTCCTTCTCCAGGTCCGCGGGAAGCGCAGGCGTCAGGGGAACGAGGATCGACCGGTACTCCATCCCGAGGAAGTCGGCCATGGTCCGGTAGGTGTCGTCCACGATGGTGAGGCCGGCATCGCGGTCGCCTCCGGCCGTGACGAGAGCCACGAGCTTCTTGCCCTTCAAGGGGTGGTTGTAAGTGCCGCCATCGGAATCGATCTTGACGAGGGAAAACATCCTGTCGCCGAAGACCTTGATCTGTGCCGACGGGGCAAACCAGTAGACCGGCGTGGCCATGACGATCACGTCGAACTCCGGTATGCGGGCGAGCAACGGCCTGGCGTCGTCCTTCACCACGCACTCGTAGCGATCCGACTCCTTGCATTTCATGCAGGCCAGGCAGCCGATCGTCTTGTACGCGAGCCGCGTCGTGTCGATCCTCTCCACCGCGGCGCCGGACCCGACGGCGCTCTCCTCGAACCAGTTGACGATGCGGTTGGTGTTGCCTTTCCTGCGCGGGCTTCCGCACAGGAGCAGAATCCTGCTGCTCATCTCCTGAGCTCCTTTCCTGCTTGATCAGTCAGCCAGGCAGTAAAGACCAACGGCGGCTCGCTGTCAATGAAGCGACCGCAGCAGAAAAGGGGACCGCCGGTCACGAGGGCCGTGACCGGCGGTCTATCGTAAATCCGCCTCCCCGCAGTCTGCCAACTCAGGATGGCAAGGTTTTCTTGAATCTCCTCAGCTCCCTCTCGAGCTTTTTCACGTGCGACGGAACGCGGCCGAGCCGTCCTTCCCTGCTGAAGGTTTCCAGGTCGAGCGCCTTCTCCCGGATCCGCAGCGCGCCGACCCGGGCGGCCATACCCCCCACGGCGCGCGCCTGGCAGCGGACCATGTCCATGTCGCGTTCTCCCTGGGCGTCTTTCAGGCTCTTGATCAGGTGCGGCATCCTGCCCAGGAAATGATCCACGGCCTCGTCGAGAAGAGCATCGCCGCCACCGATGCCGTCGAGTGCGCCGGCCCGATCGAAGATCTCCTCGGCGCGAATCCTCCCCCCTCTCTTTTTCCTCCCGGCACCGGACGCGGGCTGCCTGTCCGCAGCCGGCTTTGTCGTTCGACCGGCGTCCTTCTGCTGCTCCTCCTGTTCCTCTACGAGAGCTTTTCTCAACTTCTCGAGCTCCTGCTCGAGCTCCTCGTTCCTTTCCCTCGCCAGGCCGAGATCCCTGGCGGCCTGCCCGTACTTCTCCCTCGTTTCTTCGTGCCTCTGCCTCGTTTCATGGAGCACGTTCTGGACGGCACGGCTCTCTTCCTTCGCCCTCTCGACCTCCCGGAGAACGGACTCCCGTTCATCCTCGAGAGCGTCGCGCTCCCGTTGAAGCGCGGCGACCTCCTCCCGGACATCGGCCAGCATCTCATCAGACCGCTTCCTGTCGGTGAGGTCTCTCACCTGGGACCACCACCCCAGAGGAGTGTTGTCCTTGTCGCGGATCATGTGAGTCGTCACCTCGACGGGAAGAACGCCGCCGTCCTTCTTGATGAACTCCTTCCGATAGGAAGCGTCGCAGCCTTTTTCGAAGATCTCCCTCTTCTCCTGGTTGTGCCACTTCTTCGGCGTGATGTTCCAGCAGGTGCGCTCCTTCAGCTCATCGATCGTGCAGCCCAGCATCTCGAGGAAGCTGGTGTTGCCTTCCCTGAACCGGCCCTTGAGATCGCATCTCATGTAGCCGTCCCGGCTGCTCCGGTAGAGCTCGCGATATCTTCTCTCCCTCTCGTCCAGAACTTTCTCCGCCTGCCGCAGCGCGGCGATGTCCTCCTCCTTCTCTGCCGTCCGCTCCGCCGCTTCCAGAGTCTCGAGCTTCAGTTCCGCCAGAGCGGCCAGGCTCCCGCCGAGAAAGGACAAGGCCTTCCGGAAACGGCTCTCCGCCACGACGGGCACATGGCTCAGGGCTTCGAGATAGCTGTCCAGCTCGTACCCGTGGGTCCGAGCCTGCTCCCGGAAACGTTCCGCATCGGGTTCCGAGACAAAGATCTGACCCGAGAAGACCGTGGCCAGCCGCCTGCCCCTGACGAACACAGCGGCGGCGCCGTCCGCCAGGCCGTTCTTGCAGCTCCTGATCACGCATCCGCCCTGGTCATCGACATCCTGTGCCAGCTTTCCATGGTTCTCGCTGCAGAACTGCGCTGATCCGGGGCAGGCCAGGTGAAACTTGTTGCAGAGGGGTCTCCATCCCGTTCCGGCGAGAAGCTTCTGGTCCGGGTATGAAATGATCCCCACGTTGAAACCGGTGGCCTCGGAGAACTCATCAAGGATCTTCTGGAGCCCCTTGACATCCACCAGTTCCAAGATCGTGCAAGTTCCCTCGATCCGGCTCGATCGTTCGGTCACGATCCTGATCCGCCCGGTTTCGGCTGTGTTGACCATCTGTTGATCTCTTTCTGGTCTGCTGCTGTGCTGCAGGACGAGTCGGTCATCGACCGGATCTCACCGCTTCGTTGCGACAGAACCGCATCGACATCAGCGTGGTGAGATCAAAAATATGAATCTACCTTTAATATTTCGGTTTTTTTCGTCCGGGAAGTTGACCTGTCGATGCAAAAAACATCGGCTCGACCCATGTGGACCCGAATCAAGGCACGCCATCCGGGCCAGGCGTCACTCGGATTGATGGAGAGATTTCATCTCGAATCATTCGACGGTCAGGATCTCGAGGTTGGTGAGCAGAGCGCCCGGCACGCCCCAGGTCCCGACGAGAGCCTGGAGATAATACCTCTCGCCCGACGACCATCCGGTCGGCACGCCGACGGGGAAAACGAGGATTCCGCTTCCAGGCACGCTGCCGATCGGGCGGGAGAAGAGCGGCGGCCAGGCGACACACAGATCGCCGTGTTTCGTCGGCAGGGGCGGATCGGCCGGCGCCGAGCTCACGGCCAGCACCACGGGAAGAGCCGGTTCGCCCGTCACCTTCAGATCGACCAGGCTGCCCGGCACGATATCGCCGATGTGATAGAGGTGTGCGTGAAATTCATCGGCACCCATGTCGACCGCACCGTTCGCCAGGCGCGGATCGCCCTCGAAGTCCTCGGCCGGCAGGTCCGGCACCGTGCTGTCGCCGCTGTCCCGGCAGGGCGAGTCCCAGTTGAGGTGATAATCGCCCACGGAGAAATCGGCGAACAGGGGATCGGCATCGATGTTGCCCGTGCCGGGCCAGCCGCCCTCGACATCGCAGCAGAGAGCCGTCGGGTGCTGTCCGCCGCCGATACATCTGATCTGCGGATCCGTGGGAGCGCTGTTGTTCCAGACGATCGAGTTCGTGATCGAACCGGAGCACGACTGGAAGACGATCCCTCCGCCATGGTCCGCCGTGTTCTCCGTGACCGTGTTGTTGATAAGGACCAGATCGCCATCCTCGCAGATCTGCATCCCCCCGCCTGAACCGGCCGAATTCATCGTGATCATGTTGTTGCAGATGACCGGATCTCCCATGTAGGTGAAGATCCCGCCGCCGCTTGCGTTGGATGACGCGCACGAGTTTCCGCGAATCACGTTGGAGAGGATCTCGGGAGAAGAGTAGGTGCAGTAGATCCCGCCCCCGCTGCGGGTGGTTGTGATGTTGTCCTCGATGGCGTTGCCGAAGATCGAGGCATCGGATCGCTCGCACATGATGCCTCCCCCGTACTCCGCGCTGTTGCCGGCGATCACGTTGTTCGTGATCGTCGGAGAGGTGTACTGGCGGCAGTAGATTCCGCCGCCCATGAATGCGCTGCCGTTGGTGACGGTGAATCCATCGATCACGGAATCGCGCCGGCAGGGAACGGGAAAGGTGACCACCGGACCGGCCTGGCTGCCGTCGATCTCCGTCACCTCGGGACCATCGATGGAACGCACGGTGATCTCCTTGCCGCGGAAGTCGATGTTCTGCACATACGTTCCCGGAGCAACGAGGATCGTGCAGGAGACGGTGGGCGCCACGTCGATGGCCGCCTGGATGGAAGAGTAGTCGCCGGGGACATGGAACTCGATCTCCCCGGGAGTGCCGAAAACATAGACGGCACCGGAATCTCCGGCAACCTGATCCTCGAAAGGGGAACCGCAGAGGATCGCCTCTCCGACCACGTCGACGGCGGCGCCGAAAGCGTCGTACATCGAGATATCCGACGCCACGAGCTTGTCCCCGTACGTCCAGGTCCCGTTCTGGTGGCGAAAGGTGTATGCCGACCCCTGGATCTCGTCGTTGATCGCCCCCACGACGGCGAGATCCTTGAACAGCGCGAGCGACCACGCGAAGGCGTCGCCGGCAGCGATGTCGGGAGGGACGAACGTCTCCTCCTCCCGCCAGTACTGGAAGGCGGCATCGTAGCGGAAGGCAAAGGCGGCTCCGGCATCGATCCCCCAATCGTCGATCCATGGCGTTCCGAGAAGGGTCGCATCGCCGAATATCGCCAGCGAATGCCCGACGCGGCTCTCGGAATAGACAGCCGCTGGTCTGATGGCGTACCCTTCATCCCATAGACCCGTGTTGACGTCGTAATAAAAGGCGGCGGCCGCGCCCGTGTCGAGCAACATCCAGTGTTCGTCGTACCCGGGACCTCCCAGGAGAATGGTCTGCCCGGTGGTTGCCACGGACCAGCCGAAGTTGTCGTTGGTGGAAATGTTGTAGGCGCTCTCCAGAATGGCTTCCTCCTGCCAGACACCGGCAGCGTGGTCGTAGCGGAAAACATAGGCCGTACCCATTCCGGACCAGCTGAAGGGAGCACCGACCACGGCCATGTCTCTCCAGAGGGCGACGGAATGTCCGAACATGTCTCCGGCTGCGCCATTCGATGCAAGAAGCCTGGCTTCCTCGTTCCATGTTCCCGTCGCCTCGTCGAGGCGATAGATGTATGCCGCCCCGGAGCCGTCGCCGTTGTGGTCGGCGGCAGGTGCGCCGACCAGCGCAACGCGACCGTCGAGAGAAACGTCGAATCCGAACAAGTCTGCAGCACTGCCGTCCGACGGGTCGAGCCTGGCTTCCTCCGTCCAAAGATCCGTGTCGCCGTCGTAGAGGAACAGATAGGCAGATCCGGCCACAAGGGACATGTCATGGCTGGGAGCGCCGATCAGCGCTCTTCTGGAGGAGAGGGAGACGGAATACCCGAAGTAACCCGAATCTATCCCGTCGGAAGGGGTCAGCTTGGCGTCTTCATGGATCTGTGCCCACGAGGACACGGGACAGAAGAAGAATAGAAATATCACTGTCAAGCGCGCCATGAGCAGGGGCTGCATCTTCTGCTGCCGATTCCCGAAAGGAAATGCAAATACCTTCATTGCTTCCGGCCTCCTCGATTCGATATCCTGACAGGCGACCCTGTCCGGCGGAAAGACTTGGACGATTTCAGAACGATCTCCGGAAAAGAGAGCGCAGCAGGAGGACGAAAGGTGCAATGAAGCGGCGGAATTCCGAAATTATCCTCAATGAACAGCCCGATTTATAACGAAGAAGAACTGGATATTGACCTTCTGGCGGAGTCTCTACCCTGATTCTCCGCCTGTCATCCTGAACACAAGATCAGCCATGAACGAAGAAACGATTCGACTCGCCATCGAGGTCCGCGGCCGCGTTCAAGGTGTCGGCTTCAGACCTTTCGTCTATCGAACGGCCACGGAGCTCGGCCTGGCCGGTGAGGTGGGCAACAACGATCGCGGCGTCTTCATCGAGGTCGAAGGCCTTGCCGATGCCGTGCAGACCTTTCTCGAGCGGCTCGAGGACGGGCAGCCGCCCCTGGCCCGGATCGGATCGCTCGAGAAGGAGGTGATCGCCACCCGAGGCGGGGGAAACTTCGTCATCGCTCGAAGCGAGAACGGCAGCAGCGGCGACGCGGCCGTCACTCCGGACACGGCGCTCTGCGGCGACTGCCTGGCCGAGATGTCCGACCGGCGGGACAGGCGCTTCCGCTACGGCTTCATCAACTGCACCAACTGCGGCCCCCGCTACTCGATCATCCACTCCGTTCCCTACGACCGGGAGGCCAGCACCATGGCCGGGTTCGCCATGTGCCCAGCCTGCCGCAAGGAGTACGACGATCCGGAGAACCGCCGCTTCCACGCCCAGCCCAACGCCTGCCCGGAGTGCGGGCCGCGGGCCTGGCTCGCCGACAGGAACGGCGAGAGTCTCCCGGGCGATCCCTATCGCCTCGCCGCCGGGCTCCTCCTGGAAGGAAAGATCGTGGCCGTGAAGGGGCTGGGCGGCTTTCACCTGGCATGCCGGGCCGACAGCGACGACGCGGTGAACCGCCTGAGACGGCGGAAGGGACGCGAGGCGAAGCCCTTCGCCGTGCTGGCCGCCGACGTCGAGCAAGCCCGGACGATCGTCCGGATGGACGAGACGACGGAAGCGGCCCTCACCGATCCGGCGCGGCCGATCGTTCTTCTCGAGGCGCGCAGCGACTCCGGCCTCAGCGGCGCGGTGGCGCCTTCGGTCGGCACCTACGGTGTCTTGCTCCCCTATACCCCGATCCACGTGCTCCTTGTCGAGGAGTGCGGCGTTCCCCTGGTTCTCACGTCGGGGAACCCGACGGCCGAACCGCTCTGCCGCGGGAACGGCGAAGCCCGTGAACGGCTGGGATCGATCGCCGACGCCTTCCTTCTCCACGACAGGAAGATCGCCCGCCCGATCGACGACTCCGTGGTCACCTGCGTCACCGTGCCGGACCTGAAAAAAGGGCGGAAGCAGGACGTGCCCGGCTCCGCGATTCTCCCCCTGCGCCGCGCCCGGGGATACGTTCCTGATTCGATCCGGCTGGCGCGAGGCGCTCCGGTCCCGATCGTTGGGCTCGGCGGGGAGCTCAAGTCGACCGTCTGCTTCCTGTCGGGTAATCGAGCCGTGGTGAGCGAGCACCTGGGCGAGCTCGAGAATCCGGCCGCCTTTCGGAACTTCCTCGAAGCGATCGATCGTCTCGGGAAGCTGCTCGCCGTCGAGCCGCAGGCCGCGGCCTGCGACAGCCATCCCGCCTACGCGGCCACCCGGCACGCCCGAAGCCTCGGCCTCCCCCTCTTCGAGGTGCAGCACCATCACGCCCACATCGTGAGCTGCATGGCCGAGAACGGCGTCGACGAGCCGGTGATCGGCATCGCCTGCGACGGTACGGGCTACGGCATGGACGGCAACCTGTGGGGCTGCGAGATCCTTCAGTGCGACGCGGCCGACTTCAGGCGCACAGGTTCTCTCCGTTGCTTTCCCCTGGTCGGGGGCGACGCGGCGGCGCGCCAGACCTGGAGGCCGGCCGCCGGGCTCCTGCATACAGCCTTCGGCGAGTCGTGGCGCGAATCGGCATCGGACTTCTTCGAAGAAATCGATCAGGAAGCCGTTGCCGTCACGGCGCGCCGGATCGAAAGGAACAGCGGCGTTGTGTCCACTTCGAGCCTGGGGCGCCTCTTCGACGCCGCGGCGTTCCTCCTGGGGATCTGCTCCTTCAACCGGTTCGAGGCGGAAGCCGCCATGGCCCTCGAGGCGGCGGCGCGCCAGAGCGGCAAGCAGTGCGCCTCGTGGCGCTTCTCCGTGTCGAGGCCGGAAGAGGGCGCCCCCTATCAGTTCGACCTGCGCCCCGCGGTGAGGCAGCTGCTTCTCGACCGCCGGGCCGGCATCCCGGTTCCCGACCTGGCGCTGACCTTCCACGAGACCGTGGCCGCCGGTCTGGCGGAGTGCGCGAGAAGGACGGCAAGGGAAAGCGGCATCGAGCGGGCTGCGCTCTCGGGAGGCTGCTTCGCCAACAGGCTTCTCTTCCGTCTCCTGGCGGAGAAGCTCCAGGACACGGGCCTCGATATCCTGTTCCACAATCATCTGCCTCCGGGAGACGGAGGCATCTCTCTCGGCCAGGCGGTGTCCGCGGCGGCCCGCCTCGAAAGGAGCTGACCCGATGTGTCTTGCCGTGCCAGGAAGGATCGTTTCTCTCTCCGTCGAGGACGGGTTTCCGTCAGGTGAAGTGGACTTCCAGGGAAGCCGCGTCGAAGCGAGCTTCGCCCTCGTCCCCCACGCCCGGATCAATGACTGGGTCCTGGTGCATGCGGGCTTCGCCCTCACCATCCTGGACGAGGAAGAGGCCAGGGAAACGTGGAGCTACCTCGAGGAGGCCGGAATCGCGGCGCAGCTACCCTACGGCGCGCAAGGCGACCCACCCGGATCAAGGGCGTGAATGGACCGGATGCTGCCGAAAGAGCGGAGCTCATTCTTGGAGAAACGATGGTGACAACGAAGAACAAGACAGGCCGGCCGACCGAGGAGATCGCCCGGCTTTGCGCCGGACGCGAGACGATCCGCCTGATGGAAGTCTGCGGCACTCACACCGTCTCCCTGTTCCGCAGCGGTATCCGATCGCTCCTTCCCCCTTCACTTCGGCTCGTGAGCGGGCCTGGCTGCCCGGTCTGCGTCACGTCGCAGGGCTACATCGATGCGGCGCTCGACGCGGCCGGGATCGAGGGCGTGGCGATCTGCACCTACGGCGACATGGTGCGCGTGCCCGGCCGGCGCGGCAGCCTGGAGCAGAGCCGCGCCCGCGGGGCGAACATCGTCGTCTGCTACTCGATCCTCGACAGCCTGCGCTATGCGGAGAAGCACCCCGATCAGCAGGTGATCTTCCTCTCCGTCGGATTCGAGACCACGGCGCCGTCGGCAGCCGCGGCCGTCATCGAGGCAAAGCGGCGGAAGATCGACAACTTCTTCCTTCTCTGCGGACACAAGCTCGTGATGCCGGCGCTGAACACCCTGCTCGCCGGCAACGACCTGCCGATCGACGGATTCCTGCTTCCGGGCCATGTGAGCGTGATCATCGGTTCGGACGCCTACGGCGATCTCGTGGAGAAGCACGGCAAGTGTTGCGTCATCGCGGGATTCGAGCCGGGACAGATCATGTCCGGGATCGAAGCACTGGCCAGGCAGGCGGCCGAGGGATCGCCGCGCCTCGAGAACGTCTACGGCGTTGCCGTCACTCCGGAGGGAAATTGCCGGGCGCGGGAGTGCATGGAGCAGGTCTTCGAGGAAGCGGACGCGGTGTGGCGCGCCATGGGAACGATCCCGAAAAGCGGGCTCGACCTGAACGAGGACTATCGCGACTTCGATGCGATCGGACGCTTCGGCCTGAGGATCGGGAGGGATTATGATCCGCCGGGATGCCGCTGCGGCGAGGTGATCCAGGGCAAGGTCGAGCCGAGCGAATGCGCCCTCTTCGGCAAGGAGTGCACGAATCACAACCCCGTGGGCCCCTGCATGGTGAGCAGCGAAGGAACCTGCGCGGCCTGGTACCGCTATGGAGGAGAACGATGAACAACGACGACCGGGTGATGCTGGCCCATGGCGGCGGCGGAGAGCTGACACGGACGCTGCTCTCGAAGCACATCCTCCCGAAGCTCGGCAACGAGTTCCTCGATCCCCTCTTCGACTCGGCCCTCCTGCCGCCGATCGAGGGGAAGATCTGCTTCACCACCGATGCATTCGTTGTGCAGCCTCTCTTCTTTCCGGGCGGCGACATCGGCCGCCTCGCCGTCTGCGGCACAATCAACGACCTGGCCGTCATGGGAGCCAGGCCGCTGGTCCTGAGCCTGGCGCTCGTCCTCGAGGAAGGGCTGCGCCTCCCCGATCTGGATCGCGTGATCGACTCGATCGCCGAGGCGGCGAAGGAAGCCGGCGTGCGCGTCGTCACGGGCGACACCAAGGTCGTGGAGCGCAGGGGAGAGGGCGGCATGACCGTCACAACGGCCGGCATCGGGGTGATGTGGAACGACTTTTCCCTGGGCACCGGCCGGATCGAACCGGGCGACGCGGTGCTGATCAGCGGGGGAATCGCGGAGCACGGGCTGGCCGTTCTCTCGGCCAGGGAGGGGCTCGGCCTGAGCACGGAGATCCGGAGCGACGCTGCTCCCCTCGCCGGGCTCGTGGCAGACCTTCTCGACGAGTGCCGAAACGTCCGCTTCATCCGGGATCCCACGCGGGGCGGCGTTGCCGGCCTGCTGGCCGATCTCGTGGAGGAGAGCGGGTACGGCGTTGAGATTCTCGAGGAGTCGATACCGATCACTCCCGCTGTCCGGCACGCATCGGAGCTGCTCGGACTCGATCCGCTGACCGTGGCCAACGAGGGCAAGATCGTTGTCGTCGTGGCGGCGGACGAGGCGGACCGGGCCCTTGCCGCGTGCCGCGCCCACCCGCTGGGCCGCGATGCCGCCGCTGTGGGCAGGATCGTGGAGGCGAATCCGCCGCTGCCGGAGCTGGTCACGCGGATCGGCGGCCGGCTGATGATCCGCCGCCCCTATGGAGAGGAGCTCCCTAGAATCTGCTGAGCCGTGGGAAGGAAAGCAGCCGATGCACGAGATGTCGATCGCCGAAGCCCTTGTCGAACAGCTCGTCCGTATTGCCGATGAGAACGGCATGGCGCGGATCGAGAGCGTGGAGATCGACGTGGGCGCCATGCAGCTCGTCGTTCCCGAGGCGCTCGACCTCGCCTTCAACCTTGCGAGCGAGGGGACGGTCGCCGCAGGAGCCCGGCTGATCCAGAGGGAAATGGCCGTCCGCGCCGTCTGCCGCAGCTGCGGCCACGAGTTCGCCCCGGAGATCGGCTGCTACCTCTGCCCCGAGTGCTCGCTGTCCGACGCGGCAATCGTGGAGGGCGGGGAAATCGTTCTGCGAACGGTTTGCGGTCCGGAAAAGTCAGAACAATCCGAAGGAAAGGAAGAGGTCGTCAGATGAAGATCCAGGTCATCGAAAACGTGCTGAAGGACAACGACGCCGTGGCCCGCTCCGTCCGGTCGCGGTTCGAGGCGGCGCGAATCCTTGCGCTGAACATCACGAGCGCGCCGGGCAGCGGCAAGACGACGCTGCTGGAAAGAACGATCTCCCTGTTCCAGCCGGAGGACCGTTGCGCCGTTCTCGTGGGCGACCTGCAGACGTCGCGCGATGCCGAGCGTCTTGCCGTCTCCGCATCGGAAACGGTGCAGATCAACACGGGACGGGGCTGCCACCTCTCCGCCGCGCAGGTTTCCGAGGGTCTCGACTCCATCGACCTCGATGGGATCTCGACGGTCTTCATCGAGAACGTGGGCAACATGGTCTGCCCGGCCGGCTTCGACCTGGGCGAGCAGAAGCGCGTGGCCATGCTGAGCCTACCCGAGGGCGACGACAAGGTGGCCAAGTACCCCACCCTCTTCCAGCCGGCCGACGTGATCCTGCTCAACAAGATCGATCTCAAGGGTGTTCTCGACTACGACCTCGCCCGCGTGCGCGACGACCTCTCGAGGATCAACACCCGGGCGCCCCTCATCCCTCTCTCGGCCAGGACCGGCGAAGGGATGGACGAGTGGATCGGATGGCTCGAAGAGTGCCGCTCCGAGCGCACGAAATGGATGTGATCGCCATTCCTTGATTCCAACCCAGACTCAACAGATATAACAGGAGTTTCAGAGATAGGGCGCCTAAAA
>CAYZWU010000080.1:0-18083 GCA_964482235.1 uncultured Phycisphaerales bacterium
ACCTTCAGGGCGAGCTCGTTGATGTTGTAGATCTCCTCGAACTGGTTGAACGTGCGGTACTCGCCTTCCTTCGGAGGATTCTCGACGGCGATCGTCAGGCACTGCATCGAATCCCTGAGCGGAAGGAAGCCTCTCTTCTGGCTGCCTGCGCCGAAGGGGGAGAGGGGATGGCCGATCACCGCCTCGGCGCAGTACCTGTTGATCGCCGTGCCGAAGCATTGATCGAAGTCGAGCCGCGACAGAAGCCGCTCGTCGTCGCCCATCTCGTCGATCCGCGTGCCGAACACGACTCCCTGCATGATGTCCGTGGAGCGAAGTCCCCAGATTTTGCAGGCGAGCATGATGTTGTGCGTGTCGTGAACCTTGGTCTGGTGGTACCAGCTGCCGGCCTGTCTGGGGAAAGGCAGGGTGTCCGTGCGCCCCCTGTACTCGATGGTGAAGACACCCTCCGGGATGTCGATGTTGGGTGTACCGTACTCTCCCATCGTGCCGAGCTTGACGAGGTGAGCCTCGGGACAGCAGTCCTTCATGGCATAGAGGATGTTGAGGGTTCCGACGAGATTGTTCATCTGCGTGAAAACGCAGTGCTCCACGTCGATCATGCTGTACGGGGCGGAAGGCATTTCACCGAGGTGAACGACGGCATCGGGTTGGAACGCCTTGAAGCAGTTGAGCACGAAGTTGTGATCCGTGAGGTCGCCCTTCCTGAACTGCAGGTTCGTGTTGAAGTGTTCCCTGAAAGCCTCGAGCCGAGTGGTCATCCTGCTGATCGGCGTGGCGGACTGGGATCCCATCTCGGCGACCCAGTCTCTCCTGAAGTAGGTGTCCGCGCCTCCCACTTCATGTCCCCTGGCCGTCAGATACATGGCCAGGCTCCATCCGAGATACCCGTCGATTCCTGCAATGAAAACTCTCATGGCTGTTTTCTCCAGATCAAATTGATAGCTTGATAATTACCTTTTCTGTTTTTTCTAATCTTTCAGAGCGCACCGCTAGAATACGGCAGTTACCGATGTCCTGAAGAGCCATTCCCCGTTGTCCGCGATGAGCGGGGCGCGGGCGGAAAGGCCGATGGGCTGAATGCCGATGGTCAAGTACTCCGCCTTCTCGGGATCTTGCTTCAAGGTCCTCTTGTCCAGAACAACGGCCCCGCATTCCGGAAATTCGATCGGATAGATTTCATTCCCTTCCCGGATGCGGTGGTTATCCTGAAAGAGAACCTTCCAGTTCCTGTCGCGAAAATGAACGACAGGCTGGTAGCCTTCCCGCATTCTGTCGAGGAACTGCCAGAAGTAGGTGATTTCCCACGATTGACCGCCGTCCTCTGAGGGCATCCTGTCGAGGGAATATCCCAGAAGGATGATCTTCCCGCCAAAGTTGATGCCTATCGGGACATCGGGCTGCAGCTCCTTCAAACATTCCGCGACCGTGAGACCGTCTTTTTTCGCCTGAGACCCGGAGCGCGATGCGGGAAAGGAAGGAATCCGAATATCACCATCCAGTTCGGCCAGTTTCCGGAGAGCCTGTAGGTGCGTCGGGGTTTCGTTCAGCACTTCTCGATAGGCTTTCCCGGCTTCCTCCGTTCTGTTGACTCCTTCGAGACCCAGGCCGTAGTAATACCAGATCAGATGCTTCATGTTCCAGGACATGTTTTCCGCCCCGGCTCGCTTGATCAGGTTCTCGAGCTTCGTGATTCCCTCCGTGTTCCTACCCGAAAGGATCTGGATTGCTCCAACAAGGAGCTCGCTCAAGAAGCGCTCCATGGTGCTGTCCCGCTTCATCTCGTCGAGCACGGCCAGAGCCCTTTCTGCGATGGAGCGATCGAGCGTTCTGTTGTGATGTACAAGGCGGAAGAGGTGATCCGTCGGTCCGTTCCAGCCTGCGGTTCTGTCCCACGTACCGGGCATACGGGCCAGTTCCGCGGCCAGGACAAGAGCTTCCGGGTTCGTCCAGTCGCTCGTCAGAACTTCCTGCACGGCCGAGTGGGCTTCCGCGTAACGAAAACTTTCCCGCAACGCCCTCACGTTTTTCAGGTCTTCCTCTGTCCTTTTCCTGACCAGCGACTGGAAGATTTGGGACTCTGTTCTTCTCTCCTCGAAGCGGTTCAGGATGCTAAGGACCGTGGCGCGTCGGCGCGAGATCGAGATCAGGATTTCAAGGGGATCGCGCTTCTCGAAGCCGCTGGCTCCCTCCTCGAAGGCCAGGGCGTCGGTTTCCTCCAGGTTTAGCTCCTCCAGGGAACCGTCCTTCATGGCGACCTTGCACAAGGTCCGGGTTTTTTCCAGACTTCCGAGAACGGCGTTCCACTTGCCATTTTCCCAGAGGATCTTAGTGAGATACTCGTAACCCTTGATCGTCTCAGGCGTCACAGCGATCAAGGCATCATCCCCTTCAATGGACTTGCTGATCAGGGGGTAGATTTCCTTCGCGTATTTGATATCCGATGCGATGGAGCGCCTGAAGCACGACTGGATGAAATCGAGCATGGAAGAATTCTTCAGCGGAAAGCTGCGGTTCGATGCGCCGACCAGGACGATCTTCCCGGCTTGGAAGAGATTGCCCGGCTTGTTTGGTGCAAGCCACAAGGCGCGGCGTGCCTCGCTCATACCGGGGAACTCCCCGTTCTGCGCAGAATCGAACATCCCGGTTTCCGCATTGAGGCTTGCCAGCGTGAGGTGGAACCGGCTCACGGCAGGAGAGATCGAGATGGATTTCCGGATCTTCTCCTCCGCTTTCTGCAGGAGCGGCTTCCGTTCCTCGAACATGTCCACGAGCAGTGCGGGGATCAGGGCTTCCATGTAAGCCTGGAAGCTGGCCGGATCCTCCTTCTCCACCTCCTCTCCCAGGTGCGATCGGACGGTTTGGAGAGCCTGCTCCTTGACGAGACGGTCCGCCGTCCGGATCTCCTCGATTCCAAGATAATATGAGATCAGGGGATTCGAGCCGTCACGTGCGGCCGCCTCTGTCAGAAGATCGGATGGAGAAGCGGTGCTTTCTTTTGAAACGGGAAGGAAGAAGTAGTGGTCGGGACGTCCATGGATCTCGGGTCTGGCCAGATAGCGGTTGAAGAGAAGATCCGCCGTGGCGGTGTTCCACGGTTTCATGCCCAGCCAGGCCAGGCCGCCCAGGGCAACGATCGCGAGAGCGGCACGAAACGGTGCCGGGCCAAGGGGAATAGCAAGCACATTGATCCGTCTTGTCGATCCGCGGCTCTTGCCCGGCATTGTTGCCACGGCGTACCAGAGCCCGAGGATCACGGCGAAAACGAGTCCGTTCGACGTTATCTTGGATAGGTTGTAGTCGAAGAGGCTGTGCATCAAGATAGCCGCTACACCGGCCACCGACCCCATGGCGATCCAGCGGCAGAAGACGTCGTGCCTGCTGAAGGACATCCGTGTCAGCCTGACCAGAAGGACGATCAGGGCGCTGCCGGCGAGAAGGCTTCCCACCAGGCCGGCCTCGCAGACAATCTGCAGCCAATCGTTATGGAGATAGTCCGCGTAGCGATCTCCGAAACGGGGTGACTGGTATCTCTCGAAAGCCTCCTTGAAGGTCCCGAGGCCGGTCCCGAAGACAGGGTAGTCCTCGATCATCTTGAGCGCGGAGTTCCAGAGGTCGAGGCGTGCAAACCACGAGACCGATTCACCCGACGCCGCGTCCTCCATTGTCTCGATGACCAGCTCGGAACCGATCCCGAGGGCGATGCACAGGATCGCAAGGACCAGAAGAAGCAGGATCATCGTGTACTTCCTGAATCCAGCCGTCAGGCCTATGAAGAACAGGAAGACGGTCCACGAGAAGATGGCGCTCAGGATCCCGGCCCTGGAAAGAGAGAAGAAGACGGCAAGGGCCATGACGACGGTAAGAAACCCCAGGATGATCTGCCTGTTGAATCCGGGAGATGAGACGGCGTCCACGGCCTTGGCCTGAAAGGTGCCACCGGCGCTGCGCCGGGGTGTGACAGCCATGAAGAGCCCCAGCGTGACGGGAATGATCATCTCGAGAAGACCGGAGAAGTGGTTCTTGTTGATGAACGTTCCGGTGACAGCATTCGTGTGGAAGCGGCGCTCGTTCCAGAAGATGTTTTTCGCACCGGAAAACTGTTCCGCAAAACCGTAGAGGGCTTCGAACGATCCCACGAGGATCATGGCCAGCAGGATGGTTGTCACCTGTCCGCGCGTCCTGAACGTGTTGGCAATGACCAGAAAGACCAGCACAAGGGCTGCAAGGCGGCGGATCTCCCGGAACGTGTTGTAGCTGTTGACCGAAAGGGTGTTCGAATCCTCGGGATCCGGATACCCGGGAAGGATCTGCGTATAGAGTTCATCCGCGCTGGGAGAGAGGAGCTCCACTGTCCCGTGATCAAGGGGTGCGATCTGCAGGAAGGCCAGGAGAAAAAACAGCCCGATCAGGATGAAGACCGGTTCACGCGCCACAACGAGGCGGCCGTGCCGGCAGGATTGCAGGAACCAGAGGGACGCGATGAGAAGGGATCCCATGAAACAAGCGTCGCGAGCCCATTGTGAAACTGATCCCATGGCCAGGGGCGCAAGCACGATCATGACGGCGATGGAAACGACGATCAGGTAATCGAACGAATCCAGACGCTTTCTCACCTCCACCATCCGGCTGTTCTTTCCTTTCCGATGTAATGCATCCAGATCGAACTTGGCGTTTCCAGAGTGGAAATCGATCAGACTTCGGGTTAGCTCAGAAACTCAACTTCCTCGTATTCCTCGTCATACTCGCCGCCGGCAACGGCCATACCGAAAAAAGCGGCCAAAATGAGTGCTATGCCTTGACTGGCTGAGAAATCTCCCCAAAGACCGATCAGGCCGGCCCCGATTATGCCAGCGAGCGATCCGGCTTGCAAGATCGGCTGTGTATCTTTGTAAATGATCAGGGAACGGAATCCCTCGACAAGAAAGATCGCAAGAAGCCCCAGGAACATGAATAACACGGTATGGTCGAAGCGATCCGCGATCCTGGCCCAGAATCCCCTTTCCACCGTCTCCTTCCAGACGTTGGGAGGGGGCAATGCGTCCTCTTCCGACAGGGCCGTATTGATCTCTTCGCTGTTTATCCTCTCATCCGTTCCTGCAGCCAATCGGATCAGGTTGCCGGAAAGGGCTTCAGCCGAAAGGGTCAGTCCTCCGTCCGCCGGGCGCGACAGGTCCAGCCCCCCCAGAAGTATCATCAGGATGATGGAGAGCGCGGCCAAGAAACCTGAGAGGATGCCCTTCCTTGCGAGCAGGATCACGAGGATCAGGAAGATCATCGCCATCGTCGCGAAGGGGAAGAGGGATTGGCAGAGAAAGAGGCTCATGATGGAGAGAAGAGCGGACATGATGCCCAGAAGGGCAAGATTGAAACCCGACGAACCGATGAGGTTGATCTTGAATCTCGTACCGGATCTGTTCCCGGGAACCAGCACAAGGAGGCTCCGGAGAGCAAAAGCCGCCGTGGCGCAGATGCTGAGCACCAGCAAGGTTGCCAGCTCCGCCTCGCTTCCCATGGTGCCCGTGACGGGGGAACCTTCCCGGAGGCTGGCGACAAACGAATCATTCTTGTCGATGAGCGTCGGCTTCAAGAGAATGAAGAAGGCCTGGGCGCCCCCAACGCAGCAGAAAAAAGCCAGCAGGCGGGAGACCTGGTTGGCAGTGAACGCTCCGGGGATGGCCAGGAATACGGGGAGGCAGAGCAGAAGGATCTGTCCCTCTCCCTGGATGTCCTTGAAATGAACTGCCAGCATGTAGATCGCCATGGCAACAGCCGCCAGTGTCGACAGGCTGAACTTGACGGGGATCCACCGGAGAAAGATCCCGTGAAGGATCCACATCAGGGTCAGGAGGGCCATGAGACCGACGCAGATCGTTCGAACGGTTTCCTGATCGAGCACGCCGTTCAGGAAGATGCAGGTGAAAACGGCGCCGAGGAGTGAGAATTCCATCAATCCCTGACACCAGAGCGGGACGGCGCGATCACCCGATTTCGAGCCTTTCAAGTTCCCCTTAGCCATTTTGCTTTCCTTTTGTTCGAAAGGGGTGATGGAGCCGCTGATGAAGCCGTCACGTCACTGCCTTTCACGGCACGGGCCGGATTTTCCTCGAAGACGGCTTTTTCTCCTTCCTTGCCCACGAGGCGGCGGACCTCCTTGCGGGCTTCGGAAAGAACGGGCGGCCGGTTCGGGATCGAATGGGCGTCCGAAGCCACCATATGGCAGAGGCCGGCTCGAAGGAGCTTCTGGGAGCACTGTTCCGCCTGCTCCCCGAATCCGCCGGTGATGCTGTCCGCTGTCAGCTGCGAGAGGTGGCCCGCTTCAACGATCTTGTCCAGGATCTCAGGATTGGACTGGATGGCGTAATTTCGTTCCGGATGAGCGAGAATTGCCGTGAATCCGGAAAGACGCAGGCGGAAAAGCAGGTCGTTCAATCCCATGGGGACGATCTCCGGCGGCAGCTCGAGAAGAATGTAGCGGCCGCCGTCCGCCAGGGTCACGATCTCCTTGCGTTCGATCCTGTTCGGCAGGTCGAAAGCCACGTGGGTTTCGGCACCGGGAACGATTTCCAGATCGATCCCCTCCTTTTCGAGCCGCCGGCGCAGCCTGTCGATTGCTTTGAAGATATCGTTGCGGGCAACGGAGTAGAGACCGTCGAACATGTGAGGCGTCGCCACGATCGTTCGGATTCCATCCTCGAGAGCGATACGGCAGAACTCCACGGACTCGTCCAAATCCCGTGCGCCGTCGTCAAGCCCGGGAAGAATGTGGCAGTGAATGTCGATCACGCGACGTCTCCTCCGGACGAGGAGGAGGTCACTTTGTGCTTGCCTGTCGCATCAGGTTCCGGCGAGCCCCGCCTCCGGCGCTTCCGCACGGTCTTCATCTTTTCATCGGAGTAATAGGATCCGTAGGGCGAGCTGGAGTAGTAGTAGCTGTACTTGTAATAGCCGTGGTAGCCGCTTCGCGGAAGGTCGGCGTTGTTGAGGATCACACCGAGGATGTTGGCCTGGGCTCCTGCCAGCAGGTCGCGGGCCCGGATAGCCACTTCCCGCTCCGTGGAAAAGCTTCTCAGAACGAGTACGACACCCTGGACGACCTGTGAGAGGATCGCCGGATCAGTCGTGTTCACTGCGGGCGGTGTATCGTAGACGATGAAGTCGAACTTTTCGGAGATTGAGGCAACGAGCTCCTTCATGCGCAGGGAGCCCAGCAGCTCGGCAGGATTGGGAGGCGGCGGACCGCTCGGGAGGAAGCTGAGGTTGTCGAGGTGAGTGGAAACGACGGTCTCCTCGAAGATCTGATTCTCCCCTCTCGCGATGAGGTTCGAGAGTCCCGGCGAGGTCGGTGTGTCGAACACGGCGGCCAGACGGGGTTTTCTCAGGTCCGCGTCCACGAGCAGGACCTTCTTGCCCGTCTGTGCAAGCACCGCGGCGATGTTGAGGCTCACGAGGGTCTTGCCTTCCGAGGGCATGGGGCTCGTCACGAGAATGTTGCGAAGGTCCTTCCCCGCCTCGCTGAACATGAGAGAGGTCCTGATGGAGCGGAACGCCTCGGCAATGGCGGAGTGCGGCTTGTCCACAGCAGCGAAGTCGGGTTTCGGCTTCCCTTTCGTTCTCTTGCCCAGGCCGCTGGCCGGAGGAACATATCCCAGTGTCGGCAGCGCCAGGCTTTCCTCCACTTCCTCCTTGGTCTTGATCGTTGTGTCGAGGTACTCCACGAAGAAGCACAGCCCCACGCCGAGAATCAGCCCGATCAGGCATGCAAGTGCCAGGCTCATTGCCTTCTGGGGCCTGACCGGTTTCGGGGAGATCTTCTGGAAGATCACGAATATGTTGTCTTCCTTTTCCGTGTTCCCGCCGGCCAGGGAAATGTCGATCTCCTCGATCTTCTCGATCAGCTTCCTGTAGGTCCTCTTCGCTGTTTCGTATTCCTCCTTCAGGAGGTTGTACTCGCCGAGCTTTATGTTGAGCTTCTTGACCTTTTCCTCTTGCTCTTCCAGGGCGAGCTTCACCCCGTTCTCCTGCTCCTTGGCGCGCAGGTACTCGGATTCGGATGTGGAGAGAAAGCGCTGGACCTCCAATGCCAGCTGGTCCGTGATGCTCTGCAGCCTGTCCTCGGCCGTGAGTACTTCGGGATGATTCGCGAGGAAGCGGCGAGTCAGCTGGCTCACGTCCTGCGTGGCACGGACATACTCGATCTTCAGCTCGCGGATCGTGGCGCTGTCGTTGATCTCGGGCATGTCTTCCAGGGGACGATCGTTCGCCACGGCATCCTGGATGTTCTTGAAGCGGCTTTCCGCCTCGATACGCTGCTGTTCCATCGTTGTGAGAGCCGTGTTCAGATCCGAGAGCCGCTGAGACACGATATCCTGCGCCTTTTCCAGGGAGACCATGCTGTTTTCTTCGATGAAATTCTGCAGCACCGTGTGAGCGTCCTTGATTTCTTTCTGGAGCACCTGTGCCCTGGAGTTCAGGGCGTCCCGATCCACCTTGGTGACTCCGGACCGGCGATCTTCGTAGTCGGCGATATATTCCCACACATGGGAGTCGAGGATCTTGGCGGCTTTCTCCGGATCTTCCCACTCGAAGTTGACGTCCGCCAGGCGCGTGTTCGAGACGGGCGCCACGCTGAAATGATCCCTGAAAGCGTCCACGGGATCCTTGAGACCGGTGAACTCCTTCTTCTGTCCGATGTCGAATTTCAGGAACGTCTTCTTCACGATCGAGGGAGAGAGGATGAGCTCGAACTGGGTTTCCATGAAGCTCTGCCTGGCTGACTCGCTGGCAAGCTGGCCGACCGACGGATCGAAGACATCCCTGTACTCCATCAGGTTCAGGTTGTCGGGCTCGATCAGGAGGCGGCATGTGGCGCGGTAGACCGGAGTCTGCACGAGCACGTATACCGCGGTCGAAACGACAACGAGCAGGAAGGTGCTGATCAGGATCCATTTCTTGGTAATGATCACCTTCCAGTAATCCTTGATGTGAGGGATCCGTCCCTCACTGTCGGGTCGAGCCGCGCTTGTCTGACCGGTACCGATCATTTCACCCGGTTCCTTTCCTTCTGGTAACACCTGAGGGCTGGTTTCATTCGTCGTTGTCCAGGCGATATGTGTAACCGATGTGGAAAACTCTTTTCACGAAATCGAGTACCTCGAGGGCCACGAATTTCGAGGTGGTCTGGCGAACGTCGATGATGTCGTCAGGGAGGAGGTAGAGGTTCGGCTTCTCGCCTCGCGAGATGGCCACCAGATCGAGCGGAATGACTTCCTCCCTGTTGTTGGAGATCCGCTTCAGGGCGCAGTGGGACGGTGACGCTTCCCGTTCGATCAGACCTTCCGACATGGCGATCGCTTGAAGAACCGTCATGGGGCGCTTCAGATAAAAGCCTCCCGGCTTGCGGACAAAGCCCACGACGTATACCTTCTTGGCCTCCGGAACATTCACCACGTCGCCGTGCTTGAGAACCACGTTGAGCTGGAGGTTTCCCTCTTCCATCAGCTCGATGAGGTCCACGGTGAGAACCTCGGGAACCGGGATTCCGTTGCGGCCGGCTTCGGGTACGCCGGCAACAACCGTGGCCTCGCCCTCCCTCTTTCGTGTGCGGATCACGTGCAACTCGAATCCCGCCTCTTCCGACAGACCGCCGGCCAGGGCCAAGGCGTCCAGGAGCGTGATCACATTTTGCTGGAGAGTGTATTCGCCAGGCTCCTTGACCTTTCCAACAACCGCGATCCTCTTGCTCCGATACTCCTTGACGATGATGTTGACCCGAGGATTGATGATGATCTTATCCTCGACGAGCTTGTTGATGATATCCTCTTCCAGCTCGCTGATCGTGAGACCGCCGGCCTCGATGGCCCGGATCACCGGCAGGGTGATCTGCCCGTTCTCCTCGACGCGCACTTCCACGACCTTGTTTTCGTCGCGTTGGACCCATTCGTAGATATCCACTTCGAGCAGATCGCCGGGACCGATCAGGTAGTTGTTGCCCTGTTCCGCGAGAAGTCTGAGGGAATTCCTGGCCATGATCCGGTCGATTTCAGCGGAGGGGGACTTTCTGAACGACATGGCGGCTTTGTTCACGGTCTGGGAATCGCTGGTCGAACATCCGCTAAGAATTGGAAGAAGAGAGCAGTAAATCAGAAAAACCGCGATCCTTGCGAGTCTGCTGGATTGTTTCATTTATCCCTGACCCAAAATAGAACCACTCATACCGGAAACCGCTCCGGATGCAGGATTTCCGGCTCTAAACCGCCACAGATCCCGGGCAACCATATGCCTGAGAAGGATTATGATAACCAAGGATAGCTTTTTTTCGATCGTATTTGCAACATTCGAGCAAGATCATTAAGGAAGATATTGTGTAGCGCTGCATGAGAGGTGCTACATCTTCAAATAATTGCTCTGGATCCCCCCGGTGGGCTCAATCCTCCGGAAGGCATCGCCCCGTTCAACGCGCCTTTCCCTGGTACAGACCCACCATTACAATCAGATGTGTGCTTTCGGAAAAACGGAGAGATCCTATCACCTGGGGCTTTCGGTTATCCCGTAGCTGGGTGCCTGCTCAGGGATACAAAAAAAAACCACTCCTGACGCATCCTGCATCAGAAGTGGTTTGATCGTATTTTTGCGTATGTGGCTATTGCCTCTATCGATCAGGGACTGACCGTACCGTGGTCTCCGCTTTCGTTGTGATGGACGATAGCGGGAACACCGACGATCACACCGATGCCGCCGATGGTGAGGACTGTCCATTCCAGCGTGGTGAGAGCCGTTGCATCGACAATCCCGGGCGGAGCAATTTTCACGCTGCCCGGCATCACGATCCGCAGGGACGAAATCTTGGCGGTCGGGGTGACTTCGAGAGCCGTGGTTTTTGTTTCCTCCACGTAGAGAGTGAAGTTGCCCTCTTTCAGCCCTTTCAGCGTGTATTTTCCGTTCTTGTCAGTGACTGTTTTTGCGACCACATTGCCCTCTGCGTCGGTCACGGTCACCTGGACCTGAGAGAGGGGCTTCCCTTTGGAGTTGGTCAAAACTCCCTTCAGATCCCCCGGTTTCACTTTCTGGGAGGCAAGTCCTTTTGCCGGTGTCTCCCCTTCCTGGGCGACGATATGCCCTGGAACCACGAATAACGAGATGGCCAGCAGTGCAGTAACAAGAAGGAGCGAATGCAGTTTGCCCATGATAATACCTCTCCCGCTAACTATAAGGAAATCTCCGCCATGTGGGATGAAATGTATCAGATGCCATTCACTTGTCCAGATCAAAAATCAGGAAAATCGAGGAAGCGAAACATTTGTTTTTACTGTTCTGCAAACGATATAGGCAGATACTCTTCGTCACGGAGCGAGCCGTTACTTTACTGTCGGTTCGATCGATTGCCGGTAAATATTAAACAAAGAGCATGAGAGATAGGCGCCGCTCCCACCTTCGCCCCTTTCCCCGAGATGGTCCAGGCTCGGAAAAAGTGTGAGACCTTTTTTTATCGGTAAATAAATTTCAAAAGAGGAAAGTAGTTTATCTTTTTCTGAGATATTCTGCTTTGCTCCCTGTTGAACCGGATCAGGAGAACGCTGCGGCCGGCCTGGCCGGGACGGTCGTTTAGAATTTGAAGAGAGTTCTCCCGATCTGCTATATTACCGGTCTTTACTTATCAGTCCGTTGACATGGCTGCCGCGGCAGCTCGGTGTTCACTGATCATCGCAACTGGGCCGGTTGCAGATGCATTTTGTCCGGACCGGCGCGAGAAGCGGCGTTACCCGGTGGAGAAGGAGGTTGCTGAATGAACCTGACGGAGAGACTCGAAAACGTAGCGATTATCGGCGCTGCGGGCAAGATGGGAAGCGGCATCGCGCTGCTCCTCATCAATGAAATGGCACGTCTGAAGCTCAGCCCCGACGGCAGGGGCAAGACCTATCGTCTAAGCCTGGTCGACAGGGATCATTCCGTGCTCGAAGGGCTACTCGGTTATCTCCGCGCCCAGCTTGTCAAGCTGGCGGAGAAGAAGACGGCCCTTCTTCGCGGGATCTACGCGGATCGCGACGACTTGGTGGAAAACCGGGACGTGATCCAGGCTTTCGTGGCCGATGCCCTTTCCGTGGTGCGTCCCTCGGACGACCTGAACGCCGCGACCGGCGCCACCCTGGTCTTCGAAGCCGTCAACGAAAACGAGGAATTGAAGATCAAGCTCCTTTCCCAGGTCAAGGAGAAGGTCCATCAGGATGCCTGGTTCCTGACCAACACGTCGTCCATCCCCATCTCCTCCCTGTCGGAAAAGCTCGGCCTTTCGGGCCGAATCGCAGGCTACCACTTCTACAATCCGCCGGCAGTGCAGAAGCTCCTCGAGTTCATCACCGGCGACGACACCCTGCCCGAGCTCAAGGAGGGCGGCACGGAGCTGGCCAAGCGCCTCGGCAAGAAGGTGATCCCCTCGAACGACATCGCCGGCTTCATCGGAAACGGCCATTTCATCCGTGACGGCCTGCACGCGATCCAGGTCGCCGAACGGCTTCGCGACGAGGCCGCCGGAAGCCTCGACGGGGCCGGCGCGCTCTACAAGGTCAACCGGGTAAGCCAGGACTGGCTGGTCCGGCCGATGGGAATCTTCCAGCTCATCGATTACGTGGGTGTGGATGTTTTCCAGTGCATCATCAGCGTGATGGACCGCTACCTGGAGGGTGAGAGCCTGAAAAGCGGGTTCATCGACAGTCTTGCCGCCAAGGGCGTCCTCGGCGGCCAGAATCACGACGGTTCGCAGAAGGACGGGATCCTCAAGTACGCCAAGGGGCGGCCCGTTGCCGTTTATGATATCGACAAGGGAGACTACACCGATCTCGATCCCGAGGGGTGGTCCGGGAAATGCGACAAGGAGCTGGGTGAGCTGCCCGGCGGGTTCCGTCCGTGGAAGGCGCTCCTCATGGCCAAGGACCGGGCCGATGCCCTGGCCGGCCACTTCAAGGCCCTTGCGGCGGGCTCGACCGAAGGGGCTCGCCTGGCCATCGAATACCTCGGGAGGTCGAAGGCGATCGGCGAGACTCTCGTGGCCGACGGGGTGGCTCTCTCTCCCGATGACGTGAACGGTGTTCTCACCAACGGTTTCTTCCACCTCTATGGACCGATCAACGATTATGCAAATTAACCGGCCGAGTCCGGAAGGAGAATATTGATGAAGAGTCTGCGCAAGAAGGTCTATGCCTGTGCTCCTTTTCACACGCTGTTCCTGGGCCCCGGCCGGAAGGAGTTCCATCCCAAGAAACCGCGGCCCGGCATCGAGCACTACATCGACGAGGCGGGCAAGGGCTGCCTGGCCCAGGTGAAGAACCCAGGTGCCCTCGACGAGGCGGTGATCGGCAACTTCATGGCCTCCCGGTTCAACCGGCAGGGCCACCTGGCCGCCTTCATGCCCTCGGTGCACGAGACCTTGATGTACAAACCCTGCTCTCGCGTCGAGTGTGCCTGCGCTTCGGGCGGCGTGGCCGTGGCCACGGGAGTGAAAAGCGTTCTGGCCGAGACGGCCGACGCGGTCCTGGTGATGGGTGTCGAGGTCCAGAACACCGTCAAGGCGATCTACGGGGCCGACATCCTCGCCGGAGCCGGCCACTACAGCCGCCAGAGGAAGACCGGGCATGCCTACTTCTTCCCGAATCTCTTCTCCGACCGTGCCGGCGCCTGCTATGCGGCAGGCGACAGGGATACGATCCGGCGCGGCATGGCCGAGTGGTATGCCCTCGCCGTTGAGAATGCCAGGCGCAATCCCAATGCCCAGGAGTTCCACAACGGCGATCCCGATCTCCGCAGCACCGGATTGATGGAACCCAATCCCAAGGCGTTTCTCGAGCACATCAATGTCTTCGACTGCTCCAAGGTGACGGACGGCGCGTCCGCCGTGATCATCGCCTCCGAAGAGGGACTGGCCAAGCTGGGGGTCGACAAGGAGAAGGCAGCCGAATTCGTGGGTCTCGCCCACGCCGAGAACGACATCACGAAGGACCCGGACGACCCCTGCCGTCTCGACACCACCGCGGCGGCTGCCGGCCGGGCCCTCGAGATGGCGGGCGCCGCGCCGGGCGAGCTCGGTCTGCTCGAGGTGCACGACTGCTTCACCATTTCCGGCATGCTCTCGCTCGAGGCTGTGGGGCTGGCGGACCGCGGCAAGGCGGCCGGCTATCTCCTGGACGGCAAGACCAGTTCCGACGGGGAGTGCCCGGTCAACATGACCGGCGGCCTGGTGGGATTCGGCCATCCGACCGGTGCGACCGGCGTGCGCCAGGTTGCGGACCTCGTCCAGCAGCTCACCGGCGAGGCGGGCGACTGCCAGGTCCGATTCTCCTCGGACAAGCCATACGGTATGTTCATCAACATGGGCGGCAACGACAAGACGGTCGTCTCCGCCGTCCTGCGCTTCGCCAGCTGACAGCAGCCGCTGCTGAGCGCAATGCTGAGCGCAATAATGGCGACGATCCTGCTTGCCATCGAGGAAGGAGCAGGTTAGGTTGATTCCGTGACGGACCGCGGTTCCGGTCCGCAGAGGAGGATTATCCGGATGTTCATCGTCATGGAGCCCAATGCGGAGGAGGGCGACCTCGCCAGGGTGGAAGAGAGGATCAGATCGCTCGGCCTCACGCCTCATCGTATACCGGGCGGCTACAGGACCGCCATCGCCGTCACCGGTAACGTCGACCCCGTCCCCAAGGAGCGCTTCGACGGGCTGGCCAACGTGTCGGAGATCATATCGGTAACGCGTCCCTACAAGCGGGCTTCCCGCGAATCGAGAGCCAAGGACACGACCATCGAGGTGAAGGGCCGCAAGATCGGCGGAAGCCGTTTCTGCCTGATCGGCGGCCCATGCGCCGTGGAGGATGCAGACCAGATCCGGAAAACGGCCGAAGCCGTCAAGGCGGCGGGCGGACTCTTCCTTCGCGGCGGTGCCGTGAAGCCACGTTCCTCGCCCTACACGTTCCAGGGCCTCGGCGAAGAGGGCTACCGCCTTCTTCACGAGGCGGGGCGGGACCTCGGCCTGGTCACGGTGAGCGAGGTGGTGGATGCCGAGACGGTGGATCAGGCCCGCGATTACATCGACATTCTCCAGGTCGGCTCCCGGAACATGCAGAACTACTCCCTGCTGAAGATCGTGGGGAGCCAGAACAAACCCATCCTTCTCAAGAGGGGGGCTTCCGCCACGCTCGAGGAGTTCCTTCTCAGTGCGGAGCACATCATGGCTGCCGGAAACGGGCAGATCGTGCTCTGCGAACGGGGCATCCGGACCTTCTCCGACTTTCAGAGATGCACCTTCGACGTGTCCGTGATTCCGGAGATCAAGTCCAGGTCCCACCTCCCGATCATCGCCGATCCCAGCCATGCGGCCGGCAAGCGGTCGATGATCAGGCCTCTCGCACGAGCCGCCATCTCCGCGGGAGCCGACGGGATCATGGTGGAGATGCACGTGAGACCCCAGGAAGCGCTCTCCGATGGATGCCAGTCGCTCCATCCCGAGGAGCTGACCGACCTGTTCGAGGAGATGGGACGCCTGGCACCCTTCTTTCACAAGAAGGTGGAACGGGAATAGGCAAGCCGGAGGCGGTCCGGAGAGAACTGCGCTGAAAAGAATGGGCAATAAGAGAGGGATCGTCATTCTGGGCATGCATCGCAGCGGGACCTCCCTCCTCGCTGAAGTGGCCCATCGCTGGGGAGCCTACGCCGGCGAAGCGGACGACATCATGGAAGGCAACGAGTGGAATCCAAGGGGATACTGGGAATACTGGCCGCTCGTTCGCTTCAATGAAACCCTCCTCGACTCGCTCGATGCCTCCTGGATCGCGCCGCCGGCCAGCGGGGAGGCCGCGGCCCGGAAAGCCGCCCTGCCGGAGATGAGGGACAAGGCCTTCCGGCTGATCGACGAGATGGAAGAAGGAGGTCGCATCTGGGTCTGGAAGGATCCCCGGCTCACGGCCGTGCTTCCCTTCTGGAAGGAGATCTGGCGCGACGTGGTCTACATCGTTCCGATCCGGCATCCCCGCGACATCGCCGGCTCCCTTGCGAAGCGGGACGACCTCCCTCTCACCGGAGGGCTCCAGCTCTGGCAGGCTTCATGCCTGGCCATTCTCGATTTCGTCGATCAGGAGAAGGACGTCCTGTTCGTCGAGTACGAGAAGTTCCTCGGCGATCCCGCTGCCAGCTGCCGGGCTCTGGCCGATTATCTCGACGATAAGTTCGGCAGGGAGCCGCGGACGGCCGAGGAGGTCGAACTGATTGCCGGTGCTGTTCGAGGCGATCTCAGAAACCAGAAGAGCGCGGGAGACTTCAACGACCTGCCGGAAGCGTCGCAGGCGCAGAAAGACCTCTTCGCCTTTCTCAGGAGCCGATGCGGCAAGACGCACGAGGGATCGGCCGGTGCCGGCGATTTTCCGCTTTTTGTCGGATGGCGCGACTATCTGAAAAGCCTGGAACGCCTGAGGCGGCGCGGGGCTCGGCTCGCGACGAGGGAGCACGAGCTCAGGAAGCTGAAGAGATCGTCCACTTACAGGGTCGGCCGGTTCATGACCTGGCCGTACCGGCTCCTCTTCAGGAAAAAGTGATTCCCCGGCAATCGGGCCGGAACGAAAGACTCGAGTTTGCATGTCCGTCGAGATCACGATCGTCATCCCCAACTGGAACGGCAAGGACCTGCTCCGCGTCTGCCTGCCGACTCTCGAGCGCCAGACGTTCCGGAATTTCGAGATCATCGTGGTGGACAACGCCTCCCGGGACGGCTCCGCACGGATGCTGGCCGACGAGTTTCCCGAGGTCCGCGTCTTCGAGATGCCCCGCAACCTCGGCTTCGGCAAGGCGGTGAACCACGGCGTGACCCAGGCCAGGGCGCCGCACATCATGCTTCTGAACAACGACACGGAGGTCGACCCTCGCTGCCTCGAACGGCTTCTCGACCGGCTTTCCTCGGAGAGTCCGCGCTGCGGCGGAGTGCAGTGCCGGATGATGAACTATTACGAGAGAGAGATGGTCGATTCCCTGGGGATCCGGCTCCGGAACGGCTACTTCTTCGACATCGGCCACCAGGAACCCCTGACAGAGGATCACCTGAAGCCGGGCCGCGTGCTCGGTCTCTGCGGCGGCGCCGCCCTCTTTCGACAGGAGTTCTTCGACGAGGTGGGGCTCTTCGACGAGCGTTTCTTCGCCGGCTACGAGGACGTGGAGATCGCGCTGCGCGGCCTCAGGCAGGGCTGGTACTACGTGTACGAGCCCGAGGCGGTGGTCTTCCACCTCAAATCCGTGACACTGGACAAGCTGGCCCACAGGAAACGCGTGGAGCTGATGAAGAACTTTTACATCCTGGCGTTCCTGCACTTCCCCGGGCAGGAGAGGCCGCGGCTTCTTCGGCGGCTCATGACCCGAATCCGGAAGGACCTCTTCCGGATCGTGGCGCACATCTTCAGGAGGCGCCTCGTCTACGTCCTCGGCATGTACGGCGCCATCTTCAAGAACCTCTTCCTCCTCCGCCGGGCGCGAGAGATTCGAACGGTCTCCGATGACGAGATTGCGGCAATACTGTCGAAGTCCGAGGAAGAAGGCGTCTGGGAACCTGCTTCGAATCGGTAAGACTTCGATTTGTCGGTTTCATCGAAGAGGACCTCGGTGGGGGCATCCCGGTCGGAGTTGTGGGGTCCTTCAGAGCCGCCGGACGTCGGAAGCCCTCCTTTAGGCGGCTCTGAAGGACCCCACAACTCCGATTGGATGGAATGCATTGACCACTCGGGGCGTTTCGTCACGTTACTGCACATAACCGTGCCCATACACTTTCCGCCACCTGGACGCAGTGCCAAATGGCTAAGACTGCGCGGGCACGGTTTCCTCACCCGTCTCTTTGTTGGAGATTCCGCAGGCTCGGTATCTCCAGCCCGACATCCATCTCTGAATCATCTCATAAAATAGTGCATCGACGGTCACCACCGGATGGAGTACTGAACCCGAGCAATCCCCGCAAAGGTCAATTGTCCGGTGCTGCGATCTCCCCAATCGGTGTTGAGTGCTCCGTTGCGGAGATGTAAAGATGAAATGAGAAGGCCAGCCTCCCGGCGCAGTACCTA
>CAYZWU010000081.1:0-18080 GCA_964482235.1 uncultured Phycisphaerales bacterium
TGGGACAACTTCCCGAGCGTGAGTCTACCCACAAATTCTGCTGAGGACCCAAAAAAAATACCATTGAACGAATAGGAAATAGCCAGACCGACACCACCTGTCTGGAACGTCCCATTGGTATAGCATAGAGGCAAAGGGTTGCCGCCGATAATCTCGGTTCGGAATCCGGCTTATCCCCAGAGGTGCAGAAAAACGTCGAGCACTGGCGCCAGAGTGCGTGATCTGGCGCGGATTCCCACTGACTGAGCCGACGTTTTTTGCCACGTCGGGGCTATCAATCAGGAAGCCCGAACAGGATGAAGGGAGCCCAGTAGTAGGGGTGCGAATAGGGGAGATCGCCGCTGCCCGGTGATCGACGCTTCACGGAGCGCTCCATCTCCTCCCTGACCGACGTCGGGAGCACGAGCTTCCCGGCGATCGCATCGAGCTTGGCCAGCCGCAGCGCCTCGGAGCACGGCTTGCCGTCCTCGATCATGTACTTGTAGAGGCGATCCATCAGAAGAAAGGTGAAATAGTCGCGGACCTCCCAGTTCGTGGCCACCACGGAATCGGCGCCCGCATAGAGAAAGGCCCGCACGAGCCCGAAAACGCCTTCCCCCCCCAGCGTCTTGCCGATGTTGGTGCTGCAGGCCGAGAGCACGACGAGCTCCGCCTTGATCCTTGTCCCGTAGATCTCGAAGACGCGCCAGTAGCCGTCCTCCCCCTCGCTGGAATTGAGGATGATGCTCGACGAGAGCGGGATCTCCTCGTTCGCCAGGGCATGGGTGGAGAAGTGGATGAAGCGGCAGTTCTGGATGACGCTCTGCTTCACGGCCGACTCGTTCGCCGAATCGCCGATGAAGAGCTGGCAGCGCTCCTCGTCGAAGTAGGTCGCAATGCCCTCGACCTCGACCTTCGAAAAGGGCAGCGCCTCGTGGATTCCCCTCGTTGCGTCGAGCGAGGCGATATCCTCCTTCGTTCCTCCCTGCATGCCGTCGGGATCGTCGTCGGAAGGGGTCAATCCGCCGAATGCACAGAGCTCTTTCCTGTCCGCAGGCCCGGGATAGAGCTTTTTCCGCATGTTCTGGAGCCGGAGGTACTGGTAGGATGACGCGGACGGCACATAGGTGATCGAGTATTTCCTCAGCAGGTACGGCAGGCCGGGACCGGCGCCCGAGCCCTCTTCAGGAACATCGTCGTACAGGAGCGTCTCCAGGGGAAGGGAGTTCAGGACGCCGTCGGTCGATATGATCAGCCTCTTCTTGTCCTTCAGGAGGTCTTCGAAGGGCAAAAAGAGCGAGAGGTAGAGGTCTCTCGCCAGGCTCAGATAGCTCCTATCGCCTTTCTTCGGCTCCCTGAACCTGCCTTTCAGAAGACCCGCCGCCTCAATTACCGACCGGGCATCGTCGAGGGACCGGACCCGGCAGGCGTCGCGGGTCACCGTGATGACGGCCCCGTCCCTCTCGGTGAGAATGATCGAGATGTAGACATCGTCCGGACCGAGAAGCTCCTGGAAGCCCTCGATGGCAAGAGGATCGGGATAGCGAAGGTAGGCATAGGCGGGATGCTCGTTGCGCATCTCCTTCAGCACATCCTCGAGGGTGTCAATCGTGACGTTGAACTCGCTCTTCAGAGCCTTGATCCTTTTATCGCGGTCCTCGCCCGTCCCGGAAAGCTCCTTGTCGATCCTGTCCTGGATCGACGTCAGCCTGCTATGGATCTCCTCGTAGCGGATCCTCAGCTTGCTCGACACCACCGGCTTCAAGTCGAGGCCGGTCCTGGCGATCGAATCGAGGAAGATCCGCGCCTTGACGCACTCCTCCACCCAGAACGCCTGCTTCAGGAACGACGGATCGCTCGTGGCCTCGTACAGGCTCTCGCAGCACTTGATGGCGTAGAGGTAGATCCAGGTCCAGCTCTCGGTGTACGCGCCGCGCGAGAACTCCGAGAGCGACCGTGTGTGGCGAACCATCTCCTTTTGGATATCGAGGGATTCGAGAAAATTTCGCAGCGCCTCGCGGGTCTCTTCCCTGTGGAAGTGGATCAGACCGCGCAGCCCCAGGGCCAAGGCTTTCATCTCCGTGCTGAACTTGTCGAAGCGGCACTCTTCCTGATCGAGGATCGACTCGGCCTTGTCGTACTTCTCCTGGATGATCAGGATCTGGGCCATCATCAGGCTCGCCACCATCACGTTCGGCCTGCTCCCTATGCTCAGGAAGAACCGCCTGGCCGAATCGAAGCAGCGATAGGAGTCGTCGTACATCCGCTGCCGCAGGAAGATCTGCCCCAGGGAGTTCAGGACCTTGGCCTGGGCCGGCATCGAGCTTTTCTTCTTCGCCGCTTCCAGATAGGAGCGGTAGATCTCCACCGCTTCCTCGTTCCTGCCCTCGGAGCAGAGGCTGCCTGCAAGCCTGTTGCAGGTTTCGTGGTAGAGAGGCGAATCGATGCACCCCTGCAGGAGATCGAGGCTCCTCCTGAAGTAGGTGCTGGCCTTCTCCGCCCTGTTCAGCTTGGTGTAGACGGCGCCCACCGCATTGTTGGCCGCGGCCAGCGACTTGTTCAATCCCGGGACCTTCACCAGCTCGACGGCTTTGAGGGCCTGAGCGAGGGCTTCGTCGAAACGGTTCTCGTCGAGCAGGAGGGCGCTGAGCGAACAGTAGGCCTGGGAAGTGATCGGTGCGGAGTCCGCCTCCTCGGCGATCTTCACGCACTCCTCCAGCCAGCGGCGCGCCTCGTCCCTCTTTCCGGCTGCGCCGGCAAAGACGGCCATATCCTTGCGCAGTCCCAGTCGGCAGTGGAGGTTTCCTCTCTCCTTGCCGAGAAGATCGAGGGCTTCCTCGGCCTTCTTTCGCCCCTCCTCGAGCCACCCCTTTTCCCGCAGGGTGGCCGTCATGCCGGCGAGAGCCGTGCCCTGCCCCTCCACGTCGTCGAGCCCCTTGTAGATCTCGAACGCCCGCTCGTCATGGCCCATCGATTCGTCCAGAAGACCCATCTGCCTCGATAAGGTCCCCAGGAGAGTCAGGCACTGGGCCTCGTCACCGGGGCGGTGGATGTCGCGGCTGATCTCGAGCGCCTTTCGGCAGAAAGCCAGGGATTCGGCAAGCGAGCCGCCCTCGTCCATGATGTACAGAGCGAGATTGCGCTTCGCCGCGCAGGCGGACACCGTGTCGCCCGTCCTGTCGAAGAAGGGAAGCAGTTCTCTCAGCTTCGCCATGGCTTCAGTCGTCCGCCCCAGGTCATGCAGGATCACCGTGCGCGCCGAATCGACCTTGGCCGCCATGCCGCGATCACCCAGCCGCCGATGGATCGCGACCGACTGATCCATGTAGTGAAGGGCTTCCCTGTTCTTGTTGAAAGAGTGAAGAAGCGCTCCCATGTTGGACAGGCAGGTCGCCTTGATGCCCACGTAATCCAGCTCGTTGGTCAGGTCGATAGCCTTCTGCAGGTAGAAAAGAGCGGACTCGTTCCGGCCAAGGTCGCTCTCCACGGCCGAGAGCCCCAGGTAGGTCATCATCAGACCGAAGCTGTCGCCGATGTGCCGGTAGACACGTTCGCAGGCCAGGAACTTCTCCAGGCTCTTGGAGGGATGCTCCTTCTGGAAATAGACCTCGGCATTGATGCGCAGGCCCTCGGCATAATCCTTGTACCCGATCTGATCGAGATTCCACTCTGCCGCCTTGCGCACAGCGTTTTCGAGCACCGGCTTCCCGTAGAGCCGCACGTAGATCTCCATCAGGGTCATGGCCATATCGAGGTCGGGATTCTCGTCCCGGCTGAACTTCCTTTTCTGATCGCGGCAGACCATCAGGTAGTTGTTGAGGCACTGGTGCAGCAGCGGAACGGCTAGATCGCGGTTGCGGCGGACCAGGTCGACCTGTGTCTGCTCGTCCTTTTCCAGCGTCGCTTTCACGAAGAGAGCCTGAAACGTCGCAACGAGCTCATGATATTCCGGAGCTTCGGTCGCTTCGGGAGAGCTCTCCTCCGGCGCCGCTTCGTCCTGGAGCGGAGCGCCGGCGAGCGGCGGCGACAGGAAAACGAGAAGGAGGAGAAGGACATGGAGCGGATTCATCTTCAGCATGATATTCTCTATAGCCCCAGAGAAAGAGGAGGTCACGCCACGGCGCCGGCCATCAGCCTCTTGATCACTTCCGACGACTTTTTCGTCGTTTTCAGATACTCTTCTACGAGTTTTTCCGCCCCTTTTCCTTCAGGTCCGTCCTCGAAGCAGAGGGTCCCGGCCACTTCATCCAGCGCGTCGACGCAGAGATCGTCGTCGGCTGCCACGATGAGGCGGTAGACGTCCCTGAGGTTCCTGAGGAAGTTGAGCGCCGAGCGCAGCGTGCTGATCTCGGCCGGGCTGGCAAGGTCGAACTCGCCCACGAGCAGGAGGAACTGCTCGCTGATGTTGTGCCGGATATTGAAGTGGGCCTTGTAGAGAAGCAGGAGGGTCTCGATGTCGCGGAGCCCGCCGGAGCACTCCTTCAGGTTCCAGCGCATCTCCTCGTGGGTGTTGCAGTACTCGTGGCGCGATTCGACCTCCTTCACGATGGAGCGGATGTAATCGTCGCTCCTCTCGAAGATGTAGGGCGTGATGATGCGCCTCTGGAACTCCTCGTCGAATCGCATGCTCCCCACCACGAGACGGGATCCGAGGAACTGGGAGCACTCCACCATCACATCGTCCAGACGGCCGCCGGAAAGGAACTCCTCCAGCTCGCTCATGCGGGTCACGTAGTTGCCGAAATGATCGGCGAACCGGTAGTGCGGCATGGTTCCCCGCTTGATGATCTCCTTGTTCATCTTGGCCACGATCCGGGTGCAGTACTTCATCACCTCGGGATCCTCGGAGTTCAGGAGGCAGATCAGATCGAAATCGTCGTCGTAGGCCTGCTCGCGGCCGTAGCCGCCGGAAGCGTAGATGGCGAAGAGATCGTTCGTCGGTACCTTCTCGCCCCACTCCGTCCGGACCTCCTGCTGACAGATGTTGAAGAGGGTCTGGAAATAGTTGTCCGAGAAGTTTGTGAATTCCTCGTTCGTCTCGCTCACCGGCTTTCCGTCCAGCGTCTCGAGCCCGACCCTGAGGAACTCGAGGTCGTAGTACTCGCCCAGCTTGTGCTTCTTGCTCCCGAAACCCGACAGGTTGTCCACGTCGCTGAAGAAGCCCTCGGCGATCTGCCTGAGGTTGTCCGGCTCCTGGAGGAAGAGGATGAACTTGGGATTCCGGGTGAAGACGTTGTCCATGAACCTCTTGAAGTAGAGGCTCGTGCCGTGGTGCAGGCGGCAGAAGAAGAGAAGCCTGTCCCGAGCCTCGAGGAGATCCCTGTCCCACGTCTCTTCGTCGAGCAGCTTCATGAACTCGTCGAGCGATTTCCTGTCCATGGCGTGGAGGTACTCGTTCATCAGGCCGGGATAGTTGTGGAACAGCCGGGTCATCCGCATGATCACGCCCTGCGTCTTCCTCATCCTCCTGAGGAACATGGCATTGAACTCCTTGAACAGGGGCAGGGAGTCCTCCTGGAACCGCGCGCGATAGATGACCATCATCAGGGAGAGGAGGGAGAACATCGTGTACCTGGAGCAGGTCACATACCTCCGGACCAGGCGGAGCCGTTCTCTCTGGGACGCGTTCTCGAACGACTGGATGAAGCGGGAAAGGAGCACGCCGTCCTTGCTGGAAAGGGGCCGCATCACGTCGTCCCAGAAGCGGGTTCCGGCAAAGAACTCGAGCGTGTCGGCGAAGTTGCGCGCCGGATTCTCGTCCGGCTCGAGATCGCTGCCGCGCTTGAGCTGGTCGCTGATCATCTCGGTGAAGATGGAGTTCTCGCGAAGGTGCCGCCGCACGTCGGCAAGAAGCGAATCGCTCGTCATCCGGGTGAGGCGGATGAACTCGAAGTAATGGATCACGAGGTGATGCCAGGCGGGAACGATCCCCACTTCCCTGTAGCCCATCACGCGCGCCACGTCGTCGAGGCTGGACCTCACGTGATCCTGGGTCAGGTCGATCTCCTCCTCCTGCACCTCGTAGAGCTGATAGAGAAAGCGGAACGCCTCGAGGAAGGTGAGCGCCCTGTGAAGCCCCCTGTACTGCTCCCGGCGGTCGGGATCCTTCTCCTGGAGCTCGTCGAGGACCTGCCAGGCATTGGCGGCGTCGATGTCGAACACCGCCTTGCCCACGAAGGCGATCCCCTTGATCATCCGGAGGGCATCGTCCTTCGGGTTGATCACCTCCCGCCCCACGGGACGGAGGATCAGCGAACGGATCTCGCCCACGATCCCGCGCACGAAGCCCTCGTGGTGCAGGCTCGGCTCTCCCGGCCTGTGATAGTAGCGCCGCGTCACCTTCTCGCGGAACTCCTCGAAGAGCCGGTAGCTGCCCAGGATCGGCTTGGCGCCCAGCATCTCGTTGATGACGACGAAGTCGTGCACCTGCTTCTCGAGCAGTTCCACGTACTCGGGAATCGTGGCGTAGTATCTCTTGCGGCCCACGTTCTCGGAGAGATGGAAGTGAAGGCGCGACGCCCGTTTCAGCATCTCGTTGTTCAGCCGCGACAGGCCCTGGTTGAAGCGCTCGCCTATCTTTCCCTCGCGCACCACGATCCCCACGTCGATATCGTCCTGGTCGGCCCGCGTCCCCACGCCGCAGATGACGAACTCGGTGGAATCGTCTCCGATGAAGAGATCGAGGAGCTGTGAGATGTAGGCGGCCGTCAGCTCGCGGAAGCTCACGCCGGCGCGTCTCATGAAGTTCCTGTAGCAGGGAAGCCGGTCGAGACCGGACAGCACCTCGAGGTGGAGGACGTCCACGTTGCGGATGTTCCTGTTGAGGAGCTGCAGGGAATAGTAGCAACCCAGGAAGTTGAGCTTCTCGCGCTCGTCCGAGCCGACGGAGGCCACGGTGGCCATCTCCAGGGGAAGGTCGTCGGCAGGCTGGTAGAGGTGGACCTTGTCCGAGACACCGTGCTGTTCGAGCTGGTACTTGAGCCGGTCGGTGAACTTCTCGGCCGCCGTGACGTATTTTCGGTTGTGGTTGCCGAGCTTCAGGGCCCGCTCTTTGATGAAACTGAACCGTTTCGGCATGATGATCCCTCTATGGCAATCATTGATCGTAGCATCAACCCCGATCTCTGCGGGATCTGCTCATTATAACGTACGGAAGGGATCGTTACTCGGGATCAGGCTTTTTTCTTCGATCCTTGGCCCGGTCGATGAAAGACTTCCAGTCGGCGTCCTGAGCATCGCGGATCTTGATGTGCACCTCGTCCCTCGTGATGCCGAGATTCTCCTCGACCACCTCCCAGCCGATGTCCACGGCATCGCGCCACTCCTCGATATCGGCCGCCGGGCTGAGGTTCTCCGGAAAGAGCGGGGTATCCTCGGCCGTCTTCAGGTAATCGGGCAGGGTGTCGTGCCGTCCGAGGGGGAGAAGGGAATCCTTCTGGAGAAACTCCTCGAGTTCCTCCCACTTCCCGGCATTGGCCAGGCTGCGGAAGACGTCGAGGATCTCGCTGCGCGAGTACCATTTCCTGAGGGCTTCGGTCTTTGAGCTGTCCATCTTCGGGCTCCTTGGCGAAAGGCCGCTGATAATCTAATCCGGTCCGGTCTCAGCCGCGAAGCGGTCGATCCACGGTCTATCAGCCGAGCAGGGCGAGGAACATCCCGGCCGCAGCGGCCGATCCGATCACGCCGGCCACGTTCGGACCCATGGCGGCCATGAGGGGATTGACCATTCCATCCGTATCGTCGGACACCACCTTCTGGACCACGCGGGCCGACATCGGCACGGCGCTTACACCGGCTGCACCGATGCAGGGATTGATCTTCTTTCCCTCGGGGAGAAAGATGTTGAGGATCTTGGCGAAAACCAGCCCGCCGGCCGTGCTGAATGCGAAGGCGACGGCTCCCAGGAGCAGGATACCGAGCGTCTCGGCAGTGAGGAAGCTGGCAGCCGTCATGGTGGCGCCGACTACGATGCCCAGGAAGATGGTGGCGATATCGATGAGAGGGCCTCCCGCCGTCTGGCGGAGCCTCTCAGTCACCTTGCTCACCCGGAGAAGGTTGCCGAACATCAGCATGCCGATCAGCGGAGCGCACGACGGGATGACCAGGATGGTCACCAGGATCGTGGCAATGGGGAAGATGATCAGCGCGCGGCGCGAGACTTCCCTGGCCTGGGGCATGTCGATCGCCCGTTCGTTCTTCGTCGTCAGGGCCCGGATGATCGGCGGCTGGATGATCGGCACGAGGCTCATGTAGCTGTAGGCCGCCACGGCGATCGGCCCCAGGAGGTGAGGCGCCATCTTGGAGGCCAGGAAGATCGACGTGGGACCGTCCGCGCCTCCGATGATGCCGATGGCGGCCGATTCCCGTGCAGTGAATCCGAAGAGATAGAAGGCCCCGAAAGCGGCGGCAAAGATGCCGAACTGGGCCGCCGCCCCGAGGAGAAAGGTGACCGGCCGCCCGAGAAGAGGCCTGAAGTCGGTGAGAACGCCCACACCGAGAAAGATCAGCGGCGGGATGAACTCGGTCTTGATCCCCGCCTTGTAGATCAGGGCCAGCAGCCCGGAATCATGGTAGGCGCTCAGACCGGCAAGAGGGAGGTTGGCCAGGATCGCTCCCAGCCCGATGGGCAGCAGGAGGAGCGGTTCGTATTTCCGGGAGACGGCCAGGTAGATCAGGAGGCCGCCCACGGCGAACATCACCAGGTTGCCCCACTCGAGGTTGAGGAAGCCCAGCTGATCGATCACTCTCTGGAAGGCGTCGGGCGCCTCCTCACCGCCGTTGACAGCCGCTTTCGCAGCCTCGTCGGCCTTGTCCGCAGCGGCACCGGCCGCCTTGTCGAGCGCTCCCACGAACCCGGCCAGCAATTCTGTCACACCCATCTCATTCCCTCTCCGCGATCATGCTGCAACGACTGGCGATCTCACTTGGCAATGCTCAGGATGGGCTGTCCCGCAGGGACCTCGGACCCGATCGTGATGTGGACGTTCGCTACCGTGCCGTCGCAGGTCGACTTGACATCGTGATCGGCCTTCATCGCCTCGACGACGGCCACCACCTGGCCCGACTTGATCGCGTCGCCCTCCTTGACCATGAGGTCCTTGAGAGTCACGGCACCGGGGAAGGGAGCCTTCAGGGGAACGGTGTTGTTGCCGCCTGCAGCCGGCGCGGCCGCGGGTGCAGCCGGGGCAGGTGCAACTTCCTCGGGGAAGTCGAGGCTCACGCGGTAGGTGCGGATCGTGCCGCTGTCGTCCTCGACCTTGCAGGTCACCGGCCCCTTCGGGCGCGGTGCCTGCGCGGCGGCGGCCGGTGCTGCGGGAGCCGGCGCTGCGGCTGGAGCGGGCTCTTCCTTCTTCTTGAGCGGGAGGACGATGCGCCCCTTGCCCTTGAGGAGGTGCAGGCCCTCGTTCGCTTCCACCTTCTTGCCTGGCTTCATCTGGCTGAGCACGAGGAAGATGTTCTCGTCCGTCTCGGGCAGGCCGTTCTCCTTCACGATCCGTGTCGCTTCCGGAATGTTGTTCGGCGCCTTCTGGAGCGGGTCGCCGTCGAAGGGCGGCATGTCGAGCTGCTGGGCTGCGATCTTCACCACCTCGGGATCGGGCTCCGCCGGCGGCTTGCCGAAGTAGCCGAGCACCGTGCGGCCGTAGCCCTCGTTGATCTTCTCCCAGCGGCCGAACTGCACGTTGAAGAAGGCCTGGAGCCAGTAGAACTGGCTGCCCGGCGTCACGCTCGTCCAGGCGCCGCCGGCCTTCACCACGATGGGGAACTCGTCGAGCACCTGGCTGTACTTCTCCTCGATCCCGGCATCGACCATCATCTGGACGTTGGGTCCGATGGCGCCGCCCGGCATGGGGAATCCGGTGACACGCGGATCAGGCGTGGTGCAGATCGGGTTGAAGGCGTACGCTTTCATCCCTTCCTGCAGGATGTTCGACACCTCGCCCATCTTGCCCACGTCGATGTCGAGGGTGTAGCCCGTGCCCTTGAGCATGTGGGCCATGGAGCGGACGTCGGGCTGGCAGGTGCCGCTGGCGTAGGGCACGAGGCCGAGGTCGATACCGTCGCATCCGCCCTCGATGGCGGCCAGGTAGTAGGCCACAGCCGTGGAGGCGGTGTCGTGGGTGTGGCACCAGAGAGGAGTCTCGGGCGGCAGGATCTTGCGGATCCCCTTGGCCGTCTCGTACACGGTCAAGGTGTCGCAGGTGCCGCTGGCGTCCTTCATGCAGAGAGAGTCTATCTTCACGCCCGAATCGATCAGCTGCCTGGCCACGCTGATGTAATACTCGGAAGTATGAACCTTGGTTTCGCCGAAGCTGGGCGGAAGGCCCATGAGGGCCACGCAGACCTGGTGGTGCATGCCGGCGTCGATGATCGGCTGGGCCGTCTTGACGAGAAGCTCGACATTGTTGGTGAAGTCGAAGTTCCTGTCCCAGTCGGTCTCGTGCTTCTTCATGAGCTTGCCCTGAAGGTTGAGACCTTCGATCGACTGGGTCGTGAGTGTGACGCCGCTGATGGAGCGGGTCAGGATCTGGGTGATGGAGTCGGGCCCCACAGCCTTTCGCATCTTGTCCATGCATTCGAAGGGACACTCGTTCACGTAGAGGATCGGCGCCTGGAACCGAGCGCCGCCGCCGAACTCGAAGTGACGGATCCCTGCGTCGCGGGACGCTTCCATGGCCGGGATGAGATCTGCCACCCGCACCTTGCCTCCGAAGGCACTCTGCAGACCATCCCTGAAGGGCGTGAACATCACACGGATTGTTTTCGCGGACTTCGCGTATATCACTTTCGCAGCTCCTCAATTCGATTCACTCGGGCACCGGGCACCATGGCGGCAACGGCCGCATGGATCGCCGCGACTGACGCGACGTCCACATCATCATCGCCTCCCCCGGGAAAGAGGGACGTGATGATCCGGATCAGAACGGCCAGGAAACCGAGAAGAATGAAAACGACAAGAAATGACAGGACACAAGCTGTTAGTACACTCATAGGGCACGTGTCAAATGTAGGGTTTAGTGAGATTTCAAATTGGATAATGAAGGGAGCTACAATATAAAGGTCGTCGTTATCTGTCAATTTATTTCCCCGATCCCCGCGGTCGTGGAATGCCGGGTTCAGACAGGAGCGGCGATGGAAATCGTGACCGACATGGGTGAGGCTGCACTGGCCGCCTTTTTCGGCCCCTCCTTCTCCCGAATCTCCGCCGCCGGCCCCCTGCCCGGAGAGGTCCGGCGGCTGTCCGACCTCCTCTTCGCCGGGAGCCGGTTTCGTGTTCTCCGGCTCGACGAACGGTCGGTCCCCGACCGGTTCGGGCCGCTCATCCTGCTCGAGAATTCTCTCCGCTCGAACCTCGACGCCCTGATGGAAGCCCTCCGCAACGGCATACACGTGCCTGACGGAACGGTTTGCGCCGCCTCGAAGGGCGAGGGATTCATGGGCCGGTTCGGCCGCTCCTGGGCCTGCCTCGAAGGCAACCTGCATATCGTGGTCCGCCTCGAGCCGCGCCTCACGCTCGATCGGGCCGGGACCGCCTTCTCGATCCTGCCGGCCGTGGCCTGCACCGAGGCGATCCGGCTCGCCGCCGGGCTTGCCGAGGAACCGCGGATCAAGTGGATCAACGACGTCGTTGTCGGCAGGCGGAAAATCGGCGGCGTCCTGACGCGCCAGACGTTCCACGAGCCGCTGATCACCGACGCAGTCCTCGGCATCGGAGTCAACGTGAGGAAATCCCCGGAGCTGGAAGGCGATCCCTTCGTGCCGGCAACGGGCTGCCTCGCCGAGCTTTACACCTCCAGGGACTGGTGGCCCGGTCTTCTGCTCATCTTTCTTCTCCAGCGGATCGACCGACTCTTCGGCGAGCTGATTGAAAACGGAAACGAACCGCTTCTCGATCGCTACAGGCGCTACGACTGCGTCATCGGCCGCAGGGTGAGGATCTACTCCGACGGGTTCGGATCCGGCGACGCGGGAGTGGATTCGAGGGAGCGGATCGCCTCGGGTGTGGTGGAGCGAATCTGCGACGATCTCTCGCTGCTGATCAACGGTACGCGGGTGAGCAGCGGCCGCCTGGCCTTCGAGAGCGATTGCGACAGCCCCTCAACCGATTGATTCCTAGCGAAACGATCGTCTTTATCGTTGTAAGGAACGGTCCTTATTGCCGTCCATATTTCCCGTGCAAAATTCTGTACATGCGGAAGCGATGTGCTATTATTCCGGATTCTCTTTTCCTGAAAACTTTGGTACGTAGGAGCAGAATCAATGAATTCCCCAAAGCGTTCATTCCACCGGAATTATCCGACCCTGTTTGCCTTTGCTTTTCTGATTCTCGTCGCAACCGGCTGTTCCACCCCGGCCGAACCGAGACCGCAGATCACCGGCGACACCGAAATCCTCAGCCTGGCCGCCTTCACAAGGCCCGATCCGCTGGCCCTGCCGGCGTCTCTCCCCGAGGCTGCACCGGCCGTTCTCCCCGAGACCACTCCGGAAGCCCTGCCTCTCCTGGCCCAGGATGAGGAAGAAGAGAAGAAGGTCTGGGACGGCCTCGTCGAGCTGGGCGCCTCCGCCACGGGCGGCAACTCGAAGACCCGCGACTTCGATGCCCGCTTCCTGCTCAAGGCCGAGTGGGAAAAGGACAGGTTCCAGGGCTACGCCAGGCACGAGTGGGGCGAAGCCGAGGACAGCGACGGCGAAACCGAACGCAACCGCAACCGCCAGACCGCCGGCGCCAAGTACGAGCGCGACCTGGCGGATAGGTTCTTCGGATTCGCCAAGCAGGACTTCGAAAGGGACGAGTTCCAGGAATTGAAGATGCGCTCCACCACCACGGTCGGCGCCGGTTACCGGATCCTCGACGAGGAAAAGCACAAGCTCGGCGTCGAGGTCGGTGTCGGTTGGGAGTCCAACAACTTCTACGAAGACGACAACTCCCGCTACTCGGTCTTCCGCTTCGGCGAGGACTGGGACTGGGATTTCACCACGGACTGGGAGCTCGTGCAGACCTTCGAGTACCTGACGAGCATCCCCGACTACGACGACGATTTCCGGACGGTGACCACGGTTGATCTGCGGCACCAGATGTCCGCAAACCTCTTCCTCTCCTTCGGTTTCGAGCACCGCTACTACGCCGAGCCCGCAAGGCTGGACCCCGTCCTCTGGGACAACGGAATGTACGTCTGGGACAACGGAAAGTACGCGAGCCGCCAGGACTGGCTGGCCACGATCAAGCTCGGCTGGTCGTTCTGACAAAATCGGCTCGAGCCCAGGCAGGCGGCGGGAAATGAAAGGCCGGCCTTTCTCTCCCGCTACCTGTCGTCGAGAAGAGACCAGTCGAAACGATCGAGGCCGTTCAGCACCCGCAGGACGGCGCCGAAATCGGCCTCGAAGTTGTCCCGCGTCACCACGGCCACAACAGCCATGCCGGCTGCGCGGGCAGCCTCGACGCCATGGGGGGCATCCTCGATGACAAGACAGTCCGAGGGCGGCACGTCCATCCGCTCCGCAGCCAGAAGGAACAGGGCGGGATCGGGCTTGGCCTCTTCGACGTCGTCGGCGCAGACAACTGCATCGAAGCTCCTCTCGAGGCCGACCTCGCCAAGAACGGCGTCGACAACGGCCCGGCTCGACGAGGAGGCCAGGGCCATGGGAAAACCGCGCATCTTGAGCCCCACCACCAGCTCCGTCACGCCCGGCTGGAGCACGAGCCCTCCCTGAATCAGATCGATCACCCTCTTCTCCCGCTCCGCGGCGAGAGAGGCCGCGCCTGCCTCGATGCCGTGCTTCCTCGTCACCGCCTCGAAGAAGCGCCTGTCGTCCAGGCCGAGCCAGGCCGCATTCTCCTCGGGAGTCAGGGCCACATCGAACCTGTCGAGAACCTCGTTGGCCGCCTCCAGGTGGAGCGGCTCCGTATCCACCAGCACCCCGTCCATGTCGAAGATCACGGCTTCCATTTCAAATAACCCTCCTTCTGAGTCGTTTTGCTCAATTCTATGTCAATTCACGACATGGAAACAGTTCAGGTTTCGGGAAAAATGTGTCGAAAAAAGTCCTGATCCGTTCGTCCCGAGATCAAGATCCTCCGAGGGATCAGGGACGCTCAGCAGTCATGGCATCACGATTTCTTCAACAAAGTCTGATAGGGCTCCTGGATTAGAACATGAAGCAGAAATCCATCAGAAGGCCGCAATCGAAGAGAAGGAAATCCAAGAAGTCGAACAACCATTTCTCCATCCATTACGGCCCGCTCAAGGCCAAGCTGATGGCCATCATCATGCTCACCACGAGCATCGCGCTCCTGCTGGCCTGCTTCGCCTTCGTGGTCTATGACCTCAATGTCCTGCCTGACATGCAGACCATCGAGCTCGAGGTTCTGGCGCGGATCACGGGAGCCAACTGCGTGCCGGATCTGCACTTCAACGACAGGGATGCGGCAAAGCGGACTCTCGAGTGGCTGAAAACGAATCAGCACATCATCTCCGCCACGGTCTACAACCTGGAGCAAGATATCTTCGCGGAGTACCACAAGGAAGACTGGAACAAGTCGATCTCCTCCGCCCTGGTGCCCCAGAAAAACGGGGTCAAGTTCAGGAACAACGAAGTGATCATCCACCAGAGCATCATGGACAGCAGCAACGAGGAGGTGGGCGCGATCGTCCTGACGGCGGACCTGAAGGAGATGTACTCCCACGTGAACCAGTACATTCTCATCGCCGCCTGCGTGCTGGCCGCTTCCCTGCTGGTGGCTCTCCTCCTCTCGTCGAAGCTGCAGCGCGTGATCTCCGATCCGATCGTGGATCTGACGAAGACGGCCCAGATCGTGTCGTCGGAAAAGAACTACGAGATCCGCGCCAAGAGGAAAAAGAAGAAGCTGTCGGGAAAAGACGAGCTGGATGTTCTGATCGACGGTTTCAACGGCATGCTCGATCAGATCCAGGCCAGGGATGCCGAGCTCCTGAAGGGCCAGGTCGAGCTGGAGCAGCGCGTGAGGCTTCGCACCAATGACCTGGAACAGGAGATCATCGAGCGCAAGCGCGCCGAGGAAAGCCTGAAGCAGGCGCGCGACGCCGCCCTGGAGGCGTCCCGTGTGAAGTCCGAGTTCCTGGCCAACGTCTCCCACGAGATCCGCACGCCGATGAACGGGATCATCGGGATGACTGAGCTGGCTCTCGACACGAAGCTCACGGAGGACCAGCACGAGTATCTGCAGACGGTGAAGGCCTCGGCCGACTCCCTCCTCTCGGTGATCAACGACATCCTCGACTTCTCGAAGATCGAGGCCGGAAAGCTCTCCTTCGATTTCACCGACTTCAATCTGAGGGACACGATCGGCGACATGATGAGCTCCCTCGCCTACCGCTCCCACGAGAAGGGGCTCGAGCTGGCCAGCCACATCCTTCCCGACGTGCCCGACGCCCTGGTGGGAGACCCGAGCCGGCTCAGGCAGGTCATCGTGAACCTCGTCGGCAACTCGATCAAGTTCACCGACGAGGGCGAGATCGTTGTCCGCGTGATGAAGGAGAACGTGACCAAGGACGGCGTGGCCATCCACTTCTCCATCTCGGACACGGGGATCGGCATCGCGCCCGAGAAGCAGAGGCAGATCTTCGAGGCCTTCACCCAGGTCGACGGTTCCGCCACGAGGAACTACGGCGGCACCGGCCTGGGGCTTACGATCTCGTCGCAGCTCGTCTCGTACATGGGCGGCAGGATCTGGGTGGAAAGCAAGAAGGGCAAGGGCAGCACGTTCCATTTCACGGCGAACTTCGGGCTTCAGGACGATCAGAGCATCGAACCGATGCAACATGATCCCGGAATCCTGAACGGTCTTCCCGTGCTCGTTGTGGACGACAACGCCACGAACCGGCGCATCCTTCACGAGCTGCTCCGCAACTGGAACATGAAACCGAGGCTGGCCGATTCCTCCGAGGCGGCACTGCAGGAGCTGACCCAGGCAAACGCGAAGGGGAAGCCCTTCGTCCTGATGCTCCTCGACCTCCAGATGCCCGTGGTGGACGGTTTCGGTCTCATGGAAAAGATCAACGCGATTCCGGAATGCGGAGAAATGAAAGTCATCCTTCTCAGCTCCTCCGTGGCCCAGGGCATCCCGGAGAAATGCCGCCAGCTGGAAATCAACGATCACCTCACGAAGCCCGTCAAGCAGTCGGACCTTCTGAATTCGATCTTCAACGTCTTGCTGGACAACAAGCTTGCCGACAGCGAAGAAAGCGTCATCGCCGGCATGGAGGCAGCCGCGAACCTGCAAGGCAGCCGTATCAGCCGGCGGGTTCTCCTCGTCGAAGACAACGAGATCAATCAGAAGCTTGCCGTGCGGTTCCTCGAGAAACAAGGCCACGATGTCCAGGTGGCGAAGAACGGCAAGGTCGCCCTGGACATCCTCGAGAACGCCACCTTCGATGTGGTGCTCATGGATCTTCAGATGCCGGTGATGGGCGGCTTCGATGCCACGAAGCAGATCCGGAAGAGGGACAGTGAAAGGGGCACCTACACCCCCATCGTCGCCATGACGGCCCATGCCATGGCGGGAGACAAGGAGCGCTGCCTCCGCGCCGGTATGGACGGCTACCTCTCCAAGCCGATCCAGTCGGCCGAGCTGTTCAAGACCGTGGAGAGCTTCGGGCCGGCACCGGACAGATCCGGTCCCCTGAGCAGCGACTCCATCGTATCCAGGCCGGAAGACAGCGGCTCGCACATGGTTTTCAACAAGCAGAAGCTCCTCTCCCTCGTCGACAATGACGAGGAGCTCCTGATGCAGATCGTGGACGTCTTCCTGACCGAGTACCCCGGCATGATCGCCGAGATCAGGAAAGCTCTCGAGGAGGGCGACAACGAGAAGCTGGAGCACGCCGCTCATTCCTTGAAAGGCTCAGTGGGCAACTTCGCCGCCGGAAACGCGGTGACCGTGGCTCAGAAGCTCGAGAACCTGGGGCGGGAAAACAAGCTGGAACGGGCTCGGCAGGTCCTCGAGAAGCTGGAAGAAGAGCTGGACAATCTCAAGAGAGAGCTCCGCACCATCACAAAGTGACGCTCACGAAGTGGCGCTCACTTCACGATAGCCATCCGATCTATCAGGGGCTCCCCACTTCCTGGACTTCCATTTCCTGAAGCTGGACGACGCGGTCCCGGCCCGACTCCTTGGCCTGGTAGAGGGCCTGATCAACGGCGCGGATCAGCTGAGTCTCCTCGACGCCCTCCTCGGGCAGAAGGGAGCCCGCTCCCGCGCTCACCGTGATCCAGAGATCCTGTGTGTCGATCTTGACCGGCGTGGATCGGATCGAGCTGTGCAGGCGGTCGGCGATCTGGAAGGTCTCGGCCTCGTCGGTGCCCGGCAGGAGGACGAGGAACTCCTCTCCTCCGTACCGTCCGACCACGTCGTAAGGCCGGCACACGCCTCGGAGCCGGGCGGACAGCTCCACGAGAACCCTGTCGCCCGCCAGGTGCCCGTACTTGTCGTTGATCATCTTGAAGTGGTCGATATCGAGCATGATCAGGCCGAGAGGGAGCTTTTCCCTCTTGGAGCGGCTCAGCTCCTCGATCAGGCGCGCAATGATGGCGCCGCGATTCTGCACCTTGGTGAGGCTGTCCGTCACGGCAAGGATCTGGAGCTTCTCGTTGGCAGCCTGCAGATCCCTCTCCAGGGTGACCACCCGCTCACCCACCTTGATCCGCGATCGAAGCTCTTCCTGGTGAAACGGCTTGGACACGTAATCGTCTGCGCCGGCCTCGAATCCCGTGATGATGTCAGCCTTGCGTTCCCTGGCCGTGAGGAAAAGGACGTAGGTGTATTTTACATTTTCCCGTTCCCTGATCTTGCGGCAGACCTCCAGGCCGTCCATTTTCGGCATCATCCAGTCGAGGACCGCGATGGAAATGTCGTTTTCCTGCGCCACTTCCCACGCATCCTGACCGTTCGTGGTCACAATGACGTCATAGCCCCATTTCTTGAGATTGGCCTCCAGCACGATGCGGGAAACCATATCATCCTCAGCGATCAGCACCTTCATGTTATCCTCCGCCGATTCCCGGTTGATTCAATATCGACGGAAAAAAAAAGACACATGAGCGCCAATGCAATTATTTTGATAAAT
>CAYZWU010000082.1:0-17904 GCA_964482235.1 uncultured Phycisphaerales bacterium
CAAGCTTCGAGAGGAATGGCCCGGGATCCTCGCATGGGCGGTTCATGGTTGCCTGGAGTGGCAGGAGAAGGGCCTCCAGACTCCGGACAAAGTTCGGGTTGCCACCGATGACTACCAGGCTCAGCAAGACCATTTCGGCGAGTTCTTCGAGGAACGCTGCGAATTCGGTCCGGACGAGCAGGTGACTCGAAAAGCCCTGGTTTCCGCTTACCACGCCTGGTGTGAAGCCACGGGAATCAAGCATCCGAGGAGCCGGAATGCTCTCTTCGACAGCGTTAGACAGTCGGAAGGCGTTATCGACAATTCCATTGACCGCGAACGAGGCTTCTCCGGGATCGGAATCCGGCCACACCAGACGACGATAGGCGAGCTGTAGAATGTTGCAGATTTCAGTTTGTTTCACCGTTTTCAGGTTTACCGCCTATGGGAGCTCCCTAGGGGATAATCCGGAAATCGCTGCGCAGACTGTGAAACTGCAACATCAGGAGAGAGAGGTGTGGTCACAGAGGGCCGTGCCTCTCGTAAAATCTTGTGAGAAAACCTGTAATGAAAGCGTGGCTGCTGTCCGGAAACTCGCGTTGCCTGGTATCCCCCGAGAAACCCGGCCCACCGAGCTGCAGAAAAACTGCGACACGGAGGCGTGGGGGCTCGCTTCCCCTGGGGCTCGGCAACGTCGGTGCGAAACAGCCACCTGGACATCAAGATGAATTGATTGAAATCAAAATGGAGTGAAAAGTGCAAAATCATCAAGACAAACCCACCAATGAAGTACAGTCCGAGCATAAGGGGGAGGCAGGTGTGATGCCGTCCCAGGCGAGTGGGCATCTTCTCACCACGCGGGAAGCCGCCAAGTTCTTACGGGTATCCGAACGATGGCTCCGCGAGGCGATCAAAAGGACACCTGATGCACCGGGCTCAATCCCTCACCATCGATTGCCAGGACGTCGAGGCGGGGTCCGCTTCTTCAGGGACGAACTGATCGAGTGGCTGGAGGAAGACTCACCTCCTGTGGAGGTCATGCGGTCCTGGAAGAAGAAGAGCCGCAGCAGATGAGAGTGCTGCCAGTCATTACACGAGAAAAAATGATATAACGAGCCTGGAACGACGAGGCACAGAGGTGAACCATGATAAAAAATCCAATTTATAAAGATACCAAGCCGGTGAAGCTTCCCGATGGAACCACTGTGAGAAAAGAGACAGAATGGTGGTACATCCGGTGGACGGACGCATCTGGCAAGCGCCGCAAGAAGAAGGCGGTCAAGAATGCCGGGATGAGCCTGTCGGCTTTCATCATGACTCCGCACCGGAAAGAAGGGCGCGCAAAATGAAGAAGCAGCCTGGATCCCGGATCGCGCTTTCAGCCCTTCTCGTTCGCGCCGAAGAAGCTGCGGATATGCTAGGGCTTGGGCGTTCGACTTTCTACAAGCACGATGCCCGTGGACTCGTTCCAATGGCGGTACGGCTCGGATCGGTGAAAAGATGGAACGTTGCGGAACTCCAGGCGTGGGCTGTGGCAGGCTGCCCGCCCCGGGACCGATGGGAGACGATAAAGAAGAGAGGATCGTAATCATGTCGTGCTTTCAGCCAAAGTACAAGAATCAGCACGGAAAACGTGTCAGCAGTCAGACCTGGTGGGTCGAGTTTCGCGACCACCTGGACCGACGCCAGCGTGTTCCGGGTTTCCGCGATCAGGCCGCGACCCGCGAGCTTGAGCGGAGATTGAAGCGCCTCGTGATTATGCGGGCTTCCGGTGCTGGCCTTGATCAGGAAATGGCACGCTGGATCGAAGGGCTCCCGACGAAGCTCCGGAACAAGCTCGGAAAGATCGGCCTGCTGGAGAGACGCCATGTGGCTGCATCTCAGCCCCTGAGCGAACACCTGAAGGAATTCCAGAAGGCTCTCGAAGCGAAAGGCAGTACAGGACGCCACGTGAAACAGACCGTGGCGCGGGTGAAGCGGGTGCTGGATGAATGCCAGTTCGTGAACTGGACGGACATCGATCCGCAATACGTTGAGCGGTTCCTGTTCCAGCATCGGGAGAAGGGTGATTTCGGTGTGCAATCCTCGAACTACTACCTTCAGGCGGCAAAGCAGTTCACACGGTGGATGGTCCGCATGGGGCGGGGCACGGAAGAACCGCTCCGCGTTCTGAGCCCGTTGAACGCCCGTACAGACGTTCGGCGTAAGAGGAGAGCCTTGACCTCGAAAGAAGCCCGCTCTCTCCTCAAATCGACAGCTGGAGGACCCGAGCGTGCTGGAATCCCGGGATCAGAACGAGCCATCCTGTACCTGGTTGCGCTGGAGACCGGATTGCGGGCTGGTGAGCTGGAAAGCCTCCAGGTTCAGGATTTCACTCTTGATGGGGATAAGCCGACGGTCCGGGTGCGGGCGGCATACTCCAAGCATCGTCGAGAGGATGTACTTCCGCTTCGCCCAGTCCTATCCGATCTGCTCCATGAACTGTTCCGGAACCGACTGCCCTCCGCTCCCGCCTTCAGAATACCTTGCAACTGGCGACCCGCTGAGATGCTCCGAGAAGACTTGAAGGTGGCCAAGATCAAGGAAAAGGATTCGGATGGCCGAATCGTGGATTTCCACGGCCTGCGGCACACCTACATCACGAACCTGGCCCGGGGCGGCGTTCAGCCCCAGGTGGCAAAGCAGCTCGCCAGGCACGGATCGATCACCCTGACCATCGACCGCTACACCCACGTCCGTCTAGAGGACGAACGCACCGCCCTGGAGGCGTTGCCCGATCTGGAACCGAAGAAGAAGAAGAAGGAGGGGGAAAAGAAAATCGCGGCCACCGCCAGCATCTCTTCTCACTTGGGGTCCCACTTGGGGTCCGAGGATGGAAACCAAGAGACTCGTGGAGACACTGGCGGACGTAAGCCGCGAATTTCCAATGTATCTGGTGCCCCCTCCAGGATTCGAACCCGGGACCCGCGGATTAAGAATCCGCTGCTCTACCGCCTGAGCTAAGAGGGCTTTTTCAACCTAAACCGCTTCGATAGCGGCGGATAATGACTTTGGGGTGAGTGAGGGGATTCGAACCCCCGACTTCCAGAACCACAATCTGGCGCTCTAACCAACTGAGCTACACTCACCGTCGACAAAGAACAGGACAGATTAGCAATTTGACAAATGTTGTCAATAAGCCGTTCCGGACTTTTTTCCGATTTTCGCTTCTCAGAAACCGATGACGAACTGGAGGAGGAGAGCGTCGTTTGAGTAGTGCTTGGCTCCCCAGTTCATGTCCGTGTGGGCCTCGTCGCGGAAGATGTAGTTGAGCTGCAGCTTGCCGTCGTTCACGTTTTCCGGATCGAAGTAGTAGTTGAGGCCAATCGTCTTCCAGCAGAGGTCGTCGAAGAGCGATGAACGGCTGTCCAGCAGCTCGAGCACCTCGTACCGGGCGATCGCTTCCAGCCCCTCGCTCAGGAACGAGAGACGGTGTCCGGCCGTCACGTGGTAGCCGACCTGGTCGTCGCAATGCTTGGTCCGGGTGCGGATCAGCTCGGCTTTCAGCCAGGTCTTCTTCTCGTTGAACAGGAACTTCGTGGCCACGTCGAAAAGGACATCGTCCACCCTGTGCACACCGCCGCTGACCATGTTGAAGGCCACGGCCGAGTTCCTCGACACACCGCCCGAAACCATCCAGAAGTAGTCGTCCTGGTCGAGCACGTTGACCTGCATGCGACCCATGTAGTTGTACTGATCGGTGTCCGTCCCCATGTTGCCCCAGGCGTCGTAGGGATTGGAGACTGTCGTCATGTTGTTCCGAAGCGCGCGGTGGGCTCCGTTGTAGACTCCGGCCCAGAGCTGCACGCGGTCGTCGGTCAGGAAGTTGCCCTTCACGTAGAACCCCTTGTCCCGAGCCGTGCCCGGAGGGAGGAGATTCTGCACGATGAGGGGATGCTCGATCGTATCGAGGAAGAAGATGTCCTCCTGGCCTGCAGGCGACAGGAAGACCGGGCCGAGGCCGGCGTTGAACTCGAGCCGTCCCATCAGGTCGGTCTCCACGGGAAGCCTCCAGGTGACCATGGCGTCGGTGAGGCGGCCGTTCCGGTCCATGGCGCCGAGGTCGTTCTCGTTGGAGAACTCGTATGCCACCTTGTAGGTGACCTGCTCCACCACCTGTCCCGTCAGATAGATGCGGGCGCCGGGCAGGGTGATCTCGTCGTTGTCATTGACCGGGAAGGGTAGGAACGGGGCAGCCGGTCCGACGGGGTTGGAGTTGATGCCGTCGTTCTGAACCCAGCTTGAGCGTCCTGCCAGGAAGAGGTTTATGTTGAGCAGCTTGTCCAGGCCGCCTGTCATGTCACCCTTCTTGATGTAACCGGTCTCCTCGGCCATCGGTCCGCTGTAGGAGAAGGACCTGTCAAGGAACTCCCGGATGTCGAACTCGCCCTCGGCCGGATCGGACTTGGCTTCCTCGCCGGTGATCTCGCGGATCATCCGCTCCACCTCGGCAGCATCGAGCTTGCTGCCGAGCTCGTCCTTGAGATTCGCGATCTCCGCGCGCAGCGCTGCATTCTCCTCTTTCAGCTGCTGGCTGCCGTCCTCATTCTTCTCCTGGCTGATGATCGTCTCCCCCCCGAGGGCCTGACAGGCCAGAACCGCCATGAACAGTGGCAACAGCAAGAAACGTTTTTTCATCACTCTCCTCCTTGCGCTTGAAAAACGGTCAGGAAATGAACCCTTTTACGGGGGTGCTTGCTTCAACCGCGGACAGTTGCGATTATGTGAAGTCCAGCAGAGCAAGTAAAGCGGTTTTTTCACTCCTTGCCAACAGATCCGGAAGGCGTTAAAAAGGCTCGAACGGGAAGGGGAATCCCCGGCTCCGTAACAGGGAGTTCGGGATCTGACCAGCCACGGCCGCTGAGAAAGGTACGAGATGAGATTGACACGATACTTCGCCGGTCTGATTGTTCTGGGCCTCCTGTTCTGCACTTTCGGCTGCTCGCCGGAGGGTGACGGCTCGGGCGAGGGGGGCGCCTCGCCCTCGGGCGGAGGCTCCGACATCACCATCGCGGTCATTCCCAAGGGGACGTCGCACGAGTTCTGGAAGTCGATCCACGCCGGTGCGGTCAAGGCCTCGAAGGAGCTCGGTGTCAAGATCATCTGGAAGGGCCCCCAGAAGGAAGACGACAGGATGGAGCAGATCAAGGTGGTGGAGAGCTTCATCGCCCGGAACGTGGACGGCATGGTCCTGGCTCCCCTCGACAAGGAGTTCATGGTCCGTCCCGTGGAGCAGGCGGTGGATGCGGGAATCCCGGTGGTGATCATCGACTCCGGCCTCGACTCGAAGAAGCAGATCTCCTTCGTGGCCACGGACAACGAAAAGGGAGGCGTCAAGGCGGCCGAGCGGATGGGCGAGCTCCTCGATGGGAAGGGCCGCGTGATCGTGCTCCGCTACCAGGTGGGATCGGCCAGCACGATGGCACGGGAGAAGGGTTTCCTCGACACGCTCGCCAAGTCGTTCCCCGGCATCAAGATCGTCTCGTCCAAGCAGTACGGCGGCGCCACGAGGGAATCGGCCATGAAGAAGTCGGAGAGTCTCCTCCTCCAGCACAAGTCGGATCTCGACGGGATCTTCTGCCCCAACGAGTCGACCACATACGGCATGCTGCGCGCCCTCCAGCAGTTCGACCTGGCCGGCAAGATCTTCTTCGTCGGCTTCGACACGAGCGAAACCCTGGTCAAGGCGATGAAGGAGAAGCAGATCCACGGTCTCGTCCTCCAGAACCCCTTCATGATGGGTGAGGAAGGCGTCCGCACCATGGTGCGCCACCTCAGGGACAGGTCGGCCAAGGTGGAGAAGCGTATCGACACCGGAGTCGCGATGGCCACGCCCGACAACATGGACGATTCCGAGATCAAGGAACTGCTGCACCCCGACTTCGAGAAATGGCTGAAGTGACGACACTCATCTCGATGCGCGACATCTGCAAGAGCTTCGGCCCGGTCCGGGCTCTGGACGAGGTCTGCATCGAGGTCGAGCAGGGCGAGGTGCACGCCCTGGTGGGGGAGAACGGGGCGGGCAAGAGCACCCTGATGAAGATCCTGAGCGGCGCGCTGACGCCGGACAGCGGTACGATCCACCTGGCCGGGAAGCCGTTCCGGCCGGCCGGGCCGATCGAGTCGCGGCGGGCCGGCGTCGCCATGATCTACCAGGAGCTCACCCTGGCCCCTCATCTCACCGTGGAGGCGAACGTGATGCTCGGGATCGAGGCCCATCGTCTCGGATGGCTCGACCTGGGATCGATGAAACGGCGCGTTCGCGAGATCTTCGAGTTCCTCCACCATCCGGAGATCGATCCGGACTCGCTGGTGAGCGATCTCGGAGTGGGGGAGCAGCAGCTCGTCGAGCTGGCGCGGGCCCTGGTGACCGAAGCGTCGGTGGTCGTGATGGACGAGCCGACCAGCTCGCTCTCGGGCCGCGACACGGAGCGCCTCTTCGAGGTGATCGATCTCCTGAAGGGCAAGGGAGTGAGCGTGATCTACATCAGCCACTTCCTGGAGGAGGTGCGCCGCGTGGCCGATCGCTTCACCGTTCTTCGCGACGGAAAGAGCGTGGGATCGGGAGGAGTGGCCAGCACGACCTCGGCGGAGATCATCCGGATGATGGTCGGCCGCCAGCTCGACCAGATGTTCCCGCGCCTGCCGCACGAGAGGGGCGAACCGGTCCTCACCGTGAAGGAGCTCGCAGGGGATCCCCTTCCCGAGAAGGTCGATCTCGAGCTGCACAAGGGCGAGATCCTCGGCGTGGCCGGCCTCGTGGGATCGGGCCGCACGGAGACGGTCCGGGCCCTCTTCGGCCTCGACAGGGTGACAAGCGGCAAGGTGGTCGTCTTCGACCGCGCCGACAGCGGCGCGCCGACCTGGACGAGGATCAAGCAGGGGATCGGGATGCTCAGCGAGAACCGCAAGGAGGAGGGGCTCGCCCAGGGCCTCGATCTTTCGGACAACATCGCCCTCTCCAATTTCGCACCCTACACGAGGGCGGGGATCCTGAGCCTGCGGCGCCAGAGGGCGGGGTGCGAGAAATGGATGGAGCGGCTGGAAATCAAGGCGTCCGGGCCGGGCCAGGTCGTCTCCGATCTCTCCGGCGGCAACCAGCAGAAGGCGGCCATCGCCCGCCTGCTCAACCAGGACGCCGACATCCTGCTGCTCGACGAGCCGACCCGCGGCATCGACGTGGGCTCGAAGATCGCGATCTATCATCTGATCGGCGAGCTGGCCGTGCGCGGGAGGGCGATCCTCTACATCAGCTCCTACCTGCCGGAGCTCATGGGGATCTGCGACCGGATCGCGGTGATGCATCGCGGTCGCGTGGTCGATGTGCGCGAGAGGGAAGCATGGTCGGAGGAATCGCTGATGGCCTGCTGTGTGGGATCGGATTTGAAGGAGTGAAAATGAAGATGGGGGCCAGGCCGGAAATCAAGCGCTTGCTCAACCTGTTCGGCCCTTTCCTGGGTTTGATTCTCGTCTACATGTTCTTCGCCTGCATGGTGCCCGAGGGTTCGTTTCTTTCCGCTTTCACGATCAAGCTGATCGCCGTCCAGACGGTGATAGTGGCCCTGGGCGCCATCGGCATGACGATCGTGATCATCAGCGCCGGCATCGACCTGAGCGTGGGATCGGTGATCGCCCTGGTGAGCGTCGTCACGGCCCTCTTCGTCAACGAGTCGATACCGCCGGTCTTCTGCCTGCTCCTCGGCGTGCTGGCCGGCGGTGCCTGCGGGCTCGTCAACGGCCTCCTGATCACCGGGCTCCGCGTCGTTCCCTTCATCGTCACGCTCGGCATGATGGGCATCGTCCGCGGGACGGCCAAGTGGCTCTCCAACAGCGAGACCGTGCCGGTGAGCGAGTCGTGGCCCAAGGATCTCACGTCGATGACACCGGAACCGTCGTGGCTCGTCCTGCCTCCCGGTCTCTGGTTCCTGATCCTGTCGGCGCTCTTCATGATCGGCGTGCTGCGCTACACGCCCTTCGGGCGGCACATCTTCGCCGTCGGCTCCAACGAGGCGACGGCCCGGCTCTGCGGGATCAAGGTGGAGCGCACCAAGGTGAAGATCTACCTGATCGCCGGGCTCTTCGCCGGGATGGCGGGGGTGATGCAATTCTCCCGGATGAACGGGGGAAGCCCCACCGAGGCGGTGGGCCTGGAGCTCCAGGTCATCGCGGCCGTGGTGATCGGCGGCGGCAGCCTGGCGGGCGGTGAAGGATCGATCCTCGGGTCGCTGATCGGCGCCTTCATCATGGCGGTGCTCGAGTGCGGCTGCACCCAGATGGACTGGCCCAACTACTTTCAGGAGATCATCATCGGCGCCATAATCGTGGCCGCCGTGGCCGTGGACCGCTTCAGGCGGAAGTGACGCCGCGCGGGGCCGTCATCACGGGTATTATGGATACTGGAGGATCCTGTGGTACGCATAGCGACAAAGCTCGGTTGGGCGGCCATTCTCGTTTTCTTCTCGCTGACGATTTGTGCCGTACCATGCCTCACCCAGGAGGGTGAGACGGAAAAGAGCGATCCGGAACCTGATGAAGTCCGCATCGAGCGCGAGATCGCCGGATTGCCGGACGGGTGGTTTCACCTCTCGAGCCGGGGAGGGAACTTCGTCGTCTTCTCCGACGCGGAGCGCGGCATGGCCACGCAGATCGCGCGGCAGCTGGAAGGCGCGCGGACCCTGTTCACCAAGCTCTTCCCGGGCGAGGCGCGGTTGGCCGGAAAGACCGTCGTCCGTCTGTTCAGGGAGAAGGAGGAGTATATCCGCAACGGAGCGCCCGAGGGATCCCTGGGCTGCTGGTCCGACGAGACGATGGACCTCTCCTTCCATTGCGATCCGAAGCTGGGCAGGGGCAGCCTCTACATGGCATTGAAGCACGAGGCCTTTCACCAGTTCATCCGCTGCTATGCCGGCTGCCGGCCGGCACCCTGGTTCGACGAGGGTAGTGCCGACTACTTCGCCGCGGGCGAGTTTCTCGGTGAGAGGCTCAAGGTGAGGGAGAACGCCTGGTGCCGCGACAAGATCAGGGCGATCATCCTCCGGAAGGAGTTCGTGCCGCTGAAGGAGTTCTTCGCTCTCACACCCGAGGAGTACAGGGTGAAGAAGGAGCTCTGTCATCCCCAGGGCTGGTCGATCATCCACTTCCTGCGCCAGGGGAAGCGAAAGGGCGCCCGCATGCAGAGGAAGTGGGAGAAGATCCCGGATCTCTATCTTCAGAACCTCGCGGCCGCCTGCCGCGATCTGGAGAAGCGGCGCGGCGAGAAGGCGCCATCGCCTGGAAAGCTCGATGCGGGTCTTTCCCGGAAGGCAAGCCTCATTGCATTGGAGCACACCTTCGCCGGGTGGTCCGATGACGACTGGGCCGCCCTCGAGAAGGCGTGGCTCGATTTCAGCCGCTGAGCCGTCGAATCCGGTACGGGCGGGAATACTTCGGTTTCGCTTTTCACGTAAAGGATCCTGCTTCTCCCCTCTCTGAACGGGGCCAGCCTACCTTCTCGATCTGCCGAAGGATCCAGGTACGGTGTTTCAACTCCTTTGATGGTCACGGGATACAACCGTCGTTCACCTTGTCGGCGGCGGGTGCCATGAGTGCGGCAGTGACAAGTGTTTTACGTAAAGTTGCGGATATCACGGTTGTTATATAAATAAATGTAGATATAATGACGATAAATACTAAGTAAATGCTCTATGTCAGGGAAAGCGTTTTCCCTCCGCCAGGGAGCCTGCTGGCCGAGCAGCCTTTGCCGCTCGTCGGAGAGGAGATGATGCATGCCTTTGGAAACTGCGCGACAGTTTCATGCCCTCTCGTCCCTCGCAGCGCTCGTCTATCCTGCGGTTTCCTGGTGCTCCCGTCGCGACATGGAAACCGGTGTTCCCCGGATCAGTACAGATCCGGAACCTATCCTGCCTGAAGATCATCCGGACAAGGTGAACACCGGCCATCCTTCTCCAGTACGAGAACAGGCGCAGTGCGCAAGAGGCCATGAGACTCGTCGCCCACGAGTGGAAGATCGGCGTCTTGCAGGCCGGGTATTACCGGGAAAGGAACCGTGGCGGTTCGAATGCAGATGAGATTCGACATCTACAGCATCAAGTGGAAGCTGCTCGCCATCTGCATTCTCCTTGTCACGGTCCCGACCATCGCCCTGGGGCTACTGAACTACAGGTCGCTCGAGAAGAACGCCTACGATGATATCGAGGCAGACCTCGGACGGATCGCCACCGACTGGCAGATCATGACCTATGCCTACATCGAACAGATGGAACGGGTGCTCAAGAGGGAGGAAGCACTCGTGCGCCAGCGGCTCGAGTCGATCGTGCTGTCGGCACACACGATCTGTTCCCTCGCGGCGGACAAGTTTCCCGACGAGCTGCCTGCCAGGGATCGCGAGGTCCTGCTGGCCCGGCTGCAGCAGATCTCGATCGGGCACAAAGGGCACATCTTCATCCTCGAGAACGGCAGGCGGTTGTGGCTCTCCAAGGATAGGGTTCTTGACGGCACCGATTTCCTGGATCGCCTGTCGGACAGGGATGCCGTGATCACGTCGCTGCAGCGGTTGAGGATCGACAGGGATATCGAGATCGTCGAGTACGAATGGCGCGACAACACCGGTTCCTGGCGAAACGTGCTGGCCGCCCTGACCTACTTCGAGAAATGGGATATCCACATCGGCGTGTGCATCTACCTGACCGATTACAAAAGCTACGAGCTCAAGCGCATCGTGCAGGATGAGCTTCGCCACAAGATCGGCGAGCAGCTCATCGGAAAGAACGGCTACATCTGGGTGATCAACAGCAAAGGCGAATACGTCGTTTCCAAGAACCATTTACGGGACGGGGAGAACATTCTCGACGCCAGGGATGCCGATGGCCGGTTCTTCGTCAAGGATATCATCACCGAGGCCAAGATCCTCGAGAACGGTGGAACCGCGACGTGGTACTACCAGTGGAAGGACCCCGGCCGGGACGAGCCGGACATGAAGCTTGCCGTGATCACCTATGTGCCCGAGTGGGGCTGGATCATCGGAGCCAGCGCCAATCGAAAGGACTTTCTGAAGGGCTTGGGCGAGCTCCGGTGGACGCTTCTGGTCATCTGTACCGTGTCCGTCCTGATCGGTTCCTTCATTGCCTATCTGTTCGCCCTCTTCATTTCGCGGCCCATCACGGTTCTGAAACGGATCACCAGGGAGGCGGCGAACGGCAACCTCGATGTGGACCGGGAGACGCGGATCGCGCGGCAGCGGGACGAGGTGGGCAGCCTGGCAGAGTCGTTCTACAGCATGATCGAAAACCTGAAGGAGCTTCTGGAGCAGAAGGAGTCGTCCCGCGAGGAGCTCATCGCCAAGAACGAGGAGCTGGAAGGCGCCAAGCAGGAACTGGAAAAGGCCATCGTGCAGGCCGAGGAGCTGGCGGAGAAGGCCGAACAGGCGAGCCGGTCCAAGAGCCTCTTTCTGGCCAACATGAGCCACGAGATCCGGACCCCGATGAACGGCATCATCGGCATGACCAACATCCTGCTGAAGACCACGCTTACAAGGGAGCAGCGCGAGTGTGCGCAGATCGTCGACCGCAGCGCGGAGAACCTCCTGGCCATCATCAACGACATTCTCGATTTCTCCAAGATCGAAGCCGGCAAGATGGAGTTCGAGACCATCGACCTCGATATCCGCCGCGTGGTGGAGGACCTGGCACAGTTCCTGTCGCTGCGTGCCCACGAAAAGGGGATCGAGCTGGTCCACATGATCGATCCTACCGTTCCCCTGTCGCTGCGCGGCGATCCGGGCCGGCTGAGGCAGGTGCTCATGAACCTGACGACCAACGCCGTCAAGTTTACAGAGAAAGGCGAGGTGGTCATCGCGGTGAATGTGGAGCGCTGCGGAAAGAATGAGATCACCCTGCGATTCGAGGTGAAGGATACGGGCATCGGGATCGCCGATGATACCCTGGAGCATCTGTTCGATGCCTTCACCCAGCAGGACACCTCGACGACGCGCCGATACGGTGGAACGGGACTGGGGCTGGCCATCTCGAAGGAGCTGGTGAAGGGGATGGCCGGCAGGATCGGCGCCGTCCAGCGCGATGAGGGGGGCACGGTTTTCTGGTTCACCGCCCGGTTCGAGAGATCTGCGGGCGGCGGCCAGGCGGAGCGGCAGCTCCCTGATGAGATCAGAGGCAGGAAGATCCTCGTCGTCGATGACAACGCGGCCAGCTGCTGCGCGATCAGCGGGATCCTTCAGTGCTGCGGTTGCCGTCACGACTCCATCCTGACGGGACTGGAGGCGGTCGCGAAGCTGAAGGATGCTCGGGACAGCGGCGATTCTTACGACCTGGTCATCATCGACCATCAGATGCCCGACATGAACGGCGTCGCCCTCGCCGCAGCCATCAGGGAAGATCAGGAACTTGCCGACACGAGAATGGTGCTGATGACTTCGGACGGTGTCAGGGGGAATGCCGGATCGATCAGGACAGCGGATTTCGTGGCCCAGCTAAAGAAGCCGGCCGGTTTCTCAGCACTTTTCGATTGCCTGGTTCGCGTGCTGCTGGAAGCCGAATCCGATTGCTCCGGCGCATCACCCGACACTCGCGGAGCGGCCAAGAAGAAGAACGAACACTTCATCGGAAAGGGCAGGGTTCTGCTCGTGGAAGACAACCGCGTCAATCAGGTGGTTGCCTGCAAGGTCCTGGGGCTGCTCGGCTGTGACGTCCGGGTTGCGGGAAACGGCGTCGAGGGCGTTGCCGCCGTCCGGGAGGAAGAGTTCGATGTCGTCCTGATGGATGTTCAGATGCCCGAGATGGATGGTTACGAGGCCACGGCCCGCATCCGCGAGCTCGAGGACGCCGTCTCGCCCGCGGACATTCCGATCATAGCCATGACGGCCAATGCCATGAAAGGCGACCGAGAGAAGTGCCTCGAGGCCGGCATGAACGACTACATCACCAAGCCGATCGACACGGCTGCCCTGGCAGGGAAATTGAAGAAGTGGCTCGATCGGGCTGCGGATCGCGTTTGACCGGTCTTGCAGCCGCCTTTCCATCCGTTGAACCGATTCCTTCGTTGGCCTTGTCGGTGCGGTTCCAGGCCGGTGCTGCTACCTTGTTTCGTCGAAGGTGATGGTCACGCTGTCTAGAATCGGGATCGACTTGTTCTCCGTTGTGTCCATTGTCCGGAACTCGAAGCTGAAGCCGAAGCCCGCGGGCAGGCCAGAGAGGTCGATCGAGGCGGGGCTGCGCCGGACCTGCTTCGAGAAGCCCTCGATGTAGTCGTAGCTCTCCTTCACTTCCTGCCACCCGGTCCACCTGTCCAGAGCGCCGTCGCCATCGATGTCGACCCCGACCCTGGCCTCGACCTTCTCCACCCAGGGGCCCGGGCTGACGTAGTCGGTCTTCATCTGCGTGGCCAGGTAGAACCGGCCCTCGGCAAAGCAGATGTCAGGGTCGGGATGGCCCTTGCCGATCTTGCCGCACCACTCGAAGGGCTCGTCGAGGCTGGGCGAGGTGAACCAGCAGGCGCTCATCGAGTGCCCACCCACGGGATCGAAATCCCCGAAGAGATAGTACTGACCGCCCACGCAGATCGCGGCCCAGTCGCCGTAGGCTTCCTGCTCGGGTTCGTGGACGTTGTACTTGCCGATGTTGGTGTCCCAGTCCTCGTGCTGCTTCCAGTGGGGGTGCCTGTACTCGGCGACCTTTCCCGTGTCCCTCGTGCGGTTGTCCACGGCGGGCTTCAGGATCTCGAAGCTGTCGATCCCGTTCTTGCTGACGGCGTGGCCGGCCAGGGGAGAATCCCAAGACCGCTTGCTGGCATTGATCGGGCTCCAGTCCTCGTAGATCACGTGAAAGGCGCCTTTTTCGTCACGGATGAACGCGCAGTCCGATCCGTGGGAAGGATCCCTGAATGCCAGGCCCATGTTCCTGCCCGGGAGGCCGTCGAAGAGGTCTTCGTCGATGTAGAGGTGGGGATCCTGGTCGTTCGGGTAGTCGTAGTAGATGTAGGTCTTCCCCTTCGCCCGCTCCGCCGTGGTGACCCACCTGGAGAATCCCTCGGTGACCGGCCCGTGGTGGACCCAGTTGATCATGTCCCTGCTCTGCCAGGCATGGTAGCCGCCGAGTCCCTTCTTCAGCCCGCCGGGGGCGTCGTACTGCTTGGGGAAGGGTGTCGTTCTGAGCGGGATGTCGAAGCCGGGGAGCGAGGCTTTCTCTGATAAGAACTCCGCCCTCTTCTTCCCGGCCTTGTAGCGGCCGAACATCCAGTAGTCGTCCGGACCGACGGTGAGCAGCACCGGAGCGTCGCCGAGGTTCGACGGGCCGAGGTCCTCGATCGGATTCCAGTTCTGCCACACCGGCGACTGCTCGAAGACGATGGATCTCGCCGAGCGCTTCACGGGGTATGTGCGGACGACGCTGCAATACCGGCTGACCGGCCCCGTGGGGGTGGCAAGGCCGTTGTCGAAACCGAGCGCCTCGCTTTCCTTTGCGGACTGCTGCCACTCCTCGGCTGCGTCGATTATCCAGCAGCTGTCATCCTGGGCTGCTGCATTTCCGAGGAGGACGAAGGAGATCAGCAGGCATGCTGTTGTCAATCGTGACATGGATCGTTTCCTTCCTGGCTCATGACGCGGACCGGTCGACGCTCGTGCCGCGGCCCGTCTATTCTCACTTCTTCTGAAAGTTTGGATTCGGGCGAGGCATCCTGGCTCCCATCTCCCGCTGCCAGCGATGGAGCATGTCGAGCAGCTTCTTCGCCTTCTCGGGGTGGGTCTTCGCAAGGTCGTTCTTTTCGCCTATGTCGTTTCTGAGGTCGTACAGCTCGTATTTATTTTCCTCGTAGAATTCGATCAGCTTCCAGTCGCCGGCTCGTACCGCGGCGCCGGGAGCCCATGTGCTTCCATGGTAATGAGGATAATGCCAGTAGATCGCTATCCTGTTGAGCTTCTTTTTTCCTCCGAGCAGCGGGACCAGGCTCAGCCCGTCGCGATGCTGGTCGGGATCGAGGCCGAGGCCGGTCAGCTCGAGGATGGTGGGGTAGAGGTCCGTGCTCGTGACCGGGAAATCGCATCGGCTTCCCTTTGCGGCGACGCCGGGCGCGGAGACGATCAACGGAACTCGGATGCCGCCTTCGTAGCACCAGCCCTTTCCGGCCCGCAGTGGGACGTTCGAGGTCGGGCTGTTTCCCCTTCTCAGCGTCGAGAGGCCTCCGTTGTCCGAGGTGAAGACAACGATGGTGTTGTCGGCGATCCCGAGCTCGTCGAGCTTCTTCATCAGACGGCCCACGTTCTCGTCCATCGCCTGGACCATCGAGGCGTAGGCGGCACTGTCCTGCCGGAGCTTGGTGACCCCCCGTCGCTCCTTGACGCTCGGCGGGCCGTGATGTTTCAGCGAGGCAGCCCGCTTCTTGTTTTCCTCGATGAGCCGCCTGCACGGCTGGATCGGGGTGTGGACAGTGTAGAAGGAGAGAAACAGGAGAAACGGGTCCTCCCTGTTCTGCTCCATGAAGCGGATCGACTCGTCGGTGAGCCGATCGGGCAGGTACTCGCCTTCCGGCCCGCTCTCGAGCTTGGGATTCGTGTAGGGGGAGTAGTAACCTCCAGGTGGGGAGCCCTTGTGATGGCCGCCCTTGTTGATGTCGAAGCCCTGGTCCTCGGGGAAGAAACCTTCTCCTCCAAGATGCCACTTGCCGGCAAAGAACGTCCTGTAGCCGGACTTCCGAAGCGCCTCGGCCACCGTCGTCTCGGAGAGGGGGAGCTGATGGCGATCCTGCGGCCCGAGCAGCTCACGGTTCTTCGGATCCTTCCCGGGGATCCAGTCCGTGATGTCGAGACGCGCGGGATACTTGCCCGTCATGATGGAGGCCCGCGTGGGTGAGCAGACGGGGCAGGAGGCATAGGCATCGGTGAAGCGCATGCCCGAGGCGGCGAGCCGGTCCAGGTTGGGCGTCCGGTAGAAGCGGCTACCCTGGCAGCCGAGGTCCGTCCACCCCAGGTCGTCGACGAGGATGAAGACGACATTCGGCCTGCTGCAGCTCTCGGAAGCCCTCAACCAGGGATGTAAAAAGAGACTTCCGGCAGCAGCGCTGCAAGCTCCGAGGAAACGGCGTCGGCTGAACTCCATATCTTGCTCCTTTCCTGCCCTTCAAAGACCAGATTCCCAGAACCGAAACCGGGCGTCAAATCCTTTGGACTCCGCCCAAAGGGCTTGAGAAGTGTAATTGAAGTTATCGTTGATGCGGGTGCCAAATTAGCTGACGTCAAACAATAATAAAAGTCGGCGTCTGTGAGGAGTCTCAATTCCGTGTGATGCTAGGGGCTCACGAGCTGGCGTCCATGAAGTCCGGCAATCGAAGGTTCGAGAGCAGCAGGCTCACGGCCATGCCGGGAAAAAAGCTTCGGGCAGTGCTCGTGTCTTTTGACTTTCCAGCATCTCCACCCTGATTTAGGCTGGATGCTGTAGGTTGCATCAATCCCCTCGGCTCGTGCGCCCGGTGAAATCGATCGCTGCCATCAAGGAGCCACGATGAAACTCGTCTCGATCTGTGGAGCGTTACTCGCGACCATGATTGCGAGTACAGCCGATGAACTGTCCCTTCCCGATCCCCTGGAAACCGCCAAGGGGAAAATTATCGATTCTGCGATCGAATGGAGAAACACGCGGCGCCTGGAGATCCTGGAGCTCTTCCGCACCAATGTCTACGGTCGCGCGCCCGTCGGCCGGCCTGACACGTTGCGGTTCGAGACAAAGGAAACAACGAGAACGGCTCTGTCCGGCGAGGCAACGCGCAAGCTGGTCGATATCCACTTCTCGGGCCCGGGCGGGAAGGCAGCGATCCACCTGGCACTTTTCCTCCCGAACGATGTGCCGAAACCTGTGCCGGGCTTCTTGCTGATCTGCAACAGATCTCGCACGAACATCGATCCTGAACGGAAGACGAGGAGTCCATTCTGGCCGGTGGAGAGCATCGTCGGGCGCGGCTACGCGGCAGCCGCCTTTCACAACTCCGATCTCGATCCGGACGAGCACGACGGTTTCAAGAACGGCGTCCACGGTATATTCGATCCCCCGTCCGCTCCGCGTGCCGATGATGCCTGGGGAACCATTGCCGCATGGGCCTGGGGTGCCAGCCGGGTCATGGACTACTTCGAGGCCGACGGCGACATCGACGCGGCGCGAGTGGCCGTGGTCGGGCATTCGCGCGGTGGCAAGACCGCTCTCTGGTGCGGCGCCGAAGACGAACGCTTCTCGCTGGTGATCAGCAACAACTCCGGCTGCACGGGCGCGGCCCTGGCCAGGCGAATGAAGGGCGAGAGCATCGATGCCATCAACAGGGCCTTCCCGCACTGGTTCTGCACCAACTACAAGCGGTACAGCAACAATGAGGACGAGCTGCCTGTCGACCAGCACCAGCTCATTGCTCTGATGGCGCCCCGACCGGTGTACGTGGCCAGTGCCACGAAGGACAGCTGGGCTGATCCCGAGGGGGAATTCCTCGCCTGCGTTCACGCCGGACCGGTCTACAGGCTCTTCGGCTTCCAGGGCTTGTCCTCCCACGGAATGCCGAAGCCCGATCAGCCGCTTCACGATGGCCGCATCGGCTACCACATTCGAACGGGAAAGCATGATCTCGTCGAGTATGACTGGAACTGCTTCATGGATTTCGCAGGCAGGCATTGGGGAAAGGCCGTCGAGAAAAAGGAGTACGGTGAGTAGAAGGACACGAGTGAATTGAAAGCCCACATCTCGTTGCATTGATGAAGATCGGATGGAACGGGTGGTGAGGGATCTAATCCATTGCCGCTGCAGGAGCTATCATCCCCCTGCATCTCCCCGCCCAAAAAAGAGATGGCACGCCCGGAGGGACTCGAACCCCCGACCCTCGGATTAGAAATCCGATGCT
>CAYZWU010000083.1:0-2355 GCA_964482235.1 uncultured Phycisphaerales bacterium
GACAGTTGTAAGCCGGGCGGTTCGGATAGTCTCCGTTGCCTACAAAGATATCAAGATCCCCGTCATTGTCCACGTCCCCCAGAGTCACGGAACAACCCTCCCTCTGGTCTGCGGGAATCTGGTTTGATGCGTCAATAAAGATTCCCGTTCCATCGTTGATATAAAGTCGATTCTGCTGCATGTAATGAACGACAAAGAGATCAAGATCACCGTCGCTATCCAGATCGCCGATGGCAGCGGCGCGAGTGCGGTCGTCACGTGTTGAAAGCTGGCTACCGGCATCGAAAATCAATCCCTCGCCGCTATTGAGATAGAGACGATCTGGAACACCGTAATTGCCTGCCAAAAGATCGAGGTCGCCATCGTTGTCCACGTCGCCCACTACCAGAGCCATGGTTGAATCGTGATGGGCCGGGATCATCAGGCGAGGATCGTCGAACAGCAGCTTGTCCTGCGCCATTGCCGTGGATGCAGCAGTCGCAAAGCAGATAACAAAGAAGATTTTCCCTAATACGAGTCCGACTCCCTTGCTTGACTTGAACATGTCAACACTCCCTGACAGAGAAAATATTCCTGATCGTAGTCTGATAATTCCCAGGTCGTTTTCCGAGATATTGGCGCTTGATGAGCATTCTACCTGATCGGCTGAAAAATTGAAAGCCGTGGCAAGATCTAGGGAGGATCTCTTACAGGACTTTCCGGCTAATATGCCAATTATCAGAGATCCGTAAGCGTCGTGACCTCCAGGTTGGTGAAGTGCCCCGGATTCCAGACGAAGGCCTGCCAGTAGAGCCTCTTTCCCACGAGTGCGGGGATTGAGGGCACCTCGAATTGGTGAACTGCCCGGCCCTCGCTGTCGAGGCTGTCGGAACTGCGGTAGAAGACTGCGCTCAGCAAGAGTCTCAAGTCACCCAGAGGCGGCATGGGGACATGGTCGCTGTGAGTGGAGGCCGCGAGGATGTACCAGCCGTTGGGGGGACCGTGGACTTCCATGGAGAGAGGCTTGCCCACTCTCGGCACGTCCTGCCAGGCCACGTGGTTTGTCAGATTGAACAGAACCCGGTTCTGAGAGCTCTTTCCTATGAAGGCGTCCAGATCGCCGTCTGCGTCCAGATCGCCGAGTGCAGCGGCATAGGCGCTGTCGTTGCTCGTGGCAACCAGGATCGTGGCGTCGATGAACTGCCCCGTGCCGTCGTTGAGATAGAGAGTGTTCTCCCGGTTGCCTGGCCGGGTATCATTGACCAGAAAGGCATCCAGATCACCGTCGTTGTCGAGGTCACCGAGAATCACTGAATTTGAATCAAAGCTGTCATCAGGAACCTGGCTGGTGGCATCGGAAAACACGCCCGTGCCGTCGTTGAGGAAGAGACGATCCTGTCCGCTCGCCAGGAAGGCGTCGAGATCGCCGTCGCCGTCCACGTCACCCAGGGCGACGCCATGGATGTCATCGCCGATTGGCGGGATCTGGTTCGTGGCATCGGAAAAAACACCTGTCCCGTCATTGAGATAGAGATTGCACAAATCGTACCGGTTGCCAAGGAACAGGTCGAGATCGTAATCCCCATCTACGTCCCCGATGGCAACAGCCTGGGTAGTAGCTGAGTCTGACGGAATCTGATTCGTGGCATTGGAGAACCGGCCCGTGCCGTCGTTGAGATAGAGAGCACTCTGCCCGCCGAGACCAGTACCTCGAAAAATATCCAGATCTTCATCGCCATCAACATCACCGAATACCACACATAATGTAATGGCGCCGGCTGGCATCAGTTGTGAGGCGTCAAGAAACCAACCGTTCCCGTTATTGATGTAAAGTCGATCCCTCTGTCCCACCCAATCATGACCGACAAAGAGATCCAGGTCCCCGTCGTTATCCACATCTCCAAGAGCCACCGACGCGGTCTCCTCGCTCGCGATGGGAATCCGGTCCGGCTCGGCATGTAACATTCCCTGACCGTCATTGATGTAAACCCAGTTGTATTTTACGTACCAGGAATCTCCGTAATTACCGGCCACGGCGTCGAGATCACCGTCTCCATCAATGTCGCCAAGTGCAACAGACTTCGTCCAATCATCGTCAAATGAGATCGAACCCGTGCAATCGGTGAACAGCCCGGATCCGTTGTTGAGATAAAGACGGTTCTGATCCATGGTTCCGATCAGGGAATCGAGGTCGCCATCCCCATCCAGATCGGCAAGCGAAACAGCTCTGTCACTGGTCTGGATCTCAGGGAGCTGGTTCGTGGCATCGGAAAAAACACCGTTGCCATCGTTGAGATAGAGGCAATCCTGGTTCGAAGTTCCGCTGGTGTGATGATGGCGGCCGATTCCGATCAGGGCATCGAGATCCCCGTCGCC
>CAYZWU010000083.1:2455-17486 GCA_964482235.1 uncultured Phycisphaerales bacterium
CGCTGGTGTGATGATGGCGGCCGATTCCGATCAGGGCATCGAGATCCCCGTCGCCATCCACGTCGCCGAGTCCGACTCCACGAGATGCATCGTCATGCTGCGGAATTTGATTCGAGGCGTCGACAAAGACACCGGTCCCGTCGTTGAGAAAAAGGAAATCCTCTCCGCGTGCTCCAATCAGGACATCGAGATCGCTGTCGCCATCCACGTCGCCAAGCGCCAAGGCCATCGTATTCGTTTCGAACATCGGGATCTGATGGGTGCCGCTGCTGAACCACCCCGCTCCATCGTTGATGTAGAGGTGATTCGCTTCCCAGGCATTGCCGATGAACGCGTCGAGATCCCCGTCGCCGTCCACGTCGCCAAGCGCCACGGCACTGGTGCTGCACTGCACCCACGGTATCTGGTTCGTGGCAACGGAGAAGACACCGCTGCCGTCGTTGAGGTAGAGGCGGTTGTAACCCCGTTTGGAAAATTCGCCTCCGTTGCCGATCAAGGCATCGAGATCCCCGTCGCCGTCCACGTCGCCGAGAGCCACGGAGCAACTCTCCGTCAGGTCGCCGGGAAGCTGGCTCGTGGCGTCGATGAATATCCCCGTTCCATCGTTGAGGAACAGCTGATTCTGCTCCATGTAATTTATTACGAACAGATCGAGATCGTCGTCGCCATCCACGTCGCCTACGGCCATGCCATGCGTCTCGGATGCACCGGTCGGCAGCTGGTTTTCAGTAGAGGTGAACTTCCCGCACCCGTTGTTGAGGAAAAGACGGTTCTGGTTGCGTTCGTTGCCGACAAAGAGATCGAGATCGCCATCGTTGTCCACATCGCCCACGGCCAGAGCTCTGGTGTAGTCGTTATGGACCGGGATCATCAGATGAGGATCATCGAAGAGCTGCTTGTACTGCGCCATCGCCGTGGAGGGGACGACGGCAAGGCAGCAAAGACAGAAGAATATCCTTACCGGAACGCAACCGGCTCCAAAGTCAATCTTGAACATGCCGACACCCCCTGACAGAAAGCAGCTACCAAACTCTTTCCTGAATGATCCCGGACGTCATCCTCGGTTTGCGATGGGAAGAGTATACCAGATCGGCCCGATGAAGGAAACCCGATTCAGCGCCCGCTTCAACGCCCCCGGGGATCCCCGTCCCACGGAATCTTCCGGCCGTAGAAGAGATCGTCACCGTAAAGTGAGACGCGCCGCGCGAAGGCCGAGCGGCTGATTCCCGCGCGAACCAGGTTGTGCACCAGGGTGGGCGGGTGGCTGTAGGGGCAGACCTTCATGCAGAGCCCGCAGTCCGTGCCGATCACGCGCCAGTAGTGGAGGCACTTCACCACGTCGAGGGGCCACTTCTCAACTCCCCGGACCACGCACCTCTCCCCGTGCGGGATGGCGCCCGAAGGACAGTTGACGGCGCACTTGCGGCAGGCGGCGCAGAACTCCTGGACGCCGAGCGTCACCGGGCTGTCCGGCACGAGAGGCAGATCGGTCGTCACGGCGCCGAGCCTGAATCTGGCGCCGAACCTCGAGGAGATCAGGTAGCCGTTCCGCCCGAGCTCGCCGAGTCCGGCATCTTGGGCCACGGGCGGCAGCATGATCTGGTAGTTGCTGCCGGCGATGTGCGCCCGGGCCGGATAGCCGAGCCCCCTGATCGTCCGGGCCATGGCGATGGAAATCTGGGCGCCCTTCAGGTACTTCACCGCCGTCTCTTCGGTGATCCCGATCCGCGGCGCCGCCTCCACGGCCGCCTCGTCCATCTCGAGGGAGAAGACCAAGGCGAAGCGGTGGTCGTTCCGGATCGGGGCGCCCCACTCCTCGGGGCCGCGGCCAACGTGGGAATAGACGTACATCTTGTTCAGCCTGGCGATCCCCACTTCGTCGGCGCCGAGCCGGAGAGCCATCTCCTTCACCTGAGCCGTCATCTCGCCCGGATCGCAGCCGTCCCGGTTGCGACTCACCGGCCCGTCCACCTCTGAGGTCATGCGCTCGATCACCTTGAACATCTTCCCCACCCGGGGTGACGCGACGGGATCGTAAAGGCGCCCGCCGGGCCTCAGGAGACCGGGCAGCCGGCGGAGCCTGTCGTCGCCGTCCCTGTTATCGGGCCGCATGGAGTAGTAGGTGTTGTACTCCTCGCTTCCCGGCTCGTACTCCTCCCGCGCGAAGATCACGTCGCGCTCGTCGACCCTCTCCATCGCTCCGGGAATGCGGATCGCGCTGCCCCGCGAGGAAGGAAGGAAGAAAAGCACCCCGACAAGGATCACGGCACCTGCCGGAGCGGCAAGCAGGAATCCGTTCCCCCTGACAAGGAAGAAGGAGCCGAACCAGGCGGCACCAAGGAAAAGGGCCAGCACGAGGCTGATCACGGCGGCGCGGGGTTTCCTCTCCCGGATCGACACGAGGGTGAAATAGAGAAGGAAGAGGCAGACCGCGCCTCCCGCCAGGAGATAGAACCATTCGATGCCGGAAGCCTGCATGCAACACTCCGCAACCCGTCCAGAGACGGTAACCAGTCCGGCCGATTCTACAGACTTGAACTCTTCCTCCGAAACACTATCATGATCCTTTTTGCCTATCCGTGTTGGGAAAGAGTGTATTCATGGGATTTCAGAAATGGCTCCGTAAAGTGGTCATCGGCGGCGGCAAGGGCGGCCCCAAGGACCTGGCGATGCAGTGGACCAAGGCGCTCTGGTGCGCCAAGCTGTGGCAGACTCCCCGCTGGCTCGGCATGGAGATCTGGCAGTGGCCCACGGACCTCCTCATCATGCAGGAACTGATCTACGAGCTGAAACCCAAGGTCATCCTCGAGACGGGAACGGCCCACGGCGGCTCCGCCATCTTCTACTCCTCCATGCTCCGGCTTCTCGGCGGCGGCCGCGTGATCTCCGTCGACATCGAGAAGAACGACGCCGTCCACAAGAAGGTGCTCGAGCACCCCTTCGGCTCCGACGTGACGCTGATCACCGGGGATTCCAAGGCGCCGGAGATCCTGGATCAGGTACGCGAGGCGCTGGCCGGCGAGACGGAGATCCTCGTGGTGCTCGACTCGGACCACAGCTACGCTCACGTCCTGGGAGAGCTCCGCGTCTACAAGGATTTCGTCCCCCTGAACGGATATCTCGTCGTCTTCGACACGATCTGCAAGGCGCTGGGCGACGTCCCCGGCCTGGCCGACTGGCGCGAGGACAATCCCTTGCGCTCCGTCGAGGAATTCCTGGCGGAGACTCCCGAATTCGAGCTCGACAAGTCCCGCGAGAAGCTGCTGGTTTCCTTTGCACCGAGCGGCTTCCTCCGCCGCATTCGTTGAAACGAGCGACCGTACCATGAGAAAGAATATCAGGAACCTGGTGCGCCAGGTCTTTCAGTTCTTCCCGGCCGACGACCCGGTCTACGAGTTCGGCTCGTACCAGGTGGAGGGGCAGCAGGGCTTCGCCGATCTGCGTCCCTTCTTCCCGGGAAAGGAGTACGTGGGCTGCGATTTCCGCGACGGGCCGGGAGTGGACCGCGTCGAGAACATCGAGGAGATGACGCTGCCGGACGAGAGCGTCGGCACGGCGCTGCTCCTCGACACGCTGGAGCACGTTCAGCGCTGCACCAAAGCCTGCGGCGAGGTGTTCCGCGTGATCAAGCCGGGAGGATCGGTCCTGACAACCTCGGTGATGGATTTCAAGATCCACGACCACCCTTACGACTACTGGCGGTTCACGCCCGAGGCGTTCAACCTGATGCTCGAGCCCTTTCCCGTCCGGATCATCGGCTCGCAGGGGATGTATCTCATCCCCCACACCGTCTTTGCCATCGGATTCAAGAGGAACGATCCGCCCGACGTCGACCTCGACGCCATGGCCCGGGCGTTCCGCGAGGCGATGAAGAGCGAGCTCTCCCCTGTCCGCAAGGTGAAGCACAAGCTGGCCCGCCTCCTCACCAAGAAGATGGAGCGCTTCATGCAGAGGAACCGGATCCAGCTCCGTCTTTACGAGGGATCCCGCCTCACCCGGGAGGTGCAGGTCGACTAGCCGGGGATACTGAGCCCGCGCAATCTCCGCCATGTAGACGGTGCGAACCTACCGAATCGGCGAATAGCTTTGAGTCTACATGGCGGAGATTGCGCGGGCTCAGTATCCCCTCAGTGCCTGTCGACCCCAGTCTCGATCCTCTGCCGGGTCTCGTTGGCCACCAGAAGATCCTTGTCCCTCTTTCCCCTCACCACGTCGGGATGGCAGCGATTGGGGTCCAGCGCGTGATCGAGGTGGCAGACGAAGGCCTTGTTCCAGAGGCTGATGGCCCTGATTCCCGCGCTGTTGAATCGGTTCCGGATGTCAGAATCCTCCCCGCTGAAGCCGTCGAACCTCTCGTCGAAGCCGTTGATCGAGAAGAAGGCCTCCCTGTCGACGGAGAAGTTGCCGCCCAGGATCTTCGGCTTGTTCCTGCGTCCCGTGAAGGCATAGATCCGGTTCTTGATGTGAACCCACCGAAGCTTTCTGGCTCGCCTTCCCCCCAGGAAGGAGGTCTGCTTTCCCCGTCGCACTGCTTCCCGGCTGAGGGAGCGGCTCTCCTCCAGGTCGAGGTAGATGTAGCCGCCCACGGCGTAGGCGCCCGGGAAGAAGTGCACCTTGTGCACGGCGAGAAAATCGGGAAACGGGAGGCAGTCGCCGTCGCAGAAGACGAGCTGCCCGCCCCGCGACTCGCGCGCCGCCAGGTTCAGGATCCGCGCCTTGCGAAAATGGGTGTGCTCCTGCGAGACCTTGGTCAGCTCGAAGGAACCCCGTGCACGGTATTCCTCGATCAGGTCGAGGGTGGGTTTGTCGGACCCGTCGTCGGCGACGATGATCTCGAAGTCCGTCTCTTTCTGGACGCAGAACCCCTCGAGCACCAGCTTCAGGCAGTTGGGCTGGTTGTACGAGGAGAGGATTACTGAGATGAAATGGTCTTTCATCCCCTCATCTTAGCTCCCTGCCGGTTTTTATCAACGCCGATCATGGCGGGGCGTCCCGGCGCGGGAAGGCGGCTTGCGGGACGAGGCTCATTCTCCCACATCACGGATCCAGGCCTGGACGGCGGCAGCCATTTCCTTCGCGCGGTCGGGATGCTTTGCCGCCAGATCCACGGTCTCGCCGATGTCCGCGGCAAGGTCGTACAGCCGCGGCGTCTTGCCGTTCGTCACCAGCTTCCATCTGCCGTCGCGCATCGCCTTCCCGTTCCAGAACAGCTTCCGGTCGCCGAGCTCCCTGCCCTGCAGAAGAAGAGGGTGAAGGCTGACGCCGTCGAGCCGATGCCCCGGTGGAAGGGCCGCACCGGCCAGGTCGAGCATGGTGGGCATCAGGTCGAGGCTGATGGCCAGCTGGGAGCTTTCCGTTCCCGGGAGGATCTTCCCCGGCCACCAGGCGATGGCCGGGACGCGGTGGCCGCCTTCCCAGACCGATCCCTTGTGTCCCCGGCAAGGGGCGTTGGAGCCGGTCTTGTTCGCCCCGTTGTCCGAGAAGAAGAAGACGAGGGTCCTGTCGGCGATGCCGCATTTTGTCACGGCATCGACAACGGAGCCGATCCCGTCATCCATCTCGAGCATCATCTGCCGGTAGGTCTCCTTGGCTTTCCGGTCCTTTTTGTTTTTCACCGCATCGGGACCGCGCTGCGGCGGATCATCGGGCGTCTGAAGCGGCGAGTGCACCGCTTCATGGGAGATGTAGAGGCAGAACGGCCCGTTCCTGTTCTTCTCGATGAAGTCGACGGCATGCCGCGTGATCAGGTGCGTGGTGTAGCCCTCCTCCTCGACATGCTCCAGGTTGTCCCACCAGTCGTAGGTACCCATCCGGTCGTAATGCGACAGGTAATCGATGTTGCCGCTCACGTAGCCGCGGAAGTGATCGAACCCATGATGGACGGGATTGAACTTCCTGTCGTAGCCGAGGTGCCATTTCCCGTAGATCGCCGTGGCATAGCCCCGGGACTTGAGCAGCTTCGGAAAGGTGATCTCACCCGGATCGAGCCCCCACCTGTGTGCCGGATGCTCGGGATCGGCGTTGATCACGCCCGGCACACCGGCGCGCTGCTGGTAGCGGCCGGTGAGCAGTCCGGCCCGGGTCGGGCTGCAGACGACCCCGCTGGAATGAAAGTCCGTGAACTTCAATCCTTCTGCCGCGAGCCGCTCCAGCCTCGGAGTCTCGATCCAGCCCTGATAGCAGCTCGAGTCGCCGTACCCCATGTCATCGGCCAGGATGATGATGAAGTTCGGGCGCTGGTCTCCACTCTCGCCAGGCAGATCGCTGTCGAAGAGAGTGCAGCCCGGCAGCGAGAAGGCGGCCCCTCCCGCTGCAACGCTTTTAATGAACTGCCGTCTGTTGATGAACACGTTATTCCTATGCATTGAATCGCGGTGAAGCGGTTGTCCGTCGGCTCACCCCTCCCCGCCGTGACGGAAAAGATCCCGCAGAACACTCTGCAGGCGGTAGCGCTGAAGCCTCAGGCTCCAGGGAGACTCCGCGGCCGCCCGGCGGAAGAGCCGGCCGGCCTCGGGCACACTTCCCTCGCGCAAAAGGTTCTTGGCCACGCCGACGAGGTGCCGGGCTATCTTTCGCTTGACCAGGCGCGTCTCCGTTGCGCTGATTGCATCGGTGTCTTCGAGGAGGCTCTCGAAAACCCGGATCTTCTCCTCGTGCAGGCGGCGGTTGTCCCCGCTCGCGTTCCCGGGATAGAGCCTGTAGACCACGAGGCTCTCCTCGATGAATCCGAACCGCGACTTCCTGGCCAGGCGGAACCAGAGGTCGTAGTCATCCGAAAGGCGGAAACTCTCGTCGAAGGGCCCGACCGCGTCAAGGACGTCCCGCCGGACGACCACGGCCGAGCAGGTGGGGATGAAGCTCTTCCTGAGAAGCGCGGTGAAGACCATCCCCTCCGGTCCCCTTCGCGGATCCACTCTCCGGACCCGGCCATCGGGCAGGACCCGCGTCACCCGCGAGTAGGTGACGCCGACCTGCGGGTCGGACTCGTGCCGGGCGAGATGGCGCTCGAGCTTCCGGGGCAGCCAGAGATCGTCGTGATCGCAGAAGGCGATCAGGTCGCCCGTCGCCGCGGCGATGCCCACGTTCTTGGCGCTGGCCGGCCCGCCGTTCTCCTTGCGTTTGTATTTGATCGAATCCAGAAGGGGCTCGAGTGCCTCGACGGTCTCGCGATCAGATCCGTCGTCCACGACGATGCACTCGTCAGGCGGGCGGCTCTGGGCAAGTACGGCCTTCACCGTCTCCGGAACCAGCTCGGGCTGATTGAACGTGGGGATGACGACCGAGACCTTCATCGTCCTCCCCCATCGACATCGCGCCGGCCGACGGTCACGTACTGGAACGCCCTGAAGTCGGACAGGGCCTTGAAGCAGAAAGCGTCGAGCAGGCGCATCACCGTGTTCTTCCCCTTGATCACCGGCATCTGCCTCGTCACCGTGAGGCCGGCCCGCTCGAAGAGCACCGCCATCTCGCGCCGCGTGAAGAACCTCAGGTGCGTCGAGTCGAGGATTCCGGAACCGCGATAGGTGAAACGCCCGTGGATCACCAGCTCCCTGAGCACCTTGTAGTACCGGATGTTCGGGATGCTCGCCACCACGTGCCCCGAGGGGACGAGAAGCTCCCCCAGCCGGCGCAGCGCCTGCCAGGGATCCTCGAGGTGCTCGAGGATGTCGGCGCAGATGATGCAGTCGTAGGTCTCGCGGATATCGGGCAGAAGATCGATCAGGTCGCCTTCGAGAACGGAATCTAGCCGCTCGGCCGCACTGGCCGCGGCCCGGGATTCCCTCTCGATGCCATGGACAATGGCTCCGGGCCGCTTCGCCTTGATCGAAAGCCCGAGGATGCCCGAAGCGCATCCCACGTCGAGAAACTTCTCGGCATCGGGAGGGATGACGCTCAGGAGGCGCTCGTTGAAGAACTCGTAATAGGTGTCCGGCTTTTCGTGCCTCTTCTCGGGTTTATCGCTCATCTTCCCGACGCACCTCAGATTGAAGACCGCCGCCCGCGGCACGGTCCGGTCGACTCGCAGCTCTCGATCCTGCCGAAGGCGAAGTATACACCCAGCTTCTATTTCGCGCTGCTCTCGATCTTCTTTTCCTTGACGGGGAAATCGTCGGGCAGCCACCCGGGGAGGCCGGCGATCGACTGCCGCGCCGACTCGGAGGTGGGCACGCCCCAACCCTGGAAGAAGGGGCCGAGGTTCCGTCCCACCTGCCGGGAGAAGCGGACCATCCACTGGTCTCTTTTCTCGCTGTCGCTCTTCGGCCGCTCACCGGAGGCCCGGTTCCGGTACTCGGCGAAGACGGTCTGGAACGCCTCCCAGCCGAAAGCCTGCCTGAGCTGGACGTACATCACCAGGGCGAGAAAGGGAGAGCCCTTCCACTTTCCGAAATCGGCGCCTGCCGCGATGTGCTTCTTCATTGTCTCGGCCATGGCCTGATCGGTGAAGCTCCCGTGCGCCGAGATCGGCATGCCGCACGCCTTCTCGAAGACGTAGAGGGTGAAGAGGTTGCACGTCACCTCCCCCGTCCCGCCGAAGGTCCAGTCACCGTGCTGGTGGTTGTGCCCCATCTCGTGAAAGAGCCCCCACACGCCGCCGTGCCCGTTGGCCTTCATCCGCGGAACGTCCACCATGACCGGGGCGATGTCGAGGTGCGTCATGATCGGGTAGCCCGCGTGCATGTACCCGGCGCTGATCTGGATGTCGGTCACGTAGCGCTCGGGGCGAGACCTCTCGCGCGGGCGGGCGGCGAGATCGGCGCAGCAGTCCATCACCTGATCCCAGAACTCCATCACTCCCTTCGGATCATCGAGCCCGCGCACTTCCTTCGAGGGCAGGGTGAGGATCACCTTCTTCGTCTCGAGCTCCGCCCAGGGGCCGGGCAGATGGCGGATCGAGGAGCGCCACGACTCGAGATCCGTCTCGTCGAGAATGTAGCGCGGCGCCTCCACGGCGCCCTCGACGATCAGGTCGATCCCGCCGAGCCGGCAGCGGTGCGGCACCTCGATGTAGACAAGGCCGCCGAAGGCCGAGGCGGCGCGCGTCGTCCTTTCCTCGAGCGCCACGACGCGGCAGATCTCCGGCGCCCGGTTCCAGGTGGCGTGATGCCAGAGGGAGTCGCTGTGAGCGCCGATCCGCAGGCGGAGCCCTTGTCCTTCCGCACCGGGCGGCAGGCTGACCGTGACGATCGAGCCGGGCGGGGCATAGAGCCCGGTGCCGTGGCGATCGGGGATGCTCGTGTCGATCTTCAGGCTTCTCTTCACCGGCACGGCGTTTTCGGGAACAGCGCCGGGAAACCGGGCCGCCGCGGGTGAGGCGGTCACTTCCTCCGGCGCCTTCTTCTTCAGTTCCGCAAGCTGCATGGTCAAGGCGAGCCGCGCCAGCGGCTTGTTCCGCGCAAGGGGAAAGGAGAGCTCGGCCTTGCTGGAATCCCCGGCCGCACCCCGGGCGCACACTCGCCGAAGGCGCGGCAGGAGAAGCTCGTCTTCCGGCGGAATGGAGCGGACGGCATGGCTGAGGATCCACGACACCTGGGATAGAGCGCCTGCATCGAGCTCCTTTCGCCCTCCTTCGACGGCTTTTGCGGCGCCGAGCGCCCGGGCCGCGTGCGTCAGGTCGAGCCGCTCCCTGCCGAGCCGGTAGCCCGCCTCGGAGTTGCGCTGCAGGTAGCCGTCGGCCCACACGACCCCGGCCGGAGCCAGAAGGAGGTTTCCCTGATGGTCGGCCACCAGGCTCTTCCCGGGATTGAGCTGCAGCCAGCCCCACCCGAGATCGGCCACCAGGAGCCCGCCCCCGCCGCGCACGTACTCCCGCACCGCATCGATCTCCGCCTTCCCGGAAAGGGAAGTGGGAAAGAAGCAGACCGCATCGAAGGGCTCGAGGCTTTCCCGGGACGGACGGCCCGCCAGCGCCTCGGCCTCGAATCCCATTTCCTTGAGATAGGCGAGAAGCCCGCCTTGATGAAAAAGGGCCACGCGAATAGCAGCCGGCTTCTTCTTCCCCGCGACCCATCGCACCGTGTTGACCACGAGCCGTCCCGTGTCGGCCGTATCGAGGGAGCCCCTTCCGAAGTAGCCGCCGTGCCCGAAGGCGGCCACGCGGCCCCGTCCCAGCCTGGCCGCCGCGACAACGGGGGCCTGGCAGGCTCCGCTCACATTTGCGGTTGCCACCACGAAGGCACGGTCGCCGAAGATGCAGAGAGGCCCGGGAACACCCGGCGCCGCGATCTCCTCCACTCCGTTGAGCAGGAACCTGGAGTCCGCGCTGTCCGGATGGAGCGGGGCGGCAGGAAAACAGACAACAAACAGCAACGAACAAGACAGCAAAGCTCGCTTGGCCACAGGCGGGGCTCCTTATTGTCGAGGCGGGTCATCGAGGCAGGTCGTGCTCTTTCCAGGGATCCGCTTCCACCTCGTAGGTGACTTTTGCCGATTCGGGATCGTTGGCAGCGATCCGCTTGACGGTAACACCATTCCGGGAAAAAGCAATCTCCGGATCGAAGGCATAGGGCTCGCCCACCGCCTTCCTGGCCTCCTGCACCGTTCGTTCGTCCACGAAGCGTCCGAGGATCTCGAAGAAGTCGCAAAGTCCGGGTGCGCGCTTCCCCCTTATCCAGCGCGGATCGTTGTTGAAGGCGCGCATGAAATCGTCCAGCGTGGACGGCGACGCTTTTCCGGCAGTCTGCGTCCGGATGGCGCGGTCGAGCCATGCCGCCGCGATCAGGCCGCCCGAGTAGACCATCCTGTAGGCCTCCCTGTCGCGGAAGAAGATTTCACCTCCGGCCTCGACGAGGGAGATCTTTTCGAAATGGGGACTCGCCCGGCATTCGGCCATCGCCGCGCCCAGCTTCCCGGCAAAGGCTTCCCACGTTTTCATGCCGAGGCGGGTGATGACGAGATAGGCGTAGTAGTCGGTGAAACCCTCGTTGAACCAGCGCAGCTCGTCCGGCGCGTCGTAGATCGAGGAGCCCCAGGTGTGGAAGAACTCGTGTGCCACGAGATGGGGAATGAAATCGACTGCCTTGGGCAGGAGCAAAAGGCGCGGCTCGATCGTGAGCGTCATGGAGGCGCTCTTCGGCGAACCGCCCGCACCGCGCGTGTCGGGGCGGCCGAAGAGGAAGAGGTACTTGCCCTCGACCGGCCTGCCGAAGAAATCGAGCTCTTCCGCCACGATCCTGCTGATCGGATCGATGACCTTCTTCTCCAGCATCGGCTGCCCCGGCGCGATGGCGACGGTTGCCTCGAATCCGTGGATCCGCTTCGTCCAGATCGTCCACTTCCCCACGGCGATCAGGTCGTTTTGCAGAACGCGCAGGCCGGAAGGATGGTAGAGGCCGGGCCGGGTTTCGGGCCACGGCGCAACCACGTCCCACGATCCGGGCAGCTCGAACCGCACGTCGATGGAGGCCGGCTCGAAATCGCGGGGCACGACGAAGAGGCTCCACGACGTGAGCATGCCGTGGTCCGTGTCGAGATAGGGGAATTCGTATTGATCATGAGAGGCGGCCACCTCCTCGAGCTCGCGGTGGGTGAGCGGCACGGTGTAATCGAGATCGACGCTCCGGGCCCCGTTGCAGGCCGCCTGCCACGCGAAGGGGCCAAGCCTTTCGATCTTCAACCGTTTGCCGTCGATCCGGGCTTGCACCGGCCCCTCGAGCAGCGGCTCGGACAGCTTGAGAAACGATTGCCCTCGATGAATGCCGAGCCGGAGAGAGCTGCGATCAAGATCGAGCCCGCTGATCGCAGCCGACACGCGGGCCTGCTTTGCAGAAGGATCGCTGATCGAGACGACGTAGCTCAGGGACGGCTTCGGATCGGTAGCGGTCTTGCCGTTCTCCTGATCGTCTCCTGCCGAAACGGCCGAGACGCCCATGGCCACGATAAGAAGGACAGAGGCAATACGAATTCCCATCGGATCGCTTCCTTTCTTCCAGGTGATTAATACTGCAGTTGAGCATCCTGAGAATATTAACACCTGCATCAGCACACTGTTTGCTTTTTGATTGAACTTCCGGGCCACCCAAATTCGATAAAAGATTCTGGATACGGGTGGTGCCGGAATGTGCAAGGGAATCTAGGGTGATGAGGCGCAACGGGAACGAACGCGGATTCACGCTGATCGAGCTGATCATCATCATTGTGGTGCTGGGGCTTCTGTCGATGGCGGCTTTTCCCATATACCAGGACCTCACTTCCGATGCGGATGATTCGGCCGAGAAGACCGTGGTAGGCCATGTGCTCACCGGGATCTCCCTCTACTTCGTCAACTCGGCAAAGAGCGGAGGAACGCCCTCCTATCCCTCCGAGCTGGACTCGGAAGGCAACAACAAGGAAGCCTCCGAAGCCAATCCGCTCTTCACGAATGTCATCCAGGGCGGGGTGACCGAAGGCTGGATTAAGCAGAACAGCACGAAATATATCGGCCCTGCGGGCAACATCTACGAGTACTCGAGCGTCACAGGAACCTTCACGCTCAAGGGATAGGCTCTCCCGACTTTTCACCTTAACATCTAACTGGATTTATATTAAACTGGTCATCGTAATGACTCATAGAACAGCCATTCCCCCAAGGAGGTGGAGATGAAAGCCGCTGCAATCGTCGTTTTCTTTCTCGTCATCCCGTCCGTCTGCTTCGCCGCAACGATCTATGTCCCAGACGACCATGGCACCATCCAGGCCGCGATCAACGCGGCAGCGGACGGCGACACCGTAGTCGTCAGGGCGGGGACCTACCTGGAAAACATCGACTTCGTCGGCAAGGCGATCACGGTGAAGAGCGAATCCGGTCCCCGGAGAACGGTCATCGACGGCACACGGTCAGGAAGCGTCGTGACGTTCCAGAGCGGCGAGGGGCCGGGCTCGGTTCTCGAAGGCTTTTCGGTGACGAACGGGCTCGGGGCGGTCAATCCCTACAGGACGGGCGGAGGAGTCCACTGCGAGTCCGCATCGCCAACCCTGTCGGGCAACTTCATCTCCGGGAACGAGGCAGGCGACGACGGCGCCGGCATTCTCTGCGACGGCAACTGCTTCCCCGTTATCTCGGGCAATACCCTCACCGCAAACAGGGCAAGCCGGTACGGCGGCGCGATCTACTGCTATCTCTCTTCCCCGGACATCGTCGACAACGTGATCATGGCCAACAGGGCCATCTCCAGGGGAGGCGGGATCTACTGCTCCGACTCCTCTCCGATGATCAGCGGCAACCTCTTCCACGGCAACACGACGGACGGCAGGGGCGGCGCCCTCTACTTCAAGTACTGCGACGACGAACCGCTGATCGTCAGCAACCTCATCTCGTGGAACGGGGCCGCCGGCAGCGGCGGAGGGATCTACTGCCAGAACGAGCCCTCGCTGAGGCTCGTGGGCAACACCCTGACCGAAAACTATTCAGGGACCGGCGGCGGCATCTACTGCCTCGATTCGTCGGCGATTCTCACGAACACCATTGTCTGGAACAACACTGCAACCCAGGATCCTGAAATCTACGCCACGTCGGCAAGCGCCCTGGTCGTGACCTACTGCGATGTCAGGGGAGGCTGGACCGGAACCGGCAACATCGACGCCGATCCGCTCTTCGTCGATCCGGCGGCATCCGACTATCACATCCCCTTCGACTCGCCCTGCCGCTCGGCCGGGGATCGCAACGCCCAGGGCCTTCCGGAACACGACTTCGAGGGCGATCCGCGCACCGGGCTCTTCGCCTTTCCGGACATCGGCGCGGACGAGTTCCACACGCACTTCTACGTGACCGGGCGCCTATCGAACGGCGACAGCGCAACGGGCGTCATCATCGGCTGGCCGAAGACGAACCCGGTCATGCTGATATCGGGTTCCGGCGTTCTGCCTTCGCCCGATCCCACACCGTACGGCGACTTCTGGCTCATGCCTCCCTGGAACAACAGGGTGCACTTCGATGCCATGCCGGACAACGGGGTGAAGGTCATCGACAGGGTCGTGTCGACCGGCCTGTTGCCCGGAACCACGATTCCCGTTCAGGCTCTCGTGGGAACGGAGCTCAGCAACCTCTGGATCATCACGATCGAGTAGCCCGGCGCGCCTGCATGCAGACCGTTGCGCACGATGACGGAATCCGCTCGCGTTCGTTCCCTTCATCCACTTTGCCGTTTCAAATCCCATCGGCTTGTGCTAGTATGTCGTGACGCTGACCTGAAGCGACTTTTGGGATCAAACTCTAATCTTATCGGGAGGTGGACCATGCGGACCTTTCTGCTCGTTGCGGTATTCCTGTTTCTTTCCCCCATCGTATCCTCGTCAGACATCTATGTTCCGGACGATCACGTGACCATTCAGCACGCCATCAACGCCGCGGTGGACGGGGACAACGTCATCGTGCGCCCGGGCGAGTACGTGGAGAACATCAACTTTCTGGGAAAGGCGATCACCGTCATCAGCGAGTGGGGACCCCATGTCACCTCCATCGATGGAAACGATGCGGGAAGCGTCGTCACCTTCAACAGCGGAGAAGGAACCGACTCCAAGCTGGAAGGTTTTACTATCATGAACGGTCTCAGCAATATCGGCGCCGGGATTGCCTGCATGAACGGTTCCGGCCCGGCGATCACCCACAACGTGATCAGGGACAACACCGTTCCCGGCTTGTACGGCGGCGGGATCTGCTGCGACGGCGGCTCGAGCCCCGTGATCACGAACAACACCATCAAGGGGAACGCGGCAGTGATCTACGGCGGGGGAATCCATTGCAACAACCAATGCAATCCCAGGATCTACAACAACTACATCACGGAAAACTCCTCGGGCAGCGGCGGGGGAATATGCGCCTTCTATTCCGATCCCCTCATTTCATCCAACATCATCACGAACAACATCGCAGACCTCTACGGCGGCGGCATCAACTGCCTGAACTGCGGTTCGATCGTGGTGAACAACATCATCTCGGACAACAGATCGAACGCCGTGGGCGGCGGTCTCTGCTGCGACGACAGCCAGATGCTTGTCACCCACCCCCTGTGTCAGGATAGTTGTCGCCTGAAAAACTCCCTCTTGGGGGGAGCCG
>CAYZWU010000084.1:0-15863 GCA_964482235.1 uncultured Phycisphaerales bacterium
GGGGAGGAGTTCGTTCCCCTCACGCAGGGCCAGGACCTTCCCGAGTTCACATTCAAGGCAGTGCTTTCGGGGATCGTCCTGGGCATCGTCTTCGGCGCAGCCAACACCTACCTGGGGCTGAAGGCCGGGCTCACCATCAGCACATCGATTCCGGTAGCCGTGCTCACCGTGGTGGTTTTCAGGATACTTTCCCTCTTCGGATCGAAGCACAACATCCTCGAGGCGAACATGTCCCAGACGATCGGATCGGCCAGCTCGTCGGTCGCCTCGGGTGTGCTCTTCACCATTCCGGCCCTCTTCATCTGGGGCATGGATCCGGCCTGGCGGCAGATCACGCTGCTCACCATGGCCGGCGGACTTCTTGGTGTGCTCGCAATGATCCCGTTGAGGCGCTACCTGATCAAGAAGGAGCACGGCCGGCTTCCCTATCCCGAAGGCATGGCGTGCGCCGAGGTGCTCGTCGCGGCAAAGGCCGGCGGCAGGCAGGCGTCAGGGGTCTTCTTCGGGATCGGCGTGGGGATGGTGTTCAAGCTGCTCACGGACGGCTTCAAGGTCGTGACGGCCAAGGTACACCTGGCCCTTCCGCTCAAGGCCAACCTCGCCGTGAGCGTCTCGCCGGCCCTGATCGGCGTGGGTTACATCCTCGGCATCCGCATCGCGTCCGTCATGGTGGCGGGCGGCGCGCTTTCGGCGCTGGTGATCATTCCGCTGATCAACTGGTGGGGAACCGGCCGCCCCGAACCGGTGTTCCCCGAGACGGTCAAGCTGATCACAGAGATGACTCATTCTGAAATCTGGAACCGATACGTGCGTTACATCGGCGCCGGGGCGGTGGCCACGGGTGGAATCATCACCCTGATCAAGTCGATCCCGACCATGATCGAGTCTTTCCGTCTCGGAATCGGACAGATCGGTGGAGGGGACGGCAAGGAGGCGCCGCGCGATCGCACGGATCGCGACCTCTCCTTCACCTGGGTCTTCTTTTTCGGCGGTGCTATCCTGATCCTCCTGACAATCGTGCCGGGGATCCTCGGCTACATCGACAACGTCGGTGTGCGTGCCGTCGCGTCGCTGGCGATCGCCGTCTTCGCCTTCTTTTTCGTCACCGTCAGCTCGCGTATCGTCGGGCTCGTCGGCGTCACGTCGAATCCCACGTCGGGAATGACGATCGCCACCCTCCTCGGCACGAGCCTGATCTTCTTTCTACTCGGTTGGACCGATGCGCTCGGCAAGGCGACAGCACTCATGGTTGGAACAACGGTCTGCATCGCGTCGTCGATCGCCGGCGACACGTCGCAGGATCTCAAGACCGGCTTCGTGCTCGGCGCCACTCCCCGGCGGCAGCAGATCGGGGAGCTCGTCGGGGTGATCACGTCGGCGGGATTCGTCTGCCTCGTGGTGATGCTGCTCGATCAGAACGTCGAGGGCGGACTGGGAGGCCCCGAGCTGCCGGCGCCGCAGGCGGTGCTCATGAAGCTGGTCATCGACGGCGTTCTCGATCAGAACCTGCCCTGGGCAATGATCCTGATCGGCGTCGGGATCGCCCTTGTCGCCTCGCTCTTTCGTATCCCGATCCTCCCCTTTGCCGTGGGAGTCTATCTGCCGCTCTACACCATGGCGGCTGTGTTTCTTGGCGGCTTGATGCGTTTTCTCCTGACAAAGGATCAGCCTCCCGAGGTGGCGGAGTCGCGGCGCGAGCAGGGCGTGCTCTTTGGTTCGGGGCTGGTGGGCGGAGGCGGTCTGACCGGGGTGCTCCTCGCGGTCTGGGTCGCTGTTCGCGGAGGAGAGAAGATCGAGGGATGGCCGATCGGCCTGGGCGAAATCGTCGACACCAGCGCAGCCTCCCTGGCGGTACTGATGATCATGGCTCTCCTGGCTCTGGCTGCCATGCGGAAGTGACAAAACTGAGATTCCGTCACTCGCGAGAATTATCTTCAGTCGTTTCGCAGTAAAGAGGATGGTTTTTTTTGAGGCACGGACGCGTGACAGGTACAGTCGGGCACTCTCCTCTCAGTCGTCCTCTGCGGGTGTGATGATCCGAACCGGGCCGAAGAGGCCCGATTTCATGAGAGGTGGAATATCTGTGTAAACGGGCCGGTCCTTTCCGCCGGGTATCCGACCGTACCAGCTCTAGCTTGTCGGACCACTTGAAAACTATCCAGAATGGCGGAATCATAATTCGGTCATCAAGAAAACTCTTGTGCAAGCCCGCTGCAAGCAATGCCATAACTCACTTGCAATAAGACAATTGTACCAGCAATTCCCGTCTTTCCAGAATCACCAAACTCGCTGGACCACTTCAGCTCATCTCTATCTGAGATTCTTTTTGCCAAGAAAACGCAGATATAAATTCCACAAAAACCAAGCCTAGCTCTGAAACGCATAAATGATACGATATATCGAGTCGATCCGATTCCGCCGCCGGTAAAACCGGGATGGTCTTGTACGGGCACAGCGTGAGGGCCGCAAGGCGGGGTGAAAACCGGCGACCGTCGATCCCTCGGTCATTCGTCGCGGTCTCGCGGGCCGGAAACGAGGACCATCATGCGGGTTATTATCTCTATGCGGAAGAGCGCGCTCCGGGCCGTTCCAGCGGTCCTGCTCCTCCTGATCTTGCTGCCCGACGCACCGGCGCAGGAGGAACTGGTCGAACCCTTCGAGTGCCCCGCCACACTGGCCCCGCCCACCTCGCTCGACAAGCCGGTCGTTCTCCTCCTCAAGGAGCGGGGGATCGAGCCCTCCCCGGCCTGCTCCGACGTGGTTTTCCTGCGGCGCGTCTACCTTGACGTGATAGGCACTCTCCCAGAACCGCGCCAGGTGACCAGCTTCCTGCGGAGCAACAGCCTGCAGAAGCGCTCCGTCCTGATCGACTACCTCCTCGATCGCAGGGAGTTCGTCGACTACTGGACGCTAAAGTGGTGCGACACCCTACGGGTCAAGGCGGAGTTCCCGATCAACCTCTGGCCGAACGCGGTACAGGCCTACTACCGCTGGCTCCACGACGCAGTCCGCGAGAACAAGCCCTACGATCAGATGGCCCGGGAGATGCTCACGTCGAGCGGGAGCAACTTCCGCGTGCCTGCCGTCAACTTCTATCGCGCCGTGCAGGGACGCGAACCGACGTCGATCGCCGCGGTCGTGGCCCTCACCTTCATGGGTTCCCGGATCGAGACGTGGCCCGAGGAGCGCCGCAAGGGGATGGAAGCCATCTTCTCCCGGATTTCCTTCAAGGGAACTGCCGAGTGGAAGGAGGAGATCGTCGGTTTCAACCCGGCGCACAGCGAGCCGCTGCAGGCGGTCTTCCCCGACGGATCGGTGGTGGTGATCGAGGCGAGCGAGGACCCGCGACAGGTCTTCGCCGAGTGGCTCATCCGGCCGGACAATCCCTGGTTCACGCGGAACATCGTGAACCGGATCTGGTACTGGATTTTCGGCCGCGGCATCATCCATGAGGCGGACGATATACGCGACGACAACCCCCCCGTCAATCCTGCCCTGCTCCATTTCCTCGAGACCGAGATGATCGAGAGCGGGTACGACATGAAGCACATCTTCCGGCTCATCCTCAACTCGCGCACCTACCAGCGCTCGCCCGTTCCGCGATGCGAGCCTGGAGAGGGTGCGATCTATTTCGCGCACTATCCGGTGCGCCGCCTCGATGCCGAGGTGCTGATCGACGCTCTCTGCTGGATCAGCGGGACGAAGGAGAGCTACTCGAGCCCGATTCCGGAGCCCTTCACCTTCATCCCCGAGGAGCACCGGACGATCAGCCTCACCGACGGGAGCATCACCAGCCAGTTCCTCGAGATGTTCGGGCGCCCACCGCGCGACACGGGGCAGATCTCGGAACGGAACAACCGCCCTTCCGGATCGCAGAGCCTCCACCTCCTCAACTCGTCCCACATTCAGCAGAAGATCGAGAGGAGCTGGCGCCTGCGCAACATCTACAAGAAAGCCAAGGGGAAGCCGCGCGCTGTCATCGACACGCTCTACCTCCACATCCTTTCCCGTCACCCCACTGGGGAGGAAGTGATCAAGGCGCTGCAGTATTTCGGGGAAAGCGGCCTAGACAGGGAGAAGTCCGCCATCGACCTGGCTTGGGTGCTGATCAACAGCAAGGAGTTTCTCTATCGTCACTGATCGCGGCGGCTGGACTGACCGCGCTGCGCACAATCGAGGAGACGAAGATGAACGGGAACAACCGGCAAAAGACGATCACCCGGCGCGATGCCTTGAAGCTCGGCCTTGCAGGAGCCGCGGGACTCACCCTCAACGGCAGCTGGCCGGCCCTGGCCCGGCCTGCGGCCCCGAAGGCGCCGGCCCGGTCGGTGATCCAGATCTGGATGTGGGGAGGGCCGGCGCACACCGACACTTTCGATCCGAAACCGGCGGCCGGCTACGACTACTGCGGGCCGCTCCGGAACCCGATCGGCACCAACGTGGCCGGGATCCGGATCGGCGAGCTCCTTCCCCTGCTCGCGAAGCAGGCAGACAAGTACTCGATCATCCGGAGCATGACCCACGGCGTGAACGGCCACGAGACGGCGTCGTACATCACCCAGACCGGACGGAAGCCCGGGCGGCTCGTCTACCCCTGCGCCGGTGCCGTGGTCTCCCTCTTCAAGGGGACCAGGGCGGGATACAAGGGACTCGTGCCCCCCTACGTGGTGCTCACCTCGCCGCAGGGGCGGTTCTCCGAAGCAGGATTCCTCGGGCAGAAATACAAACCCTTCGCCACCGGCGGCGACCCGAACCGCACGCCCTTCGTCGTCGAGGGGATCGTGGCGCAGGGGATCACCGACAAGCGCCAGCAGAGCCGGCGCAAGCTCCTCCACGATCTCGATTCTCTTGGCAGGGCGATGCCCTCCGATCCGAACTTCAAGGAGTTCGACAAGTGCGTGGAGGAGGCCTATGGTTTGATGTTCGGCGAGGCAAAGACCCTTTTCGACCTTTCGAGCGAGAAAAAGGAGCTCCGCGAACGTTACGGACGGAACAGGTTCGGACAGTCCTGCCTCATGGCGCGCCGTCTCGTCGAGAAGGGCGTGCCCTACATCACGATCAACTACGGCGGATGGGACACGCACAAGCAGCACTTCCAGGCGATGCAGCGCAAGCTCCCCGAGCTGGACAAAGGGATGGCCACCCTACTCGAGGATCTGAGCGATCGGGGGCTTCTTGACAGCACGATCGTCTGGTGGGGTGGTGAGTTCGGGCGCTCGCCCAAGGTCTTCTGGGATCCGCCCTGGAACGGCGGCCGGAGCCATTTCGGGCGGTGCTTCTCCTCCGTCGTGGCCGGCGGCGGGTTCAAGGGGGGTAACGTGGTCGGCGCCTCGGACAGCCACGGAGAATACGTGGCCGAGCGGCCCGTCCATCCGCGCGACCTGATCGGCAGCATCTACCAACTCCTCGGCATCGACCCGGACGGACCAATGCCGAACAGCCGCGGGCTCGACGTCTGCGTCCTGCCCGAAGAGGAGGACGGGATCGAGACCGGCGGTCGCCTCAAGGAGATCATGTGCACATGAAAAAGCTGATGCTCCTTGCCGCCGTGCTCGCGCTCTGTCTGGCCGCTGCCCGGTCCCAGTCGGTGCGGCGCAGCCCGAACATGGGTTACCTCTACCCGGGCGGCGGCGAGCAGGGCAAGGTGGTCTACGTTCTGGTCGGCGGGCAGAACCTCTGGAACGCCTCGAAGGCTTACATCACCGGCGAGGGCGTGAAGGTCACGGTCGTTCGCTACCTGGGACGGGTGCGCCGGCTGAACGGAGAGGAACGAAAGGAGGTCAAGCGGCGGCTCGATTTGCTGAAAGCGGCCGGCGCCGATCGATACGCCCGATCCGACGGCGCCGACGGGGCGGCGAATGCGGCCGCGAAGAAAACGAAGGGAAAGAAGGGGAAAAACGATGAAAAGGCCGAAGATCCGAAAGACCAGGTCAAGCTACCGAACCATCCCCTCCTGAACGCGCTCGACTCGCTCACACCGGTGGAGATCGAGTTTCTCGAGAACGAGTTCTTCAAGTTCAACCGGAAGGCACAGCCGAACAGCCAGATCGCCGAGACGGTCCTGCTCAAGGTAACGATCGCCCGCGACGCCCTCCCCGGCGATCGGGAGATCCGGCTCCAGAACTCACTCGGGCTGACCAACCCGATGTGCTTCCAGGTCGGCGTGATCCCCGAGTTCAAGGAAGAAGCTCCCTATGACAACAGCGCCAATGCGAAGAAGGTCTACAGCCCGCCCGTGCTCCTCAACGGGCAGATCAAGCCGGGCGACATCGACCGCTTCAAGTTCAGGGCAAAGAAGGACGAGCAACTCGTGATCGAGGTGGTGGCCCGGCATCTCGTCCCCTACCTCGCCGACGCCGTGCCCGGCTGGTTTCAGGCCACGGTCTCCCTCTTCGATCCCGAGGGCAGGGAAGTGGCCTACGCCGACGACTTCCGCTTCAATCCGGACCCGGTCCTCTTCTTCAAGATCCCGGAGACGGGCGTCTACGAACTGGAGATCCGTGACTCGATCTACCGGGGACGGGAGGACTTCGTCTACCGGATCACGATCGCCGAGAAGCCTTTCATCAAGAGCCTCTTCCCTCTCGGCGGAAAGGCGGGGGAGGATGTGATTGCAGCGATCGATGGGTGGAACCTGCCCGTCGAAAAGCTGACGCTCGACACGCATGCCGACGGGAGCACGGTCCGTCGGACGGCGATCAACTTCCAGGGGCGGATCTCGAACTGCGTGCCCTACGGCGTCGGCGAGCTAACCGAGACCTTCGAAAGCGAGCCGAACGACACGATCGTCGACGCACCTCTCGTCAAGCTGCCGCAGGTCGTCAACGGCCGCATCGGAGTTCCGGGAGACAAGGACCTCTTCCGCTTCCGCGGCCGCGGCGGGGAGACGATCATCGTCGAGGTATTCGCCCGCCGCCTTCATTCGCCACTCGATTCGCTTCTGCGCATCACCGACGAGAAAGGGAAGATGGTCGCCTGGAACGACGACTACGTCAGCAAGGAGGGTTTCCTGCACAAGGGGATCGGGATCTTGACGCACTACGCCGACTCCTACCTCGCCGCTCGTCTTCCCCGGAGTGAGATCTTCACGGTGCACCTCATCGATTTCCGGGGTCACGGGGGCAAAGATCACGGCTACCGCCTGCGGATCAGCCGGCCCCAGCCCGACTTCACACTTCACATGACCCCGTCGAGCATCACCATGCGGGCCCGCTCCACGCTGCCCGTCACGGTGCACGTCCTGCGCAAGGACGGTTTCACCGGCGCCGTCGACCTGGCGCTGAAGGAGTCTCTCGAAGGTTTCGTGCTGCACGGCGGCCGCATTCCGAAGAACCAGGAGAGCGTCCGCGTAACCCTCACCGCGCCGACCGCACCGCTCGAGAAACTGGTGACCCTTGAGCTTGTGGGATCGGCCAGGATAGGCGGCAAGATGATCGAGCGCCCCGTGATCCCCGCCGAGGAGAAGATGCAGGCCTTCCTCTTCCGGCACCTCGTCCCCTCCCAGGAGATGAAGATCGCCGTCAACGGCTGGAAGAACCGGACTCCCCTGCCCGAGATCGCCAGCAAGCTCCCCCTGCGCATCAAACCAGGGAGGTCCGCCCGGATTCGGATCGACATCCCGAAGCGGAACGATCTGGCGAAGATCTTCCTCAAGTTGGACAACCCTCCGAAGGGCGTCACCCTTCACGACGTGAAGCTCTCCGGCACGAAGCTCACCTTCCGCTTGAAGGCGGACCGGAAAGAGGCTCCCCGCGGCGTTGCCGGCAACCTGATCGTGGAGGCCTTCATGGAGAGGAAGCCGAAGAAAGCGTCGGGCAAGGAGAAGACAAGGAAACCGCCTGCGAAACCACAGAAGGTGTCGCTCGGTTACCTCCCCGCGATCCCCTTCGAGATAGCCAGGCGGTAGCACCGGCTGGTTATGTGTGCTTGTCATGCATGCATCGGGTCACTCGAAGGCTATCCAATGTGATTGTCGCCTCTTCGGGAGAACAGCGGTTCCACCCTGCAATTCACTTCCTTCGCGTGTAGGTCAGCTCCATGGACTTGTACTCGCCAACGTCCGGCCTCGTTTCGTACATCTCGAAAACGACTTTGTCGTCGTTGATCTCCCGTGCCACTGATCTCATGGGCTTGTCCTTCTCGCCGGTGAAAGGATCATCCATCTTTCCGATGTAGGTGAAGACCTTTCCTGTTTCATCCACCGTGCCCTCGGAATAGAAGATGCCCGTGCCCGTGCTGTCCATCCATATGGACACGTACTTCTTCTTGATCATGTCATATCCCTCGAATCCCAGCCCCTGGAAAGGCATGCCCATCATCGGGCACTCGTATTTCTGTTCGATGTACCGGCCTCCCAGGATCAATCTTATTTTTGAGCTTCCCTTGGATTCCACGGGTTCCATCTCGGGAGCGAACCACATCTTCGCGTTCACATCCCAGGTGCCTGCCATTTTCTTTAATCGCTTGTGCTCCTCGCCCGGGCTGTTCATTTCCTGCCACTGGATCATCATATCCATCCAGTCCCCCTCTTCCTGCGGCTGGACGGTGGTATTCTCCTGTGATATCGACTGCTCGGTGCTCTCGCATCCCGCGAGCAGCAAGATTGCAGCCAGTAATGTTGCTTTCCATGCGCCGTTCATGATTGGACTCCTTTCATTGTCTCTATTCGGAAACCTGTAGACCCGCCGCTACGATCCCTGGACGGGGCATGTACTTTATTGTTATTAGCAGAATTTCCTGCTCGGACAAGGATCAGATGACAGAAGAGAGAACCCACTCACGTTGAATGAGAAACAAATTCACTGGCACGGTTTTGCCATGGTCGCATCAGCGCATGACATGCACAGCTCCTGCAATTTACTGAGGCCGCCTGAGGGGATTGACAACCAGAGGATCAACAGTACAGATCACGCGGAAGCCCACGTTGTAGACACCCTGGTAGGGACGATAGGCAAGGCGGAATGCGGAGCGAGACCGTTTGGGCCGATCACGCCAGGAGCCGCCTCGCACAACCCGATCGCCATCGCTGGTCACATCGTCACGACCGTCTGAAGGATGATGGGGATAAGCCCTGTAGATTGACCGCGTCCACTCCGCAACGTTTCCGTGCATGTCATGGAGGCCCCAGGCATTGGGCAGGTAGTTGCCCACACCGTCCGATAGAAAGCCATTGTCATTGAAGCGGGTGTCCTTTGGAATCCAGTCGTCATACTTGCTCGCGTGCAGCCACGGTTCCCGCACCTTCTTGTAAGTGTGACACACGAATTCGCGAAGTTTCTCGTCGGCCAGATTGGCAAAGGGCGAGAAATCGGTGTCCTCGTCGCCGTAAAAGAGCGGCTTCGCTGTTCCTGCCCTGCAGGCGTATTCCCACTCTGCTTCTGTGGGCAGGGTGAACGCTTCACCCGTCTTGTCGCTCAGCCATTCACAGAAGGACATGGCCTGTTTCCAGGACACGCGCACGACCGGTTGTTCGGGTCCGTTCACATAGAATCCACGCACACCGAACTGCATCGAGAATCGATGCTCGACACGGCTATCGTGAGATGGATCGAATCTCTCGAACTGCGCGTTGGTCACCTCGAACCGACCCATCCAGAAGGATTCCTCGATGCGAACGCGCGACTGCGGCCTCTCGTCCGGTTCTTTGTCCATCTCCCCCATCACGAATTCGCCGGCCGGAACGAGGATCAGTTCCATCGTCGAGCCGTCACCGAGGTCGAGGGTCCGCACGAGGCGGTCCGCGCTCTCCGGTATGAGCGCCTCTTGTCGCCGCCGGGCTTCCGCCCCATCGAAGGGCCAGTCGGGACAGATCACGCGGTCCGAAGGCGCGAGGATCCCGGATTGTACCTCTGCCGGAGAGGCGTCATAGCCCATTGTCCGGGGAATCAATTCCGGATCCGCGTCCATGCCGGCATACATTTTCAGAAGTTCACGGCGCCGGGCGGCCGGCCCCTCCACCCGCTCTATTCCGGCGATCTCGTGCCAGGTCCCGTGAAAAGGCGCGTTCAGATCTATCCACGTGATGAGCCGGTCCCACGCTTCGGCATCGAGTCGAACTCCCTGATGCCCTTTCTCGAGCAGCTGGACCAGTTGCGTCGTGCCGGCATGAAACTCCATGGGCATGAGCAGGTGATAGTCACTCTCCAGCCCGGGACGCCGGACGAAGCGATGCAATTCGGTGTACGACAGTGAAAAGTGTCCTGCGTCGCGGTCTCCCGAGTGGAAGACGCTCGTGTAGTCGGTGATGTGTTCCCGCTCCTTCAAGTTGGGGAGGTCATCCCTCTCGCCGTCATGACACCGGACACAGTACTTGTCCAGCACGGGCTGGACTTCGCGTTCGAAGTTGAATCCCCGCTCCGGTCCGTACCACGGTGCGATTTCAGAAGGAACTGCTCCGGACGCGAAGGTCTGCATGGCTGGCGGAGCCGAGTTCTGGGTTTCGTGGCAGCCGACACAGGACAGGACCTCGCCGGGCATGGCTGTGAACCAGCTGCGCATGAGCTGCACAGCCTTCCCCTCTCCATCGAGGGGCTGCACAGCGATTGGCGTGTTGGCGGGAACCCGGAAATAGGCGGATCCGTCCTCATGAACGGGCACCGTACCCATGATCCGTTTGATATCCCAGGGACCTTCCATGCCCACCACGGCCTGTGGTCCGCCCATTCCCGGGTAAAGAAAGTGGTAGGTGAACAACCTCAGTCGCTTGACGGTTCCCCGGGGAATACCCTTCAATCCGTCACCGGCGTGAACATCGGTCATGTAGACCGTCGCATCCCTGCGGGCCAGATCAACCCGGTCGGGGATGACCGGCGGCCTGGGCTTTTTCTGCACCGGCACCGGCTCGAAGAGCACATACCCGGGTTCTTCCCTGAGGAGAAGCATGTTGTCGAACACGTCAACGAGGTACACGCCCCAGAGCGCGTCGGGCGTGGGCTTGCAGGACACGAGGAAGTACTTGTCGCTCAGGGGAAAGGGATGCAGGAACTTCGGCCACGAGGCATCCACCAGCTGATCCTGGATGAGGATCGATTCGTATCGAGGATCCGTCTCGGAAGCGACGGGTTTCCCGAAGCCCGGGATGCGTTGTATGGCGCCGGCCGCTTCCCGGCGGCCTCTGGCGATGTCGAAAAGGACCAGCTCCCCCATACGGGGCACGCCATGATGGCCGCTGACGATGCCCGCGAACTGTGTCGAACGGCCGGGAAGGGGTTTCGCATAGAATAGCGAATTCGGCCAGTAGGAGTTGCTGCCGTAGTACTCCATCTGTCCGGTACCGTCCGGATTCATGTGAAACAGCACGCGATCGTGACTGTGGGGCGTGTCGGTATACTCCCATCGCAAATAGAGAATCCGTCCACTGGGAAGCATGGTCGGGCACCAGTTGTGCTCCTGGTCGAAACAGAGCTGCCGGATCCCCGAGCCATCGGCGTTCATGGAATACAGAACCGCGGTGCGCTGGCTTCCATTAACACAGGGCACGGCGACCATGTAGGCGTTGGACGTGAACACGATCCGCCCGTCCGGCAGGTAGCAGGCGTCATAGCTGTCGACGTCCGGCTGGTCCCCGGGCGTGACCTGGCGGAGAGCTGTCCCGTCGATACGCACCTCGAATATCTGCCAGCAGTTGTTCGTGCCGATGGACGAAAAGAGCACGCGATCCGCATCGAAATGAAGGTCCACGTCGCCAACAAAGACCGGATTCTCGGGACGATAGAGGGTGGTCAGTGCTCCTCCGGGTCGCACCGGCGAAAGAACCGCGATCTCATCGTCGAATCCGCTGCGGGGCAGGCCGCAGTTGCTGACCCAGTTGTTCACCAGGCCGAGCCCCGGACTCTTGTCGCTCCTCCGGACCACGAGCAGCTCGTCGAATTGGAGGAGAGGATTCTCGAGCAGTGCTTCGTACTGCAGGTTCACCAGTTGCTCGGCTCCGTCGAGTGCATCATCATCGCACCGCGTCAAGCCCTCCCGGATCATTGGAAGCCGGTTCTCGATGTCGTTCAAGCGACTCAGGTACGAGGGTCCCTGTGGGTATTCCTCAGGGAAACTCATTGTGAGATCCGAAATGGCACGGCGCAGTGCCGGCAGATTCACCTGCTCCAGACGCTTCTGCCATGCCAGAAAAGCGTCCCGTTTCGCGGCTGCCTGCGCATACAGCTCGAGCCATCGGGGATCGTCCGGCGGAGCAGTCGTCCGTTCAAGAGCCTTCAGTGTATTCCAGTGTGTCGCACCACCAAGAGCGATCAGCGCCTTCTCGAACTCGACATCCGATCCCTCCACGAGCCAATCCAGGTGGTCACGATTCACCGCGGCCGCGTCGCGCTCCATCCGGGCAGCTTCATCGTGAAAGTCATTTTTAATAATTTGCCAGAGGTCCGATAGAGCACCGCGGGAATACCGGTCCAGGCGCCGCTCGCCGAAACGCGCCAGCAGAGCTTTGCGCGACGCAAGCATGGTCCGGGCCCAGGTCGTCTCTCGGCTGTACAATCCCGCGATCGAGAGTACCTCCCATTTCCGGGCAAGGTACTTTTCCACTGCAACACGCTGGTCAGCCTCGAGGGCACGACCGTAAAGGATGATCTCGGCCACATCGCCGTCCCACTCCTGCCCCTGACTGAACCACCGCCCGATGCGCAGTTCGTTGGTGGAATCGCCCACGTTGGCCATGGAGGTCGTTCCGGCCTCCACACCGTTCCTGTGAAGAACGAATCGAGAGCCGTACTTCACCACGCTGTAGATATAGGCCCCCGAGTTCCCGGGCGTGAGCCTGGTGTGAACCCCTTTGCCGGCGGCCAGCTCCAGATAGGTCGTGCCGTCGGACTTCGTGCCCAGCGTCCACCAGCGAGGCGCCCCCTTGCCAAACCGATTGCCAATGATGCCGCGCCAGTTATTCGACGCGTCATGATCCAACGAGGCCACGACGAACAGGGTCCAGCTCTCGCTGGACCAATCTCGCCCGATCGGATTGACCATGGAGTCGTTGCCATGGAATCGAAGCACGGACCTCCCACCCATGGCGTTCAGCGAGAGGGTGGGCTGATTCCCATCCACGGTCTGCGTAGCGTGGTGCCCTCGACCGGACTTGTCGATCCATTTTTCGACAGGACTACCATCCGGAAATGGGTCCGGCGCGCCGTCGCCGTCCAGGTCGAATGCATCCAGCCAGAGGATGCAGGCCGGGACATCCTGATCCGGATGGAAGCGTTCATCGTCAGCCTGTGCATCCAGAGACAAGGGAGGAAGCAGAAGGGAGAGAATGAGGATGAGGCGGATGTGTATCATCACAGGTTCATCCTTCAGTTGTCAGATATAATTTGGCCATCATGTATCCCTCCAATGTCTTGAAAGGAACTTTTGAACAAGCTATCCGTAAGTGTTACCCTAAGTCCTTTTCAAATTAAACATTAACCTACCATACATCACCCTGATTGGACCGCAAAATTCGCTGGACCACTTCAGCCGCTATGAGCTGCGCGGCTTCGTCCTGGGGGAGAAGATGATGAGAGCGTTTCTACTGACCATCGCTGTCCTCATGGTCGCGTCTTCCGCGGCTGGGCAGGGAGACGAATCGGACAAGCAGAACGAGAAGCTCCTCGACACGACCCGGCGCCTCATGGCCTCGCAATCGCATGCCGTCCGTGCCTGGGGCGCCTACATCGCCGGGCACCATGGGCTGAAAGAAGCCATCCCCGAGCTGCGCGGACTCTTACACTCCGTGGCAGGGGACGAGGATGGGTATCCTCATCGGAAAGTGGCGCAAATCGAGCATTACGTATGTTACGCGGCCCTCGACGCCCTGATCAGACTCGAGGCAGAGGTCCCTTCGAACGAGCTGCTTGCCCTCCCGGGGCGCTTCAAGACCTGCGCCTTCCTGCTCCTGTACGGCGAGCCGAAGGAAAACCAGGCCGCCCTTCTCGACCTCGTCCGATCTTCACCGACGGCACGCGCATGCTGGACGGCTGTATGCAATCTGCTCGTCCCTCTCAAGACGCCCGGTCTCGCGGCGTTCCTCCTTGACGGCCTCCATCTCAAGGTGGAGCTCACCGTCGTGGATCCGGGCAAATTCGGCGGCGGCGGAAGCTCCGGATCGGGTTCCGGAGATGCCTGGTTTTCTGTTCCCGAGGGGTTTCCGCCCATCACTCTCTACTTTCTCGAGGAGAGGCAGAGGGACGGCAACATCCTGGTCGCGGATGGCGATCACCCGGTCTACTGCCGCTGCCGGATCGTCGAGCCCGGCAGATCAGCGGGCAGCGGTTCACAGTCAAGCAACCGGAAGAGCAACGACTACCGCATGAATTTCCTGGCCCAGCTTGCAGGCGTCTGCCTCGAGGAGCTCGGTTACAATCCCAAGCGCCATGAAAGAATTGAATGGACCGACGCTGCCGCTTTCATGGCCGACGTGAGCGCCATCCGCACGATCACCAGGAAGGACTTCGAGAGCTTCGCCGCATTCTTTCAGAGCCAAGGTCTGCTCTCTCCCGAGGAGAAACACGTCTTGAGACCGTCCATGGAGTTCAAGGCGCACGACCTTCGCAAGGACAAGTCCGAGGAGCTCCCGGTTATCGGTTCCCGGTAGTTCGCGTCCAGGCCGGAACGCCCTCCTTCCCGTTCCGGACGAGATACAATCTTACCCCCCACTCGCTGCCAACCGCCCTATCTCGCCACGCTGTTAACCAGATAGGGCGTTCGCCGAACCAAAAAAAAGAACCATCAATGTAACTCACCTCTGGTGCTTGAATTGCCCTGCCTCTCCGAGTTGTGCCGATACACCTGTGCAGGCACACCCAAGACAAATTTTCCGCTTTTCTTGTCGTGTGAACGATCGTTTTTGCGAGATCTGATTGGATAGCGAATTCAATGCGAACTCGTGTTTCAAAGCGTTTGTGTTCTTGAAGGGAGGCTCGAAATGTCTCTGAGTATGGCAGCACGTTTCGGTTTTATCTCAGCCCTTGTCCTTTTCTTGTCTGTTCCCCTTCATCCACAGGATCGAAGGGAGGAGATTCCTCTGCAGGGCAGCTTCCTGGGAGAGGGGTGGTCCGCTGCTGAAGACGTGCTTCCCGCATGTGGTCCGGAAGGCGGCGGCGAGGTCGCGCCTTCTGTTCTGTACGCGGATCTTCCCGTCATCGAGAAAGGCCTGGCTGACAAGATCATCCGGATGAACCCGACGGAGATGATCCGCGTCATCATCGCGCTCAAGTACCAGCCCCACGACGTTGTGGCCCGGAATGTTGCGTCTGCCCATACCGCGGAAAAACAGGAGATTAGAGGGGTGATCAAGGCCATCCACGCCAAGTACGCCTCAAGACGCGTGCAGAAGAGCGGCCCCGACGCCGACAACTACAACAACCCCGACCTCGTGCTGACTCCCGAAGACCAAGCCGTCTTGCAGGCGGCGCAAGAGAAGCATGAAGCCCTGTCGCTCACTCTCAAGAAGGAGGCGGCAGCTCTGCTCGCAGAGGAACTCGATTCGGATCAACAGAGCGTGCGGACCGTCGTCGCCGCCCTGGGGGGCGAGGTGGAGTTCGGCACGATCTGCGTCAACGCGCTGGTGGCCAAAGTCCCGGTGGGCGCCATCGCCCAGGTGGCGGCACTTGACGAGGTGGCGCGCGTGATCGAGGACAAGCTCCGCGAGAAGAAACTCGACATTGCCGCCGATGCAACACGCGTACGAGATCCCTCGGGCAGCTTCTGGGACAACGGCTACGACGGCGACAATTACGAGCCCGCCGTCCTCGACTGCGGGACCGATATGACCCACCCCGGCTTGACCGACTCGTCGGGCCGCTCCAACTTCTACGCTTGGTATCTTGTGGCTGTAAACGGCGGAGTAAAAGTGTAACGGATGGCGTTTGAAAAGTGTAACACAG
>CAYZWU010000085.1:0-15172 GCA_964482235.1 uncultured Phycisphaerales bacterium
ATCGCCCCGGTCAGCCACGCGGTGCAGCAGGAAGTAGATGAAGGCCCAGGCCTGGGAGTAGTGCAGATCGCGGCTCCCTCTCTCGTAGAAAGCCGCCGGACCGAGGTCGAGGAAGTCCCGCAGCGGGATCAGGCCGCCTTCGAGAGCGGCGCGCTTCACGCTCTTCAGATGCTCCACCGCGATCTCGCCGGGGATCATGGCATCCTCCCCCACGGCCGACCATCCCAGATACGAGGCCAGGCCCTCGTTCAGCCAGGGCGGCGGCAGTCCGCCAAAAGACTCGACGATGAAGTGGTGCGCCATCTCGTGCAGCAGCAGCCCCAGATCGGGCTGCGTGTTGAACTCGATCCGCGGCGGATCGAGGCGGAAGAGCGCGGGGTATTCATCCTCGCCAGGCACCCCGACGAAGGTCGGATTCTGCTTCACCTTCACGGACAGGAAATCCATCTCCCCGGCCTCCACGCCGAAGAGCGACGAGTAGAGGGTGAAGATCTTGGCCACCCTGTCGGACAGCCTCTTCACGTCGGCCCAGTCGCCGTGGGTGACCACGGAGAAGGGCGCCTCCCCGTTGTTGTCCATGGTCGGCGACCGGCATCCGGACAGCGAGGGAAGAAGAAGGATCCCCAGGAGGATGGAGACGGAGGCGAGGCCGCGTCCCGGCTGCCTCGGCGCGACTGTGGACGAAGGGGCGATCGCCGGCATGCTCATTCCTGATCGGACGCCGGCAGCCGGATGGCAACGGTTGTTCCCTCCCCCGCTTCGGAGGAGAGCCCCACGACGCCGTTGTGCTGATCGATGATCTGCTTCACGATGGGCAGGCCAAGCCCCGTTCCCTTTCCCTCGGCCTTGGTGGTGAAGAAGGGATCGAAGATCCTGTGCCGGATGCCGGGCGCGATCCCGGGTCCCGTATCGGAGATCACCATCTCCACGAAACCGTCGACAGCGGCGCGGCGGCACCCGATGGTGAGCCGCCCTCCCGACTCCATGGCGTGAGCCGCATTGATTTCCAGGTTGCGCACCACCTGCTCGAGGAGGTTGATGTCGCCGCTCACCGACGGCAAGCCATCCTCGTGCTCCCGCCTGATCTCGATCCGCTTGAGAACGCCGCTCACAACGAGCGTTTCCGTGGTCCTGTCGAGAAGGGCCGGCAGGTCGACGACGCTCAGCTGCGGCTTCGTGGGACGGCTCAGGGAGAGCAGGTTCTCGCCGTGGTTGGCGATCTTTTCCACCTGGCTGAGGAAGAGGCCGGACACCTGGCTGACCCTGTCCGGATCGGCGGGGCTGGAACACAGCTCCCTTGCCTGGAGGAGAAGCCCTCCCACGATGTTGTTGAGCTCGTGCCCGATGCTGCCCGCGATGATGCCGAGGGTGGCCTGCTTCTCCGACTGGATCAGGCGCTCGTGCGCTTCGTGGAGCTTCGAGATGTCCTTGTAGATCAGGGAGATCATGTAGATCTTCCCGGATGAATCCATGATCGGCGTGGCGCTGATCAGGACCCTGCGGGGCTTGCCCGCCTTCGAGTGGCGGACCGTTTCGAGCGAACGGATCGTCCCGCCGTTGTACGTTTCCCGCGTGAAGGCCAGGGCTTCCTTCCGCACATCATCGCCGGCGATCAGGTCGTCGATGTTCTTCCCCAGGGCCTCCTTTTCCGTGTAGCCGAAGATCTCGGTGGCCGCATGGTTCCACGAGGCGACCGAGCACTCCTCGTCGAGGGTGACGATGGCGTCGGCTGCGTCCTCCACGATAGTGCGGTGGAGGTGCTCCGACTCGCGGAGCTCGCGGGTCATGTCGGCGAAAAGCTCACCCAGTTTCTTCGCGTAGAGGTCGAGCTCCGCCTCGTAATCGCGGTGCCGGGCATTCTGCATGTCCAGCCGCTTCAGGCCCGCGGACCTTCCCTTTTTCTTCTTGCCTGCCATCAAGGGCTCCATCTCGCAACCCGGGATCGAGCACCCGGATCCATCTGAAACGGAATAACGCCCATTCTCTGTAACGTGAATGAAAACCGCAATGAAAATGAGGTCTTACGGCCGAATCGGCGTCCCTGCACGGACAGGGGGACCGATCTTTGCCAATTACCCATCATTCTTCCATGAAACACCCGGTTGTCTTTCGGAAGGATTGGTGTATACTGATCATTCCAGTTGATTTCAGCCTGAATCTACCGCTAGGTATTGTGTACTTTTTTCCAACCCATTAACCGATCGAGGAGGCTTCTGTGATGAAACTGATTTTCGGAATCGGGGCGGCCGCCCTGTTCCTGCTGTTCCTGGCTCCCGGCGCGGCCCTGGGGCAGAATGTCGTGCCCAACGGCGACTTCGAACTGCAGGACCTGGGCCTCTGGGAAATGACCGGCGACAACGGCTGGGTGAAGATCAAGGACTACGATGTCAACGGCAACGGCCAGATAACGTGGTGCTGGAAGAGAAAACCGGGCCTCAATTCCGGTCAACCGTTCGGGAACGGCGGTCTCAAGCAGGACGTCCACCTGATCGCCGGCGTCACGTACGAGTTCAATGCGGACGTGGCCTACCTCTGCACCTGCTGAGGCGGTCTCAGTGACGGCGGTAACTACGACGTCACGATCAACGGGGTGTTGATCGCCAACGACAAATGCGGATACGTTCCGCAGAGCGTTCCCAAGAGAAACCACATTTCCGGAACCTATACGGCAACGGCGACCGGACCGCACACGCTCGAGTTCTACAACTACAGGAACGCCTCGGAGGAAAAGCTCTGGAATCACATCGACGATATCTCGCTCGTGCCGCAGAATCCTGATTTCTTCATCGAGGATGCGAACATCCCGATCTCGGGGGGCAGCGCACAGCTCACCCTCGACGCGGGACCGGCCCATGCGGGACAGAATTACCTTGTCCTGGCCAGCTTCGCGAGCCACCCGGGTCTCATGCTGGACGGGATTCTGATTCCCCTGAACACGGGTTTCCTCTTCAACTACTCCCTCTCCCAGAGGAACTCGGCCATGTTCCAGAACACCGAGGGCGTGCTCGACAGCCAGGGGCAGGCCACGGCTGTCTTCGACACCCAGGGAGCGGTGGATCCCAAGTACCTGGGCGTCCCGATCGTTTTCAGCTACGTGCTGCTCGACGGCCAGACCCAGAGACCGGTGAAATATGCTTCGTTCCCGGGGCTCGTGAATATCATTCCATGACCGGACGGCAAGGGCGCGCTGATTGACAGCAATCCCTGCCAGGTCCGAATAAGACAACAAGAGAGGCTCTGCGAGCAGGGCCTCTCTTGTTTTTTGGACAGAACATGCTATTCAAGCCGGCAGATCCACTCAGTAACGCCGACATTCGACAGGCCGGCTCGAAAGTCGCTCCGCGTTCGCATTTCAAGGGCGGCCCGTCAGCCACAAGGAGAACCCGGCAATGGGAACCAGGACAGAGAGAGAGGAGCTTCCCCGCCTCTGCGCGAGGGGGCATCACGCGATCGAGGACGATCCGTACAAGAAGAAGATCCCGGGGATCGTGGAAGCCGTTCTCGAGAGCCTCGAGGAGGAGAATTCGCCGGACCACGTCGGCTATCCCATGATCCCGTCGCAGGAGTCGCTCCTGAAGATCGTGGATCTCTACATGACGATCATGATGCCCGGCTATTACGGCAACCAGACGGTGGACTGGGCGAACATCCGCTTCTACATGGGCGACCAGATCAACAGGCTCTACACGATCCTCAACAACCAGATCCACAACTGCTTCATGCACGAGTGCCGCGTCCCCAAGGCCAACTGCGCGGACTGCGCGGCCAAGGGGGCCGAGAAGACCCTCGAGTTCCTGGAGAAGATCCCGCGGCTCCGCACCGTTCTGGCCATGGACGTGAAGGCTGCCTACCAGGGGGATCCGGCGGCCAAGAGCTCCGAGGAGATCATCTTCTGCTACCCCGGATTGCGGGCCGTGACCCTTTACCGGTTCGCCCACGAGCTCTTCCTGCAGGGTGTGCCGATCCTTCCCCGCATGCTCTCGGAGTATGCCCATTCCCTCAGCGGCTGCGACATCCATCCCGGAGCCGAGATCGGGGCGCCCTTCTTCGTCGACCATGGCACCGGCGTGGTGATCGGCGAAACGGCGGTGATCGGAAAGAACGTCCGGCTCTACCAGGGAGTGACCCTGGGCGGCCTGAACTTCCACAGCGACAGCAACGGCAAGCTAATCCGCGACAGCAAGCGCCACCCCACGGTGGAGGACGACTGCGTCATCTACGCCGGGGCGACGATCCTGGGCGGCGAGACCGTGGTGGGAAAGGGATCAATCATCGGCGGCAACGTCTGGCTCACCCACTCCGTGCCGCCGGGATCCAAGGTGGTGGCCCGGATCGTCGAATCGACAATCAAATCCGATAATGGAGAAAATACATGAAACCCGTCACGAATATAACGGAGCTCGTGGGCCGAACCCCGGTGGTCCGGCTCGGCAGGATGCCCTCGAGCGGATCCGCCGAGGTCTACGTGAAGATCGAGTCCTTCAATCCTTCGGGAAGCGTGAAGGACAGGATCGCCCTGGCCATGATCGAGCAGGCCGAGAAGGACGGTCTGCTCGACGAGAAGACGACCATCATCGAGCCGACGAGCGGCAACACGGGAATCGGGCTGGCCATGGTGGCCGCGGCCCGCGGCCTGAAGCTCGTCCTGGTCATGCCCGACACGATGAGCCTGGAGAGACGGCAGATGCTCACGGCCCTCGGAGCCGAGCTCGTTCTCACGCCGGGCGAGAAGGGGATGCCGGGCGCCCTCGAAAAGGCCGGGGAGCTGGCATCGAAGATCAAGCCGTCGTTCATCCCCCAGCAGTTCGAGAATCCAGCCAATCCGGGCGTGCATCGCCGGACCACGGCCGTGGAGATCAAGGAAGCCTTTGGCGCGAGCCTCGACGCCTTCGTGGCCGGAGTGGGAACGGGCGGCACGATCACCGGCGTGGGCGAGGTGCTGAAAGCCGAGAACCCCGACCTGCTCGTCGTGGCCGTGGAGCCCGAGGACAGCCCCGTCCTGTCGGGCGGGAAGCCCGGACCGCACAAGATCCAGGGGGTTGGCGCGGGATTCATCCCCGATGTCCTGAACAGGGCCGTGCTGGATGAGGTCATTCAGGTTGGGGTCGACGACGCCTTCGCCGCCGCTCGACGGCTGGCGCGGGAGGAAGGAATCGTGGCCGGCATCTCCAGCGGCGCCAACTGCCACGCAGCCCTCGAGGTGGCCGGGAGGCTCGGGCCGGGACGCAAGGTCCTCACCATCGTCTGCGATACGGGGGAGCGGTACCTTTCCACTCCGCTCTTTCAGTAGAAAGGGGATACCGAGCCCGCGCAATCTCCGCCACTTAGACGATACTGAGCCCGCGCTATCTCGGCTACCCTCCTCTCGTCTAAGTGGCGGAGATTGCGCGGGCTCGGTATCCTCAGTTGATGCTCTGAAGAACGACGGGCACTTCCATCACCCTGCCGTCCCTGCGGATCTTCAGCAGGACCCTGTCGCCGATCTTGTACTTGGACAGCTCGGTGGGAAGCTCGCTCGATTCGCGGATCCGAACCCCGTTCACCTCCAGGATGATGTCGCCCAGGATCGGCGTGCCGTCCCTGGCGCGGCTGCTCGGACGGAGGCCGGCGTTCGCGGCGGCGCTCCCGGACAGCACCGACTCGATCAGCACCCCGTCGCTCACCTGAAGGGCGAGGGCATGCTCCTTCCTGAAAACATAGATGCCGAGCCCGGGTCGACCCACCTCGCCGTTGCGGATGATCTGCGGTACGGCCCAGTTGACCGTATCGACGGGCACGGCGAAGCCGATCCCGTAGGCGGCGCGCGCCGCGTCGCCGAAGGTCGAGCCCACCGGATTCATGATCGACGTGTTGACCCCGATCAGCCGGCCGGCGCTGTCGAGGAGGGGCCCGCCCGAGTTGCCCGGATTGATCGCCGCATCGGTCTGGATCACGTCCTCGATCGCCCGGCCCGAGACGGAGGGGATCCTCCGGCCGAGAGCGCTGACCACGCCCGTCGTGAGCGTGTGGTCGAGTCCGAAGGGGTTGCCGATGGCGAAGACCTTCTGCCCCACCCGGAGATCATCGGAGCTCCCGACGGGAATCGGCTTCAGAAGCCGGCTCGGCGCATCGATGTGCAGGACCGCCAGGTCGAGGTCCTCGGCGCCCCCCACGTACCTCGCCTTCCACCGGCTGCCGTCGTCGAGCGTCACCACGGCGGTGTCCGCCTCCATCAGGACGTGGTAGTTGGTGACGATCCGCCCCTTGGAATCCCAGATGATGCCGGACCCCGTGCCGCTCGGCGTCTCGAGGGCGTTCAGCCCGAGGACGCTTCTTTCCACTTGCATGGTGGTGATGTAGACCACCGAGGGCGCCACGGATTCGAAGAGAGTGATGGTGGTCTTCTCGTCGCCTGCCAGATCGCCCCGGGCCGTGACGGCGCGCGGCTCGTAATCGGGGTCGTGGAGCGGCTCTTCCCTGAAGAAGACCCACCAGCAGACAAAGGCCCCGAAAAGCACGATGGCAAGAAGCGGAATCGTTCCCAGTAGGCTTGCATGCCGGTCTTTTCTCGGTTCTTGATCCAAGTACATCTCTATTTCGAATCCTGTTCAGAGGGTTCCACTTCGCTACTCCATTCTACTCGAATCCTCGATGGAAGTAACCTCTGTTGCCGCGCTTGACTCGACCTCTCGATCATGATAAGGGTCAATGAAGCCCGCGGCCGAGAGGAACAGGAATCCGCCGGGCGGAAAGGCCGAGCTCAGATGATCCGGGTCCAGAATCTGCAAAAGAATTACGGTGCTGTCAAGGCCGTGGGAGGTGTTTCCTTCCACGTCGAGGAGGGAGAGATCTACGGGCTCCTCGGGCCCAACGGCGCCGGGAAGACAACGCTGATCTCGATGATCTCCGGCCTCCTGAAGCCTGATGACGGCGGCGTGGCGATCAGCGGTGTGGAGATGACCGCGAATCCGCGGAAGGCGAGGAGGCTGATGGGCGTCGTTCCCCAGGAAACGGCTCTCTACAGCGACCTGACGGCAAGGGAGAACACGGCGCTCTTCGGCTCCCTCTACGGGCTATCGGGGAAGGATCTCGACGCCGCCGTGACGGGCATCCTGGAAAGGGTGGGCCTCGATCCGGCGGACCGCCGCAAGGCCGAGACCTTCTCCGGCGGGATGAAGAGGCGGCTGAACCTGGCCATGGGGCTCGTGCACGGACCACGCGTCGTGCTGATGGACGAACCCACGACCGGGATCGACCCGCAGGCCCGGCTCAACATCCTCGACGTGATCCGCACCGTCGTGGCGGAAGGCGCCACCGTCCTCTACACCACGCACTACATGGACGAGGCGGAAGCCCTCTGCAGCAGGATCGGCATCATCGACCAGGGCTCGATCCTGGCCGAGGGAACCCTGGACGAGCTGACCCGGCTGGTGGGCGAGGGCGAGGTCGTGACCGTCAAGGGCGATTTCGGGTCCGAGGATGCGCAGGAGCTCTTCAAGGACAGCGACGACGTCGCTGTCGTGGAGGTCGGTGAAGAGTTCGTCCTGCTCGCCCTGGCAGCGGGCCGGAGCCCGGCCGGCGTGCTGGAACGGCTGATCGGCTCGGGGCACAGGGTGGACGACCTGAAAATCAGGAGCACCAGCCTTGAAAGCGTCTTCATCAAGCTGACCGGAAGGGAGCTGAGGGATTGAAAGCCCTGACGATCCTGATCCGGAACGATTTCCTCCGGAAGCTGCGCTCTCCCGTGGCGACCCTCGGCCTCATGGCCTTCCCTCTCGTGATGACATCCCTCATCGGCGTCGTCGTCTCGAACGCGAGCAGCAACGACTTTCCCCCGATTCCCGTTCTCGTGGCCAGCGACGACGACGGCCTGATCGGGCGGTTCATCCTCTCCTCGGTGGGCAACGAGGAGATGCGCAAGCGCTTCGACGCCCGGGCCGTCGATTCCGACGAGGGGCGGCGCCTGATGGAGGAGGGCGCCGCATCGGCCCTGATCGTGGTGCCGGCCGGTTTCACCGAGGGCGTGTTCGACGGCAGGGAGCAGGAGATCGAGCTGATCAAGAACCCCGCCGAATCGATCAGGCCCGAGATCGTGGAGAAGCTCGCCGACGCCGGAACGCTCCTTCTCTCGCTGGCCGCCGAGTTCTTCCAGGAGGAGCTCGCGGTGATGCGTAGGATCGACGGCTCGGAGACCTTCCCGGCCGACATGCTGGTGGCGGCACTCTCCATAGACATCAACAAGAAGCTGAGGAAGATGGAGAAGTACGTCTTCCCGCCCGTGGTGGACCTTGCCGCGAAGAAGGAGAAGGAGAAGGACGATTCGGACGATTCGGACGAATCGCCCTTCAACCCCTTCAGCATCATCTTCCCGGGCATCATGCTGATGAGCATCCTCTTCCTGGCCGACCTCTTCATGCGCGACATCTACCGCGATTCGAAGAGCGGAGCCCTCACGCGCATCATGGTGACCCCGCCCGGCGCCGTGCTCGTGGTGTCCGCCAAGATGACGGCCGCGGTCCTCTTCGTGCTCGTCACTTTGGTTGCCACCGCCGTGGTGGCGGCTCTCCTCGGCTGGCTCGAGGGGATGGGGAATCCCGCCGGCGTCGTTCTCCTCGCCCTCGGATTCTCCCTCGTGGCCGTGGGGCTCGCCACGCTGGTCTACTGCCTGGCTCGCACGCTGAGGCAGGCCACGGCAGCCAGCCCCGTTCTCATCCTCGCACTCTGCATGGCCGGGGGCAGCATGATTCCCGTCTCGGCGATGGGCGAGGCCTTCCTGGCCGTGGCGCGCTGTACGCCCAACTACTGGGCGATCGAGGGCTACATCGAACTGATGGCGGGAAAAAGCCTGGCCGACATCGGCACGAACCTCGCCGTGCTCTTCGGCATGGCAGCCGTTGCGTGCGTTCTCGGCGCCCTCCAGTTCAAGCGGCGCTTCGGGGGAGGAGGATAGGAGCCATGCGGACGATCATTCTCCTGGCACTCAACGACCTGCGGCTCGTGGCGCGCGACAGGTCGTCGTACATCTGGATGATTTTCGTGCCGATCGTCTTCGTCCTCGTCTTTGCCGCCACGATCAACAGGGGAACGTCGGGCCCGCGCCAGCCGAAGATCAGCCTCGTGGTGGAGAACCGGGATCAGGGCGCGCTGGCCAAGTTGCTGATCGGCTTCCTGGACGACAAGAACGTGGAGCTCGTCGTGATCGAGGGCGAGGCGCCGCCCGTGGATTCGGAGAGCGAGATCGTCCGCAAGGTGGTCATCCCCGAGAACTTCACCTCCCGCGTGCAGGCAGGAGAGGAGGTCTCCCTCGAGTTCGTCAAGGCCTCGGCGTCCGACCTGGAATACGACTTCGCCGCCGAGCTCCTTCTGAGGAAGGCGACCTGGCGCCTCATCGGCGCCCTGCTGCGCGACGAGGGCCTCGAATCCGATGAACCGGGCGGGGAAGAGGAGAGCGTCGCGATCGAAGAGAGGGCGCGCCTCGTGACGCTGAACGCCTCCCATGCCGGCCGGGGCCGCCCGATTCCCTCCGGGCTGGGTCAGTCGGTTCCCGGGGTCCTGACCCAGTTCGTGCTCATGGTCGTTCTCATGGGAGGGGCCACCATGATCACCGAGGAGCGGCGCGACAACCTGCTCGGACGGCTGGCGATCTCGCCGGCTTCCCGGTTCGAGCTCCTGGCGGCGAAGCTCCTCTCCTACTCCCTGATCGGCATCATGCAGACCGCGATCCTTCTCGTCACCGGCATCGTGATCAGCGCCTCGGGCCTCTTCGGCTCCGAGTTCTACCTGGGCAACGATCTCGTCGCCCTGCTGCTGGTGATCCTGGCCTACGTGGCTGCCGTGGGCAGCATGGGCCTCTTCATCGGCGCGGTGATGAAGACGCCGCAGCAGGTGGAGAATTTCGGCTGGCTCGCCTGCCTCCCCATGGCGGCCCTGGGCGGCTGCTGGTGGCCGATGGAGATCGTGCCCGACTGGCTGGCGACGGTTGGCCACGCCTTCCCGACGGCATGGATGATGGACGCGCTCCACAAGCTCACCTCCTTCGGCCTCGACCTCTCCAGCGTGCTCCCGGAGATCCTCGTGCTCCTGGCCTTCGCCCTCCTCTTCGGATTCCTCGGGGTGCGGTTCCTCAAATTCCGTTGATGACGGAAAGAACCCTCTCCTTTGCAAACCTGCGACGAATCCGGTCCTGCAACGGGAGATCCATTCTCCTGAAGAGGTTTTTTTTACTCCTTTCAATCAGCATCAGGCTATATAATTCGACGTCCCGTCCCGGTCGGCTTCTCTGGCCTCGCCTCCGGGAACGCGCGAAGCGGGCACCCTTAACATTGTTGACGATCCCGTTCGCCGAGGCCTTTCGAGGTAATTCCCCATGACAAAGCAGATCAACCGCCGCGAGTTCATTCGCACCACCGCTGCCACGGGCGCCGCGTTCACCATGATGCCGAAGAGCCTGACAGCCGGGGAGACGGCTGCCGCGCAGCCCGACGATCAGGCCTACGTGGTGGATGTGTCGGCACCCGGTCTGATGAAGGACGGCAAGAAGCCCGACAAGCCACGCCTGCGCAAGATGGTCGAGGCGGGCATCCTCGAGCTCACCGGCCAGAGCGACCTCGCCTCGGCCTGGAGCTGCATCGTCAAGCCCGACGACGTCGTGGGCATCAAGGTGAACAACAGCGGAAGCCCGGTGATCGGCACCAAGCCGGAGATCTTCCAGACCGTGATCGACGGGGTGAAGGCCGCCGGCGTGCCGGAGAAGAACATCATCGTCTGGGACCAGGTTGAAGAGTACCTGGTCCAGTACTACCTGAAGAAAGCCGGCATCAAGCCGGGCAAGGACGGCAGCGAGGTGCAGTACATGGGCTGCACCCCCGCTCTCAAGGTGGAGAACTACGAGGGAGGGAAGCCTCTCCCCGGATTCGACACCGATCCTGTCAAGTTCCCCTGGGGCGAGGTGAAGGTGGCCGAGCTCGTGGCCAAGAAGCTGACGGCCATCATCAACATCCCCATCCTGAGGGACCACTCCTGCGCCGGCGTCACCCTGGCTCTGAAGAACATCTCCCACGCCGTGGTGGACATCCCCTGGCACTGCCACGACAACTGTTGCGATCCCCACATCGCCGACATCGTCAACATCCCGGCGGTACGCGACAAGCTGCGTCTCCACATCCTCGACGCCACGCTCGGCCAGGCTGACGGGGCGCCCAGGGCCTTCTCGTGGGACAAGACGTTCACGCCCGAGAAGCTGCTTCTCTCGGCCGATCCCGTGGCCGTGGACACGATCGGCTGCGAGTGGATCGTCGAGGCCAGGAAGAAGATGGGCTACCCGCTCCTCAAAGAGGCCGACAACTCGGTGCCCGGCGTCAAGGGCCGGGAGCCGAAGCACCTGGCCACTGCCGCGGCCAGGGGACTCGGCATCAACGACCGCGACAGGATCGAGATCCAGTCGATCGAGGTCCCGCCCCTCGAATCGAAAGAGACGAAGGAAGGATAAGGGCGGCTCGCCCCTGCGGGGGCGATTTTCTGTTCCCTCGACCGGCACCTCTCTTCCCGGACGCCTCGAAGGCCCGTTACCCTCTTCCGGATCAAGGGCCGTCGTGGTATGATTCGGTCTGAATCGCACACCTGGAACGGCTGCAAGATCGGAGGCAGGGACCTTGAAGACCGTAGCACTCCTCGCTGGCATTCTGCTCTCATTGCTCTTTTCCATCGCCGAGGCGCAGACCTTTCATCAGGAACCGGTATCCGGTTCCCGGGAAGAAGATGAAAAAAGGGCCGCGCCGATTCCCTCTGATCAACAGCTCGGGCTGCCGAGATTCCCCCTCTCTTTCATCGAGAACCGCGGACAGATCGAGGGGGACGTGGATTACTATGTTCTCGGCTCGAGTGGGACCGTGTACTTCAATTCCCGAGGCATGACCCTGACGCTCCAGGGCCACGACGAAGGACGGAAAACCAGGTGGGCCGTGAAGCTCGATTTCCTGGACGCCGGCGGCGAGGTCGATCCCCAGGGCAGGAACCGGCGTCAGGCGCTGTTCAGCTACTTCAAGGGAGATCGGGCCGACTGGCGGAGAGGGATTCCGACCTACGCCGAGCTTGTTTATCAAGACCTCTGGCCCGGGATCGATCTCTGCTACTCCGGGGATGTCGATCAGCTCAAGTACACCTTCGTGGTGCGGCCCGGCGCCGATCCCGATCAGATCCGCCTTCGATACAGGGGTATCTCCGGTCTTTCCGTCCGTGACTCCGGGGAGCTCGCCATAACCACGGCCCTGGGAGAGATAGAGGACGGCGCCCCCACGGCCTGTCAGACCATCGGGAACAAGGAGCGGCAGAAGGCTGTCCGCTACCGGCTCGTCGATGAAGGCGACGAAGGGGAGTTCACCTATGGATTCGAGATCAGCGATCTTGATCCCGACCTGCCGCTCGTCATCGATCCGGTTCTCCATGTCTACTGCGGCTACGTGGGCGGCGAGACCACGGACACCGGCCGGGCCGTCGCCGTTGACCGGGACGGCGCCGCCTACCTGACAGGAGAGACATGGTCCTCGGAGCCGAGCTTTCCCGTGTTTGCCGGTCCCGACCTCACGTTCAACGGATACGGCGCCTTGGGAGGCGACGCGTTCATCGCCAAGGTCAGTCCGGACGGCACCCACCTCGAATACTGCGGCTTCATCGGGGGAGAGGATGATGACTATACCACGGGGGTGGCCGTCGACGAATCGGGCCACGCCTACGTGGTGGGCTACACGCGGTCCACCCAGGCGAGCTTTCCAGTCCGGATCGGACCCGACCTCACCTACAACGGCAACGTGTACCCTGACGTGAGCGACGCCTTCATCGCCAAGGTGACGCCCGACGGTACGGACCTCGTCTACTGCGGCTACATCGGCGGGATAGACCAGGACCGGGCCACGGATGTCGCCCTGGACGATCTCGGCCAGGCCTTCGTCTCCGGGCGAACCAGCTCCCGGGAGAACACCTTTCCCGTTCTCGTCGGGCCGGATCTCACCCACAACGGAGTCACGTTCGACGGCTTCGTGGCCAAGGTGAACGCCGACGGTTCGGGACTCCTCTTCTGCGGATATATCGGCGGTGACGAGCATGACGAGGCCCATTCCATCGCAGTGGATCGTCATGGCGACGCATATGTGACCGGCCTCACCGTATCGACTGAAAGTACCTTCCCCGTGCTGATCGGTCCCGATCTCTCCTTCAATGGAGGATTCAACTACTACGGCGACGCCTTCGTGGCCAAGGTGCAGTGGGACGGGACAGGGCTCCTCTACTGCGGGTACATCGGCGGGCTCTACGACGACTTCGCCACCGGAATCGCCGTGGACGATCAGGGCAGCGCCTATGTGACGGGGACGACGCAGTCGGACGAGTTGTCCTTTCCCGTGCTCGTCGGCCCGGACCTCACCTTCAACTGCATCTATCCTTACAGAGACGCTTTCGTGGCCAAAGTCATGCCCACGGGAGAAGACCTGCTCTACTGCGGCTATATCGGCGGAGAGCTCAACGATCAGGGATGCGACATCGCCCTCGATCGCTTCGGCTGTGCCTACATCACGGGCAGAACCTATTCGTGCGAGGACACCTTTCCCATCAGGTACGGGCCCGACCTCTCCTTCAATGGCGGCATTGGCTACGAGGACGCCTTCGTGGCCAAGATCGCTGCGGACGGCGAGGAATTCGATTTCTGCGGCTACATCGGAGGCGACCGCAACGATATCGGCTACGGGATCGCGGTGGACGATTCGGCGAACGTCTTTGTCACCGGGGAGACGGGATCTTCGGAATCCACTTTTCCCGTGACAGTCGGCCCTTACCTCCAGCTCAACGCCGGTCTCGCCTGGGGACCTGACGATGCCTTCATCGCCCGCCTCGTCCCCTCCCTGAGATGCGACCCCACGATCCTCTCCGCCGGTGCAGGCGGAAGCGTGGTCTTTTCCATCCGGGCGGGAGAAGACAATGCGTACAGGAGGTACCTCCTTCTGGCCGGGCGCAACGGCGTCTCTCCCGGCACATTGCTGCCAGGCAGTTCGGTCGTGCTGCCTCTCAACGTGGACAACCTCACCTACCTGGCCTTGAGCCTGACCAACTCTACGATCCTCCGCGACTTCTCGTCCCTGCTCGACGCAGGCGGCGCCGCGTCGGCCCAGCTGAATCTCCCTCCCATTTCCGGCTGCATCGGAACGGAGGTCGTCTTCGCATTCTGCCTGGGCACTCCTCTCGATTACGCGTCGAACCCTGTGGCAGTGACGATCGTGCCGTGAGAACATCGAGCCGTAGCACGATGTGAACAACCCCCTTGCCAGAAAAAACAAAAAACCTTAATATGATTGGAAATAAGTCTGGCACATTCGCTTCGAATGTCGTGTCAAGCCTCGAGCCGATTTTGAACATGCCCGCCGAAGAAGAAGATGAAGGAGACTAGCCAATGAAATCCTTGACGAGGGAATCGCTGTTCATTGTTCTCACATCACTAGTACTGAGCCTCTTTCTGCCCCTTCATGCCGAGGACCTCGAGTCCGGCGCATATATCCTGCCATCTCCTGAAAATCAATCCCAGGCGACCCGGCTGGCCACGTCGGGAGGAAAGATCTTCCACAGCACGGAGAACCAGGTCAGCAGCCTGAGGACCGTGTTCGTTCCCGATTCCATGACCCAGATCTATCTCTGGGACGAGGAACTTTCGAACGAGCACCTCCAGGCTTTCTATGCCGTCAGCCGAAACGGCCTGGACCTCAGCGGCCGCGTCCGGGCGACGACCTACTCCATAAGGCTGAGGGACCACACTTTCGATCCCCTCACCGCGGCGCAGTCGGTCTACCCCGTTCTCGAGGCCAGGAATTCGAACCGCCTCTTTCTCGTTCAGTTCGTGGCAACCCCTCTGCCGGAGTTCCGGTCCGCCGTCACCGGCCTGGGAGGCGATGTCCACCGCTTCCTCACGGATCACACCTTCCTCGTCGAGATGTCGGAGGACACTCACGCGCAGGTCGCCGAGCTGCCCTTTGTCCGCTGGATCGGGCCGTACCATCCGGAATACCGCGTGGAGGAGTATCTTCGCGACGCCCTGACGGGAACGGCCGGACGGCTCGAGGAGCAGCGCTACTCGATCATGGTGTGCGGCCGGGATCACGACCGGCGAATTTCAAGATAGTTGTCGCCTTTTTCGGGTTTCATTTCTTCGTCA
>CAYZWU010000086.1:0-14472 GCA_964482235.1 uncultured Phycisphaerales bacterium
ATGGCACGCCCGGAGGGACTCGAACCCCCGACCCTCGGATTAGAAATCCGATGCTCTATCCGGCTGAGCTACGGGCGCGAATGGAGCGTACTATAGCGATCATCGCCGCTCTTGTGGAACAGAAATTCCATACCGAGGCTGGAATTGTGAATTCCGTTACCTGCGTGAAACGCGATGGGAACCGCAGGGAATGGCCCTTTCTCGATTCGTGACCTCAGAAGAGACCGATTTTGTTGCCTCATGGTAACTTCCTTCCTGGGAAGATGTTCTGTTCTCAATAAAAAAATCTCAAGAATCGCCGTTACGGCGTGCCCTTTGCTTTTCCTCCTCGCGTCACGGGCAACCGCTCACTTGAGGAGGTCGAGATGGACAGGAATGGAAGAAAGAGAAGTAGCCTGATCCTCATCGCAGCCGCGGCAGCGCTGCTCTTGCTATTATCAGGCCACGCCTTCGGCCACGGCGGACAGTACCGCGGCCCTGGCGAGTTTCAGCCGCCCAACACGGGCGATCAGGGGAGCAACGGCACGTCCGGCACCGCTTCCGGCCCGGCCGGACCGCAAGGCCCCAGCGTGGCCAGCCCCGGCGGCAGCCAGGGGATGCGGACGAATCGGCGCGGCGGTGCCGGCGGCCTCCAGCGCAAGAGATGGAGCGCCAGCCAGGGTTTCGAGCGGTGGGAGTTCTGGTGGGAGTACAACAAGGACACCTACCTCAACCTGAAGCAGAAGCTGTTCGGCGACGACAAGGTCAAGGGCACGGCCAGCTTCTTCGTGGGCCGCCGCCCCAAGGGCAGCTACCGCACCTCCATGCGGGCCACGCCGGAGATCGTCAAGAAGAGCATCCTGCCCTACCTCGAGTCGGCCCTGGCGCTCGACCACCCCGACGTGCTCGATTCGTCGGTCCTGGCGATCGCCCGCGTCACCGAGGTCGACGACGCGCCCCTGGTGATCGAGAAGATCAGGAGCCAGCTTTCATCCAAGCACAAGTCGGTCCGCCAGTCGGCCTGCCTCTCGCTCGGCGTGCTCGGTTCGCCGGCCGCGATCCAGACCTGCTTCGACCTGATGACCGACAGCCTGGAAGGCCGCAAGCTCGTTGCCCGGAGCGAGGTCCCGAAGATGGTCCGCGCCTTCGCCGCCCTCTCCCTCGGCCTGATCGGCTCGGGTGAGACGTGGGAGAAGCTCAGGCTCGTGATCGAGAGGGAAGATCCCAAGACGCAGAAGGACCTGATCGCCTGCGCCATCACCGCCCTCGGCCTGATGGGCGAAACGGAAAAGAAGGACGAGATCGTCGACTTCCTCACCCTGCTGCTCGAGACCACGAAGATGGACAGCTTCCTGAGGGCCAACATCCCCGTGGCGCTCGGCAAGCTCGGCGACTCCTCGGCCCTTTCCACCCTCGTCCGCCTGTTCGAGGAGAAGGACCAGAACGAGTGGATCCGCCAGTCGTGCGTCATCGCCTTCGGACAGCTGGCCGACTTCGGCTCGAACGAGAGAGTGGTGAAGAACCTCATGGCCTACGCAGCCAAGGGCAAGGAGGTCCAGGCGCGGCACCTCAGCTTCATCGCCCTGGCGGAGATCGCGGCCCGCGATCCGAACTTCAAGGAGAACTGGAAAAGGCACGCCGAGCTGGCCTCGTTCTTCATCAAGGAGATCATGAAGCCCACCCGGCCGAGCCACGGTTCCTGGGCTTCCCTTGCCGCCGCGCTCCACGCCATGCCTCACGACACCTTGCAGTGGCAGGTCGTCCAGACGGTGCGCGACAAGTTCATGGATACGAAGAATCCTTCGCACAAGGCGGCCTACGCCATCGCGCTCGGCCTTCTGAACGCGCAGGGCACGGGGGGCATGCTTCACAGGGAGCTCGACTCCACCCGGGACAAGGCCCTCCAGGGATATCTCTGCGTCGGACTCGGGCTGATGAAGTGGACCGGCGCGGCGGACAGGATTCGCGTTTTCGCCTCCAGCGAGACGGTCGTCTTCCTGAGGCTCCAGGCCGCCGTCGCCCTCGGGCTGATGGGCGATCCGAAGGCCGTGGATGTGCTCGTCGAGGCGCTGCAGAACGGCCAGACGCTCCACATCGTCTCCTCGGCGGCGCGGGCGCTGGGGCAGATCGCCGATGTGAGCGCCGTCGAACCCCTTGCCGCCATCGTGGCGGACGAGAACGGCGAGGATCAGTCCAAGGCCTTCGCCGTGGTGGCGCTCGGCATCATCGGCGAGAAGACCGATCTGCCCTGGAACGCCTCCATTTCGCGGAACTGCAACTACTTTGCCACGGGATCAGCCCTCAGGGAGGTGCTTGACATCCTCTGATACCGTAGTAGCTCTGTCCGATCCTCAGTGGTTCAGCGCGCCATTCGTGTGGCGCGCTGTCCTTTTGGCGGGATCATTTCCCCTCGACGGCGCTCAAGGCGAACCGGACGCCGTCCATGGCCGTCTTGCCGTAGAAGTCGCAGCCGGTCCTCTCGCTCACCAGATTCGAGGCCGCCGCGCCGCCCAGCATGATCGGCAGGCCCCGGCGAAGCCCGGCCTCCTCGATCGCGTCCACAGTGGCCGTCACGGCGCCGTAGCAGGTCGTCAGCAGAATGCTCATCCCGACGACAACGGGGCTGTTCTCGCGAACGGCGTCCACGAACCGCTGGGGAGGCACGTCGATGCCGAGGTCGATCACGTCGAAGCCGTTCCCGCGAAGCATCGAGACCACGATGTCCTTCCCGATGTCGTGCACGTCGTTCTGCACCGAGCCGATCACTGCGCGTCCCATGGGCGCGGTCTCGTCCTGACCCGGTTCCAACAAGGGCGCGAGCTCGGCCGTGATCTTCTTCATCAGGTCGCCGGCGAAGATGAGCTCGGGGATGAAGCAGTCGCCCCGCTCGAACCGGTCGCCCAGCTCGGCCATGCCGCCGTTGCACTCGGCAATGATCGACTCGGCCGGCACGTTGTCAACGATCCGCTTCCTGACCAGGTCGAGAGCCTCCTGTTCGAGACATCGGGCCACCGCTGCGGCCAGGTCCAATTCCGCGCCCATCGGATTCTCCTTCTCAGAACGAGACGAGGCAGTGCCAGATGTAGGTGTAGGCCAGCTCGTCCACCTCTTCCCAGACCCTCTTCACGATCTCCTCGTCGCCCTTGATCTCGGCGATCTCGCGCGCCTTCTCCTCGAAGGGGAAACAGACGCCCGGTCTCCTGGGCGATTCCTTTTTCTCGGTCATGACGGCTGCTCCTTCGTCCTGGTCAATAGACTCCGTACTCCCGTGTGAACTCGGTCATGGCCCGGACGTTCTCCACGCGGGCGTCGTTCTGCATGATGGCGCAGGCGTCCATGATGAAGCCGCCTTCCTTTGCCACCGAATCGATCACCTTCCTGCACCGGTCGCGCACCTCCTCCGGAGTGCCGAGAGCGAGGACGTCGTTGGGGATCCCGCCGCTCAGGCAGAACTTTTCTCCCAGGGCCGCGTGGATCTCGTTGATGTCGCCCCTGTCGGCGTGGAAGACGATGCTCCCCTCGGGAAGGGTGGCCACGAGCCCGAGGTTCGCGTTCCAGTCGCCCTCGGCGTAGAAGAGGGTCTGGATCCCGTCGGCCCAGAGGGCCTCGATGATCTCCTTCAGCGTGGGCCAGTAGAAGCGCTCGAACTGCTCCGGCGAGAGGAAGGGCACGCAGCCGCGGTGCATCCAGAGACCGACGGGTACGTTCCTGTCCGGATCGGCGCCGCTCTTCGCCACGTGGAGGAGGTGGGGCATCAACGCTTCGCAGGCGGCCTGCACCTTGTCGGGCTGGCGGAACAGGTCGAAGCAGAGCCCCTTGTAGCCGCGGAGCTTGTCCGCGATGATGTCGAAAGGCGCCTTGAGGATCCCAGCCAGGGCCGACACGGTGCCCGACTCCCTGCGAAGGCGCTCGGCCTGCACGCCGAAGGACTGGAAGTAGCTGAGCATGGCCATCCCGCCCTTGAGGAAGGACAGGTTGTTGCGCGGCGTGACCACCTCGCCCTCGGCGCATACATCGCCGGACACGCGGGGCAGCCAGACGTTGAAGAGGAAGCCGGTCGGGTCCTCGATCAGCTGGTCGTACTCGTCGGCGCGCATGTGGGCCTTCTCGTCGGGCGGCTCGATGTACTGGAAGCCGGTGTCGGGCGGGATCTGGATGCCCGGGGCGGCGTAGTACTCGAGCCCGATCGCCTGCGTCAGCCCTGTCCAGACGTAGACCATGTTGCCCACCGCGGCGTCCCAGTCGAAGTCCACGGCGCACCGGCGCGCCGCCTCGAATCCGATCTCGAAATCGTGCGTTACTTCCTGGGCGGTGAATCCGGCATACTTGGCCGCGAACTCGGCGACAAAGGGCCGGATCGGGATGCGATCGGGTTTCTCGTTCCTCAAGGCGGTCGTGTAGCGCTTCAGGCGTTCGGCATAGAGCTCTTCCATGGCGGCTCCTCGTTCGACAGGAAAAAGACGCCGTGCACGGGCGTACCGGTCCGGGCCGATGTCTCCTGCGGGATCAGGGTGTAGTATGCCAGACAGGGTGGGTGTGTCAACGAAGCGGGAGCGGAGCCGGCGAGAAACGGACGGCCGTCGATCCCCCCCGACTAAACCATGTTCTCCGGCGCCAGGAGCTCGTCGAGCTTCTTCTTTGTGAGCAGCTTCTTCTCGAGCACCAGTTCGTAGACGCCGCGCCCCGTGGTCAAGGCCTCGCTGGCCAGGCTGGTGCACTTCTCGTAGCCGAGGACGGGATTGAGGGCGGTCACCAGGCCGATGCTGTTCTCCACCATGGCCCGGCACTCCTCCTCGTTGGCCGTGATGCCGTCCACGCAGCGGTGCTTCAGCGTGGCCATGCCGTTCTTCAGCATCTCGATCGACTCGAAGAGGCTCTGGGCGATGACCGGCTCCATCACGTTCAGCTCGAGCTGGCCCGCCTCTGCTGCCAGCGTCACGGTCAGGTCGTTGCCGATCACCTTGAAGGCGATCTGGTTGACCACCTCGGGGATCACGGGATTGACCTTTCCCGGCATGATCGACGATCCGGGCTGCATGGCCGGGAGGTTGATCTCGTTGATGCCGGCGCGCGGGCCCGACGAGAGGAGGCGCAGGTCGTTCGAGATCTTGGAGAGCTTCACCGCCAGCCTCTTGATCGCCGACGAGAACATCACGAAAGCGCCGGTGTCCTGCGTGGCTTCCACCAGGTTCTCCGCCAGGCGGACGTCGAGCCCGGTGATCTTCTTCAGATGAGCGATCACCTTCTCCGAGTAGCCGGGCACGGCGTTGATCCCCGTGCCGATCGCCGTGCCGCCCATGTTGACCTCGAGGAAGAGGGCCGCGTTCTGACCGAGCCGCTCGATCTCCTCGTCGAGGGTGGCTGCGTAGGAGCCGAAGACCTGGCCGAGCGTCATGGGCACCGCGTCCTGGAGCTGCGTGCGCCCCATCTTGATCACCCCGGCAAACTCCTCCGCCTTGGCCTCGAAGGAAACCTTGAGCTGGCGAAGGATGTCGACGAGCTTCCCGTTGCCCCGGATGAGTGCGATCTTCAGCGCCGTGGGGTAGGTGTCGTTCGTCGACTGGGAGAGGTTGACATGGTTGTTCGGGTGGCAGATCCGGTACTCGCCGCGCTCGTACCCGAGGATCTCGATCGCCCTGTTGGCGATGACCTCGTTGGCGTTCATGTTCGACGACGTGCCCGCGCCTCCCTGGATCAGGTCGACGACGAAGTGGGTGCTCAGCTTTCCGTTGATGATCTCGCGACACGCCTGGACGATCGCATCGGCCAGGGGCTTCGACAGCAGACCGAGCTCCTGGTTCGCCCGGGCCGCCGCCATCTTCACCATGGCGAGCGAGGCGACCAGGTCGGGGAAGTGCATCAGGGAGATGCCGCTGATGTTGAAGTTCTCCCGGGCCCTGAGGGTCTGGATGCCGTAATACCACTCGTGCTCGACCTTGCGGTCGCCGAGCAGGTCGTGCTCCGTCCGCGTACGGCCCGAGGCGCTGAGCCCCGTCTCGTTCGCCACGCGCGTGCTGGCGTGGCGCATCCTCATGGAGATGACGCTGGCCAGGCGGGCCAGCATCTTCATCACGAGGGATGGTTTCTCCTCGCAGAGCTTGCTGAATCGGTCGCGGCTGATGGAGAGGAGGGCGGAAGGCAGGAGCGTTCGCGCTGAGGTGGAGTGGGGATAGTCGTCCATCAACGCGCCCTCCCCGAGGAAATCGCACTCCCCGAAGAAGGCGAGGCGCTTCTCCTCGCCGAAGGGCGTCTTCTTGAAGAGCTCGATCTCTCCCGACCGGATGATGTAGAGCCGTTTCCGCGGACTGTTCTCTTCGAAGAGAAGCCTGTCCGGCCCATGTTCCTCCGTCTCGACGTGGCGGGCGAAGAGTTCGAGCTCCCCGCTGTCGAGGTCCTTGAAGAGCTCGACGCGCCCGAGGAAATCGATGATCGCTGCTCTGTCCATTGACCTGCCTCCCGGACTCCGTGATTCAAGTTCATAGAGGCGACATTCTGCCACTGTCCGGTCCGCGGAGGGAAGGAAAAACGTCCTCTGGTGGGCGGGAAAACAAACACGCGCAACCGTGTATCGTCAGCTGCTCCATTTTTCTTGGGAGGAAGGGGCAAGAACGCCTGGAGAACAAGCGAAAAAAAAAAGCCCCCCGGCCGGGAAAGCCGGGGGGCTTGAGTTCACTATGGATCCGTTACGGCTCGACCTCGATGGAGATAGGATTCGACGCGAAATCGTACGTCGTGGTCATGGTGAAGGCGAAGCTGATCGTCGCCCCAACGTACGGTGCCGGAACGGGCCCCAGCGTGTCGACCAGCGCCGTGCCCTTTCCCGATCCGTCGAGGTAGCCCTGGAAGTCCTGGAACACCGGTCCGTTGATGTGGCCCAGGATGTAGTTGGTCAAGGCGTCGCGGTTGATCGGCAGGGTGTTGCCGCCCGGCAGGGGAATGCCCGGCTCCGTGCCGGAGGCTGTGCCTGCCACGATGTACTCGCGGCCCGCGAAAGCGGGGCCCGCATCGAGGTTGAGGGTGATCTGGCCACCCGTACCGGGGAGCGAGTAGCTGTCGGCCCAGATGCTCGGGGTCGTGTTGATCGCGGACACGTCGAAGGCATCGAGCCCCGCCTCGGTGACCGAGTTGTTCGGATTGTCCATGGCGCTGAACCGCACCTTCACCTGAGCGGTGGGGGATACGAAATCCGTCACGAAAAAGCTGTTGTAGTTCCAGCCCGCCGTGTCCTTGACCTGCTCCACCACTGTCCAGCTCGATCCGTTGTCGTCAGACACCTCCACGGTGAAGTCGTCATCGTTGTCGTCGTTGGTGTGCCAGCGCCAGTAGCTGACCATGGCATCGCCCGGGGAAGCGTCGAGATCGAGGACCGGAGAGGTGAGCTGTGTAGGACCGCCGTCCACGTCGGAATCGCCGGCCACGTTGTCCGTCACGAAGCAGCTGCCCGAGCCGTCCTGATCGGTTGGCGGATCGCCGCGGTCGCCTCCTCCTGCGGGCACGCCTCTTTCCCATGGCCCGTCCTGGAGGCTGATGTTCTGCACCGTCCAGCCGAGATCGCTCTCGAAGTCGTCGTGGAAAACGGTCGTCACGAAGCCGAGATCGAAGGAGTAGAGGCTGGAGGGAGCGTCGGGCGGCGAGCAGACCGTGCTGCCGCCGCTGCCCTGCGCGCTGAAGTAGAACTCGGGCTCGTCGCCTGGTATGGTTCCCGGAAGAACGGCCTCGTAGAGATCGCTGCCCAGCGACGTGACAGCCACGCTGCTGAACGGATCGGCCGAGTCGAACCGGTAATGGAGGAATCCCGTGCCGGGGACATAGTTCTCGAAGCCCGAGGTGATCTCGATCGTAAGGTCAGTCTCGGGACCGGGCGCCTGATAGCCTTCCGGCAGCCCGTCGGGGAACTCCATGTGGAGGGCCTTCTCCACGACGGTCAGGGCCTTGATGCAGAAGTTGGCCGTGTCGTTGAAGGCGAACAGGTCGTTCCACGTCCCGTTCTCGTAGTAGAAGCTCTCGCCCGGATTGGAGGATGATTCCACGATGACGCGGTACCTGGCCCCCAGGAGAACGGGAACGTCCGATGTCCTGTCATAGGGCTGCCCGCCGTCGGAGAGCTGCAGATAGACGCAGAAATCGTCGCCCGCCGCGAGGACCACGGGCGTATCGAGATCCACGGTGTAGAAACCGGTGTTGGCGGCCGTGCCGCTCTGCGTTGCGAGCTCGTCCATGAGAGCGCCGCTCTCGAAGCGGTCGTAGATCTTCACGGTCCATGTCGCGTTGTCCGCTGCCGTGTAGAAGCTCACCGCGGTCAGGACCTCCCGCTCCGACGGGGAGCCCTCGGCGATGAAGGCGTTGAACGCCTCGTTGGCATCGCTCTTCGTGTCGCGCCAGCCGTGGTAGTCGTGGTAGTAGGTCCGGTCGTAGGCCAGGGGCTCCACGTCGATGTACGTGATGGCGCCCATCTCGGGATGCTGGCAGCAGTGCTTGTCGTAGTAGGAGATCCAGAAATATCCGTTGAGACCCCAGCTGCTGCCCCAGCTGTTCTTGCAGAGCCAGGCACCCGGGAGCGGAGCCTGGGTGCTCTTGTTGTCGTCCCAGCCGATGATCGCCACGGCGTGATTCGGGTCGTCCGTGCTCGTCGGCGGCTGGTAATGCGTGTAGCTGCCCGACAGGAACGACGAGGACGAGCAGAGGCATGTCCCCATCACCCCGTAGTCCATGATCGCATTCTTGATCGTGTCAATGTTCGAGAGGTCCGTGCCGGCCACGTACCAGTCGATGCGGGGAGCATAGTAATAATGATAGCTCGGGTCGGACCTGAGCGGCGGGGAGGAGTACGACTGCCCGTCGATATCCCTCACGGCTCCCTCGTTCCGCGTGAGGTAGGCGGCCGTGACCATGTAGTCGCCGCCTTCATGGACGGTGAGGCCGCCGCCTGTCGGGGGATCGGTGTCGTCGTTGTTGTGCTGGTTGAAACCGTTCCACCAGTCGAGGTGATATTCGGCCAGGTTCGGCTCGCCCGTTTCGCCGGCCGCGGCCCAGGCTCCCGTAATCAGGAGGTTGCCTTCCATCGCCGCCATGGCCCCATGTGTCCAGCATGTGCCTCCCTGCTGGCTTTTCACGGAGGTCACGTAGTTCTCTCCATTCACATCCCTGAGGTCGAAGGAGCTGGGCGGGGAATCGCTTGCGAGAAGTGATCCGGCTGCTATCGCCCAGACGCATGCGATCGCCAGAATCCCCGTCAAGATGGGATATCTTTTCATGATAACCTCCTCTTTTTTATTGCGGCCCGCTCGAAAGGCGAACCGGCATCAACTGATGGTCAGCTCGAAGGTGTCCTCGTAGGTTCCTTCGTAGGTGTTGTCGAGCTCGTCGATCACGAAGTAGAAGAAGTAGCTCCCCGCGGGAAGCGTCGAGCTGGAGCCCAGGGGATAATCGGTGAAAGAGAAAAGAGGGGCGCTCGAGGCGCGAACCGGCCAGAACGACTTCTGCCACCCCGTGGGCGATTGCCAGTAGGTACCGATGGGTCCGGCGATCCAGACCCACCAGTCGTGTGCGATCCCCTCGAACGTCCCGGCATCGAGCCCGACGGTCAGATTGACCATGGTCCCCTGGTTTAGGGTGAGCGAGCAGTCCACGCCGTTGATTCGGATGTCGGGGAAGGGGATCCGCGTTCCTGCGCCCTCCGTCACCTCCATGGTGGGATCGCCCATGAGGTTGTACATCTCGTAGTAACGGCGCCTGTCGCCCTGGGTGCCGCCCCAGTCGAGATAGAGCTCGAGCTGCCCGAAGTCGATCATCGGGCCTATCCGGCCGTGGCCGTGGTTGTAGCAGCCCATGAAGATCCTTGTCTCGAGGGCGCAGTCGCTCCCCCAGTCGCTGAGCTCGGACGAGCCGAAGAACGAGGTGGCGCCGCAGGGATCGCGAACCCACGTCTCACCGAAGCACTCGGTGTTGGTGTACTTGCCCGTGAGGCAGGCGAAGCTGAGGATCAGCGGGTAGGTCGTGTTCGTGAGGGCGCGAACATGGCTCTGGTAGAAGACCGGTCCATCGGCCCACGAATTGGCCGAGCCGTGGCCGGAGTAGCAGCCGATCGACCGGTTGTCGTTGAAAGCCTGGGTGACCTGGGACGTGGTGGCGTTGTAGGTGTGGCAGTAGAGCTTGTCCACCGTCCATCCTTCCGGCACGAGATAGGTGTCGATCACGTTGTCATGAGTCGACTCGGTCAGGGCCCAGCCGTCGTTGCCGGCCATGAATGCGGCCATCTCACGCGTGTTGCCGTTCATGGCGATGATCTTGGAGCAGAGATTGTCGAGGTCGCCCGTCGACCTCACGGGGAAGCGGCCGCGCGAGATGTCGGGGAGGTAGTCGCCGCCGTCCACGCAGGCGTAGTTCAGGTCCGTGGATGGGTTGGAATTGCCCGAGCCGGTCCAGTGGGGAATGGTGTTCGTGTCGCCGATCAGCAGCAGATAGGCCGGAGGGACGGGCCACGTGTTGTAGGCGTTCTCGACGTAGCTCTTGATCGCCGTGTTGCTGCTGCCCGTGGTGTTCGTGTCCACCAGGGTGACGTCGAAACCTTGCGCTGTCCGCAGGGCGATGAGGTTCTGCAGGCTGGAGTTGCCCGTTAAGGCCGGATCGGCGATCATCAGGTAGCCGTCGCCACGCGAAGTGCTCCGGCCCCTGGGAGCGAGAGAGGCTTCGAACACGGCCGCGTTCTTGACCATGCTCCGGATCAGACGGTCGAAGCCGCTGGAGCCCAGACGCTCGATCGTCCGGGCTGTGCGTTCCATGTCCGCTCCGCGGAGCTCGATCCGGATCTTCGCCGATGTCACCACGGAGATCGTTCCGGACAGGGGGTTGTAGCTCACCGGGGAGATCTCGAGGACCTTCAGGCGCCTCCCTCGCAGCGTGACCTCCTCCAGCAACCGGGCCGCGGGCTCGGGGACCAGGGAGTCAGCGGCATAGGCTCCGCGTTCGATGATGAAGGGCGCATTCTCCCGGGCGCCGCTGATCCTCTTGATTGGCGGCTGCTTCGGCAGAAGCCTGTGCGGAAGGCCGAGCCGGTCCAGGCTCATCGCCTGCCTTCTCGCGACGCTCATGTCGAGCCGGCATTCGGCTCCCTCGGGGATCACGAGAAAGGTGCGCAGGAGCGGGAGACTCGGCTTTCCCACTGCGTCCGTGCGGGCGCAGCCATCGAATGATAGCCGGGTGAACGGGCCGATCTTCGTATCCACGGTCGCCGCTTTCAGGGAGCCGATGGAAAGATCCAGTTCGATCGCCACCGCGTCGGAGCGCAGCAGGTCGAGCTGCACGCCATCGGTCAACGTTTCCTGCAAGGGGATCGAGATCTCGTCAGCCGGGACCGCAGCGATGAGGATCAGGCAGATAACAGGCAGAAGAAGGACAGATCGGCCGGCTTTGAGCTCCAGGAACGACATGTGGTCAATCCTCCAAGATGAGTTTGAATAAGTCTGCAGCGTTCTTTGGGGCAGAAATCAGGCTTCGAGCCAATGGAATGATTATAGCACATCCGGCTCTGGGTAAAATCCCCTAGGCAGATGGTAGCAAGAATGCGGATACCGAGCCCGCGCAATCTCCGCCACATACGAGTGGGAAGCACCGCGTTTGGATGTAGCTCTGCCCGTATGTGGCGGAGATTGCGCGGGCTCGGTATCCGCTGTTTTCGGACTGCTAGATCTTCTCCACCTTGTAGCCGCCTGCGGCGCGGTCCCGGGAATAGAGAAGGCCGAAGATGACGATGAGGATGATCGACAGGGGCGCAACCCATCGGAAAGCCATTCGGCCGCCGTAGTTGTCAGCCGGATTCAGGATGTCGCTCGCTTCTTTCGCTGCGGGCGCGTCGCCACCCACGCCGATGGCGGCTCTCAGGGCGTTGGCCGTGTCCGTCTCGGGGAGCTTCGGCTTGGCCGGATCGGCCGTGGCCGCTGCTAGAACCTTGCTCACATCCTTGATGGCGTTCTGGATGTCCTTCTTCTGCCCTCCCTCTGCTTCCTTTTCGAGCTCCGGAAACGTGGTGGTCACGTTGGTGAGGCAGACCACGACCTTGTTGATCGATGCCTCGTCGCGCTCCAGTTCCTCGTGCAGGTAGGAGTCGGTGATCTTGCCCATCAGCGGGGTGGTGACCAGGCCCACGGCCAGCATTCCCACACCGCCCATCAGGGCCAGCGCCAGGGCACCGCCCTTGGGCACCCGCTCGGAGACGACGCCGAGCATGGTGGGCCAGAAGTAGCAGATCCCGAGGGCGAAGATCGTGGCCGCCATGAAGGCTATCGCCATGCTCGTGGCCATGCTGAGCCAGAACAGGCCGATTCCCGTGAGGATGGCCGAAACAAGAAGCAGACCGGTGGGGGAGAGGCGGTGAACCACCGGGCCGGCATAGAAGCGCAGGACAGCCATGAGCCCGCTGATCCAGACGAGGACGAGGATACCGTGCATGCCTCCCGACTCGAGAATGGCGGTGACCCACCTGTTCGGCCCCAGCTCCAGCGAGGCGGTGAGCATCATGCAGAAGAAGAGCAGCAGGAAGAGAGGCCGGAGCAGGGTGGCCCTGAACATGCCGCCGAAGGTGACGCCAGACTGGACACGTTCCGTGGTCGGGAACTTCTGTCCCAGGAAGAGCAGGCCGTAGATCAGGGTGGGGACCAGGATCAGGCAGAGCTTGACCCGCCAGTCTCCGATCTTGAGTTCATCCAGTGCAAAGCAGGCCAGACCGCCGATCACGATGCCGCCGGGAAACCAGACATGAAACTGGTTGAGCTTCTCGGTCTTCCGGTCGGGATAGACGGTGGCCACCAGGGGGTTGCACGCCGCTTCCACAGTGCCGTTGCCCAGGGCCAGGATCAGCGCTCCCCAGAAGAGGGCCCAGAAGCCGCCGGCAAAGATCATGACCAGCACGCCGGCCGTGTGGCAGAGGAACGCGAAACGGAGCAGCAGCTTCATGCCGAGGCCGTCCACGAGCGGTCCCAGGATGAAGATCGAGATGGTGAATCCCCAGAGGGCGGCGCCTCCGATCTGCCCCACTTCCTCGTTGTCGAGGACGAAGGATGTCTTCAGCGAACCCATGATGCCGCCGATCACGGCGAAGGTCACCGACGTGGCGATGAGCGAGAGGCAGCTTCCGGTGAATAGCCGCCCAGCATTGAAGTCGGTCATGCTGTTATTACCGGAGTTCATTGTCTCAGCCATGCTTGCTCCTGGACTCATGAAAAAAGGTAGTTCGTGCGAGAAAGGGAAGACCGTGAACGTAATCGATCAAGTGAGCGAACATAGAGGTTTGAAACTTTGCTGTCAAGCACTGGAACCCGTGATCGATCGCCCGGTCCCGAGGGAGAGGTCAATCGACAACGAGCACCATCAGGTTCGACAGCCTGGCCTGGGGATGCCCCGGCGCCAGGGCGAAACTCTGGAATGGATACTCTTCCCCTGAATGCCACGCTCCGGGAATATCGATCAGGGTCTCGCTGAATCCGTTGTACTGGATCGAATTCATCGGAATCGTCGTCACGAAGGGCATGACGAGCCAGAGGTCGCCGTACTGGGTCGAGATGGGGGGATCCTCGATGCCCGCTCCCAGGCAGAGAGTCAGGGGAGAGACGTAGGGTAGCCCCACGTTGATGATCAGGAGCTGATCGCCCGGAACGACCGGGTCCCTGTGATAGAGGTGGAAGTGGAACTCGTCGGCGCCGATGTCCACGGCTCCATCGTGTATTCTCGGATCGCCTTCGAAATCGTACGTTGGCAGCTGCGGGGCCGTGTGCGAACCGGCTTCCTTGCAGGGTGAGAGGTAGAGCAGGTGGTAGTCCTCGTCGGAGGCACTGATGAAGAGAGGGTCTACATCGATGTTGCCCGTGCCTGTCCATCCGCCCTCCACGTCGCAATAGGTGATCGATGGACTTCCCGAAAGGACCGCGATCTCCGTTCCCGAGGGTGCGAGATCCTCCCAGAAGATCGTGTTCGTCACGCTGGGGGAGGAGTCGGAGCAGTAGAGCCCGCCGCCCACGGAGAAGGCCCAGTTGGATCGGATCGTGTTGTTCGTGATCGCGGCATCGGAGCCGGAGCAGAAGATGCCGCCTCCGTAGAGGGCTGCGTTGCCGTTGATGATGTTGCAGACGATGACGGCGTCCGAATCGAACAGGCCGATGCCGCCCGCCGAGCTGAACGAGGAGTTGGTGGAGATCCTGTTGCCCATGATCGTCGGAGCCGAGCTGTCGCAGATGATGCCGGTGTTCTGATTGCCGGAGATCGTGTTGCCTTCGATCACGGGAGTCGAGCCGTCGCCGCACCAGATCCCGCCGCCGAAGGCGGTCAGGCCGTTTCCGGTGATGTCGTTGTTTCTGATCTCGGGCGACGAGTCGCGGCAGGCGATCGCCCCGCCCTGGAACGCCGAGTTGTTCGTGAGCGTGTTCTTCTCGATCACGGGCGCGGCTCGTGTCCGGCAGCAGATGCCGCCGCCCCAGCCGCTCGAGGTGTTGGTGGTGATGA
>CAYZWU010000087.1:0-14467 GCA_964482235.1 uncultured Phycisphaerales bacterium
TCATTTCCGGGGGGAAGATGTGGAACCGGTACCCCCTCTCCGGGACGGTCATCGATCCGCAGGGAGCAAAGCGGCCCGATCCGTCGGCGTCGACCTCGAACCGGAACCTGACCGGGAAGTACTCCTCGTGAGCCAGATGGACAATCCGGCGATCGAACCCGTTGAACAAAAATGGAGCTGACGGCTCGTTCGCCTTGACGGGATCCTTGTACCAGACGGCCCCGGAGCCGATGACCGGCCCCAGATTCCCAAGCCTTTCAGGCGTCGCGAACCAGAGGTTGGACTGGGCCTGGCCGACCAGGGCGTTGTCGAAGAGCGATGTGTTGTTGCAGGCGAGGACGACCTTCCCGTTCCAGGAGCAGAAGTCCACCACCATGGCGAGGTAGGTGGAAAGGGGCCGGATCCCCGAGCTGTCCCCCCTGGAGAAGGTGAAGGGAAACTCCCAGAACATGCCGTGCATCGTCATGAGCAGCCGGCCTGTCCCGATGTCGCGGATCCGGGGCCACTCGGTGTGCCAGCCGTGCGTCCCGTCGTAGGTCAAGCTGGCCTTCGGCAGCCGGAAGAGCGACCAGCTTCCCCGGTCCAGCACCTTTACCAAAACAGAGCGCCTGTCGAAGCCCACGGCCCAGACCGGATCGCTCTCGTTCCCGTTGCCCCTGATCCCGCCCGGACCGGTGACCTCGGTGAACTGCGCTTCCTCCACGACGGTCCACTCCGTCCCGTCCCATTCGGCCAGGCAGCCCGAGCGCGCGTCCTCCCCGACTTTCCTCCAATCCTGCGTTCCGTTGTTCGACACGACGAGCCGGCCCTGGCCCGTGTAGCCGCCCTTTCCGTGATAGCCGGGCAGGATGTCGCGATCGCCCTCTTCCCTCTTGTGGGAATCCCTGTAGAGCGTGTCGACCTCGAGGGTGTTGACGTCCACCTCGTAGAGGCCCTCTTCCATGGTGAAGAAGTAGACCTTGTTCGCTGGGTCGGTCAGGTGGCGGGCCGTGGCGGTCAGGCGGCCGTACATCTTCCCGGGAGGGATGACGCGGATGCCGGCATTCCTGTCGATGAAGTAGGGCCCGATGATCAGCTGCCCCGACTCCTCGTGGATCATCCGGTTCGCCGGCGTGCCGCCCACGCTTTCCGGGAAGGCGGCGATACCGAGCTCCCTGTCGACGGAGTAGAGCTTGTCGTTGCTGCCACCCGGGCGATGGGGCGCATAGGTCACCATCCAGAGTCGGCCCGCATGGGGGACGACCGCTCCGATCCCGCATTCGTTCTGATCGTTGAACACGGCCAGGTGGGGATGGATGCCGCTGAAAGGTCCGGCCCTGACGCGCGCCTCGTCGCAGGTGAGCCACTCGAGGCTGAAGCGGACGAGGGAGATCTTCCTGTAGCCGTCGCGCTCGAAGAGGCAGCCGATCTCGCCGTTCGGGAGATTGACGAGGCAGGAGTAGGCGCTCCCGCCGGTGTAGAGCACACGCTTCATCGGCCAGGTGCGGCCGTCGTCGAAGCTGGCGCGCACCGTCATGTTGACGCGGGACTTCGGGCTGGCCGGGTTGGAGAAGAGGATCACCCCCGGCTTCCCCTCTCCGGGCCAGCGGCATCGCCGGATGCTCGCCTGGCAGATCGGCTCGACCAGCCTCTCGTCGTGGCGGATGTCGCTCCACGTCAGGCCGCCGTCGTTGCTCACGCTGACCTGTCGGGCTCTCTTCGAGCGGTCGTAGTTGCGCATGTTGAGCATGAGGCGGCCGTCGGCCAGTTCCACCACCTCGCACTCGTTCACCTGATGCTGGGGTGTGCTTCCGCCGAGCCGCCATGTCGCGCCGTGGTCGTCGGAGAAGATCACGTGGGAGTAGTAGTGGCCCGTGCCGGCTTCGATGTGGTCGCAGGGGACGACGAGCCTGCCCCTGAACCGGCCCCGCTCGATGCGGATGCCGGCGCCGGGACCCGTGGCGTACCAGGTCCAGTCGGCCTGCTTCACGCTTCTCGTGATCTCCCTGGGCTTCGACCAGGTCAGGCCGCTGTCATCGCTTCGGGCGATCCAGATCGTGCGCGTCCCCTTCGACTCCTGCCGGATGATGCGGCTCTCGTGATCGATGCCGAGGTTGTGGGTCATGAGCAGCCAGATCGTCCCGCTTTCCTTGTCCACGACGGGGCACGGATTGCCGCAGGTGTTCGGGCCGTCGTCCCACACGACCGTCACGGCGCTCCACGTGGAGCCGTTGTCGCCGGAGCGCTTCATGAGAAGGTCGATGTCGCCCGTGTCGCCGGAGCTGTTGCGGCGGCTTTCGCAGAACGCCAGAAGGCTTTTGTCCGGTGCAACGATGATCGAGGGAATCCGGTAGGTGTGATAGCCGTCCCGGCCGCTCTCGAACAGGTGAACCATTTCCGGCTGCCCGTTCCCTGTCTTCTCCTCCCCGGCCGCTGTCGCCGGGCCGGGTGCCACCAAGACAAGCATCAGAAGCAGGAAAACAGCGAGCGAGTTTTCTTGGATTGCCATCGTCGTTCCTCGGTGGTTGGGGCGGTGGACCCGGCCTCTGTCACTTCTCGAAGGCGACGCGCATCGTGGTTGCCGCTTCCTTTTCAGTTGCGTCGAGGCCTTCGAGCCGTATCGTTGCGTTCCGGTCCGGGTCGCTCACCACAACGGTATGGCGCCCGCTCTCGAACGTCCAGGGCTGGAACGCCTTTCCCTTGATCCGGAGGGTGTAGACCACCTCGGCGTCCTTATCACGGATCACCTGGATCACCGGATCTTCGCAGTCCGCCACCTCGATGGGCGGCAGCCAGGCCGCCGGCTTGCGGCCGTAGTTGTCCCTCTGCGTGACAGTGATCGGCCATCCGGGATAGGGCTTGGCGCCGGGCGCCGCGGGATCGACCCAGCGGGGCCAGTTGGCCAGGGTGATCGACCGCTTGCCGCGATGGAAGGAGATGATGCCGTAGCCTGGCGCCCTGTTGTTGATGTCCGTGGGCTCCACGTCGACGGCATGGGGATTGGAAACGGCGCGCACCGTAATCTTGTTGCCGAATCCGTCGTGGAAGTCGCCCGTGTACTTCGGGCTGCCCGGCTTGCGGTTCTTCCCCGGCTCGGGAGGGAACCAGCGGCGCGGCCAGACGTTGGCCACCGAGGGGACGCAGATGGCGCAGCCCGCGTCGTTCCAGTCGTCGATGCCGTACCGGATCGTGCTGCCCAGGTGCTGGTCGCCGGCGATGTGGAAGGCGAAGCCGCGGCGCATCTCCTCGAGCGCCCTGTTGCGGCCGGTCTGCGGCCAGCCGTTGGAGTCGTGGTCCTGGACGGGGCGCTCGTTCGGGGCGTACTCGCCGACCGGCCAGATCTTAAGCCTGGGCGTCACGTTGTCGTGGTGCACCTCGACGGGCAGCGTGGCCACGTTGGCGAAGATCGTCTGGGAGATCACGACCTTCATCCAGGCGCCGCAGCTCCAGTCGGCAGCCCATTCCTCGAGGAACTTCAGTTGCCGTTCGCCCAGGAGAACGGCGCCGGGCGCGTCTCCTTCCCTGGCGGCGTCGTACTCGAGGTTCTGCGCCCAGCCGTTGTTGATCTTCGCCTCGGGCAGGATCATCTTCGGGGCCGACTTGAACTTGCGGTCCTCGATCACGGCAAAGCTGATGCCGCCGTAGTTCATGGCGCCGTAGTAGACGCCGATGCCCTGCTTCACCGGCGTGGGATCGAAGGGATCGGGATGGTGGCTCGTCTGCGTCCGCTGCACCGCGTTGACGAAGTCGGGCGGCATCTTGTACCCGCCCGTGTCCTGGGCCTTGCTTCCCTGAGGGAAATCGGTGGCCTTGCCGCCCGCTCCCCAGAGGTTGCCGTGGAAGACGTCGTGGTCGTCGGGGATCGCGATGGAGGGGGTGTGGCGCAGAAGCTCGCGATACTCCCAGCCGTACTGGCTCCACTTGCGCAGGTAGGCGATGAGGGAGCGGTCGAGGGGCGAGCGCGGGCAGCCGTAGCCGCCGATACCCTCGTAGATCTGGTCTCCCGTGAAGACCAGGAGATCGGGCCGGAAGAAGCTGACATGGTCCACCACGTCCTGGTGGGGGAAGCCGACATCGTTGTTGCCCGTGAAGGCGGCCACGACGATCTTTTCCCTGTCAGTGGGATTGCGGCGGATGGTTCCCTCGAAGCAATGGTCCCTGCCGTGTCCCGCTGCATCCCGCAGGGAATACACAAGGCGGTAGGGGGTGTCATGCGAATCGTCGTGGTCGGTCACGCGGAAGGTCGCGGTGCGCGCGTGGGGATCGATCGTCGTCTCTCCGACCGTTTTCCAGGTCCAGCCCTTCCGGAACTGGAGGAGGACGGCCTTGGAGTCGGACTCGCCAAGGGGGGGCATCTGCGCCGTCATCTTGACGATGCCGCGGCTCAGGGTGTGCTGCGCGAAGAGAATCGGACCGAAGACGCGCCCGGGGTGCGCCCGGACCTTGCTGCCCGCCACCTTGAAGTCCCTGAACCAGAGATTGCCCTTCCCGTTGCAGACCAGGGCGATGTTGCCGACAAGGCTTTCGGGTTCGATCGTCTCGCAGACTTTTTCGGCGATCTTTGTTCCGCTGGAATCGAAGGCAAGGAGCACGGCCTTGTAGCTCCCGTCGACCGGCGCGATCCTGAGCTCGAGACCGACATCGTCGGGGGCGCGGCCGATCGACGGATCGTCCTCCTTCGGCTTTCCGATGAAGAGGACGCCGGCGAAGGTGATGCCGGCGTGAAGCCCCTTGCCGCGCACCGCGCTGTCGCGATAGTCGTCGAAGCGGCCCCTGGCGCCGATCTTGAATCCGGCCCAGCCTCCGGGCGCCTTGGCCTTCTGATCGAGAAATCCGAGCCGCACATCGAGCGCGATGTCGCCCTCATCGGGTGCCAGGTCGCGGGTGAGCAGGTGCACGTTCCTGTCCTTCCCGCGCGAGAGGCACTCGATCCTGCCGCTCCGCACGCACCAGTCTTCCCATGGATTGGCCCAGTACTCCGGCCCGAGCCAGACGCGGTTGGTCTCCTCGGACCAGGCGCTCTCGTACGGTCCGTCGAGCGACGCGATCGCGCAGCAGGGTAGAGGTGAAAGAAGAAGACAGGCCAGCGAAAAGGCGGCCCACGCTCTGCTCTTGTTCTGTTTCATTGTTCCTCGCTCCGACCCGGCCGGCGGGTTCCATCGAATCGATTGATTGTGAAGGAATATGCGGTTCTTCGTGAAGCGCTGGCGATGATCCTATCATCATTCCAGCTGGGGATCGCATCTTCAACGTGAAATGTAATACAGAGAAGCCGCCCCGGTTCACCGCTATCAGAGCGAGTGATCCCGGGGCGGCTTCTCGTTTCAGAAGAGGGATCGATCGTGCGTCAATCCCCTGTGCACTTTCACAGAATCGACGTGGCGATCACGTTGGACATGTTCTCCTGCTGCACGGCCTGGAGCCACACGCTGCGGCCCGCACCCACCGGCGGAATGGTGAGAACCCACTCCCCGCCACCGACATCATCCGTCGTGATCGGAGCGGCGGCCTGAACGGGCGAGGCGAGATCCAGCGTCACGTCGAGCGCGGCCACGTAGGTGCTGCCCGTGCCGGCGAGGCTGTAGGCGAGATAGGTCAAGGTGTTGATTTTCGCGTCGCTCACCGTGAACGTGGCGCTCGCGCCGCTGACAAGAGGATCGGGAGCGCTCGACAGGGTAAAGGTGGTCCGGTCGAACATGGCGTAGCGGTTTCCCGTGCTTCCCTCGATCCAGCAGGTGCCGAATGCGTCGGCGCTGCCGGCCAGGGGCGGCATCCACTCGATCGACATGTCGAGGCCGGAGTGCGCGTCGGTGTCGTTGTAGGTCACCGGCGTGGTCCAGTTCGAAATGGGATACGATCTGCGGCTGAGCCAGCAGGGGTCGAAGGCGCCGGCCTCCTCGTTCCAGGTCACGGCGATGCCGCTGCCTCTCCGGGCCGTCACATCGGGAGCCCTGTTCTGACCCGTCGGCGCCACCCACCAGTACTTCCAGGTGGCGCCTCCGTCGTAGGAGATCCAGTACTTGATCGTCATGTCAGGCGGGACCTCGTACTCGTAGACCACGATGATGTGATCCTCGTACGCTGAGATCGCCGTCGTGCCGTAAAGGGGGAAGTCGTGGTAGGTGATCGTCCAGCAGCTGCCCCTCAGTGCGGTCCACAGGCCCTTGTTGACATTGATGTAGGAGACGACCAGGTAGTTTCCGCTCACCGTGTTCTCATTCCACGAAGCATCGAGACCCGACTCGGCGTCATTAATACCGGTCGGATCGACATTCCAGATCAGGCCGTCCGCGGAAGCGTAGTGGCAGACCAGGCTGTAGTCGTCGAGGATGGCGAGGCAGTAGACCCTATCGGCCCTCATGTCCTCGTTGGAGGTCACGGCGATGTCCCAGATCGCGTTTCCATAGTCGAAGACGATCTGCTCACCGTAAGTGGTGTCTATCGAGCCATCGTTGGTCGATGCGCGTCTCATCCGGGCGGCGGAATAGCTCGCCACGAGGTCGGTGGCCACGTACCCGATGTAAAGGTACTCGTCGACCACGGCCGCGTTGGTGTCCGTCACCTCGCCGTAGCTCGAGGTCCATGTGTAGGTTTCGGCCCACGTCTCTCCGCCGTCGGTGGACATGTTGAGCGTCCATCGTGGATCGTTCCCTCCTGCGCGCCGGACGACCACGAAGAGGTTGCCTGTCCCGTCTTCGAAATCGATGCACGTCTGTGCCGCCGTGCCCTCGGACTCGATCTGGACGTCGCCTCCCCACTTGCCGCTCGTCACCGCCCTGGGGGTTTTCCAGCTGATCCCCATGGACAGTTTCGAGAGTCCCGGCCGCTCCAGGCCGCGGAGCAGCCGCAGAGCCGCATCGAATGCGCCGGAATTCCAGAGGTGTTCGACCTTCCTGATTTCAAGAAGGGTTGGTGTTGCGAGAGAGGCGGGAACCTCGATCTGGATCGAAGCGTTCGACCTGTCGTCCGGATCGAGCCTCTCCAGCTGCTGCCAGAGAGGGTTGTGGACAGGCTCGTACGTCAAGAGCTCGTCCGGTTCCTCGTCAGTGGATCCCATCCTCGAAGGGCTGATGTGAGGAGAACCGCCATGATTCGGGAAGGGCTTGCCGGCATCCGGCAAGTCCGGGATGGCGGGGCCCCTTTCCTTCACGACAGTCTGGGGTTGGGCAAGATCAAGGGGGAAGAAGATGAGGAGCGCCATGGCGAGTATCAAGTTGAAACGGAGTCCGTACATCTCTGATTCTCCTTGTTTCAAGGAAACGCGAGGTCTTTTCGCGTCCATGTCAGGTTCTTCAGTCGGCTGCAGAGGTCGCCAAGGAACCAGGTTTGATTAGCGGTGCAGAGGAAAGCACCGATCCGTCTGGTTCGTGAAGGGGATATGCCGGGAGATCCGCACCGGAAAAATATCTTTTCCGGAGATTCGTTCACGAGGGATCACTCGAGCTCCGATTGACACCGGCATGGTGTCGTGGTAGGGGGTGGAAGTGGAGGCGTTGCCTGCCCGTCGGCAAGTTCGGATGGCTGTCGAGGCAGAACATCGCTGCTCCGCCTTTTTTCGAAATGTCCGGGTTCGGTAATTGCGATGAACGAGGGGACAGCATGGCGCAAAGCATCGTTCTGACGTTTCTTTTGGCTTTGCTCCTGCTGCCGGCCGCTTCAGCAGCCGGCGAGGAGCCGGCAGCGATCGATCTGGCTTCGGACCGGGAGCTCTTCGTGGACGGTTATCTGATCGATAGCCTGGATGGAGTGCAGCACGTCCTTTCCGAGCCGCGCGACGAGGGGGCGGTGTTCCGATTCGACAAGCCGTGGGAAGGCCCGTTCTGCGGCTATGCCACCGTGATCGATCGGGGAGAGGATTTCCTGCTCTACTACCGCGGCCTGCCCCGCGCGGGCTCTGACGGCACGGCTATCGAAACGACCTGCGTGGCCCTGTCGTCCGACGGCATCACCTGGACCAGGCCCGAGCTCGGTCTCTTCGAGGTGGCCGGAACGAGGAAGAACAACGTCGTCCTGGCCCACGCCGCCCCGGTGACACACAACTTCAGCCCCTTTCTCGACACCCGAACCGGCGTCGAGCCGGAGCATCGCTTCAAGGCGCTGGGCGGGACGAAGAAATCGGGCCTCATGGCCTACTCGTCGCCCGACGGCTTTCGTTGGACGAAGATTCAGGACGAGCCGGTCTTCACCAAGGGGATCTTCGATTCGCAGAACGTGGCCTTCTGGTCGGAACACGAGCAGTGCTACCTCTGCTACTTCCGCACCTGGTCCGGGAAGGGGTACACCGGCTTCCGGACAATGAGCCGGACCACGTCGAAAGACTTTCTCGCCTGGACGGAGCCCGAGGCCATGAGCTTCGGCGATCGATCCATGGAACATCTCTACACCAACCAGACGCACCCCTATTTCCGCGCGCCGCAGATCTACGTGGCCATTGCCGCCCGGTTCATGCCGGGCCGGCAGGTGGTCTCCGAGATGGACGCCTTGAAGCTGGGCGTCAACCCGGGCTACTTTCGCGACTGCTCCGATGCGGTCTTCATGACGTCGCGCGGCGGATCCACCTATGACAGGACCTTCATGAGCAGCTTCATCCGCCCCGGCGTGGGGCTCGAGAACTGGGTTTCCCGCTCCAACTACCCGGCTCTCAACGTTGTCCGGACCGGTCCGGCAGAGATGTCGGTTTACGTGAATGCGAACTATGCTCAACCCACGGCCGAGCTCAGGCGCTACTCGCTGCGCCTCGACGGCTTCGCCTCGATCAGGGCTCCCTTCGAGGGCGGCGAGATGACGACCAGGCCGTTCCTGTTCCGGGGCGACAGGCTTCTCGTCAACTTTGCCACCTCCGCCGCCGGCGGCATCCGCGTGGAGGTCCAGGACAGCGACGGCCGTCCGCTGCCCGGCTTCTCGCTGAAGGAGGCCGTGGAGCAGATCGGCAACGAGATCGAGCGGACCGTGGCCTGGAAGAGAGGTCCGGATCTCGGATCGCTCGAGGGAAAGGCGGTGCGTCTTCGTTTCGTCATGAAGGATGCATCACTCTACGCGATCCGCTTCGAGTGAAATTATGCCTGCACGATCGCCGCTTCATTCAGGCGCCTTTGTTCGACGTCTCTGCGCTTCTACCAGGTGCTTTCTCCCGAGGTCTCTGCACGGAAAATCTTAGGGATTCCAATAACAGCCGTTGATCAATACAATGGAGTTGTTGAACACAATGGAGAGATGTCTCCTTTTCGAATCATTCGGGAGGGTATCACGATGGAAAAGATGTTCCAGATGATGGAAGAGATGATGGAGAAGATGGGCGGCGAGGAGCGCGTCAACATGATGACCAGGTGCATGGAGATCTGCCTGGGGAAGATGTCCGACGAGGAGAAGGGCGATTTCGCCAAGCGGGCGTTTTTTTCGGAAAAGGGCGATGGCGAGTCGTCGGACCAGATGCAGAAGATGATGATCTCCATGATGAACATGGTCAGCATGTCCCTCATGAAAGACATCATGAGCGGCGGCGGAGGAGGCCAGGGGCATGGGCACGGCCCGAAGATGGGCAAGGGAAAGGGGATGATGATGGGCCGGAATCCGATGAAGATGATGCAGAGGATGATGGGGCAGGCCTTCAACGAGAAGAACGAGAAGGAGGAACAGAAGAAGGAGAAGGAGAAGGCGGACGATACGGCTCAGGGACACCCGGGAAGCGGCTGAACCTGAATCGAGGAGCCCCGCATAATGGAGTGGGGTCTCAGGAAGGTCCTTCCTGCAACATCGCCGGAAAAGCGCGCCGGGTTCGCCCGGCATATCATCCCTGTCATCGTGGAACTCTGCGCCCCGTCACTCTCTGACGAGCAGTTCGACGAGATCCTGACGGGGCTCGGGGAAGTCTATCGCTCGGCAAGCTCCGGAGCCGGTGAGGAAAGCCCGCCGGAGAGCGACGGAGGCGGCTGAAGTTCCAAGACATGAGGGAGCGGTCCGCTCCCCCCAGTCCGTGCGGTAGTGGTTTCGTCTCAGAGCTCCTTCAGGAAACAGAAATTGCGTTCAAACAGAAAAATCCCATTCGTTCGATTCGTACCACCGACAGCGATACTCATCGCCGCGCTGTTCATGACGCAGGCCGCCTGCGTTCAGCCTCCGGATCAGGGCGAGACATCCCGGAAGATACGCGATTCTCTCGCGGAAATGATCAGCGACAACGAAGCGCCCGGCATGATCGCCGCGATCAGCTCGTCCAAGGGGATCGTGGCTATCGGTTCGGCGGGAGTTCGGAAGGCAGGTTCGGATGCGGCGTTGACGGACGACGATCTCGTGCACATCGGCTCGTGCACGAAAGCAATGACCTGTGCCCTGCTGGCCATATTGGTGGCCGACGGGACGCTCGATTGGAACACCACTCTGATCGAAGCTCTCCCGGAGGTCGAACCAGTCATTCATTCCGATTACCATCAGGTCACGCTTTGGCAATTGGTCACCCATCGGGCGGGAATACGGGCGAACGCACAGGACTGGTGGGTGCACCAGGATTTGGAGCTCAAAGACCGCCGCTTGGCGATCTTGAAAGAAAACCTCGATGAGGCGCCCGCCGTCGAGGTGGGCGAATATCATTACTCCAATCTCGGATACATGGTGGCCGGTTGCATGGCCGAAAAGCTGACCGGCTCCACGTGGGAATCATTATTGAATAAACACCTCTTCGAGCCGCTCGGCATGACGTCTGCCGGGTTCGGGCCGCCAGGTGAGAACAACGGTATCGACCAACCTTGGGGCCATATCAGAGCGAATGGCCAGTGGCAGCCAAAGCGGTTCGACAATGCCGAGGCGCTCGGGCCGGCCGGCCGCGTTCACTGCACACTAGAGGATTGGGCGAAATTTCTGGCGCTGCAAATGCTTCGCGGCGAGAAACCCGTACTGGATCGGGAGAAGTTGGACAGGCTGATCGAACCTGTGGGCAACTACGCCGGTGGATGGGGCGTGACGCAACGCCCGTGGGCCAGGGGTCTGGCACTCACCCACAGCGGAAGCAACACGATGTGGTACGCCACCGTCTGGGTGGCGCCCGAAATCGACCGAGCGTTCATCGTGGCAACAAATTTTTGCGACGACAATTCCCACGCGCTCTGCGACAGAATGATCGGCAAACTGATTACAATTGACCGGTAGGAGACGGGTCGGCAGAGTCTGTGAGACAGACCACGGTTGCCAAGAACCCGTCGGTCCATGCAAAATGCGCACTTGGCATTCGTTATTTCAAGAACTTTTCAGCCTGGGCGCCTAACTTAAAAACCGTGACTTCGTCAAGGTGGGATTTGTTTTTCTTGTCCGCCGCACGCCTGATCTGAGTGATCGGTTTTCGGCGGGTCCCGCAAAAGGGTCCCGGTCGGCAAGATCAAGTGCGCGCCGTCCTGCGCGATTCGAGGACTCCATTCATCGTCTGGATGCCATCTCGGACAGAGCCGGAATCGCTTGGTTACTTTTTTTCCGAAGTTTCGTTAGATATTATGGAAGCCGAAAGATCAGGCACCCGGATCACGACTACGGAACTCGATAAATGTCCAGAGCCATACCAATCGCGGCGACATTTGCCTGCCTGCTTCTCATTGCAGCGACGGCTTTCCTCCTCTTCGAATCGGAAGAGGACAAGGAAAGGGAGAGGGGGACGGGAAGAACGGATAGCCGGGAAGGGGTTGCGGACGCTCAGCCTGACAGGATGACCCGCTCCGACTCGCCGGCGAAAGAGCGCGTCGCCGCTCAGATTCAACCTGATCCCGCCGCCGAGGGAGAAAGGCCGGCCTCGTTTCTGAAAGCCCTCGGCATCGTGAAGGGCCGGGTGGTGGAGGAGGACGGGACGCCCGTCCCGGGATTCAAGGTCGAGGCCTACGGTGCCAATGCCATCGATCTCGTTGCGAGCCTGGGCACCATCATGGAGGACGAGCGGACCGAGCTGAAGCTCCTGAAGGGAGAGACGCAGACAGCGGAAGACGGCACATTCCGACTCGTCGGCCTGGAATCGTGGACGATCCATCTTCTCGGATTCGGGCTCGGAGGGCCGAGACCGACGGTCCGCCTTCTCGATGCGGCGCCGGGCCCGGGCGAGATCGTCGATCTCGGCGATATCGTGCTGGCTCCCTACGGCGTGATCACCGGCATCGTGCTGGAGAAGGGGAGCGAGAAGCCGGTGTCCGGCGTGCGGATCCGCGCCGCGGATGTGCCGCAGGCCGTCTTTCTCACCGGGTTGCAGGATTTCCGGACCGGCAGCTCGTTCCTCGTCCGGTGGGGGCAGGATTTCCGCGTGCTCGATCCTCCCTCCGTGCTCCTGAGCTTTCTCGGCCTGCTCCCCTTTCCCACCACGCAGACGGCAGCAGACGGCACCTTCCGCCTGGAGGGCGTTCCCCTGGGCACCCATACCGTGCTGGCCGACCGGCGCGGATTCGTCACCGCCTGGGAGTGGCCCGTTGCCGTGACCCGCGAGGAGGAGAAGGACGTGGGCACGATCTTCATGGATCGAGGGGTCTCGTGCGAGGGCCGCGTCGTGGACGTCAACGGCGAGGCGGTCCCGGACGCGGAGGTGCGGCTGGGGACGATGTACGGCGTGGCCGAGCTGATCGTGCTGCAGCCTTCGGTCTTCAGCCGATCAGAGGGGAAGTTTGCCGCCAGGGGGTTGCCGCCAAAGGCGGGGTACGCCGTGGTTCGCCGTCTCGAGGCAGACCCGTGGACGATCTTCGGTCCCTTCGATCCGGAATTGGAGCCGCCGACGATCGTTCTCCCGCCGACCTACGATCTGCGAGTCACGGTCAGCGACAGCGAGGGGACCAGGCTGGATGGAGCCGGCCTGAAGATCCGTCCCGTCTCCGGTGATTTCGATCTCTTCGCGTTCAATCCGCCCGTCGAGCCGACGGCGAGGATGAAGAGGCCCGAACCGGGTGTGATCGATATCATCGAGCTGCCGCCGGGGAAATACGGGCTGGTCGTCCGTGCCAGCGGTTACGGGGTGGTTCACGAGGAGGTCGAGCTCGAGGGCGGCCCTCTTTTGAAGGAATTGATCCTCGAGCCCGCCGAACCGGCCCGCGTCCGCGTTCTGTCGCAGAGAACGAAGCAGGCGGTGGAATGGGCAGAGGTCGTCGTGTCTCCGACCGAAGATCTCTGGTTCAATCCGAGGAGGCTAAGCAGCGCCCGCACCGACGCGACGGGGCTTGCGACCATTCACAGCCTGGCGGCAGGGAGCTACAGGGTGACGGCCTCGCACCCTCTCTACGCATTTGCGGCGGAGGAGATGACCATCCCCGGAGAAGAGACCATGGTTCTTCTCGAGGATGGAGGCGCCATCGAGGGGCAGGTGCACCGGGGCGGCAGCCCGCACGAGGCGCCTTTCCTGATCGGGGCTTTTCCGGTGAGCGTGGATCACCTGGCGGAAATCACGCCGCGGATGACGGTGACCGACCTCGACGGAGTCTTCAGCCTGACCCACCTGAGCCCCGGAACGTGGAAGGTGAGCGTTCTCAAGCGCGTCCTCGACAAGGACCTTCTGAACCTCGACAAGATGAAGTACAAGGGCCCCCTGGTGAGCTGCGAGACTGAAGTCCAGTCCGGCGAGACGACCCGGCTAGAGATCGATCTCAGCCGGCAGACCAGCGGCCCGCGCGGTCATGTCACCGGCGCGGTGACCCTCAACGGAAGGCCTGCCGTGGGCGCCGTGCTTCATATCTTCGCCAAGCAGCGATACTCCGCCTTCGTGGGAGAGACGGGGCTTTTCGACATGGGCGAGGTCCCCGAGGGGGAGCACCTGCTGCGCATCGTCAGCCTGCCGGGGCCGACGGGGCAGTACGACCTGTCGATCGGGCGCCGCGTCAAGGTGCAGAAGGAGATCCCGGCAGAGGTCTACTTCGAGATCCTGACCGGGCAGATCGAGGGGAAGGTCGTGCGCGAAACGGACGGATCCTCGGTGCGCGGCGTCCGCGTGACGGCCGAGCTGGAAAACGAAGACGAGGAGTACAAGGTCCGGCTCAGCACGGCCACGGGGCTCGACGGCACCTTCCGCTTCGACGGCGTTCCGGTGGGGATCTTCAAGCTCGATGCCACGAGCCACGAGAATCCAAGCAGGCCGGTGAGCGGCGTGGAGGTCACCTACGGAGGCGTGGCCGGACCGGTGGAGCTCGTCCTCGTGTCGCCCGCCATCGTCACGGGCAGGATCGTTCTACCCGAAGGCTGCGATTCCCCGCGCTGGCTCGGCATGATGGTCAAGGGAAAGGAGCAGACGTCCGGGACGGACAAGTGGGTCTGGGTCTCTCGCGATGAGCTGACGTTCGAGACGCGAGAGCTGATTCCGGGAACGTACAGCGCCAGGGTTCACGGTGATTTCGGCGAAGGCGTCGGTTTCAAGCCCGTCGAGATCCAGGTGCAGGAGAGGGGAGTGACGGACCTGCTTATCAAGCTGGAGATGGAGTGAGTTTGCACGTCATGGACAACTGCCCTGCACCCTGGCAGGCTATTCAAAAAGTCATTCTAGCAT
>CAYZWU010000088.1:0-13388 GCA_964482235.1 uncultured Phycisphaerales bacterium
AAAGATCGGGATCTCTCGGAGTCTCCGTCCAATTCTAAAGTATATTCGTATGTCATCAGTAGACGGTGACGAGCTCGGCGTCGCAGTGCAGTACCCTGCCGCTCGCGTTCTTCAAGTAGGCGATGAACCGGACCCCGCCAAGAGGAGCAAAGGGCGGCACGAAAACGGGGAAAGCCCGCGTGAACGTCTGGCCCGGCGCCATGGTCAGCGATGCCGGACCGACGATGTTGACCCTCTGGCCGGTGGGTGTCTCCGCCTCGATCCCGCCCAGGAGACTCACCGGGGACTGCGTGTCGTTGCAGGCCTCCACGTGGAGTGTGATCGTCGTGCCCAGCGCGGCCACGGGCGGCGCCTGGAGAGATACGGCGACCTGGGCTTCCATGGGCCGCAGATTGTGCACCGCGTTGTTGTGCCGGTTCACCCGGTACATGCCGTGGACGATCCGCGTCATATCGAAGTTGAAGGGCGTCGTCCAGGCATAGAGCGCGCTGCCGCTCCGGCCCGATGCCGCCATGTCGAGCTTCCTGTCGCCGTCGAGATCGCCCAGGGTCACGCCGCCGTAGAACGACGACGGCTTCGACCAGGGGAATCCGCTCACGTCGGTCTGGTCGTGATGCCAGGCGTAGATGCGGCCCGATCCCGAGGTGGGGGCGGCCACGACGATCTCCAGGTCGCCGTCGAGGTCGAGGTCGGCCAGCGCCGGAGTGGCGTGCACGCTGCCCGTGGTGGGCGGGCTTGGCCAGCCGGGCTGGAAGGTGCCGTCGTGGCGAACCACGTAGACCGAATCGTTCTGGCTGCCGAAGACGATCTCCACGTAGCCGTCCCTGTCGATGTCGGCCACGGCCACGCTGGTGTAGAGGGTCCAGGTGCCGCAGTCGACCTTGAAGCCCGATACCATCGAGCCGTCGTGATGGCGGGCTGCCAGGTCCGATCCCACGGTGTAGATGATCTCCAGGTCGTCGTCCCGGTCGAGGTCGGCGATCACGGGCGATCCCACGGTGTAGGTCACGGTGATGGGGAAGCCCGGATAGGGGTTGCCGTCGGGGCGGAAGACGGAGAGCAGGCTGCCGATCCCCTGGCTCGTGGTGATGATCTCCACCGTTCCGTCGTTGTCGAGGTCGGCCACGGCCGGAGTCTGGGAGCCGCCCTCGTTGATCGAGATCGTCACCGGCCAGCCGGGCAGGTCGGTCCCGTCTCCCTGGAGGGCGTAGATCCTGGTGCCGCGCGGCTGGACGATGATCTCCATGTCGCCGTCGCCGTCCAGGTCGGCCAGGCAGCAGGCGCCGGGGATCTCGTCGCCCAGGTGACGGGGAAAGCCGGGTACCACCGTTCCGTCGTAATAGTAGGCATGGACCTGGTAGTTGCTCGTGGCCGTGACCACCTCGAAGGTGCCGTCGCCGTCGAGGTCGCCCACGGCCGGCGTCATGTTCCATGTGTGCCATCCCGCCGCGGCGGGCCAGCCGGGGAAAGCCGCGCCGCCGGCCTCCCAGATGTCCATCGTGTGGTCGCCGTTGGCATGGAGAAGCTCGTCCACACCGTCTCCGTCGAAATCGAAGAGGATCGGCGCGCCGAGCTGGTCGTTCGTGCAGTACTTGGGAAATCCGGGAAGGTCCGACTGGGCCTGGGCGGCTGATGCGGCAATCAGCAGCACGGCCAGGGCGATGGAGAGGGGACGCGGGGAACAGACCGGGGTGAATCGTTTTTCAGACAGCATCTCGAACTCCCTTTTCTCGAACGGACTATCAGGCAAGGTGAAATTCCAGGAGTGCATTCTAACCGAAAGCGTGCTGTCGCAAAAGAGCCCGCCGGCCTACTTCGGGGCTTGATGCTGCTTCGCGTCGGTGAAGATGAGCAGGAGGCAGACGGCGGCCATGATCGAGTAGCCCCAGAAGATCGGTGTGATCTGGAATCCGAGAGTGGGGGTGTGGATCAGGCCGACCAGGGTCAGGGCCATGGAGGCCAGGACGACGATCAGGGCTCTTTGCAGCTTCCCGTCGAGGAGAAAGGCGGTGATGGAGCCCCAGAGAAGGCCGATCACGATGGAGCCGCTGAAGAGCGCCGAGTGGCCGAGCACGTGGCATCCCTCCAGCTTCATCGCATTTACCGTCTCTTCCGCCACGAGTCTGCTCTTGTCGCCCACGAGGACCTGGGCCAGGCCCTGCCACTTGGTGAAGAGGAGGTTGGAGACGTGCGGGATCATGGCGATCGCCACGGCCACGGCGTGGGGGGCGGGCGAGGCGCGGAACGCCTGCCCCACGATCACGAGCCCGATGTAGACCAGGATCGGCGCCGTGGCGGCCATGGGGATCAGGTGATGGAGAAAGGCCATCATGCCGAACAACGATCCGAGGAAGAAGAAGGCGCCCACGCCGAAGGCGTACCCGGCGCGCGCCTCGAGCCGCTTGTACCCGGGATGCCCGATGTAGACCGTTGTGGGGAAGGCGGAGCCGAAGAGGGCGCCGGCCATGGTTCCCATACCGTCCATCACCTGGCAGGTGCCCACTGGATAGGAGTCGCCGGCCGCCTCGGCGGACTCGACGTTGTTCATCGTCTCGATGAAGTTGTAGATCTCGGCGGGGATCACCACGGCCAGGATCCAGGGATTCTGGAAGAGGTTCTTCATGCCTTCGACGAGGTCGCCGATCACCGGCAGGGGAACGAACAAGCCAGTGCCCTCGAGGGTAAAGGAGGCTTCGCCCGTGGCGAATCCGATCGAGGTACCCACCGCGATTGCGGCCAGCCCGGCGGGAATGCCGAAGGGAAGCCTGTAGAGGGCGAAGAGTCCCACGAAGATGATGGTGAGGGAGCCGAATCCCACGAGGGGGTCCTCGAAGATCTCGGCCAGCGGGACGGTGGCGATCCAGACGAGGGCGATGCCTGCCAGCGTACCCAGCATGCCGGCGCGGGGCAGCATTCTCTTGAGCCGGGGGCCGACCACGGCGCCGAGAGTTTCGAGCACGCCTCCAAGGAAGGCTGCGGCGATGCCCACCCGCCAGGCCAGAAGGCCCGCCTCCTCCGGTGTGGCGCCGGAGTCGAGTGCGCCGTCGTGCACCGGCTTCATGATCAGGAAGAGGTAGACGAAGAGGATCGGCGTGGAGATGCCGTAGGGCAGGGCGGTGACATCGTGCCGCTTCTCGCGGAAGGCCAGGCGCCGGGCCAGGATCGAGTAGAAGCCGAGTCCCACGATGAGAGCCACGCCGAGCCCGGGGAGGATCTTCCCGAACACGACGCTGCCGGGGATGTGCAGGACCACGGTGCAGATCACGGAGACAAGGATCATGTTGGCCAGGTTGTCGGCAAAGAGCGCCCAGAAGGCGCTCAGATCGTGCCTGGAAAAGAAGGGATAGCGGAACGATCGCGTGCTCATCGTCTTCTCTCTTCCTGCTCTTTTCACAGCCAGACGCTTGATGCCCGTGCCTGTTCACGAATTATTGCAGCGCTTCCGCAGAAATGCAATCAAGCTCAGGTCGCCGCGTCCTCCACAAGAGTTGGAACGGGGCGTTCTGCAGACAGGGGCGGTTCAGGCTGTCGCTTCAGATCCGCCGCAGCGAGAGGCAGAGGATCAGGAAGGCCACCGTCCCGAGGGCGAGGATGCCGCCGCCCGTCTCCGGTGCGCCGAGGATCATCTTGCCCGTGCCGATCAGGAACGAGAAGAGAGCCGTGATCCCGAGAGCGATCCGCACGAAGGTCATGACGCCTGGGCCGTCGCTCTCGCTTCCCGGGACGCGCGCCGCGATCCGCTTCCAGCCGTGGCCTCCGGGACGAACCTTCTCGTAGAAGCGGACGAGGTGGTCGTCGGACACGGGACGGGTGAGAAGGGTGACGGTGAACCAGACCGGCATCGAGATGAACACGGTGAGCGCGGCGGAGAAGGGGAACTGGAGCAGCGGATGCGTCCCGAACAACCCCAGGGACGGCTCGAAGAGGATTGTGCAGAGAAGAGCCGTGACGAAGGCGGCGATCTCGGACCAGGCGTTCACCCGCCACCAGTACCAGCGGGCGATGTGCACCGCTCCCACGCCGGCGGTGATGGAGATGTACTTCTTCCAGGCCTCGGCGATGTCCCAGACGAGGAATGAGACCGCGGCGCCGAGAAGGGCGAGGACGGCGATGATGATCCTAGAGGCAAGGATGTACTCCCGCTCCGTCCTCTTCTTCCGCAGGAACCTCTTGTAGACGTCCGTCACCAGGATCGAGGCGCCCCAGTTGAGCTGGGTGTCGATCGTGGACATGAAGGCGGCCAGGAATGAGGCGAGCATGACCCCGAAGATCCCGGCCGGCAGGATCTCGCACATCACCATGGGATAGTAGCACTCGGGATCGTCCACGCGGCCGAAGAACGCCATGCCGCAGAGCCCTACGACGATCCAGGGCCACGGCCTCAGGCAGATGTGGGCGATGCTGTACCAGAGGTAGGCCAGCATGGCGTGACGGTCGTTCTTCGCCGCCAGGAGGCGCTGAGCGATGTAGCCCCGGCCGTCGATGTTCGAGTCGGCCCACCAGATCACGAGGATCAGGACCAGGAACTGGGTGAAGGGCGTGAAGAGGCCGGGCTCGGACGACTCGGGGACCAGCCTGAAGAGCTCGTCGGCGTCGAAGTTCGAGGCGGCGAGCCGGCCTTCGAGACCCTGGAGCCCGCCCACCCGCGACCAGGCCGCCACGGCGAGGTAGATCGATCCGGCCATGGCGATGCAGAACTGCACCATGTCCGTCGCCACGACGCCCCAGAACCCGGAGAGGATCGTGTAGAAGACGGTGAGGAGGAAGAGAAAGAGCACCACGGCGATCTCGGCGTCCATGCCGAGGATCACCGTTCCCTCGTCCCATCCGCTGATCGTGACCACGATCTTGGCCATGGCGCGCATCACCCAGGCGATGACGAGCAGGTTCTGGAAGAGGCCGAACCAGATCGCCTTGTAGCAGCGCAGGCCGGTGGCCGATCGGCCGTCGTACCTGAGCTCGATCAGCTCCGCGTCGGTGGTCACGCCGGTGCGGTTCCAGAGCCTGGCGAAGAGGAATGCGCCGAAGATGCCGCCGATCCCGCAGTAGAACCAGATCCAGTTGTTGAAGATCCCGCCCTTGGCCGTGAGGCCGGAGACGGCCAGGGGGGTGTCCGCGGCAAAGGTTGTGGCCACCATCGACGTCCCCACGATCCACCAGGGGAGCGATCTGCCGGAAACGAAGAACTCCTCCGTGCTGCGCGACGAGCGCCGCGAGAAGTAGAGGCCGATCCCGAAGGTGAGCAGAAGGTAGGCGATGATGATCGTCAGGTCGAGTGGATGCAGGTTCAGAACAGTCAACCGCCGCGCTCCTCGGTTCGAGATCAGGATGAGGGGATGCCGACTTGATTCTAACGGTTCCGTTCTCTCATCGCATCCTCGAAACAGGCGGATCAGAGGCATTGCGAAAATTATCGCGAGGACGGAGAGGATGGAGATCGGCGCCGCGCGGGCCGATCAGACAGCGTTGCGAAAAAGGTCGACCAGGCCGACAAGGATTGAGATCGCCGCGGCGCAGAACGGCACCGCGAGCCCCTCGGTGTTCAGGTCGTCGGGTCCGAGCTTTCGCTCCACCCGCCGCTTGATCAGCAGGGCGGCCACGATGCCGTAGAGCATGCCGCCCACGTGGTTCCAGTAGGCGATCACGCTTTCCAGGTGGCCCCAGCCCTGGAGCAGGGCCATCGCTGTCTGGAAGACCAGGTAGAGCGACAGCACCCACCCGGCGCGGAAGTCGACGCTGCGATGCGTCACCACCTGGAAGAACCAGAGGCGGATCCGCCTTCCCGGCATGGTGACCAGCATCAGGCCGAGAAGGGTGGCGATCGCCCCTGACGTACCTGCCGAGACTACTGATTCGCCGGCGAGAGCGGTGCCGAGAACGAGGTTGGCCAGAGCTCCCCCGGCCAGATAGAAGGTGAGAAACCAGGCCGACCCGAGCTCCCGCTCGAGCTCGTTGCCGATGGACAGGAGAACCAGCATGTTCACCGTCAGGTGGATCAGGCCGAAGTGAAGGAACTGCGAGGTGAGGAGCGTGTGGATCTGAAAGTCGGCGGCGCTGAAGCAGTAGAGAGGGACCATCCGGGAGAGGAAGTCGTCCCTCTGATTGAGCAGGGCGAAGGAGAGAACGTTGAGGCCCACGATGACGAGGGTGGTGGGGGGAAGGGCTCCCAGGGTCATCCGCTTCGGTATGGGAAAGATGAAGAACGGAGGCGGAAAGAGCAGGGACGCCATGATCCGGCGGCGCGGCAGAAAATCGCGCGGCGGACCGGGCGGTCCCGCCCTGGCCGCGGCCTCGAGGAGAAGGCGGTCGCTTTCCCTGTCCGAGTCGGGCCAGCGGAGGGCGCCGCCGATCAGGATCAAGGTGAAGCCGACGAGAGAGATCCCGAAGCCGATGCCGTGGAAACCCATCAGGGACATCGAGACGAGAGCGGAGAAAAGAAGGTAGCCGCCGCCCCATATGCCGGCGAGGAGGCAGACGAGGGGGGCGAGGCGTCCCGCCGGACGGATCTTCTGCGCCGCCAGGATCATGGCCGGCAGGGTCACGGCCAGCGGGAGCGAGATCAGGAGAAGGCCGCTTCCCTCTTCTCTCGCTCCGATCAGGATCGCTTCGGGCCCCTCGCGGAAGACGGTCGTGATCAGGGTGACGCCCTTCACCGAGACGCCGTTGATCTTTCCCCATTCGAAGAGGAAGCCCATTGCCGCGTTGACGACGCCGAGCAGGGCGACGCCGTCGGCAAAGCTCCGCCGGGCCCTGATGCCGTGAACGGTCTTTCGCTTCCGAGCCAGTGGTTTTCTCCTTCATCCGAAGGTGAAGAGCGCCTCCTCGCGGCCGTTCCTCGCCCATTATGCCTGATGCTCCGGGGAGGCGCCAGAGCGGCCGGGCCGGCGCGAAGATCCGGCTCCCGGCGGGCCGCATCTCGGGAGCCTGGAAAAAGAACGTTGCGAAAAGGGCGGGAACGGTTGTATTGTCTTTTTGGCGCGGATCCTGTAAGATATTATCCAAGAAAGCGTTCGGTGCACTTGTATGGGGAAAAGCAGTATCAGCATTGTCTGGAAGCTGAGCGCACTGATCATCCTGATCGTGTCGGTCGTGATCGCCATTTCCGGGATCGTCAACACCCTGATCTGCTCGAAAACCTCCATCGATTCGGTGAGAACCGTGATGGAGGCCAATTCGGACTCGATCCTCCGCAGCGTGGAGAAGGTGATGACGAGCGGCGAGTTCGCCGACGGCCTCTATCATGACCTGCTGGCCGATCCGTCGGTCTACGGACGGATATGGGCTTACAGGCACAAGACCGGAGAGGCCGCTTTCGGCACCGGCGGCGCGAAAAAGAGCCGGAACGACCGCCTCTGCCAGACCTGCCACGGCCTGGAGAATCCTGCCGAAGGGCTCGCGACACCGAACTTTCACGAGATTGTGGATCAGGCGAACGGCGGGCGGACGCTTTTCGTCACCACGCCGATCAGGAACAGGAAGAGCTGCAGCACTACGGAATGCCACGAGAGCGAGGAGTCGATGCCGGTCCTCGGCTTCCTGGAGGCCGACTACCCTCTCGAGAACGTGGACGAGCTGATCTCCTGGAGCCGCACGCTCACGTTGATCGCCGTCGCGGCCGCCGTTCTCTGCTGCACCGGGGCTCTCTGGCTCGCCTTCAACCGCTACCTCGGCAAGTCGTTCCGGATCCTGCTCAAGGGGATCGGCAGGATCGCCGACAACGACCTGGCGTTCCGGTTCAAGGAGGGGCGGAAGGACGAGATCGGCATCCTCGCCCGCTCGTTCAACTCCATGACAACGCGGATCCTTGCCCACCAGGAAGAGCTGCGGAGCGCCACGGAGTACCTGGAAGGCATCATCGAGAGCTCGGCCGACATGATCATCACCGTCAATCCGTCGGGCCGGATCCAGACCTTCAACAGGGGCGCCGAGGAGACGCTGGGCTACAGGCGGGACGAGATCGTCGGCCAGCGCGTGGAGGGGCTCTTCGCCAATCCGAGCGAACGGAACGTGGCGATCGCTCGGCTCAAGAACACGGACAACGTGCTCAACTACCAGACGCGTTTCGTCACCAACGATGGCGAGATCCTCAATGTCCTCTTGACCCTTTCGCGGCTGCGAGATCCCGAGGGGAACGCGATCGGCACCTTCGGGATCAGCAAGGACATCACGCGGGAGCTGCTTCTTCAGAAGAAGCTGATCCAGTCGGAGAAGTTCGTGGCCATCGGCCAGGCCGTGACGGGGATCCAGCATGCCATCAAGAACATGCTCAACGCCTTGAAGGGCGGGGCCTACCTGGTCGAGATCGGCCTGAAGAACGACCAGCGCGACAGGCTCAACGACGGGTGGGACATGGTCAAGGAGGGGATCTCCCGGATCAGCAGCCTCTCGATGAACCTCCTGAACTACGTGAAGGAGTGGAGGCCCGAGCTCGATTCCGCCAACCTGGATGCGCTCCTCGGGAAGGTCCGGGACGTGATCGTGCAGTCGGCCCGGGACAAGGGTGTCGACTTCAGGATGGAGTGCCCGGAGCCGGTCCCCCGCGTGATCTGTGACCCCCGGCTGATCCACATGGCGGTGATGGACCTCGTGTCGAACGCCCTCGATGCCTGCAAGTGGAAGGATTACGAGCCGGACGATAAACCGGAGGTCGTGCTGAGCCTCTTCAACGAGTCGACGGGGCGCAAGGCGGTGATCGAGGTGCGCGACAACGGCTGCGGCATGAACGACGAGATCCGCAAGAATATTTTCGCGCCCTTTTTCAGCACGAAAAAGAAGTGGGGGACGGGATTGGGGTTGGCACTGAGCTCGAGAATTATTAATGTACATGGAGGTAAGATCACCGTGGAGTCCGAACCGGACAGAGGCACGACCTTCCGTATCATTCTCCCTGTCGAGGGGCCCGGTGAAAAAAAGGAGAGCGGCGATGGCCAAGAAGGTTCTGATAATCGATGACGACCTGAGTGTTCACAAATTCCTGACCGTGCTGCTGGAAGAGAACGGCTACGAGACGGATTGCGCCGAGGACGGGCGCGCGGGCCTGGAGAAGATCCGCGAGAGCACGCCCGATCTTGTCATTCTCGATGTGATGATGCCCAAGAAGACCGGGTTCGTGCTGTTCAAGCAGCTCAGGAACGAGGACGAGTACAAGGATCTTCCCGTCCTCATGCTCACCGGCGTGGCCGGTGTCCTCGAGGAGCTCGACGATCAGAGCGAGGACACCATGGAGAGACCTTTCGACAGCCTCAGGGAGACCTTGAGGATGCACATCAAGAAGATGCGGGACGAGGGTCTCATCAAGCCCGACATGTTCGTGGACAAGCCGGTCGAACCCGATGCCTTCATCGAAAGAGTCAAGGCACTGATCGGAAGCTGATCGCTCAGATCACGGATCTCATCCTGAACGACACGAACTCGTTCAGCGACCACATCGCCTTTTCAGCCGCCGAATAGGCCGGCACACCGCCTTCCTCCAGGGTGTTCACCAGCATGGAGTACATCTCCCCGGCCAGGATCGAGACGACGATCGGCTTGTGGTGGTTCTTGTACTGCCTCAGGATGCGGTGAGCCACGTTGTCCGTGTCCGCCCGGAGCTCTTCGGGAGTGGTGTGCAGAGCCACGGTGTGGGGCACCATCGAGATGAGCAGGTTGTCCACGTTGGGATCCTCGAGCAGGATCTGGATCACCTGCTCGAAGAGGGCGTCGTCGCCCATTGGCGTCAGGTCCATGAAGGGATTGATGCCCACGAAGGGCGGCAGGATCTTCTTCAGCCTCTCCTCGGTCTCGGGCGCGAAGGCGCTGAGGCTCAGCCCGCCCAGGTTGTCGGCCGCGTAGGTGCTCTCGAATCCGGCGTTCACCACGCCTGCCACGTTGCGCCCGCGCACCCTCTTCTCCTTCAGGAGGGCGAAGGTCTTGACCAGGTCGGCGAAGTCGGTGATCGAGTCGGCGATGATCAGCCCGCCCTGCTGGAAGGCGGCGCGGGCCACCTCGTAGTCGCCGGCCATGGACGCGGTGTGCGATGCCGCGGCCCGGGAACCGGCGTCCGTGCGGCCGGCCTTGTAGACGATCACCGGCTTCTGGATGTTCTTGACGGCGTTGAAGAAACCGCGGCCGCCGCCGGTCTTGTATCCTTCGATGTAGAGGGCGATCACGTCGATGTCCGGATCCCTGTCGAAGTAGGCGGCCAGGTCGTGGGCGCCCACGTCGATCTGGTTGCCATAGCTCACCACGACGCGCGGGCTGATGGCGTACTTCAGCTTGTCGAGAAGGGAGACGCCGAGGCCGCCGCTCTGGGTGATGAGCGCCACGTTGCGCTCCTTCTCCGTGGTCACGGTGAGATCGAACTTCCTCTTGGGAACGAAGAGGCAGTTGATGCCCGGTTCGCTGCTGGGGGGGTTGTAGAACACGCCGAGGCAGTTGGGGCCGATCAGGCGGGTGCCCTTGCCCTTCACCAGCTCGAGGAGCCGCTCCTCCTGCGTTATCTTGCCCATCTCCGAGAAGCCGCCGGGGATCAGGATGATGCCCTTGACCCCCTTGGCCGCCGCATCGGCCACCACAGCCTCGGTGGCGGCGGCCGGCACGGTGACGATGACCAGGTCGATGTCCTCCTTGACCTCTGTCATCGATTTATAGAGGGGGAACTCCGTGTCGTTGATGACGACCTTGCCGCCCTTGGGATTGAGGAGGAAGAGATCCCTCCGCCCCATGGCGTGGAGGAGGGAGGCGATGATGTTGCCCATCTTCTGGTCGTTGCTGCCCGATATGCCGGCCACGGCCACGCCGCCGGGCTGGAAGAAGGACTCCATGTTTTCCGTGTCGACCTCCGTTTCCATGGGGATCGACTCCTTCTTCCTCATGAAGCTGCCCAGACCGTCGATGGCCACGTGGTTGCCCTGCGCGTCGAATACGAAGGGGTTGACCTCGAGCTCGTTGATCACGAAGCGGTTCTTCAGGCGCGAGAAGGAGGAGTAATAGGTCGCGAGGAGCGAGAACTTGTGGATCGTGTCGGTCAGGTGGGCGATGTATTCGTGGCGGCCATCCTCGACGTAGCGGGTGATGATCTTCGTGGCATCCATCATGTTGCGGCAGCCGCCGATGTCGAGAGGCGCCAGCCTCAGGACCGGGGGCGAGTAGTTCTTGGCGAAGTGCTCGGCGTCGCGGCCGCCCTTGGAAAAGGAGATCACGGGACCGAAGGCCAGGTTCTCGCGCAGGGAGATCAGGGTCTCGTGCCCCAGCTCCTGGGAGTGCGTGACGAACTCGGTGAGCAGGAAGCCGGTGATCCGGGGCGGCTCGGTGAAGGAGGGGTGGCTCGGCACCAGGTCGACCATCTCCTTGATCGCCGCGTTGACCGAGTCGGGATCGCGGCTGACCTTCCGGACTCCGTTGACGCGGCCCTTGTGCAGCACCTGCGGGGAGACGACCTTGACCATCAGGTCAGACGCCCTGAAGGATGCGAGGTGCTTGGCAATCACTTTCTCCTTGAGCCTGATGAACCTGTGGACCGGAACCCTGATGCCCATGATCGACAGGATCTTGTAGATCTCGTGCTCGAAAAGGATCTGCCGCTTTTCCGCATCGATCGACTCGAGAAGGGCGTCGATGGTTGCCTTCCACTCCGTTGGGAACTCTCTTACTGACATGACGTACCTTTATTCATTAAATACCAGTATATTAAGCTGCCTCTCCTTCAGCGGCACCCGGTGGGGACGGCTGGGGAGATTCCCGTTTTTTCAATCTAAACGGAACCCTGATTCTACCCTTTCGCGATCTAGAGTGAAACGTATCTGATAAATATTGAGCTTTCGTTCATGGCCTCCTTGCTGATCCGGATTGGTGTGAGGGAAAGTTTTTTTGATATTTCTCGTTGAATTCCCAGAAATTATACCGTATTTAGTATTTCCTGCTATAAAAGAGGGAAAAGCTCTCTTGATGCGCTTGTTCGATTGACGAGGTATATCATGAAAATATCAACCCGATGCAGATATGCGGTCCGAGCTCTTCTTGATCTGGCTCTCCATTCAAACGGAAACCTGGTGCTTCTCAAGGATATTGCGAAGCGGCAGCAGATCTCCATCAAGTACCTGGAGAGTATCTTCTCGGCACTCCGGAAGGCGGGAATCATCAAGGGGATCCGGGGCGCGAAGGGGGGGTATCTCCTTCTCAAGAAGACGTCCGAGGTCACGATCTACGACATCGTCTTCACCATGCAGGGCTTCATAGCCCCGGTGGGCTGCATCGACGATGCCTGCACCTGCAACAGGACGGAGGAGTGCGTCACGAGAGAGATCTGGGATGATCTGACCAACAGCATTGCAGACACGCTCAAGCGTTACACTCTTGCCGATCTGGTTTCACGGCACGGCCGGGGCCAGCGGGAGCGCGACGAGCTCTCCTCGGCCGCGGAGCCAGGTGGGCTGTCTTCTCGTGTATCATGATCAGCACGGCGATCTTCTCCCTGCTTCTCATCAGAATCACGCCGACGTTGGACTCGCTCACGCCTGTCCGTTCCGCGATCTCGCGGATCGCTAGCCCCTCCAGATAGAAGAGGCGCACGATCTCCCTGTCGCGCGCCGATAATCCTGTCGCACCATGTTTCAGGATGTCGAGGATCTGGTCGAGGAGCCGTTGCGTGGCGGCCTCGTCCTCCCTCTTGATCAGGAGGTCGAGCAACGATTGGCCGTAGCGCTTTGACGGGAGGGTTTCGGGGAGGCCGGTGAATCGGGGGTGCTTTCTCTTTTCTTCCATCGTCATGTTGAAGACGACCTTGAAGCACCAGGGGAAGAGGTAGCCGAGGAGCGCCTCTTCCCGCGGGGCCAGCACCTTCCTGGACAGAAGGGCGTACATGCGATTGACCGCGTCCATGGGTTCGATGTTGGTGTTCAGTTCCTGGATGAGCTTGCGGCAGTAGGCGGTGAAGAGGGGGAGGGTGAGCAGATAGAAGCTTTCGAAGAACTCTTCCCTGGCCGTCATGCGGAACCGTCGCATCAGGCTGCGCCCCACTTCCTCGTAGTTGTCGAGGCAGAGGGGCGGCGAGTCCTCTTCCTGGGAGGAAAGCAGGAGCCTGCGGGCTCTGTCGAGCCGTTCCTGAAAAGATAACCCCATACCCAGCCTTTCCTTCTTCAACTGCAGGTCATCCTAAAGGTTGCCGGGAGGGCGTTCAAAAGGAAATTTCAGCGCAGGCCCCGAAATTGAAGGATTGCGGCTCGGAAGCGTTCCTCGGGGGTTATTTTTTTTCAGAAAAAAGTGAGAGCGCTGTTGACCAGTCAAAGCCGATAGGGGTACCATAAGCCGCTGATAAAAACTGAGAACGCGGGGTGGAGCAGTCTGGCAGCTCGTCGGGCTCATAACCCGAAGGTCGCAGGTTCAAATCCTGCCCCCGCTACCAGATAGAG
>CAYZWU010000089.1:0-12940 GCA_964482235.1 uncultured Phycisphaerales bacterium
CCGACTTTCAGTCGTCTTTCTTTAATCCACCTGCTTTAGCAGGTGGTCGTTTAATACAGAGAATCGCGTTTCCTGAGTGCCAGCAGTCCCTGCGTGATCTTCTCCGCGCTGATCGGAAGCCCGGTGATCCGAATCCCGGTCGCATCGTAGATCGCGTTGGCCAGCGCGCCCATGACCGGCAGCGTGGCGCCCTCTCCCACTTCCTTTGCCCCGAACGGTCCGCGCGGCTCGTAGCTCTCCACGAAATCGGAATGGATCTTGGGCGTCTCCATCGACGACGGGATCAGGTAGTCGTGAAGATTCGGATTGGCCGTTTCTCCCTTTTCGGTGTATGCCACATTCTCGAGCAGCGTCTCGCCGATGCTCATGACCACGGCGCCGTGAACCTGGCCGTGGTATGTGGAAGGATTGACCACCTGTCCGGAATCGTGGAAATCGGTGCAGCGAAGGACCTTGACCTTTCCGGTATCGAGGTCCACATCCACTTCCATCACGATCGTGCCGAAGCTGTAGGCCGGCGACGTGCCCACGGCGGCCCCCTTGTAGGTTCCGCCCAGCTTCGGGGGCTGGTAGTAGCCGGTGCCCACGACGGGGCCGCCCTGCGAGAAGGCGAGGCGCGCCGCTTCGTCCCACGCCATGGAGAGGCCGGGATTCTCCTTGACGTAGATGAGTCGGTCCCTGGCCTCGAGGCCCGAGGGCGGAACGCCCAGCTTTCTCCCGGCGATCACGAAGAGCTGCTCCTTCACGCGCGAGGCCGCCATCTTCACCGCATTGCCGCCCATCAGGGTGACGCGGCTCGAGTAGGCTCCCAGGTCGATGGGCGAGATGTCGCTGTCGCAGTCGGCCATCAGGACGTCCTCGTAACGGATCCCAAGCTCGTCGGCCGCGATCTGGCAGAGGACCGTGTCCGATCCCTGGCCGATCTCGGCTGCCGCGATGTGCAGCGTGGCGGCCCCGCCGTCCTCGAGCACGCGGATAACCGCGTTGGAATGGGGAAAGTCGCTCCTGTAGATCGGGTACCCGGCGCCGGAAACGAATCCGCCGCACCCCACGCCGATCCCGCGCCCCGGGGGAAGCTTTCCCTTCTTCTCCCTCCAGCCCGACTTATCCCTGGCCTTCTCCAGCGTGGCCTTGAACTCGCACGACATGACATGGAGATCGTTGACCGTGACCGTCTCGGGTGTCATGGCGTTCTTCAGGCGGATCTCGATATCGTCGACGCCGATCTTCTCGGCCGCCATGGAGAGAAGGCTCTCGAAGGCGAAGCGGGGATGGGGGCAGCCGTGGCCCCGGAACGCGCCGCAGGCCGGGAGGTTCGTGTAGACGCGGAAGCCCCTGTACTTGTAATTGGGCAGCTTGTAGAGGGTGGGGACCATGGATCCGGCGTAATAGGTCGTGATGATCCCGAAGCTGGTGTAGGCTCCTCCGTCCAGGTGAACGGTCTGATCCACCGCCGTGATCCTGCCGTCCTTCTTCACGCCGATCTTGAGATCGATGTACTGCTTGTGCCGGCCCCGGAAGTGGCGGAACATCTCGTTGCGCGCGTACTTCATCATCACCGGGCGGCCGCTCATCTTCGCCAGGTAGGCGGCGCAGAGATCGAGAGGCGTGGTCTCGGCCTTGCCGCCGAAACCGCCCCCCACGACGGGCCTGATGATGCGGATCCGGCTCTCCGGAATCTCGAGCACCCGGGCCATCATGTGATGCAGGTAATGGGGAACCTGGGTCGCGCTCCAGAGGGTGAGGCGGCCGTTGTGCTCCCAGCGGGCCAGGGAGGCATGGGGCTCGATGGGTGCCTGGTACGTTCTGTTGCCCTCGAACCGCTGCTCCACGACGAGATCGGCCTCGGCGAATCCCTTCTCCACGTCGCCGAAATGATGGTCCACCACGACGTTCACGTTGCCGGGATACTTGTCGTGGATGGCGGGCGCTCCCTTCCGCATCGCCTCCTTCACGGTGAAGAGCGGGGGCAGCTCCTCGTACTCCACATCGATCAGCCCGACGGCCTCGATCGCCGTGGCCTCGTCCACGGCCGCCACGGCGGCGATCTCGTCGCCCACGTAGCGGACCTTGTCCTTGGCCAGAACGTTCTCGTCGTATCGCGCCGGACTGACGCCGTAGAGAACGTCGGAAACATCCTCCGCCGTGATCACCGCCTTCACGCCCGGCAGCGCCTCGGCACGGCTCGTGTCGATCGATTTGATCCGCGCGTGAGCCACGGGGCTCGTCAGGATCTTGCCGTGAAGCATGCCGGGCAGCGTCAGGTCACCGGTGAAGACGGCGCGGCCCGTCACCTTGTCGGCTGCGTCGCGGCGCGGCTTGCTCTTCCCCACGATGGCGTGGGGGCTTCGTTCATCCTCCGCCGGACAGGGTGGGCGCTGCGCCTCCTCCTCGAACTCCTTCCAGCCGCGGATCGCCTCGATGATCTTCACGTATCCGGTGCAGCGGCAGAGATTGCCGCCGAGGGCCTTCTTGATCTCCTCGTCCGTCGGATCGGGATTGCGGTCGATCAGGGCCTTTGCGCTGAGGATGACGCCCGGTGTGCAGTAGCCGCACTGCACGGCGTTGTGATGAACGAACGAGGCCTGGAGCGGGTGCAGCTTCCCCTCCCGGGCCAGGCCCTCGATGGTGACGACCTCGCGGCCGTCCACTGCCGGGGCCAGGACGAGGCAGGAGTTCACCGGTTCGCCGTCGAGGATCACGGTGCACGAACCGCAGACCCCCACCTCGCATCCCTTCTTCGTGCCCGTCAGGCCGAGACGGATCCGGATCAGATCCTGCAGCGTCTCGTTGGGCTCGACAGCCAGGGTGTGTTCGTCGCCGTTGACCGTGAAGGTGATGTTGCTCAACATGGAGGCCTTTCCTCCTACTGCACCCTTTCGAGGGCGTTCTTCAAGGCGCGGGTCGTGAGAACCCGGGCGAGCTCCCGCCGGTACTCATCGGAACCGCGCAGATCCGTGATCGGTTCAACTTTCTGGAAGGAGAAATCGGCGGCGCGGGCGAAGTTCTCGTCCGTGGGCTTCTTTCCCGTGAGATACTCGCCGGCCTCCTCGACGAGGAGGGGCGTCGGGGCCGCGGCCCCGACGGCAACGGCCGCCTTCTCGATTGATCCCTGCTTGACGGTGAGCCGGGCAGCAACGCCCACCACGGCCAGGGCGGAGGCGTCGCGAAGCTGGAACTTCACGTAGGCTGTCCCCGTGCCTGCCGGGAGAGGAGGGACGATCAGGGCAACGAGGATCTCCGTCCGGCCGAGAGCCGTTCGGCGGGGACCGAGGAAGAACTCGGCCAGCGACAGCTCCCTCTCGCCCTCGTGGGAGGCCAGACGGACCCTCGCATCCACGGTGAGAAGCGAAGGGGGAAGGTCGGCCGAGGGAACGGCGCTGCAGATGTTGCCGCCGATGGTGGCCAGGTTCCGGACCTGGACGCCGGCCATCGAGCCGCCGGCATCGGCAAGGGCCGCGAATTCCTCGCGGAGCGCCTCGGATTCGGCCAGCATGTTCGGCGACACGAGAGCGCCGATCCAGAGCCCCTCGTCGCTGCGTTCTATTTTCCTGAGCCCCACAAGCTTGCCCAGGGACACGAGATGCCTGGCCGAGGTGAGCCCCTGCTTGAGATCGGCAAGCAGATCGGTGCCGCCTCCCAGGATCACGGCGTCATCGCCGAGATGATGGATCAGACGGCACGCCTCGGGCAGCGACCGCGGGGAATGGTATTCCAGTTCTTCGATCCGCATCGCGCCCGTCTCCTCCTTCCTTGTCCATGGTAAAGGGCATCGTGCTAAAATCCGCCGCGTCGAAGCTAATGGAACGGGGGGAAAGAATCAATAGCCGGTAAGAATCCCGTGACGTCCCGCCGCTCGGGAAAGCGGCGGGACGACGGTTTCGCCTCTATCGAAGGATTCCTCCCGGGCTATCCTCCGACGATGCCGAGAGGAGGATATTTCTTCCACATGCCGCGGGTGAAGTCGGGGAAATCGACGGAGCGGCTCCGCGACGCGACGGAACGCTCGGTCAGTTCCGAGACGACGCTCCAGGCTGCCGCGTCGTAGACGTCCATATCCATCGGCTCGCCTTTCAGGAAGCACTGGATCAGGCGGTAATCCTCGATGAAGTCCATCCCGCCGTGGCCGGCCCCGCGCGCCGCCTCGCCCTTGGCGGTCCAGATCGGATGGTCGAACTCCTCGCGGTACTTGCCGATCTCCTCCCAGGCGTGCCCCGGGCTGCGTCCTTCGATGTGGATGCGGTCGGGATAGCCGCTGAAGATCCCATGCGTCCCCTGCACCATGTTGATGCGGCTGTACGGCCTGGGCGCCGAGCAGTCGTGCACCAGGTAGATCGTCCGCCCCTTCACCGTCTGGATCAGGGCGACGTTGATGTCGCCCAGGGCGTACTTCTGCTTGGCTCTCTTGTCGTCAGGCCCGAACTGCTTGGCGGCGAAGAGATTCAACCCGCGCGACGGACTGCTCATGGAGACGAGGTAGTCGAAGCGGTCGCCGCGGTTGATGTTCATGCACTGGGCCACGGGGCCGAGGCCGTGGGTGGGATAGAGATTTCCGTTCCTTGTGATCGAGTGGGCCGTCCGCCAGAGCGCCTCGCCGTGGTCTGCGAACTTGAGGCCGCGCAGGTCGTGGAGGTATCCGGCCTCGCCGTGAAGGACCTCGCCCAGCAGCCCCTTGCGGACCATGTTGAGGACCATCATCTCGATGCGGCCGTAACAGCAGTTTTCCATCATGACGCAGTGCTTCTTCAACCTCTCCGAGGTCTCCACCAGCTGCCAGCACTCGTCGATCGTCACCGCGGCAGGCACCTCGGTGGCCGCGTGTTTGCCGTTCTCCATGGCCGCCATGCAGACCGGCACGTGCCAGCGCCAGGGGGTTGCCGTGTAGACGAGATCGAGATCCTCCTCCTCGCACATCCGGACGAAGTCCGTCTCGCCGCGGGAGTAGCCCGCCGGCTTGGGCTGGCCGGCCTTGACCACCCAGTCCTGCACGCGGGCTACCTTGGCTTCCACGATGTCGCAGACAGCGCGGATCTCGGCGCCCTCGATCCTGAGCAGGTTGCGGACGTGCGCCGATCCCATCCCCCCCACTCCCACGTAGCCGATTCGCACCCGCTCCATGGGAGGCGCGGTCATCAGCTTGGCGGGAGCGGGGCCGATCTTGCGATCCTGGTCCGGGGAGCCGAGCAGGCTCTTGCTGCAGAAAGCCGCGCCCAGCCCCACGGCTGCGCCTCTCTTCAGGAAATCCCTGCGGTTGTGGCCGCAGGCTGATTGTTCTGACTGCTGCTTCATGACGGATACCCTTTCTTTCTTCTTTGAAAAATCACCGATCCCCGCCGGGCGGTCCGGCCGGGGGGTGTGGATGCCGCCTCGAGAGGTCCGTCTCGCGCCGAACGGCTCTCAGGGAGGTTCCAGCGGGAAGCGAGATTATCTCAAAACGGAACGGGAAAATCATCAGGCAGATTTTTCGGCTACTCCGCCCAGGAGGGATCCTCCCTGAATGATGCTGCCAGCGACTCCTTCCGATCCCGGGGCAGCCAGGAGGATTCGACGCCGAGGAGGAGGAGGGAACAGATCTCCTGCTTGGTGAAACCGCATTCCTGCTCGAGAAGGCGATACTCCACGGAGAGGGACGTGTTGAACATCTTGGGGTCGTCGGTGTTCACGCTGATCAGCAGGCCGCGGTCGAAGTAATCCCGGATCGGATGGTCGGCCATCGAGGCGACCACTCCGGTGCGGACGTTCGACAGGGGGCAGAGTTCGAGGGGGATCCTTTGCGAAGAGATCCTCCGGAGGAGCTCGGGATCCTCGCCGGCTCGCGTGCCGTGTCCGATCCTGTCCGCACCGAGCAGCTCGACTGCGTCGCGCACGCTTCGGGCGCCCGATGCCTCTCCCGCGTGTGCCGTGGTGCGGAAACCGGAACGGCGGGCTTCCCGGAAAAGCGGGGCGAAGGGTGCGGGCGGAAAGTCGTGCTCCGTGCCGCCGATCCCGATGCCGATGACTCCCAGGTCGCGGACCTCCTTCAGCTTTTCGAGAGTCTCCATCTCGCGCTGCGGGCCGTAGTCCCGAACCAGGTCCGCGATCAGGGCGATCTCGATCTCCGGAACCCGGACCAGCCCGGCAGCCACCGACCGGGTGACCTCCTGGACCTCGAGGCCCTTCGGGACGAAGAGGGAGGGTGAGTAGAAGAACTCGGCATAGCGGATGTTCTGCTTCGCCATGTCCCTTGCCGCAAGCTCGGCAATGAGGGAGAAATCCTCATACTCCCGAAGATAGCGATTCTTCCACGACCAGGTCTCGATGAACTGCCGGAAATCCCTGTACTCGAACCTCCGAGCCAGGGCTTGCGGATCCGGGATCCCGGGATCACCGCCATACTTCGTGATCAGGGTGAAGAGAGCCTCGTGCGGGATCGCTCCCTCGAGGTGCACGTGGAGCTCGACTTTCGGCAGGTTCTCGTGCCAGGTTGTCATGGTGGCTTCCAGCGATTTGAAGTATCGCCGTCGAGGGTGATCAGGTTCTCCGTGCCGCCCACTGCGTGTGCTCGCGGGAGAAGGCCGCTTCCGAGCTGAGGACAAAATCGGAAAGGTCCTTTGCGACGCTTATCGTCGTGTTCTTTTCAAAGATCGTACTGATCTCGTATGCAGTCAGGGAATATGAGGAGGCGAGCTCGTTGTGCTTCTTGGCCTGCAGCCAGGTCAGCACGCCGCCAGCCGCAGTCGAAATGACTTCTACCGGCAGGGTCAACTCGGTGTTCACGATCCGGATCAGCATCATGACGATGGCAGCTGCGTGAAGACAGACGGAGATCCAGAACCAGAGTTTTGCCCGGCTTCTGTTGAACGCCTCCTTCGATGAGTAGAACTTCAATTGATCTTCGCATCGTTCGGATCTGTAAATCTCTGATCTCTCTTCCACGGGGAGCGAGCGGACCCTTTTCATGACATCGCTGATTGGCGGCTTCGTTACATCATCGGCTGAAAGCTTCGCGGCGAGGATCAGGTTCTGATCGAGAATCATCTTCAGATCATCGATGAACCGATTCGAGACACCGCTGTCGTCTTTTTCGCTGCTGCCGTAAGGTTCGGCGCACATCATCCACCGCCAGGCCCTGGTCTTGGCCGATTCCGCCACGGCACGGCCGTTGTACCAGGTATCATCCGGCTTCTGCATACGCAGGCCTATCAGGATCCCAAGCGTGAAGAGGAAGAAGAATGCGGACGCGCCGGCACCAATGATTTTCGCGACCTTGTCATCTATCGCGCCTGCACCGAATGAAACGGCGGCGGCCACGATCAGCAGCGAGAGGTACAACTTCAGGCAAAGGTAGTAGTTTTTCTGAGAGTCGATGGCAAGCTTGTCTGCAGCGATGTAGAGCCCCGGGAGGTCCTTGTTTTCTAGATTCATCAGACTGCTCTCTTTCCTGCACTCCTGATGAGGGCCCGGCCCTCGCTTTGCCCGGATATCATCATTCGACACGCTCGTTAAACTAGACGCCACAACCGATGTCAAGGATGACGATGCCGTCCGGAAATCCCTTCCCATGAACTCCGCGCCTCCCTATACTATCTCCTTGCTCGCGTCAGCAGCATATTTCCAAACAATCCTGCTCAATGAACCCCAGTTCAGCGAAGGAAAACAGTCCCATGAAAAAGAAGAACCTGCTCAGCCGCCGCCGTTTCTTCAAGGGCGCAGCCGCAGCCGGTGCAGCGGCCCTGTTCCCGTCCATTGTTCCCGCCTCCGCCCTGGGGAAGAACGGGCACATCGCTCCGAGCAACCGCATCGTGATGGGTTTCATCGGTGTGGGTTCGCAGGGGACCGGCAACATGCGCTGGTTCCTCGGCAAGAAGGAGGTCCAGGTCGTGGCCGTCTGCGACGTGGACAAGAGGCACCGGGACAGGGCGGCCAAGATCGTCAACGACAGGACGGGCAGCTCCGACTGCACGCCATACCATGATTTCCGCGAACTGATCGGCCGCGGCGACCTCGACGCCGTCGGCCTCGCCCTGCCCGACCAGTGGCACGCCGTCCCGGCCATCGCCGCGGCCCGCGCCGGCCTCGACATGTACGGCGAGAAGCCCCTCGCCCGGTCGATCCGCGAGAGCCGGGCGATCTGCGATGCGGTCCATCGCCACGGCCGGGTCTGGCAGACGGGCAGCTGGCAGCGGTCGCAGGAGCATTTCCGCCACGCCTGCGAGCTGGTCCGCAACGGCCGCATCGGCAAGGTCCAACGCGTCGATGTCGGCCTCCCCACCGGAGGCACAACGGGCGTGAAGCAGCTCAAGCCCGTTCCGGATGATCTCGACTGGGATTCCTGGCTCGGCCCGGCGCCCTGGCGGGAATACTGCGAGTTCGGCGGCAACCGATGCCACTGGGACTGGCGCTGGATCCTGGATTTCTCGGGCGGCCAGCTGACCGACTGGGCGGGGCACCACATCGACATCGCCCACTGGGGTCTCGGCTTCGATTCCACAGGCCCGATCGAGGTCGAGGGCAAGGCGTCCTATCCGCCCGAGGGGCTCTACGACGCCCCGACGGAGTACGAGTTCTTCTGCAAGTACGAAGGCGGGGTCACGATCCGGATCGGCAACAACAAGAAAATCGGCTTCATGGGAACCAAGTGGTACGGGGAGGATGGATGGGTCTTCGTGAAGCGCGGCCGGATCGATGCGTCGAACAAGGAGCTGCTGAACAGGAAGACGATCGGCCCCGGCGACAAACGGCTCTACGAGAGCAACGACCACGTGCAGAACTTTCTCGACTGCGTGCGCAGCCGACAGCTCACCGTGACGCCCGTGGAGACGGCCTGCCGGTCGATCAGCGTGGGGCATCTGGGCGAGATCTCCATGCTCACGGGTCGGAAGATCAGGTGGGATCCGAAGAAGGAGGAGATCCTCGGCGATCCGGGCGCGGCCGCACTGCTCAGCCGTTCCTATCGCAAGCCGTGGAGTCTTTGATCGCTCTTCGGAAGGTGTCGCCTTCTGCAGAAGAGCGTTCGACGAAAAGTGAAAACATGAGGACGGAACGAGGTCTAGAAGACAGAGGAAGAATCATGCCTGTCCATCGTATTATCGCCATTCTGGTTGTCCTGGTGCTCTCGATTCAGATCGTCTCGGTTGCCGCCGCGCAGGACGAGGACAAGACCTATCAACTGATCGAAGCCTGCATGCCGACCAGGACTCTGGCCGAGCCGAAGAAGGAGCGCAAGCTCCTCGTCTTCTCCAGATGCGAGGGATTCGCCCACGCCTCGATTCCCACCTGCGAGACGACCATCCGCTTGATGGCCGAGAAGACCGGAGCCTTTTCGCCGGATTTCTCCCGGGAGATGAACGCCTTCACCCCTGAGAACCTGAATCGATACGACGCGGTCCTCTTCAACAACACCACTCGGCTCAAGTTCGAGAATCCCGAACACCGCAAGGCCCTGCTGCAGTTCGTCCGGAACGGCAAGGGAGTGATCGGGATCCACGCGGCCACCGACAACTTCTACGAGTGGCCCGAGGCTGCGGCCATGATGGGCGGCCTCTTCGACGGGCATCCCTGGGGAGCCGGCGGAACGTGGGCCGTCAAGATCGACGAGCCCGACCATCCGTTGAACAGGGGATTCGCGGGCAAGGGCTTCCTGATCAAGGACGAGATCTACCAGATCAAGGGCCCCTACTCGCGCGACACGCACCGCGTGCTCCTGAGCCTCGACATGTCGAACCCCCGCAACAGCAAGGTCAAGGGGATCAAAAGGAAGGACAACGACTTCGCCATCTCGTGGTTGCGCGAATTCGGCAAGGGCCGCGTCTTCTACTGCTCGCTGGGACACAACCACGAGGTCTTCTGGAACAGATCGGTCCTGCGCCATTACCTCGACGGCATCCAGTACGCCCTCGGAGACCTGCCTGCCGACGCCACGCCGAGCGCTCGGCTCGAGAGTGCGCCGAAGCCCGCGCTGACAACGTTTGCCGATGTCGACAAGGACGATCCCATCGCCGCCCTCGAGAGCTACGAATTCTCTCACTCCCGCCTGCCCCTCTCGACGATCGAGGAAAAGATCCGCAACACCAATCCCGAGGAGATGCCCCGCATCGAAGCCAGGCTGATCGAGATCCTGAACTCTCCTGCCGCGACCTTTGCCGGCAAGCAGTTCGCCTGCCGGATGCTGCGTCGGGCAGGATCGGACATTTCGATCCCTGTCCTGGAGAAGCTCCTCTACGACGAGAAGCTAACCGATGCGGCACGGTTCGCTCTCCAGGGATCGCCCTCGCGGGAAGCCGACGCCGTTCTTCTCAGGGCTCTCGATCGCCTCGAAGGCGATGCCAGGATCGGGGTGATCTCCACGATGGCCCAGCGCGGCGGCAGCCTGGCCGTCCCCCGGCTGGGCGAGCTGGCTGCCAGCTACAACGTCAAGCTGTCGGAAGCGGCCATTTCCGCTCTCGGCCGCATCGGCGGCAGCGAGGCGGCCCGCATCCTGAAGAATACACCCGTCATTCCCAGGTACGAGAATCTCAGGAACGCGGCCCGCCTCCAGTGTGCGGACAGCCTCTTCGAGAAAGGACTGACGTCAGCCGCGGCATCGATCTGCCGCGAGCTCACCGACAAGAGCTGCTACCCGCCGACCCGCGTGGCTGCATACCGCGGCCTCGTCCTCAACTCGTCGGGGAACCCTTCGGGCCTGATCCTCACTCTCCTCAGGGACAGCGATCCGTTCATCCGGCAGGCCGGCGGGAAGTTCATCGGCGAGGTGCCGCAGAGAACAAAGCTGAATGCGATCCTGGAAGAGATCACCACGCTGCCGCACGAATCGCAGGTCCTGGTCCTGGCCGGCTTCACGGCGCGGGACGACAAGGCCGTCCTGCCCGCAGCCGTCCATGCGGCAGACAGCAGCAGCGACGAAGTCCGTATCGCTGCCTTCCGCGCCCTGAAGATCTTCGGCGGCGCCGATCAAGTGGAACTGCTCGCCAGGGCTGCCGTGGAGAAGAGCCCCGCTGGCAGGGAAGCATCGCGCTGCCTCGACAAGCTATCCGCCCACGGTGTGGACGAGAAGATCATGAAATGCCTGCCGAAAGCCGAGGATCCCGTTCGTGCCGAGCTGATCCGCTGCCTCTCGGTACGCAAGCCGGACGGCGCCATGGCGGTCTTCCTGGCAGGCGCCATGGACGACAATGCCGCTGTCAGAGGGGAATCGCTGAAGGCCCTCGAAAAACAGGCCGGCCGGAACGAGCTCGCCGATCTCATCGGCCTGCTCCCTCGGGCCAGGGATGCAGCCCATCGCCGCGGTGTGGAGAAGGCCGTTCTTTCCGCCTGCAGGCGCACAAAGGGAGACGACAAGCGGATCGGTCCTCTCCTGGCCGCCCATGTCTATGCCGACGATCCGGCGACGCGCGCCTCCCTGGTCCGCCTGCTCGGCCAGCTCCCCTGCGCCGACTCGCTGCCTCCCTTGATCGCAGGGCTCAAGGATTCGAGCGCGGAGGTCCGCGATTCGGCAACCCGCGCCCTCATCCAGTGGCCCGATGCCGCACCGATGAACGAGGTCTGCCGGATCGCCGTAGACACAGGCAAAGGAGAAATCCACAGGCTCGCCCTCGAGGGCTACATCCGCATGGCGGGATTGCCGAGCGACAGGCCGCCGGCGGAAGCGCGGCGGATCTTCGAGACCGCCATGGCTGCCGCTGCAGATCACGAGGAACAGACACTCGTCCTGAATGGTGTTTCCAACGTGGTTGCTTCGTGGGCTCTCGACTTCGTCAAGCCCTACCAGAAAGATGAAGCCCTGCGCGTCGCGGCCGCCGTGGCAGCGAGCAAGATCCGCAGGGCGCTGGCCAGGACCGTCTCCCACGACGCATGCAACTGTGCCGTCACCCTCGATTCACCCTTCGATGCGCAATATACGGGCGGCGGTCAGAACGCCCTCACGGACGGCAAGTGGGGTTCCAAGAATCACGGCGACGGCCGCTGGCAGGGATTCAAGGGGAGCGACCTGGAGGCCACCATCGATTTCGGCCGCGTGATCGAGGTTCGCAGCATACGCACCGCTTTCGTCGAGAACACGAAGAGCTGGATCTTCCCGCCCGAAGAGGTCTCCTTCTGGCTGTCCACAGACGGCGTCATCTTCCATCCCGTGGCCAAGATGCACAAGGCGCCTGCCAAGGAGATCAAGCCGGCCTCGATCCACGACTTCTTCAAGGAGCTCGACAACCAGCCCGCCCGCTACCTCCGCGTACATGCAAAAAGCGTGAAGACCTGCCCCGAGTGGCATCCGGGCAGCGGCGGCACGGCTTGGCTCTTCGCCGACGAGATCCAGGTGAATCCCCATTTAATAGCAACACAGGAGAAGAAAGATGCAACTCCCTGGTGAGCTCGCCTTCGATCGGCTCCCCTTTGACGAGAAGTACCATCGGGCCGTCCCGGGATACATGAGGCGGATCCGCGACATCTACGAAGCGCTCGAGAATCGGTTCGGCGAAGAGGGTCTCGAGCTGATCCGCGAAGTGAGCCGTGAATATGGCCGGCGCATAGCCGCGAACGTGAAGAAGCGCGGCCCCGTCGAAGGAGTGGCCGGGGTGGGACGCTATCTACTCAGGGTCTTCGACATGGTGAGCGACGACTGGGAGATCGCCGAGTTTTCGAACAGAAAGCTTGTCATCAAGGTGAGCCGCTGCCCCTATCCATTCACCAGCGACGCCGTGTGCCGGGCGCACACCTGCATGGAGCACGCTCTCGTCGCCGGTCTCGATCCGAGCCTGGAGCACCGCGTCGGCCGCTCGATCCCGCAGGGAGATCCGTACTGCGAGCACATCCTCCTCCGGAAGGAATGAGACACTTCGCTGTCAACCTTTCGCCCTTCGCATCGATTTCTTGCGAACGGCGATTCCATTTCCCCGTTCATAACGGTCGTTTTAATTCATTAGATAAACCACCGCCTCTGGCGGTGAGAATTTAAAAGGCTCTGCCG
>CAYZWU010000090.1:0-12595 GCA_964482235.1 uncultured Phycisphaerales bacterium
CAGGATCGACCTCCACGAAACGGGCGCCGCGAAAGGCCTCCCTGTCGACCCAGCGCGGATTGAGGAGAAGGGTGTCCGGCGCGACGCAGGACACGGCGGACTTGAGGTGAAGGCAGGCATCCACCGGCACGGCCGTCACCCCGTACCCGTGCGGCTCGACGACGGCGCGCAGCTGCTCGATCCCCGCGCTGCTTGTCCGCCCCGACGATCCCACGTAGATCGTGCGGCCGAAGACGAGCACATCGCCACCGTCCAGGGTGCCCGGCGGTTCGATGAAATGGAGCTCCCGGTGCGGCTCGAGAGCCGCGGCTATGCTCGGCGTTTCCTTCCGCCGCGACGCGGCGCCGGGTCTTGTGACGACGGCGAGCTCGTCCAGAACAACCGCGCAGTCCTCGACAAAGACGGAGTCGGGAAGATCGTCCTCTGCGGGAAGCTTCTGCACGCGGCAGCCCAGGCCGGCCAGGCACTCCTCGTAGCGACGATGCTGCTCCGCGGCAAGATCGACGTCGATCGCCTCCCGTACGAGATGGGTGAGCTCGCATTGGCCGATCCCGGCGCTCACCTCCCTTGTGATCGCGATCATCCGTGACATCCGCTCCTCCCTTCAGGCGCTGCCGGTGCAGCGATCGATCGGCATTCGATCGCTCACCGTGCGCGGCTGTACCTCCTTCCGCGGATCGAGATCTGGTCGACGGGACCGCTGCCCTTGCGCTTGAACTTGACCCTGGTCAGGGAGGTCCATTCGTAGAGCACGAGGTCCTTTCCGTCGATGCCGAGGACGGCGCGAGTCACCGGTCCGGCCCCGCCGTTGCGGCCGGGCCAGTGGATCTCCGCACGGGTCACCTTGCCGTCGATCTTCACGATGACGGCCGTGCCCTTGGTGTCCTCGTAGCGCCCGGCGATCGCCTCCCCGAGCCGGGTGTCCAGCGGCTGCGGAACCTTCTTGCACGTGGGCGGATCGTCGAAGAGGATCTCTTCCACCGCCTGAGCCACCCGGTATGCCGGCACGTCGTCGCGGTTGCAGAGCACGAAGAGGCAGCCGTTCTCCTTGGGGTAGCGGCGGACGTCGCAGACGAAGCCGCGCACCGAACCGCCGTGGGATTGGACCAGCCTCCCGCGCGAGTTCCGCGTCACGTACCAGCCCAGGGCGTAGTTCTTCAGGCCGGGATCGAAGAGCTTCTTCGTGGAATTCTTGCTCAGCACCTTGTTGTCGCGCAGGGCGCGATCCCAGCGCCAGAGGTCCCAGACCGTGGTGACCGCGCCGCCCATGCCGCGATACTGGAAGCCGTAGCTCCCGTAAGGATGTTCGAGCGCCGAGCGCGGTTGGCCCCGCGACGAGCGGCCTATCACGACAGCCGCTTTCCCCGGCGCCCTGTCGCCGGTGAAGCACGTGTTTTTCATCCCCGAAGGGACGAAGAGAGACTTCCTGCAGTAGGTCATGTAATCCTTGCCCGAAGCGCGGGCGATGATCTCGCTGAGCAGGGCGTATCCCTGGTTCCAGTACTCCCAGTGCGTGCCGGGCTTGTGGACAGGGCCGCCGCGCAGGAACAGGGGCAGGACCTTGGCGAGGTCGGTGCCTCCGCCCGACGAGTTGGTGCCCGGGATGCCCGAGGTGTGCTGCACCAGGTGCCGGATCGTGATCTTGCTGCAGTCCTCGGGAATGCCGGGCAGGTGCTTTGCCATGGGATCGTCGAGATCGAGCTTTCCCTGCTCTTCGAGGCGAAGGATCGCGGCGGCCGTGAATTGCTTGGTGGCCGATGCGATCTCGAAGAGCGTTGCCGGCGTGATCGGCTTCTTGCCGGCCAGGTCCGCGCTGCCCACACCCACGGCGGCCACGACCTTCCCGTCCTTCGCCGCCAGCACGGCGCCGCTGAAGCCGACCGATTCGGCGTTCTTGACGAACTCGACGATGCGATCTCCCACGGCGCCCTTGCCGAGGTCCCTGTCTTCGCGCTCGGCAGCGTGCAGCGAAAAGAAACTCCCCGGTGCAACGAGGATGATAACGATGGAAGCGATCGCAAGGAGACGGTTCTTCTTCATGACTTTTTCACCTCTCTCTGAAATTCCACTTCATCGTACGCAGCCTGCTCCGAGGGGGCAAGAGAGGAATGGGGGGAGGAAAAGACCCGGCAGGGCCGGGAAAGAAGCCGCCGGCTGTTACCGCACCCCCTGCTTTCATCTATCTAATCGTGGTGATGATGGGCAAGGTCCATCTCCGGCAAGGCCGGGGAGGATCCGCCGCTTCGCCGCACCTAATACAGGGATCGATCAGAAAAGACGGGGCTCGCTCGGCGAGACGTCTTTCCCGGCCCTTCTCGCGCCTGCTGCGATGCCGCTCCGGGTGGATCCAGATGCAGGAAATCAAGCCATCCCGTTTCGCATGTAGAGGCGGGGCAAGGGAGCGGCTTTCACGCGAGGTGCGAGGAGGAGCCGGTTTTCATTCATTCCATCAATTATCATTCTTTGAAGCGGGGACCATATCGGAAAAACTGTGCGCGGTTTTTTTTTGTCCTGTCATCATTTTGTCATTCGATATCTTATTAAGGAAGGCGCAAGGAACGCTGATGCGGCGGGCGGTTGATCTCGGGAATTAGAATCGAATCCATTCAGAAAGGCGAGGTGGGTATGTCGAACTCGAACATTCTCTGGTTTCGCGATATTGGTCTGGACGATCTTCCTCTCGTGGGCGGCAAGAACGCTTCTCTGGGCGAACTGATCAATCTCGACGGCGTCCTGGTTCCGGACGGATTTGCCATCACCACCAAGGCCTTCGACGAGTTCATGAATCCCCTGAAGAAGGAGATTTCCGAACAGATCAAGAACCTGGTGGTGGACGGATTCCGGGACATGAGGCTCCTGGACAAGACGTCGCGGACGATCCGCCGCATCGTGGAGGAGGCTCCCTTTACCGAAGGATTCGAGGCGGAAGTGCGCGAAGCCTTCGAGCAGATGGATCGCGATCGCAACGTGGCCGTTAGGTCGTCCGCCACGGCGGAGGATCTTCCCGAGGCCAGCTTCGCCGGCCAGCAGGATACCTTCCTGAATGTTTCGAGCTTTCCCGACCTCATGGTCAAGATCAAGAAATGCTTCTCCTCCCTCTACACCGCACGGGCCATGTCGTACCGTCACGAGAACAAGTTTCCCGAGGAGGAGGTCGCCATCTCCGTGGGCATCCAGGAGATGGTGCGCGCCGACTGGAACGGCGTGAGCGGCGTGATGTTCACCATCGACACGGAGACGGGTAACGAGAACCTGCTCCTGGTCACGCCGCACAGGGGGCTCGGCGAGGCGATCGTGCAGGGCGAGGTGAAGCCCGACGAGGTCTACATCATGCGCCACTCCCTCAAGGTGATCCAGAATCCGCTGAAGCTCCTGGGCGATTCGGCCTATTCCGAGCTGGCCAGGCAGGCCCTGGCGATCGAGGAGCATTACCGCGGGAAGTACGACCGGCCGATGTACATGGACATCGAGTGGGCTCTCGACGGCGAGACGGGAGACCTCTTCATCCTGCAGGCGCGCCCCGAGACGATCCACTCCCGGGCCCTCTCGCATTCGCGCTACTTCTTCGAGGATCCGGTGGAGAACTGGGATGTCCTGGCCAGCGGGCGCCCCGTGGGCACCAAGGTCGGGCAGGGGAAGGCGACCCTCCTCGGCGACGTGAGCCAGATCGATGCCTTCCGGGCGGGGCAGGTCCTGGTGACGCGGATGACCGATCCCGACTGGGAACCGATCATGAAGCGCGCCTCGGCCATCGTCACCGACCTGGGCGGCAGGACCTGCCATGCGGCCATCGTGGCCCGCGAGATGGGCATCCCCTGCGTGGTTGGGACCGAGACGGGGACGAGGACGATCCCAGCGGGCACCGACGTGACGGTGAGCTGCGTGGAAGGCGAGCAGGGCGTCGTCTTCAACGGCCTGCGGAAGTTCAGCGTGGAGGAGATCAATTTCGACAAGATCCCGGAGACGCGGACGAAGATCATGCTCAACGTGGGATCGCCCGAGAACGCGCTGTCCGCCGCCCGGCTGCCGAACGACGGCGTCGGCCTGGCGCGGCTCGAGTTCATCATCGCCTCGCACATCGGCCAGCATCCGCTCTACCTGATCAAGCTCGGCAAGGAGGACGTCTTCGTCGACAAGCTGGTCCTGGGGCTCAGCCGGATCGCCGGCGCCTTCTACCCGAAACCCGTGATCTTCCGCTTCTCGGACTTCAAGTCCAACGAGTATGCCAACCTGATGGGCGGGAAGGCCTTCGAGCCCCATGAGGAGAACCCCATGATCGGCTGGCGCGGAGCGTCGCGCTACTACGACAGCCGGTACAGCGAGGCGTTCCAGCTCGAGTGCCAGGCCGTGAAGAAGGTGATCGACGACTTCGGCCTCGACAACGTGAACGTGATGTTCCCCTTCGTGCGCACGCCTGCCGAGGCCGAAAAGGTGCGCCGTCTGATCGACGACGCGAAGGTCAAGGCCGGCGTCTACATGATGTGCGAGATCCCGTCGAACGTGATCTTGGCGAAGGACTTCCTTCCCTTCTTCGACGGTTTCTCCATAGGATCGAACGACCTCACGCAGACCACCCTGGGCCTCGACCGCGACTCGCCGCTCATCTCCCACCTCTTCGACGAGCGGAACGAGGCGGTGAAGAGGCTGATCGCCCAGGCGATCGCCACGTGCAAGGAGATGGGCAAGAAGGTCGGCCTCTGCGGCCAGGGCCCCTCGGACTTCCCCGACTTCGCCGAGTTCCTGGTGAAGGAGGGCATCGACAGCTTCTCCGTCACGCCCGACGTGGCGGTCAAGACCCGGATGCTCGTGTCCGAGGTGGAGAAGAAGATGGACTGATTTCAAGACGGGGCCGGAAAAGGAAAAGAGGGACAGGGTGCCGCCCTGTCCCTCTTCGAAGTAACAAGTCCGGATCAGTGGACCTCAATCACCATCAAGTTCGTCAACTCGCTTCCCGCGAGAACCTGGAAAGGGTACTGCTCGCCGGGGAGCCAGTAGCCCGGTACTGATGCGGTGAGAGCCGATAATCCGTCGCTTCCAATGTCCGGCATCGGAAGCCGTCTCAAGATCGGGAATTGCAGGTAGAGATCGCCGTATGGCGTGGATTGGGGCGGATCTTGAATGCCGGAACCGAGTCCCAGGGTTACCGGCGTCGTTCCGGGTGTGCCAGCAATCTTCACGGTAACGGGGAGTCCGGGAGAAGTTGATCCGACCATGTAGAGATGCAAGTGAAATTCGTCGGCTCCCATGTCCACTGTTCCATCAGCGATTCGAGGATCGCCTTCGAAGTCAGAGAGTTGCGTGGCTGCGGAGTTGTCGCCCGCGTTCCTGCAGGGGGATGGCCATGTGAGATGAAAGTCGTCACAAACCGTATCTGCCAGGAGTGGATCCGCATCGATCATGCCCGTTCCCCAGTTGAGGGTGCAGCCGGACTTGACTATACAGGAGGACAGGCCTCCCTCCACGTCCGAGAAGCTGACAGTTGCGGTTGAAGGCCATGTTGACTCTCCCACGTAGATTTCGTTGCCCTCCAGTGCGGAATTGTTCCAGAGGATCGTATTCACGATCGTCGAAGATCCTCCATCAGTCAAAGCGACGCCGCCACCATTGCCGGCCGAATTGCTGATTATCGTGTTGTTCGTCACGGCGGAAACGGAGTCATAGTAGATGTACAGGCCGCCGCCGTGGCTGGCGGCAGTGTTGCCGAAAATCAAGTTGTTCGAGATGGATGTCGTGTTGCTGATACCGCTTCCGATTCCACCGGCGGTATTGTTGGATCTGTTCTCGGAAACGACGTTGCCCTCGATCGTTCCCGCACTGCTGTGGCCTATTCCGATCCCTCCTGAATATTCAGCGTTGTTTCCTGCAATGGTGTTGTTCCTGATGGTCGGGGCAGAGCTGTAACCGAATAGGATTCCTCCACCGAGTTCACCAGACACGTTTCCTGAAATGAAATTGTTGACGATCTCGGGGTTGCAGGAAAAGACGGCGCATATACCTGCCCCGCCCGTACCGCCGGGGACACCGTAGCCCAGAGTCGTGTTATCAGTGACAACATTGTCGAGGATCTTCGGATGGGCGCCGTCGGTGCAGCAGATTCCCGCGCCGCCGTCCGTCGTGTTGCCTGTCACAACGTTGTTCACGATCGTAGGCGAGGACGTCTTGCAGTAGATTCCGCCTCCAACAAGAGAGTACTCGGGATGGTCGGGATCGACGACCCCGCTTCCATTCATCAACGAGAAACCGTCCAGCACGGAGTCCGATCCCTCTCCCGATTTGAACGTCACCACGCTCCCGCTGGCATTGCCGTCGACGACGGTCGCTGCTGCGCCGCCCTCGCTCTGAACCGTGACTGCCTTGCCGAGGAAATCCACGTTCTCCACGTAGGTGTTCGGGCGGACGATGATCGTATCCCCGGCCGATGCGGCGCTGATGGCATCCTGGATCGTCGCGTGGTCGTCGGGGACGAAGATAGTGGCTGCGAAGCCAATGGTCTGCGAGATGAAGAGAGCAGAGATTACGAATATGATAGCTTTCATGATATTATCTCCTTACGTTCACATGATTCACCTGGCTCGGAACCCTTTCATCCGAGCCTCACACCTGTGAATGTGAAAAAGGGGGTTCGCAAGGGCAAAAAATGATGGGATCTTTCTCCTGGCTTGAAGAGAGCATATAATTTCCTGCAGGTTCCCACTGCTTCGGGCTCCAGCGAGATAGAGAGATTCATCCAGGTTTTCGATCCGGTGAACCTTCTATTCTCAAACCTCTTGAAGTCGAGATGGAGGTATGGATCCAAACATTGAAACCACCCGCCTACTCCAGGCCGCGGCGAAAGGAGATGCCGGCGCAGTCGACCGGCTCATGCCTCTCGTCTACGGCGAACTCCGGGACCTGGCAGCGCGCCAGCTCAGGCGCGAACGGCCAGATCACACCTTGCAGGCCACGGCACTGGTTCACGAGGCATACCTGCGGCTGGTCGACGCCACGTCGATCGACTGGAAGGGCCGCACCCATTTCTTCGCCCTGGCCGCCAGGGTGGTCAGGCAGGTCCTCATCCAGCACGCCAGGGTTCACGGCGCGCAAAAGAGGGGCGGCGATCGACGGAGGATAACGCTTGTCGACGGGATCGTGATCATGTCGAACCCGGAGGTGGACCTGCTCGAGCTCGACGAGGCGCTGACCAAGCTCGCTGCAGTCCACGAGCGCCAGGCTCGTGTGGTGGAGCTGCGCTTCTTCGGCGGGCTCAGCGTGGAGGAGGTCGCCGCGGCCCTGGGAGTTTCCGAGAGGACGGTGAAGGGCGACTGGAAAGTTGTTCGTGCCTGGCTGAGGAGCGAGATGGGCGACCCGAAGCATGAAGGAGGATGAAAGTGGACAGGCATCGCCGGGCCTCGGAAATTTTTCTCCAGGTCTCGAATCTTCCCCCTGATGAGCGGGCTGCCTATCTCGATGAAGCCTGCAGGGACGACGCGGCGCTGCGCGCCTACGTGGAAAAGCTTCTTGCCCATGATCACGACGATTCCTTCCTGGAACCGCTGGACGCCAAGCTGGAATCGAGGAATCTGCCGGAAAGGATCGGCGACTTCAGGATACTCAGGAAGATCGGCAGTGGCGGCATGGGTACAGTCTACGAAGCCGAGCAGGTCTCGCTCCAGCGCCCCGTGGCGCTCAAGGTTCTCCCCTCCCACCTGAGTTTCTCCGACGAGGCGGTGAGCAAGTTTCATCGCGAGGCCGAGGCGGGCGGCCGGCAAAGCCATCCCGACATCGTGGCCATCCACGCCGTTGGCGAACATGAAGGGTTTCACTACATTGCCCAGGAACTGGTGAAGGACGGGATCACTCTCAACGATCAGCTCGAGGAGCTCCGTGAAACGGGGGAACAACCTCCCGGCTATTTCCGGAAGGTGGCAAAGCTCGTCTCCAGGATTGCCGACGCCTTGCAGCACGCCCATGATTCGGGTGTGGTGCACAGGGACGTCAAGCCGTCGAACATCCTTCTGGCCGGAGAGTGGAATCCGAAGGTGACGGATTTCGGGTTGGCCAGGATCGAGGATGCCCTCGCCCTTTCCCGGACAGGGGACCTCGCGGGAACGCCCTACTACATGTCGCCCGAGCAGGCCATGAGCCGGCGTGCCGGGATCGATAAGCGAACGGACATCTACTCCCTCGGCGTGACGCTGTACGAGATGCTCACCTTGAAACGTCCATTCGAGGGTGCGACCTCGCACGAGATACTCAAGAAGATCGTGGTTGTCGATCCAGTGGATCCCCACAAGGCGAATCCAAAGGTGCCTCGCGACATTTCGGTGATCTGCTCGAAGGCCATGGAGAAGCTGCCTGCCAATCGTTACCAGAGTATGGAGAAGTTCAGCAAGGACCTGACAAGGTATGTGAAAGGCGATGCGATCCTGGCGAGACCGGTGGGGTTGGGGATACGCCTCTGGAAGCGGGTGAGGAGGAATCCCGTTGTCAGCACTGCGGTCGGTGTGGCGATCTTGGCTGTTTTCGGTTTTGTCCTGTATCTGCTGCTCTGGTCTTATCCGCGGATAAGATATGAGAAGAAAGTAGCGGAATCGGAGAAGGAAAGAGCTCTCGCCGCCGAGAAATCGGCCAAGGAGCAGTACAGGCAGATCACCCGACTCTCGGACATCCGGAGGCTGGCCGATCTCGAAAAGGAAGCCGAGGAGTTGTGGCCGGCTCACCCGGACAACATCGTCAGGCTGAATGACTGGCTGGTGAGGGCGGGAGTTCTTTTCGGCCGGCTGGTAACCCACAGGAAGACCCTGGACGCCTTGAAGAAGATGGCTTTACCTCGCGATGAAGCCGCCATCCAGAAGGACAGGGACAATCATCCGAGCTGGCCGAAACTGCTCGATGCGAGAAAGGCCAGGGAGATAATAGTTGCCCGTCTGGCCGGCATCGAGGCCGGCGATGCAGGGGGAGCATCGGCTGAAGAAGCGGAAGTGCTGACAAAACGGCTCGCTGATCTCGACAGGCGGATTACCCGGCTCGAAATAGTGATAAAGCACTACCGCGTCTGGGAGTTCGCCGACATGGAAACCCTGTGGCAGCACGATCTGCTTGAAGAGCTGGTGAGAGGAATCGTGCGAATGGTTGATGTGGAAGGGGGCTGGGGTGTGATCAGGGACATCGAGGAGCGCCTGGAGTTCGCCTCAACGGTCGAGGAGCGCAGCATCACCAGCCGTCAGGTAGAATGGGACAGGGCCGTCGCTTCCATTGCCAGCAAGGAAGAGTGTCCGCAGTACAACGGCCTTCGCATCAAGGAGCAGATCGGTTTTGTTCCCATCGGGCGGGATCCCGATTCGGGTCTCTGGGAGTTTGTCCATATCCAGTCGGGCGAGATCCCCGAGCGGGACGAGGACTGGAAGCTGATTCTTTTCGAGGAGATGGGGATCGTGTTCGTGTTGATCCCTGGAGGCGAGTTCCAGATGGGAGCCGTACCGCCCACCGAGGAAAATCCGCCAGGTTCCCCGAATGTGGATCCCCAGGCCAGGACGGACGAGGCGCCGGTGCACAAGGTCGCCTTGAAGCCGTTCTTCATGTCGAAGTTCGAGATGGCCCAGTCGCAGTGGTACATGGGAGACAATCCGAGCTTCTATCACGCCGGGGGAAAGCTGGGCGGCGTGGCGGTCGATTTCCTGCATCCCGCGGAGAGCGTGAGCTGGTTCGATTGCCAGACGATGCTTCGCCGATTGAACCTGCGCCTGCCTTCGGAAGCGGAGTGGGAGTATGCCGCGCGAGCGGGGACAGCCACTGTTTACTGGACAGGGGACGAGAAGCAGACCCTCGAAGGTGCCGTCAATCTCTGCGATCTCTTCTGCAAGAGGAACGGTGGGCCGGCAACGTGGACCTACGAGGAATGGCTGTACGACGGGCACACGGTTCATGCCCCTGTTGGCGGCTTCAACCCGAATGCATTCGGCCTGCATGAAGTCTGCGGGAACATATCGGAGTGGTGTCAGGATTCGTATATCGACAATTATGAAGCCATGCCCACCGACGGCTCGGCCTTTGAATCCCCGGGATGCCAGCACCGGGTGTACAGGGGCGGGAACTGGCGCAACCATGCGCACCTTTGCCGATCCGCCTGCCGCAGCGGCGCCCTCCCGAACAGCCGCGGTGACTACCTGGGCTTGCGTCCTGCCTACACCTTGCGGGTAGAATAGCCTGGCAGACCGTTGATAAAGTGCTTCGAGTCAGCATAGAGCGGGACCGTCCAGGCCGGACGATGAACGGACTCGAGCTGCTCTTCCGCCTCAGAAGGTCGTGCCGAAGATCCCCGCCGTAGTGCCCACGATGAGCCGGCCGGTCTGCTCGTCCGCAGCAATCGAATGGGTGTCGAGGGAGAGAAGATCGTTCCCCGTCCCCGTGAGAAGGAGGCCGTTGTTCCTGACCTGCCACGTGGCGCCGAAGTCTCCGCTCTCGAGCACGCCGGCGTCCGTTGCCGCGAAGCACCATCCCGGCTGGGTCTCGAGGAAGACCACATCCCTCGCCTCTTTGAAATGGAGCGCGGCGGACATGTCCTTCCAGTTCAGTCCGCCGTCCTCGGTCTTGAACACGCCGCCGCCGAAGAGCGTGCCGGCCCAGAAGTGGCCGGTCCGCCCCGGCACGACCCGCACCCAGGCCACGTGTTTTCCGGAGAAGAAGGCGACCTCCGACCAGGTGATCCCCGCATCGAGAGACTTGAAAAGAGCGCCTCCGGGCACGGGCTCGGCATAGAGATCCGTCTCGCCCAGTGCGGCGAAAAGGGTGGTCGATACCGCAGCATCGAAGGCCAGCTCCTGAACGGGATGCGGCGGTTGCCAGAGCTTCGTCCAGGTCCAGGCCGGATCGCGCGACCAGAGGCCGCAGTCGATGGTCGGGTAAGAGAGCGAACGGTCGTGCCCCATGAATAGAATTTCCGCGTTTGCGGGGGATCGGACCACGCAGTGCGGCCGGGGCATGCTCTCGGCATACTTGTCCCAGGTGATCCCGCCGTCGAGGGTGTAGGAGAGGCAACCGGCCACGTAATCGCTTCCCGTGTGGATCTCCAGCGGATCGGTGGGGGAGAAGAGAGCACAGGTGACCTGCCCGCAGGCCGGGTATTCGTCTCCCAGCTCTTGCCAGCTCCTGCCCCCGTCGTCGCTGAGGAGACGATGCCCCTGGCCGGCCATGAAGACGGAGATCGAATCATCCGTGCCGGCGAACCAGCGCCCCGGCCTGTAGGGGTCGGCTTCCACCTCGACGACGCGACCCCGCGACGGCCCCGCGTACGACCAGGTGGCTGCCTGATCAAGGGAGAAGTAGACCCCGTACCTGTCGATCGCCGCGCAGAGGGCGAGGCGGCCGAAGACCACCTTGGCGTCGAAAGAGGTGAGCGACGAGCCTGTGAACTCCTTCACCAGGAACCATGTGAGGCCGCCGTTCAGGGTGGCATAGAGGGCGCCGTTCTGGTCGGGTGCCGTGACGCCCCTGGCCACGGCCGTACCGGGCAGCCCGACGAACTCGACGGGACCGGTGATGGCGGTCTGGACCTGAACGGTCCAGGTGAGCCCGCCGTCCATCGACCGCACGACCCTGTTCTTGAAACCGGCCGTGCTACCCGTTGCGATCACCAGGTTCGGGTCGAGCGGATCCCACTCGATGGCCGTGACATGGATCTCCGAGTGAACGCGCGACCAGCTCTGCCCGCCGTCCAGGGATTGGAAGATGCCGGGGTAGTCGCCCCTTGCGCCGGCCAGAATGGAGTCGGCGTCGGCGGGATGGACTGCCACGTCGGTGAAGATGATCCTGTCAGGAAAAACGGGATGGATCGATGTCCAGGTGACTCCTGCGTCATTCGATGCCCAGATGTCCTCGAAGGCGCCCATGTAGATCCGCATCGGATTCGCTCGCGAGTAGCCGATCCGGTAGTAGGCGTCCACCGGGGCCAGGGGAGCGGGATCGATTTGATCCCACGTTTCCCCGTAGTCAATGGAGCGGTAGAGCCAGCCGTTGCCGATCGAATCGCCGACCGATGTGGTGGCCAGGACCAGGCCGGGGATCGGATCGACGGCAGCCACGTGGCTGAACTGGATTCCTGGAAAGTGGTCGGGCGACGTGGCCGCCCACTGGCCGCCCGGGCGCCGCACGAGCAGGCCGTCGCCCTGAACGCCGGCCGCCATCCCGCCGTTGTTCATCAGGATCACGCTGCTGATCCGCTCGGAGATCTGCGGGTGAAGCCGGATCCAGTCGTTCTGGGCCGAGGTGGATCCCGCGGCCGGGATGAAGAAAAGGAAGAGTGTCAGGACAACACCCGGAACCTGGCTGGCAAGTGTCCGGTTCTTGCTGTTTCCGTTCATGATGGCGCCTTTCCTCTGTCCGTCATTATATCCATTCGTATTTACATTTCTTAATCGCTTTGAAAAAAGCGGGCGATCGCAAAGGAGCGAAACGGGAATCTGACTTTGTATACATCCCAAGCCTGAGGATCGGGACAAACCTGTGTCGCGGACGGACGCGGGCTTCCGCGCCTGTCTTGGATACAGCTGAGCAGGGTGTTATACAGGAGTTTCAGGGATAGGGGCAAGCCATTTTCGTAACCAAAATCAGGGTAATC
>CAYZWU010000091.1:0-11995 GCA_964482235.1 uncultured Phycisphaerales bacterium
TTCCGCCATTTTCAATACTACGATCGATTGAAATCACGCTTGTTTAGGGACTAGTGCCTGGCGATCTTGAAATCGAGCCAGCTGTCCTGCCACGTCTGCCTGACCGCGTGGAGTTGATCTTTGAAAAAACCGACTACGGCACGACCTCGGCGCTGCCCAGGAAGGGGAGGAAGTTCTGCTTCGTCACGGTGACGAGGAGCGTGCCCGTGGAAGCGGGAGGATTGGTGAACGAGAGGGCCAGGTCGCCTCCCTTGTCCGTGTAGCCCCGTTCGTAGACGCCGTCTTCCTTCTTCCAGAGGCAGACGTAGGCGTTCTCCACCGGGCCGACACCGGCCCGCACGACATTGACGGAGTAGCTGGCGGCGTTGACCTTCAGCGTCGGGGAAAGGGTGACGAGGAACCGCGAGGGGATCGCGGTCCAGACAGGCATCTCGGGATCTCCGAGGAGAGTCAGCTGCTCGAAGTGCTTCTTCCATTCGTAGCCGCTGTTGATCTTGTTCTTGTGCTCCGAAAAGCAGACCCCCAGCTTGTACTGGTTGTTGAGCAGGAGCTCGTTGAAAAAGCTCTTGCCGAAGCCCCACGATCCGCCGTTCAGGTCGCTCCCGAGGACCGAGATCCGGGAGTGGCCGATGTAGGCGACGCAGCCGCCTTGCGGATGCCGGACGAAGTGCTCGCCGATGCAGTCGTCATTGTCGAAATGGGCGGAATCGCACGAGATGGAATAGAGAATGGAGAGCCGGTCGCCGTTGGTCAACAGATCCACGTCAGCCTGCTTGAGGTGAAGGCTGTGGTTGACGTGGCCCACTCCGATCCAGTTGGGGCTTCCATGATCGGCGTGGGCGATCAGGTTCTGGCCCATGTCGATGGCGTCGAGAACATCGTCGAGGTGGGTTCGCGGTGGAACGGGAGCGTCGCTGTCGTAGACCTTGGTCAGGTTCCAGTCGTCGGTGAAGTAGAGGGTGTCGAGGTGCTCGCACCATGTTTCGCCGTCCGACACTCCCGTCATCGTGTCGAAGCCGAGAAGCCCGGCGTTCAGGGTGTAACCGTCTAGGGGCGGATTCGTCTCGTATGTGACGACCTTGCGCATGAACGTCCGGAGCTCCATCAGGTTCCTGACAGGAGCCCGTCCCACGTGGACCTCGCAGAGAAAGTCGCCGTCGTAGTCGGCATAGTATGTATCGGTGGCCACGTACTCCAGGGGGAAGTACTGCAGGTGGCAAGGCACAAAGGCGGTGTCGCCTCCAAGAAGAAAGAACTCCGCGCCCCACGTGGCGTGCGCGTCGGCCACGAAGGCGCGGATCTGCTCCTGCTCCGTGGCATGGCCGGTGTAGTTGTTGTAGATCCAGTTCGTGGTCACCGTGACGGCGGGGATCCCTTTCCTCGTCTTCCAGTCGACGAAGACCTGGAAGTGGCGGTAACCTTCCGCCGGAGTGATGACCACGTACTCGAACTCAGCAGGAGGGAGCACCTGGGCAGAAAGAGACGGCGACATCACGGCCGTGATCAGGAGAAGAGCGATTGCAGCCTTGAGCGTTGTGTTGCAGATCAAGATGATTCCTCCCAGACGGGGAATGGAAGATGTCCCGCGGTCCATTGCCCCAGGATCAGCCGAACAGGTCAGCAGCAGGCAGATATACCGATGTATTTTATTATGAATGTACCTGCAAGTCAAGATGAGGCGGGAGGCGCACCATCTTCAAGGGGTACGAATCGCTGCGATTCTCCTGTCACTGGAGTGCTTCTTCCCTGTTTCATCAGGCCTTGCGGAGCACGACAACGATCCCCTCCACCGGCTCGTCGTACTCCGTGCGGAGCACGTCGCGGTCCAAGTAGGCCGCCTCGAAACCGGCCTCCGCGGCGGCCTGCATCACGTGTCCGATCCCGTGGGCGAAGCGGCCGGAGTCGCAAAGCGTCACGCTGTCGCGATCTCCCTCCTCGAGCGTGAAAGCGAACAGGCCGTCCTTCTCGAGAATGCGGTGCACGCCGGCGAAGACGTCGCACAGGTCGCCGAAGTAGATGAGGACATCGCAGGCGGTCACGAGATAGTACAGCTGCTCGGCCTTCGCGAGCCAATCCGTGATCTCGGCTATCTCGACAGCGTCATAGCAGCCGCGCCGACGCGCGAGATCGGCCATTTCCGGGGAGATGTCCAGACCGACAAGGAAGCCGGCACAGGGACGGAGAAGGGGACCTGCGAGTCCGGTGCCGCAGCCAAGATCCAGAATAGACAGATCGGAGGATCCGTCGGGTAGAACGGACTCGATCGCGTTCTTCAAGAGCTCGGGGGCGCGGTAGTCGAGCTCGTCGCGCATGTTCCTGTCGTAGAAGCCGGAAAACCGCTTGTACAGCTTGGCTACGCTCTTGTCCGGCATGCGCGGCGGGGGGGTGCCGCTTTCGAGCGCGACAACGAGATGGGCCACTTCAGGATCGCCCGGCACGAGCTCGAGGTAATGCCTGTAAGCCGTCAGGGCGGTTTCGCGATCGCCTTGCGCCTGAGCCAGCTCGGCGAGAGAGAACCAGATGTCGGGATCTTCGGGTTCGAGCTCGGCAGCCTGTTTCTGGCAGATGAAGGCCTGAGCGCCTTCTCCCCGCTGGTTGAGCCGCCAGGCCAGGAAATCGAGCTCGTCCCCGTCAAGCTCCTCCGGAGGGGCGGTTTCCGCCGGGTCACAGGAAACGAGTCCGCCTTGATCGGCTTCGAGCAGCCAGTCCAGGATCCCGTCGCTGCTGCAGACGGCATCATCGAAAAGGGCGTAGAACGTGTCGATGATCTCCTTCACGGTTCTGCGCCCGTTGCACAGCTCGAAAATCAGGGCGGCCAGAGGATTGAGCTGAAAAACCCTGTCCTCTTTCGTGTCGAGAGCGAGATAGCCCTCTTCGATGGGGGTGATACGGATCGAGGAGCTGATACCTGGGCGGCTCCTCAACATCTCATTCATCTCGATATCCCATTGAATTGAAAGGCCGCTGGAAAAGTCGTTCGAGAGTGACTTTTACAGCGGCCTGTTCAGACTGATGGCAGGATCAGCGGAAAAGTTCACGTTCGCGGCAAGGACTGGCCGTCCCGGCTGCTACTTGTCCTTCTTTTCCTTGCCGGTGTCCTCGCCTTTCTTCTTTTTCTTCTTGGGCTCTTTTTTTTCTTCCTCGTCTTCGCCCTTTTTTCTCCGCTTCTTGTCGCCAGAGCCTTTGCCCTTGCCTTTTCCCTTGCCCTTTTTTTTTCCGGAGCCTTTTCCCTTTCCTTTTCCTTTCCCGGTTGCGCCGACTCCGCCGCCCGACTTTTCGTCTGGCTCATCGTCTGCCAGAGAGGTGGAAGAGATCAGCGGGACGGCCAGGGCCGTGCCCACGAGCAGCTTACGAAGGAAGCCGCGCCGGCTGTCGCTGACGGATTTCAGGGCTTCGTCGATCTTTTCTTCATTCTTTCGGGGCATTTGCAGTTCCTTGCTTTCAGGTGACCCACTTGTTCTCTACGGCTCGACGATCGGATGCAAGCCGAATCGACACCTCATCGCATAGAAATCCGTAACAGTGCTCGAGCGATTAAGTTCCGGCAGTTTTTTATTATATCGTTATTTTGCTCCGATTCATCAGAGTGGATCGAAATCTATACCCTTGCGAAAAATAAAAACCGACGGGCGCAGACCTGCCATGGCGCGAGGGGGTCACGGACTGCGCCGATATTTCTTGGTTCGAAAGGCTACTGTTCCCTGCGGCGCCAGGCCTCCAGGAAGCAGTCCAGATGGCCGTGCAGGACATCCCTGAGCCGGGGCGCCGCGGTGCCGGTGCGGTTGTCCCTGGCCCCGCTTCCGTGCTCGCCGTAAACCCTGACTGTTTCAGGATGTTCCGTCGGTATCATCGTCCAGGCGCGCTCGAGATCGTGGACCATGTGATTGAGCGATTCCTTGTGGTTTCCCAGAAAGGTGAACGCAAGGCCGCGGCTCTCGATTTCCAGGGATGCGCAGAGGGTCGGCTTGATCCCGAAAAAGCTCGTCGAGCGGCGGGCCCGCGACATTTTCGGCCAATCGGTGCCGGGATAAGGATCCTTCGACACGATCGCGATGTTGGCCCGCAGGTCGTGATGTCCCGTGCGACAGAGCCTGTGAATCCCGTGTTCCATGCCGAGATAGACCGATGCGCCCGGTCCCTCCACGTCGAGAACGACCCGTGTCGGTTGGTCGTCAACGAGCTCGTAGGCGGCAACTTCGGCAGTCAAGCCGAGCTTGCGGCACCAGTTCAGCTCCATGCCGGACAGGTCCATGATCCAGGATCCTGCCGGGTGCACGGGGTCGGCGCTGAGCACGGCAAGCCAGACCGCGCAGCCGCCCTCCTCGGCCAGGCGATCGCCCCATTCCCTCAGGGCCTCGGCCGCATTCTCGACCAGGGGAACGATCTTCAGGAAATCGGCCGGCAGCGCGTCGCCGTCCTTCATCGATTTCTTGAGAATCGCGATCGGCGCGGCCAGACGCTCCTCCACGCGGACGGAAACATCGAGCTCCCTGAAACGGTCGAGGAGTTCCTGCCTTTCCTCGCGGCGTTCCCAGAAGGAAGGATCGTTCATTTTGGAGAGCAGCAGGCTCCGCTCCTCCTTCTTCTTCTCGAACTCTTCCAGGTACTCGGCCGCCGCGACGATGATCCTCCTCGACTCGTCGGCCAGGGTTTTCCGGTCGAGCTTTCGTTTCTCTTCCGTCGTCCCCTTGGGAAGGGTGAGCTCCTCCCGCCTGACCTGGTCGTCCCGGGCTGGTTGCACGACCTTGGCCGCGATCCTGTTGTTGCGCACCGACAGGGCGATGGAGGAGCCGGAATCGGGTATGTCGCGCACGATCGTGTCGGCCAGAGCGGTGGTCACGTGCCGTTCGAGGGTGCGGCGCAGGAAGCGGGCCCCGTAGTCCGGGTCGTATCCGTTGGCCACGAGCCAGTCGAGAACAGCCTCCTCGACCTCGAGGGAGAGATCGCGTTCCCTGAGTCCGCTTCGCATCTTGAGATCCTCGAGCTCGCGAAGAGCGATCGAGCGGATGTTCTCGCGCGAAAGGGGCAGGAAGTGGACCACCTGGTCGAAACGGTTGATCAGCTCGAAGCGGAAGTGCTCTTCCAGGCTGCTGTTGATCTCGCGCTGCCCCTCGCTGATCTTCTCCGAGCTGGTGAATCCGAGATAGGAGCGGCGATAGAGTTCGGCGCCGGCATTGGTGGTGGCGATGATGATCATGGAGCGGCACGAGATCGATTCTCCCGCACCGTTGACGAACCGTCCCTCATCGACGAGCTGGAGAAAGCGGTCGAGCACGTTGGGATGAGCTTTTTCGAACTCGTCGAGAAGAAAGACGCCCATGGGGTGCCCCAGGAGCCGCAGCGTGAAGAGCCCCCGCCTCAAAGGATACTGGTGCGATTCCGGGTTGCCGAAAAGGATCTGGGCGGCAAGGACGTCCCTGTAGTCCGCCATGTTGAACCGCACCATTCGGTCGGCGCTTCCGAAGAGCTTATCGGCCAGGACCTGCGCCATGTGCGTCTTGCCCACTCCCGTCGGGCCGGCGAAGAGGAAGACCCCGAAGGGGCGCCGCATGTCCGACAATCCCGCCTTGATCAGTCCGATCCGGCCGACAACGGCGCGGATCGCCTCGGGCTGTCCGAGGACGCGGCTGTGGAAATCCCTTTCCAGGTCGGCCAGGTCGAGGGGAACCGACGGATCCACGAGGAAGCGGGGTATCTTGTGAACGCGGCAGAACCGTTCGAAGGTGTCGATCTCCGTCACCTCCTCGCCCTTGGCGGTCATCGCGCTGAGCTGGGTCAGGAACTCGAAGACCTTGCGCGGTTGATGGCCCCGTGCCAGGAAGCGGTGCGTCAGATGGAGGCCCTGCTCCAGAGCGGCATGGGTGAAGCTCTTGTCGTGATGCTCCTTCTGGTGCTCGCTCCATGCGGTCAGGGTCCGGAGAACCTTCTCCAGCGGCGGCTCCTCCATGTTCAGGAGAAGAAAACGCTGCTCGAGCTGCGGGTTGTTCTCGAACATCATCTCCATCATCGGCGAGACGCCCTCGGCGAGCAGTCGGCCGGGATACCTGTCCGCCAGCGTTGAGATCTGCGGTTCGAGATCGTACTGGTAGGCCACGTGAAGATCCCTGAAGAAGGGGATGATGTTCTCCGTGGTCGTCTTCAGGGCGTCGAGGAGCGATTTCATGGCGGGACCCATGTCGTCGTAGGGATCCTTCACCTCGGAGGCCCTGAGCTGCAACGAGAACTGCAGGATGCGACGGCCGCGCAGCTCGGGCGGCCCGTTGCCTTCGAAGGAACGGCGGACGAGCTCGTGGATGATCGAGGTCTTGCCCACGCCCGACTGACCGATCAGGACGGGGCAGCGCTTGGCTGCCAGCGCCCACGTGACCTGGTCGACCATCTCGTCTACTTCGAAGGTCGGCTCGATCTCGCCAGCTGCCGCGGCGGCCGTGAGATCGCGTTCGACCCATTTCGCGATGATCTGCTCGGGAGTTTCTTTTTCGCTCATCTGTCGAATTCCCTGCCTGTTCCTTCCTTCGTTCTCTTCGCGCGATTCTCTCAAAGAAAGCCCGGCGCGGCAAGACGGCTGCGCCTGCTTTCGCATTGGACGTCGCGAAGAGGCCGCTCATGTTACGGCACTTTGCGGAGCTGATAAATAACTTTTGAGAGATCTTTGCAATAGATGTTTCGGGACTTTGAACTGCTTCAGCGGCCAGTTGAGGATCTCTCGAGGAGGTGATCATGATACGGGCTTCGTTTCCTTTCAAGTTCAAGACCATTATGCTGTTCCTTCTCCTTCCTGCTCTTTCGTCCTGCGGCGGCGGCGGCGGCGGCGGAAGCGATGAGGGAGTCGGCTTCTCCACGCTCCCGCCGGTGCATGTCACCGGTTTTGCACGTTTCTTCGATGCGAACAGCAGCGGCATTCTGGACAAAGGCGATACGGTCGTTGTCCCCTTCAACACGAACGTGACGGTGAACAGCGGTATTACCGATTCGTTTCTGCTTCCTGTCAAGAAGAACACGTTCGGAACCGGAAGCTACGTGAAGGAAGGCCCGGCGCCCAACGAGGTGACCATTGTCCTGGGCGAGTACGCTACGCTGACCATCCGACGGCAGTTCGATCCCGCTCTGCTCGAGAAGGGCAGCGCCTCTGGGATCGGTATTCATCCCGACTTGATGGAGGACGCAATCGAGTGTACGCTTGACGGCTCCGATGCCGGGGCGTCAACGCCGATTGATGTTATTCCCGCTTTTTCCGAGTCCGGTTTCTCCTTCGGCGGCTCGGATACCCATGACATCGCTGTCAAGGATCTGGACGGCGACGGCGATCTGGACGTCGTGACCGGGGACAGCGGTCTGGCCAACAGGATCTGGCTCAATGACGGCACCGGCCGGTTCACCGGCACAGATCAGTTTCTCGGCAGCTTCGACACCCGCAGCGTGGCGGTGGGTGATGTGAACGGCGACGGCTTTCCCGATGTGGTGACCGGGAATATCAGCCAGCCGAACACGGTCTGGCTCAACTCGGACGGCGTCTTCACCTCCAACGGGCAGGCGCTGGGCGCCAGCGCAACCCGTTCCCTGCTGCTTGGAGACCTGAACGGAGACGGCTCTCCCGACCTGGTGGAAGGCAACTACGACGGGCCGAATTACGTCTGGTTCAACAACGGGAGCGGCACCTTCATCAACAGCGGCCAGCAGCTCGGACTTTCCCGGACGCTCGATCTCGCTCTGGGCGATATGGACAATGACGGCGACCTCGATTTTGCGGCGGCCAACGACAACGGACCGGTCAGGATCTGGCTCAACGACGGAGAAGGTCTTTTCTTCAGCACCGGTCAGGATCTCCTCAACGGCAGCTCGGAGTCCGTGGCACTTGGCGATCTCGATGGCGACGGCGATTGCGACCTGGCCGTACTTGTCCGCGGCGAACCGGACCGCGTGTGGAGAAACCACGGCGACGGGCTTTTCGCCGACACGGAGCAGGAGCTGGGGGCGAGCTGCGAGAGGCCCCCGGGCGCCTCGGGCGGTCCCGATCCCGCATCGGGCTTCATGGAGATCTTCGACTACGATTCCGACGGCGATCTGGACCTCATCTGCGGCGAGGAGGGACATGCAAATCATGTCTGGCTCAACGATGGAACCGGCGCCTTCATGGATTCGGGGCTCTTCTGCGGCGATTTCAGGACAGCCTGCTGCACCATGGGGGATCTTGACGGAGACGGTGATCTCGATATGATCACAGGCAATCTGAATGAGAGCAACCAGATCTGGATCAATCCCGTTGACCTGTGCTGGGGACGGGGGCTCTTCTTCTCCGGCGGCCAGGTCTTCGGTACTGACAGGACCTTTGGCGCGGAGGTGGGGGATCTGGACAACGACGGCGATCTCGACATGGTTTTCGCCAACTACTGCACCGGCAACATCGTCTGGCCCAACGACGGAACGGGGTACTTCGATTTTCTCGGGCAGATCTTCGGCGGAAACGAAGCCTCTTTCTCTGTAGGACTCGGCGATCTGGATCAGGATGGCGACCTCGATCTCGTCATAGGCAACTTCGGTGTGACATCGGCAGAGTCCAACCAGGTCTGGCTCAACAACGGCAGGGCGCATTTCACCAACAGCGGCCAGCAGCTCGGCAACTCCTGGACCACGAGCATCGTTCTGGGCGACATGGACGGCGACGGCGACATCGACATCGTTGAAGGAAATGCCGGTGGAAACCAGCCGAACATCATCCGCCTGAACGACGGCACCGGAGACTTCAGCGGCGGCAGCATCACCTTCGGGAACCAGGAGACCGTTGCCCTGGCCATCGGCGACCTCGACCGCGACGGCGATCTCGACATCGTGGAAGGCAACTACCTACAGAAGAACAAGATCTGGCTCAACAACGGCAGCGGCCAGCTGACAAACACATCCAACTTCAGCGGAGCCTACAGGACCCTGTCCCTGGCTCTCGGCGATTTCGATAACGACGGTGAGCTGGACATCGCCGAGGGGATCGAATCGGCAGCCAACCGCATCTTCGTGAACGCCGGCAGCGGGAAGTTCCAGGACACGAACCAGCAGCTGGGCCAGGGGTGGGTGTCCTACGGCCTCGGTGTCGCCGATGTGGATGGGGACGGCGATGTCGACCTCATCGTGGGGAATTACGGCCTGGGTTCGAGCGCACATCCGAACGAGCTCTGGCTCAACAACGGCTACGGCATCTTCGAGAAATCCGACCAGGATCTCGACACGTCGTGGACCCTGGCCATTGCCGTGGGCGATCTCGACTCCGATGGGGATCCCGACTTCGTGGCGGCAAACGACACCTGGCCGGACACGACGTGGTTCAACGAGTAGGTTCGGTCACTCGATCCAGCGAGGCCAGCCGGGATTCTCCCTGGCACGCACCACGAAGACCTGGGCAAATCGAAATTGCGTGAAGAAGAAAACCCCTGTCCCGAGGCATTCCTCGATAGCGGCAAGCCCGGCCGAGCGATCACCCTCGGCCAGGTTTCGAATAGCCACGAGGAAACCGAACTCGCAGCGCCGGCCGGGAGAGCCGCCCGCAGTGGCCATGAGGGAAGAGGCATCCCTTTCACGAAGGAGATATTCCAGGGCCGGTGCATATCCTTCCTGACCGGAATCAGCGAGCGACGGCCCCGCAGCGAGTCGATCGGCAAAGTCGCGGATCGTGGACTGCGCTCCTGATCCGTCGCCGAGCATCTCCTGGCAGACGGCTGACATGAGGACCGTGATGGCGCTGGGGTTGGATGGATTCACGCTATCCCGGCAAACGGCCCTGGCCGCATCGAGCTGCCCCAGTTCGGCAAGTAGTATCGCCTTGTGGATCTGGAGAAGGAAGAGATCTGGCCAGTGTGACAGGGCCTTTTCCACCTCTTTCAGGGCGTTCTGAAGGAGTCCGAGCGCATGGAAGGCGATGGCGCGGTGGTGGTGGAGGGCGGGATGGCTTTTACCGGTGTGAAATCCTTCCGCAGCAGGAGGGCGCGGTTGAATGCTTCCACCGCTTCCGTGCCCTTGGTCTGGCTCAGAACGAGTCCGCGCAGCCACCAGCCAAGAGCTGTCCTGATCTCGCTCTTGTCGTGAAGATCCAGGTAGTGTCTTGCCTTGATGATCTCCACGGTTCCGTGAACTGCATGGCAAAGAAGGAGATCCCCTGATCCTCGCCCACGGCATAGAGGGGAACGATGTTGGTGTGGTGGAGGCGCCCGGCCAGGGCCGCCTCCCGGGAGAATCGCTCGGCCGCCGTTTCCGATAGCAGAGCGCCGGCAGGAAGGACCTTGAGAGCCACCCGCCTGTCCAGGGGGACCTGGATCGCCTCGTAGACCACGCCCATGCCGCCGCGGCCCTTCTCGCGTACGATCCGGTAGTCGCCGAGCTGCCGGCCTTCCTCGAGATGGGACGAGCAGATCGTACTGCTGGTGGCTTCCACGAAATCGAGCGTCTTGAAGACGCCGCGCAGCGCTTCGGCCAGGTCCGGGTACTTGTCCAGGTAGCTCTGCTGATCCGGGCTCCTTCCTTCAGCAAGCTCCTGGAGATATTCGTCGAGAATCGCCTCGAGGGAGACGTCGCCGGATCGCCGCGGCTCCCCGGCAGCCGGCTGATCGCTTCTCGATGCGTCAGATGACATCTTCCAGCAACTCCCGAAGACGGATCAAGGCCCGCACGCAGAGGCTGCGGACAGCTCCCTCGGAGCGGTTCATCCTGGCGGCCGTCTCCGGGACATCGAGCTGATTCAGGTAGCGATACCGGATCGCATCGCGCTGGTCGCCGGTCAGCCGGTCCAGAGCACCCTGGAGAAGCCTGATGCGGTCGGTGAAATCGGCCGCCATGCTGGGGCTGGTGCCTGAGCCGATGAGTCTGTCGAACAGGAGGAGGGCCGATGCGTTTCGCTCCAGGTCGGACGTCCGGATCTCGCCGGCGCGTTTCGTCGTCCGGAACTGCCTGCGGTCCACGTCGCAGATCCTGTTCAGGGCGATGCGGCGCAGCCAGGCGTAAAAGCTGTCATGCCCTCGATCCACGAAACTGTCGATGTTGTTGAGTGCGTCCAGGTAGACCTGCTGCATCACGTCGCGCGATTCGAGCCGCTGCCTCAGCTTGTCGCCCAGCTCCGAGCGGATCGAATCCAGCAGGCGCTGGGTGTGCGCATCGAAGAGCTCGGAGAGCGCCGCCTCGTCGTGCTGCACGGCGCGCTTCAGGAGTCTTCGCTGCTTGTTGTCTTCCGTTGATTCCACCTTTTTGCTTTCCACTCGACCAGGGGCATTCGGAAAACCCGCTGAGAGGAGAACCGGTCCGTCGCGGCGCACTCCTTCAACGGCCTGCCATTCTTAAGCGCCATGATACACCCGCCGCTGCGCAGAATTTTTCATTTTTTCGATGAAGAGGAGACTTGGGGAAACAAACGTCCTACCCGTCCAGCGGTGTGCCGCTGAAGGCAATCCTGGTGAAGCCGGCTCGCAGGCATTCGTTCACAACGGCGACGACGTGCCCGTGCTCGATCTTCTCCCCCGGATGGATTGCCACGGCAAGACCGGGTTCCCGGCGGTGCAGGTTTCTCAGGACGCTGCCGAGGCTGCAAAGGTCAGGAATGTCCTTTCCATTCAGGCGGATCGAGAATCCCGCCCTGGCGGATTTCGTACGGCTCAATACGATGTCGATCCTTTCGAATTCGCCGGTCGGCGCGAAGGTATTCACTCCGGCCTCCCTGGGAAGATGGGACACCAGCTTGCCGTCGAGGACCTTGAACCGGATGGAGCAGAGGAAGAAGATGAGGAGCAGAAACGTGACGTCGATCATGGGCGTCAGCTGCAGTTCAGCTTCCTCGGCTGCCGCCTTCCTGGATTTGCCTCTGTTCATGGGGGCCTCCTGGGATCGAAATGATCCGTTGAAGAAATCGCTGCGCTTTCGAAACAGGAACCTGCCGCTGCGGGATCGATTGGAATCGATCGAGTCAATCAGCACCACCTGCAGAGCAGGTGGTATGAGGAAGGCCCCTAAAAGGGGCCAT
>CAYZWU010000092.1:0-11530 GCA_964482235.1 uncultured Phycisphaerales bacterium
TTGTCAAGGCCCCGTCGGACCACCTCGATTCCCGGCCTATCCTTCTGAAAAAGAGCCGTTTACATCCCCGAGTTCAGCCCTTCAATCCTACGCCATCAAATGCTACGATTCTCGCCTTTTTCATCAACTTCTTCCGATCTCACGAAGCTGATAGCGATTCATTATGGCGAAGAATCTCGATATCATCACCACTGCGGTCTCGCTCATTATCAAAGCAGCTCTCTTGGCGGCCCAATGGTCGGGACGGGCTAGACGACGAGGACTGGAAAAGCTGGCAGCCATGGACGCCGATGCCAAGGACAAGGAGCTTCTTTTCCTGCGGGACAAGGTTCATCAGCTCCAAACTCAAGTCTCCATTCTTCAGAAAAGGATCAGGAAGAAGGAGAAGAATCCGCGGTACACTCTTCGTGAACGCCTCTTCATCCTGTGGCATATGGAGACCTTCCAGATCCCTCGGCGTCGTGTCACCGAGTATTTCGGCATCGCCAGATCATCCCTCTACTGCTGGCTTCATCAGATCGACGACAAGAAGAAGTCCCCCATCGTGCCAGCAAACAAAACACCAATGGAGATCGCTGCACTCGTCTGGGAGATAACCAAGGCCAACGTTGACTGGGGCCGGTTTCGAATCGCCAACCAGCTGGGCCTGCTGAACATCTTCATCGCTGCATCAACGGTTCGCAATATTCTGAACCGGCCAAAGCCTCGAAAGCCGGTAGTAGAAGTTTCAACCTCCGAGAAAACCGATGAAGAGAAACCACCGCGCTCCATTCCTGCCTGGTATCCGAACCATGTTTGGTCCATCGACACGACCACTTTCCCGACTTGGGGGCTCTGGCCAATCCACATCCTCGTTGCCATCGATCACTTTTCCCGAAAGGTTATATCAGTGATGCCTCTCGAGGGGCCGAACTCCGGTTGGACGATCGATGCCTTGGAGCAAGCCTTCGAGGAGCACGGTCCACCGAAGCACATAATAATGGATCATGCGCCTGTCTTCACGGGCAGTGCTTTTGCCGAGCTTCTGGATAAGTGGGACGTGAAGCCTCGCTTTGGTGCTGTGGGAAAGCATGGTTCCATCGCCGTTACGGAGAGGGTCATCAAGACTGTTAAATACGAATGGCTGAAGCGTGTGCCTGTCGTTCGTGGATTCGACCATTTGACAGCATTATGTCGAGAGTTCGGCGAATGGTACAACGAATGGCGTCCCCATATGACGATCGATGGTGCTCGGCCTGATGATGTCTTCAATGGAGATGATATCCAGAGGCCATCACGTGACGCAAAGAAGGTTCCGCGGAATATCGAGCGTCGCGTCTTCCGGGCGACCCGCGTCACCGGGTACAAGCTCAAAAAAGCCGCGTAGGATTCTCTTCTCTTGACAAGATCCTTCCTTGGGAGAAATCCGCCTCCTGAGCACTCCATCGCACCTTTCCCGTTATTTTTGATGCTCGCCCGATGCTGGTTGATGCTTTTTGACCAACCGCTCCTCGCCTGTCTGATATGAGTCTCGTTTTCAAAGAACGCCTTCTTTAAAATCCGCTGAATTTGCCCGGTACGATGGCCGCTTGACACGTACTCCCCCCACCAGCTCGTCCCGAGGTTTGACGTCCCCCACCTTTGCAAGTTCTTTACCCACAGGCCAAAACGGGTGACGGCCCGCCAGGTCACCCCGGCGAGCCGTTCTTCTGCGGAGATAGTCCGCTTTGATATCGGTGGTGGAGGCGGCGGGAATCGAACCCGCGTCCCGAGAAGGTCAAGACCGCACATCTACGCTCATAGCCGTTCTATTGATTTATCGCTTTCCCCAGGCTCCGGACGGCAGGATCCTGGGTTCCGCTATTCCGGGGTTTTCTCACCCGGCTCCCCGGAAAGAGAGACGGGCCAGCCTGCTAATCGGCGCCTTCCAGGACCCGCAGGCACTGTCCCGGTCGACGTGCAGCGTTAGTTACGCCGCAAGTGCATAGTTATTGTCTGCACATAAAGTTTAAGCTCAGGTTTTTTACGAGGCCGCCTGAAACCTCGGAGCGCCATACGGGCCGAACATCAACCCGGTCGAAACCAAGTCGCCCCCACTTTTTCAAAGATCTGGCCGCTTTCGATCGGCTGCCCTCGCTGATACTCCAGTCGAGAAGCCGGGAAATCAAATGCGACACCTAATATAGTATCGAAAATTCAGAATATCGCCAGCCGAAGCTTGACCAATTATCAGAGTCTAGTCGGGCGACCGCCTCGAGTAGGCCCTGTCGATCTCCCTCTTGGCGTCGCGCTTCTTCATGTCCTGGCGCTTGTCGTAGAGCCGCTTCCCCTTGGCGAGGGCGATCTCGATCTTTGCCCAACCTCTTTTAAAATAAAGCTTTGTCGGAATCAGGGTCAACCCCTTTTCCTTGACCTTTGCATCGAGTTTCCGGATTTCGGCCTGGTGAAGAAGCAGCTTCCTTCGCCTTTTGGGATCGTGGTTCATCCTGTTCCCGTGGGTGTACTCCGGAATATGCAGGTTGACCACGAACAGCTCTTCCCCTGATATTACGGCATAAGCCTCATCCAGGGACGCTATCCCGTCACGAAGGGACTTCACCTCCGTGCCGGTCAAGACCAGCCCAGCTTCCACCACCATCATGAGATGAAACTCGTGCCGCGCCTTGCGATTAGTGGTGATCAGCTTGATGCCGTCATTCTTCTGGCTCATCGTCTTCCTTCAGCCATGGATCATTCTCTCTCGACACCCTCTCGGATGAGCAAGGGTTTCAAACCGCACAGTCTATCAAGATATCGTGAAAATTGACAGGCGCAGGAATTCGCGGATTTTTTGCTCCCATACCCCCCCTGCCAGGAGTATATTATCGACCCTCAAATTCGAGAGTTCTTTCTTGAAACAAACAAGTGCCGAAGTGGCGGAGTTGGTAGACGCGCTAGGTTCAGGACCTAGTCCTCTTTACGAGGGTGGGGGTTCGAGTCCCCCCTTCGGCACCATTTACGACGATTCAAGGACCGGACGGTGCGCGGCATCTTCCGGTCCTTTTTCTATCAGGGATGAGCCTCGAGAAGATCTACTCCCCGCCAGCCGAGGCCAGCGCAGGCCGGGTTGCGGCCATGAGGTGATCGAGCCTCTCCTTCCAGCGAGCAGCATCTTCGGGCTGCATCTAAAGATGGTGAACGCCCTGCCCTACCGGTCCATCGCCCCTTCAAGGTCGACGCGCTCCAGGGCTCGGCGGACGTAGAGATCCATGGCCAGGGCGTTCGCCTCGTCGCCCTCCTCCCTGAAGATCTCGGCCAGCGATTGACCGGCGGCAACCGAATCGGGCGCCATTCTCACGGCCAGGAGAAAGGACTCGACGGCCGCCTTCCGCTCGCCGCGCCCCAGCTGGATCAAGCCCCGAACCTCGTACGCCCAGGCAAGGTTCGGTATCAGGTCGAGCATGCTCTTCGTCAGGCTCATGACAGTATCGAGATCCTCCCTGGCCAGGAACTGCTCCTCGATCCAGTACTTGAGTTTCTCCGCCACGCGATCGAGGCTCTTCCAGCAGAGAGCTCCTTCCTCGGCCAGGCAGCAGGCTGCGGCATAGAGATGAAGGGCGCCCATCAGCTGCCCGCGCTCTTCCAGCATCCTCCCCATCTCGAAGAGCAGCATCTCGTTGAACGGCTGGTCCTCCAGGAGTTCGAGCAGAACCTGTTCCGCCTGATCGATCTCCTCGATCCGGCTGAACGGAAGCGGCCTGCCGCCCTTCGACAGCCGGCTGCTCTTTTCCCTGCCGATCTCGAACAGCGAGACCGCCTCGTTGAACCGGGCCATCCACATCTCCGGATCGAGGCTGATCGTCTTGTGAAAAGCGGCGATCGCCTCGCGGAACCGGCCCTGCCGCTGCTGCGCCACGCCGAAGTTGAGGTTGAGGGAGGGCGACGACGGGTAGAGGGAGAGGGCGCTCTTGAAGAGGGTCTCGTCGTCCTTCCAGTCCTTGCAGCGCTGATAGGTTCGACTGCCCAGCAGGGCCAGCGGTGCAACCGCCAGGACGGCCAGAAGCAGGGCCGGAATCCTGCGTCTCATGAACCGCGGCTTCAACAGGAGGTGGACAAGAGCGGCAGCGATCACGGCCAGCCCGGCTGAGGGCAGGTAGAGGTAGCGCTCGAAGAAGGGAAAATCCATCTCGGTGAAGCTGTAGGGAATCGGCACCAGGTTGGACACGGCCAGAAAGGAAAAGAGAAAAAGCGAAGCTCCCAGAAGAACGGCGCCATATCCCTTGCGCCAGGACCAGACGATCAGCGCCAGGGCGCCTGCCAGAACGATCGCTCCTCCTGCCGCGGCGGGGTCGAACAGAGATGAGGAAAGCGTCAGCGGCCTGGCGATGTTGAGATCCACAGGCCAGACGAGCAGGGAAAGGTAGCCGGGAATCACGGCGCAGAATGTCAAGGCCCTCTCCCACACCGAGCCGCGCCCGGAGAAGAGCTCGTCCGGGACGTCTCCGGACAGGGCGATGATTCGCAGCAGCAGATAGAGAGCCAGAGCCGCGAGAAAGGGGACGACCACGCGAAGGCGCCCGAACCGCCTCCCGGCCGTGCAGACGAGCAAGGCGACGAGAGGCAGGATCACCGCGGTCTCCTTGGAAAGGAGCGCGGCAAGCCAGAATGCCGCGGCCAGCCAGAGGCGCCAGTCCCGGAGCCCCCTCCCCCCCTTCCCGGCATAATGCAGGAGAGAGAGGATCGCCAATCCCATCAGCAGGAGCGTCATGCTGTTCGCACCGGCCGATATCCAGGCCACGGATTCGGTGTTGGCTGGATGAACCACGAAAAGACAGACGCCGAACGCGGCTGCCGAAGGCGCGATGCCGAGCCGACAGAGGATCAGGAGCAGGACGATCCCGGCAGCGGTATGCAGGACGACATTGATCAGATGATACCAGAACGGATCGAGATCGAAGAGCCGGGCCTCAATCCTGAAGAGCAGGATCATGAGAGGCCTGTAATAGCTCGTGGCTCCCGTGGCGCCTCTGAAAAGCCCTGTGGTGAAGATCTCGGCAAGACCGGTCTCCCCTTCATCGAAGGCTTTCACGTTGACGAGCTTGTTCCCGATGATCAGATCCGCGTCGTCATGGACGAATCCGGCCTGGAAGGCGGGGATGTAGCTGACGATCGCGGCAGCGACCACCAGCATCAGGGCGATGGGCAGCGTCCCAGAGCCCTCCCGGATCGCCGGCTCCTCTCCCGAATCGGTCCGGCGATCAGGCATCATCTTTTCTTGCTGTCGCGGCACGTCTCGGGTCACTTCTTTCCGTTGTCGTTGATCTTCAATCCCCAGTTGGGCCGCTCGGGCGGCCAGTCCTCATCACGGACGATCCTGTCGCCCGCGTATTTCTCGAGGTGCTTCGGGTAGGCGAAGGTGTCGAGCCCCATCGCCCTGTGGATGGCATCCTCGAGCAGGATGATCATCCGGTAGGTCCTGGCTTCCTCCATTCTTTTGCGCAAGATATCGAGGGAGTCGCGCGAACGCATCCAGCCCAGGGCCCAGCAGGCGCAGGCCGCCACGTTCCTGTCCCGGTCGGTGACGAGCTTGTGCAGCAGCTCCCTGGCCTTGTCCGGCTCGAGCTGCCCCACGAGGCCAAGAGCCACGGCTGCATTGCAGCGCAGCAGCGGCTTGCCCGACCCGACCTCCTTCTTGAGCCGCTTCAGGACCTGCGGATTTCCCGGGTCGCAGGCCGCCATGCTCCTGAGAAGCGTGCCCTGGACATCGAGCGCCTTCTCCCGTCCATACCAGGTCTGGACCCCCTTCAACGCCTCGGCAAGAGCAATCTCCTCGAGCGAGACCGCAGCGTGCCTCCTCACATCGGGATCGCGGCTCTTCGCCAGATCGAGGAGCCCGGGGATCGCTCGTGCATTGCCGGGAAATCCCATCTCCCTGATGATCTGCAGCTTCACGCTCTTCCCGGCGAACTGCTCGTAATAACCCCAGAGCTTCTCGTACGCCCGCTCGGCCTCGGATCGAACGAGCTTCTCGAGAATGAAGCGGCGACGCGACGGCGTGCTCCCCTTCAGGTGCGAGAGATCGCGGGTGAAGAGCTCCTCTTCCGGATCCAGGGCGCTGAAGACGTCGTCGTCCCGCACGGGCTTCATCTTGTCGAGAATCTTTTTCATGTCCCGGGTAAGATGCTTGGGAGTGATCTTCCCCCCCCGCTCCGTCATCTTGTTGCCTTCCGGATCGACGAAGATGACCTGCGTCACGGCCGGCTCGTCGCCGAGAAAGAAGGAACGCACCCCCTTGGCCCAGGTCAGCTGGTGATCGGCGCAGGTCATGGTGGGGAAGCGCGAGCAGACGGTCTTGGAGATCCCGTCCGGAAGTCGACGCACCACGTCGTCGTGCTCCGGCGCCGCGGCGCCGAGGCAGAGGAATCGACGGCTAAGGGTGACCACGTCCGGATCCTCGAACAGCTCGTCGTGCATCTTGCTGTCCGCGGCGCTCTTCTCGACGCAGAAGAGCAGCATCACCGGCTTGCCCGTCTTCTTGGCCTGCAGGAAAGCCTCGTCGATGTTGCTTTCCCAGAAAATCGTCCGTTTCCGGTGAGCCTGGTCGTCCTGACAGAGAGCCCCGGGGGAGGCAAGGAAAAGGACACCCAGGGCGGCCGCGAGTGAAAGAAATCCGTTCATGAACAGTCGCTTCGTAAAGGTCATTTTCTGCGTCCACCTTCGGGACGGGCCCGCTATGGATCGAGGCTCCTTCCGGAGCCAACGTTGTTATATAATGAATTGACCGCTTCGAGTGACATGCCGGTCACTCGAAATGGTATAGTGCCCGAGGATTATATCTTCTTATGTTGGCGGATGAACACGTGAAAATCACCCGACTCGATCGAGGGGACCGCTTCGCAAGGAACAGGCTTCCCCTGCCGGCCCATCTCTGCCTCCTCGTCCTGATCGGTATCGCCCTGCTGGCCGCACCCGCCTATCCCCAGACGGAAGGGGATGAAGAGAAGCAGCCGGTCCCGTCCGGGGAAGAGGCGGCCAAGCCGGACAAGGAAAAGACGCCTGCCGGCGATCAGAAAGCCCGCGGGATCCTGCTCAAGGCGGCCGCTGCCCAGGGCGGCGAGGAGATCCAGACCAGGATGCGCAACTTCCATGCGCACTTCGCACTCGAGGTTCATGATCCGGACAAGGGCCAGATCAACCTCGAGGTGGAGCGGATCCTGGACATGAGAGGAGAATCGGGCAAACTCTGGACCCTGAAGCGGCACAGCGGATCGGATGCGCCCTTCACGGCAACGGTCTTCAACAGCGAGGATTCGTGGCGGATCGGAGACGAGGGAAAGGTCACGGTCTTCACGGACCGTCCCTCGGTCTTCGAGACGGACATCAAGAATATCGAGGATGACACGCTGCTCACGGCTCAGCTCTTCCGCTTCTTCTTCCTCGGGGCCTTCTCCAGCGAGGTCCACGCCCTCCGCTACAGGGGGGAGAAGGACGTGGACGGCACGCCATGCCATATCCTGGATGGCATGATCAAGGCCTGGCTCGGAGGCGAAGGGCAGACTGCCGTCCATCTGATCATGGCCGTTGACAAGAAGAGCGATCTTGTCCGCAAGGTGACGATCTACGATCTTGGCGGAAACGGCGGACGGCGCTCCTTTCGCTTCTCCCGCTATATCGAGAATCCCCAGGGGGTGCTGATTCCAGGCAACATCAAGATCTACGGCCACGACGAATCCCATCACGAGATGCAGATCGCCCTTCAGGTCGACTTCGTGGACAGGAAGACCAAGGACGGCAAGAAGTCCAGGAAGGCCGTCCCCCGGATCGAGTTCAACGTGAAGATCCCGCCGCGCTACTTCGAGCTGCCCCAGGAGGATGTCGTCCCCTTGCCCCGGGGTCCGTGGAAATCGCTGCCCAAGCTCGAAGGTTGATCCGCGTTCCGGTCAGAATCCCCGCCGCTTGAACATCTCCTCCAGCTCCTTCTGCGTGAGCACGATGGTTGTGGGACGCCCGTGGGGGCAGCGGACTGCATGTTCCGTTCTCTCCACGTTCCTGACCAGTTCGGCCAGTTCCTCCTCGTGAAGCGAGTCTCCCGCCTTGATGGCCGCATGGCAAGCCATGGAGTGAAGAAGATCGTGGTAGATGTCGCCTTCGGCGTCCTTCGAAATGAGGCGGTCCAGAACGTCCCGCGCCAGGTCGGCCGGATCGGCTCGTTTCACCAGGCTCGGTATGGCCGTGATCTTCAGCTGATCCCCGCCTGACGGCTCGGCCTGGATCCCGAGTCGACGGAGCTTCAGGCAAAGCTCGTCCATCCGGTGCCCCCAGTCGGCCGGCACCGCGATGGTGGCAAAGGCCAGGAGGTTCTGCAGCAGGACACCGCCGCTCTCGTACTGCTCCCTGAGATTCTGGTAGAGAATCCTCTCGTGCATGGCATGCTGGTCCACCATGGCCACGCCGTCCTCGACCTGGAAAAGAAGGTATGTGTCGAGGACCTGGAGGAACCTGCCCGCCGACCTCAGGGCAACGCGCCGCTCCCCCGTGGTCGAGACTTCCGGCCGATCGAATCCGAAAACCGTCTTGACACGCTCCGGTGCGGCCCGTTCGAGCTGCTGGACAGGGGAGCTCTTGCCGCGTCGTCGGAAGAATCCGCTCTGAAACCGCGGCTCCCGGACGATCCCGGCCGACGTGGCCGTGGGCCTGTCGGCGGCCGAGATCGTGTCCTCGATGATCCCCAGCGTCGACGCGAAGATCCTGGTGCCGTCACGGAACCGGACCTCCATCTTCATGGGATGGACATTGACGTCCACCTCGTCGGGCGGCAGCGACAGGTTCAGGAAGTAGACGGGATGAAAGCGATCGGGAATCCTCTCCCTGAAGGCCCGTCGAACGGCGGCGTGAACGACCTTGTCTCTCACGAAGCGGCCGTTCACGAAGAGGTACGACCGTTTCATGTCGCGCCGAGCGATCTCGGGCCGCCCCAGATGACCGGTGATCCGGAACGGGCCGTTCCCCCCGAGGACGGGAACGAGAGCGGTGCTCAGGTCCTTGCCGAAGCATCGCTCGATCCGATGACCCGGCTCCATGTTTCTCTCGACGCCAAGGACCTGCCGGCCGTTGTGAACGAGACGGAACTCGATCTCGTGGAAGGCGAGCGCGAAGCGGGTGACCGCTTCCACGATGTGGGAAAGCTCCGTGGCATCAGCTCGAAGGAACTTGAGCCTCGCCGGTACGTTGTAGAAGAGATCCCTGACTTCCACCACCGTGCCGGGAGGCAGTGCGGCCGGCTTGACCGGCGAGACCGTACCGCCATTGTTTTCCACCTCGGCGCCTTCGGGGATATTTCCCGGTCGACTCGCGATCCGAGCCCGGGACACGGATCCGATGCTGGCCAGGGCTTCTCCGCGGAAGCCGAGAGAGGCGATATGCTGAAGGTCCTCCACATTGTCAAGCTTGGAAGTGGCGTGCCTCAGGAAGGCGGCCTGGAGATCGGCCGGCGTCATGCCGTCGCCGTCGTCCACGATCTTGATCTGCTTCTTGCCGCCCCCCTCGATGATGACCTCGATTCTCGAAGCCGAGGCGTCGATGGCGTTTTCCATCAGTTCCTTGACAACGGAGGCCGGTCTCTCGACGACCTCGCCTGCCGCGATCCTGTCGATCACTTCGTTGGACAGCCTGTGAATCATCGTCTCATCCGTTCTCCAAGCCCCCTCAGCGCCTGATCGCCTTCACGAAGCGGACAACCGTCTCCTCGAGCACGGGCACGGCCTGAAGGCCCTTCTTCTTGATCCTCTGCTCCGCCTCGAGCAGCGCCTCGTGGAACAGGGGGTAGCTGCGCGTGGTAAGCCGCTTTGCAAAGGCCTTGATCTTCTTGAAGTAGAAAGCGGACTTCACGCCGAGCCGCTTCTTGACCTCGTCCTCCGGTTTTCCCTCGTACTGGAGCACGTGGACTCCAGCGGCCAGCCGGACCCTGTCTCGAAAGATTCCGAGCAGCATGGCTGCGATGCCGGCCGGCTCCGTCTCGAGCTTTCCGGAGACGGTACGCATGCCGTTCTTCACTATCACGTGCAGCGTTTCGAGCGCCTTGTCCAGCAAACCGTTCTCGATCTGGTCCCAGAGCTCGAAAGGCGTGTGGAGCGCGCTCATGCCGGTGATCGACTCGACTTCCGGGATGCCGATGCTGCCGGAACCGATCCCGGACAGCTCCATCTTCTGCAGCTCCGAGTCGATGGCAAAAAGGTTGCTTCCCGTCAGCGAGACAAGAAAGGCCGCGGCGTCGTTCGACATGGAGAGCCCCCGCGCCCTGGCTCTCTGCAGCGCCCAGGAAGCGGCTTCCGAAAGACGTTCGCTGCTGCCGCGAAAGAAGAGCTGCTGGCTGTACAGCTTCCGGCACTCGACCAGGGCTCCCGCCTCCTTCATCTGGCGCGCCAGCTTCGTTCGGCCGTCGATCGATCCGGCGAAGATGCAAATCAGGGTGTTCCTGTCTCCTGACGATAGGATATCCTCCATCATCTTCCCTGCATCTCCCTTGAGGAACTTCGCCCCATCGCGAATCAGGATCAGCTTGCAGGGACAGAACAGGCTGGGCGTCTGCACCTCCATGGCGAAACGGGTGATCTCCTCGTTCTCCTTCTCTCCGGGCAGTGTCTCCCAGGTGATGATCTGGAGGCCGGGAATTTTGTCCACCAGGCGCGACTGCAGGGCTTCGAATGCTTCCTCCATGAAGAAGGGCTCGTCACCGGCGCAGACCGTGACAACTGGGAGATCTCGTTGCAGGGATCGGGTGAATTCGTCCGGTTTCATCAACATGTCCTGGATAGAATCGCTGGCGCGGCTCAGGCTCCCGCCCAGAGAGCCGTCTCGATATCTCTGAAGATATCATAAAAGGCATGAAGGTACACGGCCACCCCGAACCCGCGAAAGATAAAAACAATGCCGAGAAAGACGCCTGCGAACATCCTGAAAAGCAGGATGCGGCAGTCGACCGGGCTGGCCAGATACCCCACATGGTGATAGACGGAGAAGAGAAGTGACGACAGGAAAATGGAAAGGATCGCGCTGAACCAGGTTGGCGCCTTGAAGACGCGCCGGCACAACACGAACAGCCCGCCAAGAAGAAGAAAGCGGAAGAAGAACTCCTCGTAGAGGCCCGCGCCGATGGAGAGCAGGAGGGAGCTGGACAGCTCGTTCTCGCTCCCCATGGTCACCTGATACTGGAGCGGCAGGCCTCCGATCAAGATCGACAGAAAAGGGCCCATCACCGCGGCCAGGACGATCCCCTCGAAGACGACCAGAGCGAAGATGCGCAAGAAAGGCAGGTTCCTGGAATAGGTCCTCATAAAGCAGAGGACGATCACGACGGCCAGAGCCAGATGGAAGACGCGGAAGGCATCGGTCCCCATGAGACGGCAAAAGTCCTTGAGCGCTGCCTCGGCGGCATTCCGGAGTCCCGTGTCGGAACAACGGAGCCCGATCTCGTAGATGATGACGAGAGGAAGGATCAGGAACAGCTCGAGAGAAATGGAACGGCGGCCGGCAATGATCTCTTGCCGGCCGCCGTGATTTCTGTTCTCGAACA
>CAYZWU010000093.1:0-11250 GCA_964482235.1 uncultured Phycisphaerales bacterium
CTTGATCAAACCACAATCTATAGGGGGTGGTTGAGTCAAGTAAATACCCCTATTCCCGAATGACTTTTCAACGGGCTGCTAGGGGCAGCTCTCCTCGAGCTTGATGAAACGGTAGTATACCTGGAGGGTGAGAATCCTGAGGGAGGTCGTGTAGATGTCGCCTCCGTCGATCAGGGGCCAGTCCCCATCGGCACGCCAGCAGCCGTCCTGATCCTGATCGCGGAGAAGGACGTTCTTGACCTGATTGTTCCACTGATCCCAGCCGGGATCGGCCGCCTCGCAAAGTGCCGTGGAGATGAAAAAGATGAACGACGGCTCGCGGAGGTCCGCATCGTTCAGCAGGGTATAGAGCGTTTCAGGCCGGCGGCGATCGGGAAAGGGAACGGCGTTCTCCTCCTCGGATCTGCTCCCGATCGTCTCGTCGCTGCGCTGGAAGAGGGCGTCCACGGCTACGGCCCCTGCCGTGTAGAGGGGCGGATCGGATTCGAGAGCCGGGCTCCTCGTGTTCTCCTCCCTGGCCAGGAGAGCCACGCGCTCCTCGACCTGGCGGGCCACGCCGGCGATCGTCCCGTCGTCAAGGCCGGTGAGCAGCGACGTTCGAAGCGCCATGGCGGCCCATGTATCGCTGTATGTACCATGGGTCGTCTGCGAGTCATAGGCGCCGATCAGGCTCTCGAGCCGCTTGATGCCGGAGCGAAGCTCGTCCTCGTTCAGGCCGCCGGCAACAACGTAGTTCTCGGCCAGAACGAGGACGGAGACGCTCTGGTTGAAGAGAGCGAGGCCGTGGTCGTCATCCTCGTCGCCGAACTGCCCCTTGTCGTCCCGCGACGCGAGGATGAAGTTGATGCCGCTGGAAACGGTCTCCCTGAACCGCCCCTTTCGCGGCGTGTGACCGTCGGAAAGGAAGGCCGCCACGGCGAGGGCCGTGAGCCCCACGCGGGTTCGCGGATCGCCGCCGAAGCTCCCGGGGTCCCAGGAACCGTCCTCCTTCTGCTGGCTGTGAAGCCACCTCAGGCCCTGGTGAACGGCGTAATCGGTCCTGGAGTCGCCCCCACGGCCTGCCATGACCTTGTTCTTGCAGCGCACATTGAACCGGGCCAGCATCCGGTAGCGCCCCTTGGCCAGGATGTTCTGCCGTTCCACCTTCTCGGTGATCTCGTCGGCAGGGATGAAGAAGTCGTCGATCTCGCCCTGGACAACGGGGGAGGGAAAGATCTCGCTCGGCGGCTCCAGATCGGCGGTGCCCGACCGCCGCCTCGAATCGGCCGGCTCCTCGGGCAGGAGCAATTCGATCTCCTCCTCTTCCAGGGAAGTCAGGGAGTCGATGCTCTCTTCTCCTTCGCTCTTCTCGCCGCCGCCCGAGAAGAGGGAGATGCTCTGGACCGCCTCGCCGGACAGGATCGTGACGCCGATCAGGGCAGCCATGAACAGGGCGGCGGCCAGGAGCGAGACTCGGGCCGCCACGGATCTGCGAACCTTGAAAGCCACGAACGCGGCGTTCACGCGAAGCCTGTCCGCAAGGGAAAGCCTATCCAGCACGGCGCCGGTCACCTCGCCCGAGACTGCGCCTTCCTCCCTGATCCGGGAGAAGAGGCGGGTCTTGAATTCGGCCGACATCGTGATGCGGGGAAGATGCCTCGCCTCGCCGAGAAGCCTGCGGAGCGAATCGGATTCGCGGCTGCAGGCGGGACAGACGGCGAGATGCTCCTCCACGCGGCGGCGCGATTCGCCGTCGAGCTCGTCGAGGGCGTGGGAAACCAGATCCCGGGTGCATCTATTGCAATCGTATGTCATTCCTGCAGGTGGCTCCTCAAAGCGTCCTTCAGCTTGTGCATGGCGCTGTGCATGCGCGACTTGATCGTTCCAACGGGAATGCCGAGAATTTCCGATATTTCAGCGTACTTCATTCCCGTTTCCAGCCAGAGCACGAAAACCTCCTTCTGCGGTCGCGACAGCTTGACGACCGCCTCGGCGAGGAGGCCGCGCGTCTCCTCGCATTCTATCCGCGCCGACGGCTGCGGCGATGAGCTCGTCAGCCTGTCCCCGAGGGACGTCTCCGACTCGTCCTTTCCCGGGGCCTGCGCGTTCATCGATACGAGGCGCGGCCGACTCCTCGTGCTCCGGTACCGATCGATCCAGAGATTCCTGGCGATGCGGAAGATGAAGGTCCGGAAGGACGAGCGAACCGTGTATCGCTCGCGGCTTCGCACCACACGGAGAAACGTCTCCTGAGCGAGATCCTCGGCGGCCTGGCGGTCGCGCGTCAAACGATAGAAAAAGTTGCCAAGCTGGTCCGCGTACAGATCCACAATAGTTTCGAAAGAACCTTCGTCACCTTCGACGAACCGCTTCATCAGGTCGGATTCGCTAGGTGACATACACTTATTCCTTCAACTTGAAAAAACGGGGCCCTTCCGAACAGGTTCTGAAAAAAAAAAGCGGAAAGTTCCAGCTCGAAGGGAAAAATACCCATTCGTATACAGTATAGATGGTTAGGGCGGCCCGGCAACCGGTGGCCTCGGGTGATTTCTCACGAGAATCTGCCGTTCGTCCTCTCCGGTGTGCTGCAGAACGACCTCCACGGCTTCCTCGGGAAAGAGATTCCGCACCCGATCTCCCCACTCCACCACAACCACATCGCCGGCCAGACGCGCCTCTTCCAGGCCGCAAAGATCGAGATCCTCCCCGGAGCGCATGAAGTAGGCGTCCAGATGGGTCAAGGCCACGGGGCCGGGATAGCGGTTCACCAGGGTGTAGGATGGCGAGCAGACCGATCCGGGGTCGTCGACTCCGAGCCCGCGGGCCATGCCGCGGATGAAGGTGGTCTTGCCCGCACCGAGCTCACCCGAAAGAAGCACCACTGTCCCGGCGGCAAGGATCGAACCGAGATCCGCGCCGAGCGCTTCCGTCTCCGCCGTCGAGGATGTGCGAAAGGAGCCGTCAGATCGAGTGGTCAAATCCTTCTCCTTTCAGCGGCTCGTCCATGCCTCTTCTGCGAATGGTCCGGATTGCCGGTCCCGTGATCTCGCCGATCCGGCTGACGCGAAAAAAGATCGACCGATCGCTCAGCAGGTTTTCGGCTCTTCCCGGCGGCAGGGTGAAGAGCAGCTCGAAATCCTCGCCGTCGGCAAGCGCGTGATCGAGGGGCTCCCGCCCCGTTCTCATTGCGAGCTCGATCGCTGCGTCGGAGACGGGAACGGCATCGCCGTCGAGGCGCGCCCCCCTGCCCGATGCATCGAGAATGCGGCAGAGGTCGCGATCGAGGCCGTCGGACAGATCGATCATGGCCGTGGGTCTGTAGCGCTCCGCGAGAAAGGAGCCCTCCTTCACCCGGGGCGTGAAACGGATGTGCCTGCCCAGCGACGAACCGCCGAGCTCTCCGGTGACCAGGATCGCATCTCCTTCTTCGGCACCGGAACGGAGAACGGGCCGCCTCCCCTGGACGGGACCGAGGACTGTCACGTCGAGGACCAGGGGTCCGGGCGATTGCGACGTGTCTCCGCCGACGAGAACGGCCTCGAAGCGCGCCGCCGCCTCCTCCATGCCGCGGACGACCTCCTTCAGGAACGGTTCCGGAGTATTCTCGGGAACGGCAGCGGAAACGACGAGCCATCTCGGCTCGAGCCCCATGGCAGCCATGTCGGAAAGGTTGCGGTTCACGGCCTTGGCGCCGATCTCGCGCGGCGTGGCCTCGTCCCGCCTGAAGTGGACATCCTCGACGAGAATATCGGCTGCCGCGGCCAGCGGCCCCGGACAGTCGAGGATCGCGGCATCGTCGCCTATTCCGACGATCACGTCGCCTCCCGGCCGGATCCGGGATTGCAGCCACTCGTGGAATTCCGACTCTTTCAAGGAAAGGCACTCCTTTTCGAACGAGAAGTCGTCTGCCGGCCGACCAAGGATCAGAGGGTTCCCTCGAAGAACGGCTCGAGGAACCGGAACGCCTCCTCGGCAGCCTCCTGCGGCGTCTCCTCGTAGGGATACAGCTCCACGGTGACGAAACCCGAGTAGTCGATCGCCTTCAGGGCGTCGAAGAAGGCGTGGAAATCGATCGCCCCCCTGCCGGGGATCAGGTGGCGATGCTCCCGGCTGGCGGCGATATCCTCGAGATGGATATGCTGGATGAAGGAGCGGTACGGCTTCAGCAGGCTTGCCGGATTGTCTCCGACGCAGAAGAAGTGGCCGGCATCGAAGTTGAGCCCGAGATAGGGCGAATCCATGTCTTCCAGAAAGGAGATCGTCTCGTCGATCCCCTCGAGCAGAAGCCCCGGCTCGGGCTCGATCAGGAGCTTGACCTTGAGCTCCTCGGCCACGGGGATGACCTGGTCGATGGTGCTGGCGAAGAGGGCGAAGAGCCTCCCCCTCTCGAAACCCCGCTCTGGCATGGGCCCGCCCGGCTCGGTGGAGACCGAGGGGATCTTCAGGACGTTGGCCAGCCCGAGGCAGGCGCGCGTGTGGTCCACGCGCATTCGTCTCCCGCTCTCGTCATCCTCGATCCACGACGGGTGATGCACGTCGCCCACGGCCTTCATCATGAAGCCGTTGATGTTGCAGAGAGCCAGGTTCAGCTCGCCGGCGCGGCGCCTCAGCTCCCCGACCTGGTTCTCGTCGAGATCGGGCGGCCAGAAATGGGGCCGATCGGCCATGATCTCGACGCCTTGATAACCGATGCCTGCCACGATATCGAGAGTCTCGGCCAGGCTGAATTTCGTGAATGCGTTGGTGGAAAAGGACAGTTTCATGACTGCTCCGCAATAACGGGAAACAACGGATTACTAACAAGGGCGATTCTACCCGAGGAAAAAGGTGATGGAAATACCGTGAAAGGAAAGGACGCCCGCTCTATCATGAAGCCATGAGGCTGATCTACTGGTTGGAGGAAGGCATCGTCGCCGGCCGGTGCGGGCCGTGGCGCGATCCCTTCGACATCGACGCGATGAAAGAGGGCGGCATCGCGACGATCCTCTCCCTCGACGAGAGGGAGCACGCCTTGCTCGCCGGGCGAACGGACTCGATCGAGCACGGTCTGATCCACCTGCCCGACTCGATTCCTCCCTCGGCACACGACATCGAGACCTACCGTGCCCGCGTACCAGAGGCCGTCGACTACATCGAGGGGGCGATCGATGCCGGAAGGGGGACGATCCTCGTGCATTGCCATGCGGGCAACGACAGGACCGGAACGGTCCTCGCCGCATGGCTCGTCCGGTGCCGGAACGCCGAGCCCGATGCGGCCGTCGCGGCTGTCCGACGGCAGAATCCCGAAGCGATCAGCGCCTACGGCTACGAGGAGATGGCCCTGGATCTGCTCCACGAGATGGCCGGCTGACTCACGGCGCGCCTCACGTTTTCCCCCGAAAAACAGGCTGAACGAGGGATAATCACGATTTCGATCAAATATCCGTATTTTCCACTAAAGAGAATGATGCGGAATGTTCGTTTTTCTATATAATGTCAGCCCCTTTCTGCCGGAGCCGGAGGTTCCGGCCCCTGGTTCCGGAGCCGACTGTTCCGGAAGCGACAGAATTGACGGCACCCGAATATCCCCTTTTCGGAATGAAGATCAGGGAGTTTTGAATGCGTATCCAGAAACTGACACTGCTGTTGCTTGTTCTCATCATGCCCCTGGCCTGGGCCGGCGATGACAGGAAGCGATCCCTCACCGGTTCGGAAATGAACTGGCTGGTCGGCGAGCTCTCCCACCCCGATCTGGCCCGCCGCGAGGCGGCAACCCAGCGCCTCATCGATGCCGGCGAGGCGGCGGCCCGCAGGGTCAGGTCGCTCTGCGACTCGAGGGACGAGGGAGCGGCGCTGCGCGCCCGCCGGATCTTCAGCGCCGTTCACGGCGTGAGCCCCGAGATCTACGACGAGGTGAATGCGATCATCAGGCAGCCGGGCAGCACGAGATCGGAGATCGGCGCCAAGGCCAAGAAGATCGTTGCCGCCGGGCCCGGGGCAGCGGACCTGGCTCTCCGGTTCCTCAAGAACTCCGGCGAGCTCGGCACCGAGATCGCCGTCCGCACCGCACTGGACAAGATAGCGGCGGGCATCGATCTCAGGGACAGCCAGTTCGCGTCCATCATGAACCGCTCTGCGACCGCGTCGAACGCCCTGGTCAACGTGATGTACGACCGGGACTGCCAGCGGATCGTCCGGACCCATGCGCTCTGGCTCTACTCGCTCGTCACCGGCGAGGAGCGTGCCAAGGGTCTGACCTTCCTGCTCACCGATCCGGACCCGGTCATCCGGCACGAAGCCGCCCTGGCTGCCGCCGAGACTGTTTCGGCGCGCAATTTCGACAACATCGCCGCCGGTCTGGGGGAGAATGCCACGCCTGAGCGCAATATCCTGGCCAATGCGGCTGCCAGCCGGCTCACGGTCAAAGACCTGGAAAAGCACATCGAATCATCAAGCGAATCCGTGTCCGGCCTGGCTGCCATCGTCCTGGGCTTCAAGAGGGACGAGAAGGCGCTCGAGACGCTGACGGCGCGCATCGGCGACGAGAGGCGCGTCCCCGTGCTCGAGGCGATTGCCGCCGGTCTGGCCGAGTACCGCAGTCCGGAGGGGATCGAGGCGCTGGTCTCGATCTACACGGCGAACATATCGTCCTCCAAGCACGCCAGGGTCCGCGCTGCAGCCGTCTCAGCGCTGAGGTATCAGGCCTCGGAGCGCGAGGCGCGCGGCTGCATCACGGCCGCCCTCCTCGACTCGGACGAGGGCGTCCGCCTCATGGCTGCCGACTCCCTGGCCTCCCTGGCGACGCGCAACGCCGCCCCGGCGCTGGTCTTCGCCGCGCTCAACGACGAAAGCGACACGATCCGGGCACGCGCCCTCTCTGGCCTCAAGGCGTTGATCCCGGACGGCCCCGCGTCATCGATCTCGGGCGGCAACGTGCTGGACAAGCTGGCGGACAAATGGAAGAAGTGGCTCGACAGGAATCGGGACTCCTTCGAGAAGGAAGAGCTTCCCTGGTTCGTCGACTCCCGCGACGCCGTCCGGATCGTGAGCCATATCCGCGACAACATCGAGAGCTCGTTCTTCTATTTCGAAAAGAAGGAGCTGGTGAAGGAAGAGGCTCTCAACAAGGCGGCGATCCAGGCCATGAAGCAGGTGTTCAAGGGCAGCGATCCCGTCAAGATGGACGGGACAGACAAGAAGATCATCGAGGCCGTGCTCAGTTCGAGATCGGTCGCGAATCCCGAGACCGTTCTCTCCTGTCTCGGCGCGATCCCCTTCGAGGCGGAGACGAGCGACCTGGTCCGGATCACCAACTCGGCGGCCAACGGCATGCTGGGGAGCCTGGGCGACCGCTACTCGCGCCTGAACCTCTCCAACGACCCCGAGGGGAAGGTGAAGCCCGGATGGCTTCCCGGACTCCTGGACAACAGCAACAAGAGCAACGGAATCTACGCCTCCATGAAGGACGACATCTATGTCGTGGACTTCATCCTCTACGACTCGCCGGCTTTCTACGCCGGCATCCGGGTTGGAGACCAGCTGGTCAAGGTCGGCGAGAAGTTCGCCGGCGAGCTGACGCGCAGGGAAGTGCTCAAGCAGGTCAACGAGGAAGGCGAATTCCAGTTCCTTCGCGAGGGATGGAACCGCCCCTACTCCTTCTCCCTGACGCCCGTGGAGGTCATGACCAGGCGCCAGGTCACCCGCGCCATCCTGCCGGGCAGGATCGGATATGTCCGCCTCAAGGCTTTTGACATCGGCTGCTCGGTGAAGATCGAGCAGGCGCTCCAGGAGATGGAGAGGGAAGGCATCTGCGGCCTGATCCTCGACCTCCGCAACAACCCCGGCGGAACGGTGATCGACGCCACGGCCATCGTTGACAAGTTCCTGCCCGAGGGCAAGACGATCTGCGTCAACGTGACGCGCGGCGGAAGGGACATGCACGAGGAGGAGGAGGAGGAGCTCAAATCGACCGACTCCACGACGGACCGGGAGTATCCCGTGGCCGTCCTGGTCAATCGATCGAGCGCCAGCGCCTCGGAGATGACCTCGGGCAGCCTACAGGGCAACGAGCGGGCCGTCATCGTCGGCGAGACCACTTTCGGGAAGGGGATCGGCCAGAGCGGCAGCACCGTCGCCGGCTTCTCGAGCGAGACGGCGCTGGGCAAGACGCGCTCCGTCTATGTGGTCTACCTGACCATGATGCGCTACCTGCTCCCCGAAGGGAATCGAAGCATCCACCTCGTCGGCGTGGAGCCCGACGTTCCGGTACTCAAGCGCTCGCTCAAGGGCGCTGCCTTCGACAAGGTGATGAAGGCCCGGAACCACAAGGCCATGCAGGAATACGTGGCCGATCTGCTGGAAAACCACCGCGACACCGCCATCGCCCTGGCGATCTTCGACGGCGAGGACACGGTGCGCTATCCCGGCTTCGACAAGGTCTACGGCAAGATCAAGCGGTGGGTTTCGGAGAAGGAAGCCCGCCGGATCGTGCGCCGCGACATCCGCAACAGGCTGATCGAGGAGGCGGACGACGATCTGTTCAGGAAACTCTTCTACGATATCCAGGAGGACCGCACACTCAGGGCGGGAGTCCGTGAAATCGCCTCGGAAGCGTCCGTCGAGCTCATCGAATTCGAGGAATACGGCAAGCTTTGATACCCTGATCGCTTTTCATCGAAGCGAAGAAAAAAGAGAGCGAGGAGATCTTCAAATGTTTTACATGCTCAGAGTCCTGGTCTTGTTCATTCTCCTTTCCGGAACAGGCGGCACGGCCTGGTCGCAGGAAGACGATCCCGCACCCGCCGGGGCGCCTCCCCTGGAGGCTCCTGTTGCACAGCCCGTATCCGATGACACAGAGGAGATCGCCTCCCTGCCTGATGAGGAGCCTTTGCATGCGGTGCCCAGCTTCTGCATCGACAAGGAATACGTTGCCGCCTTCTTGTGCGGATACACCAGGGACATCGAGAAGGCCTTTCTTTCCACTGCCGTCGGCCGGCTCCTCGAGGAAGAGCCCGAGATCAAGGAGCTTGCAGACAGGATCAAGGAGAGATACGAGAAGAAGGCCGCACTCCTGAAGGAGCTCCAGAACCTGGCCCAGGATCTGGGCGAGGAGTGGAAGCTCGAGCAGATCCTGAGCAACTGGTTCGCCGAGATCGACGAGACCAAGCTGGCCCTGGAGACCATGCAGGCGTTCATCTATGTCGACGAGGACGATGAGGGCGAAATGCTGGTCAGCTTCTTCATCTCGGCGGTCATCGCCGATGACAGCGTGGCTCTGGTATCAAGCAAGTTCGAGGAGCTTGTGAAGATCCTGGAAGAGAGCGACGAGGTGGAGAAGGTCGAACCGCGCATCTCCTCCAACGGCATCGATGTTCACGCCTACAGCTACGAGGAAAACGAGCTGGACAACGTCTGGTTCTTCATGGATGAAGACGAGATCTACTGCGGCTTCAACGACCTGGGACTGGTCGACAAGCTGGAAAGCAGATTACCGGATTCCCTCTACGCAGCTTCCAACAGATTCATCAGCGGTACCAGCGTGATAACCTGCGAGCTCCCTGTCGATCATCTCATCGACTTGGCGATGGAGGATCTCACCGATGACGAGCGGGCCGACGCGGAGGGCATGCTCGACGTCCTCGGCGTCTCGAATCTTTCGAGCCTTGTGGCCGACGTATCCCTGGAAGGACTCAATATTCGCCAGTCCCTCTTCCTCGGTATCGAAGAGGAACCGAAGGGCCTCTTCTCCCTGCTGCGTCCTCTCGACGCCGATGTCGCCGTGCCCTACGTTCCGGAGATCGCACCGAACCTGCTGACCATGCGGGCCTCCATAGACATCGAAGCGCTGATCACTCTCATCAAGGACATCGTCAAGGAAATCGAATCGGACAACGAGGAAGAAGAAACCAGCGTCATGGAGAAGGAGCTCTTCAAGATGGTGGTGGACGAGGGAGCCAAGGCCCTGAACGGCGGCTTCGTCTTCTCCCTTTCCTCGCCCAAGCCGGGAAGCATGGTACCGCGCTTCGCCGTGGCCTTCGGTCTGGGGGAACAGGAGAAGTTCGACCACCTCCTCTCGCTCGCCAAGAAGGCGATGACCGGGATCATCTTCGAGGAGAGCGAATACAAGGGCGTGACCTTCACCTCCGTCAAGATCCCCAACAATCCGGCCCCCCTCGTTCCCTCCTACACCCAGATCGACGACGTGTTCTATCTGGCCGAGACCCCCTGGACGCTGAAAACGATCATCGGATCGATCAAGGACAAGGAGGGGGCTTCGGATAGCGAGGACGGGAAAACCGAGCTGGCCGCCATTCCTCTCGAAACCGGAGCCCTGGTGGTGGATACCGACTTCGATGCACGCGAGATCTACCGTCTTCTCTACGATCAGTACATGCCCATCGTCCAGGTCGCTTTCCAGGCAGCGATGAACCAGCAAGGCAGCAAGCGGGAGACTCTCCTCGACCTGGCCGAGCTGCCCCTCTCCGACGTGATTCTCGAGCACCTGACCCCGGGACGCGCCGGGGCCGCCTTCGGTCCCGATGGGCTTTACATGAGCGCCGTCTCGCCTCTTGGCGATCCCATCACGACGTCCCTTGCCGCCATCTCCCTGCCCTTCGGGCTGGTGGCATACGGCCAGGGACTGGACTCCGAGCTCGCCAAGGCAGAGCGCAAGGTCTGCAAGCTGCGTGCCAGCAAGATCGCGGAGGCCCTCAAGGTCTTCCGCCAGACCTTCGGAGCAGGCAAGCGCCTGCCTGCCTCGCTGGGAGAGCTGGTGAGCCGCGGCCTGATCGACGACCTGGATCTCTTCCTCGTGCCTTCGGACGACAAGCCCGCCTCGATCGAATTCGAGAACGAGGACGGCGATGTGGAGGAGTTCGACGTCTCCTACAAGTATCTTTCGAACTCGAAGTTCAAGGTCCCTGCCAGCGACCTGAAGAACAGCCTTGAGTTCGCTTTCGATGGAGCTTTCGACATCGAGACCATTCTCGATGCGCAGTACTCGAACGAGCGGAACGGTTCGAAAGACGAGGAGACGAAGATCGTGATCCTCTACGAGATGAACAAGAACGCCCACGGCGGCAGGATCATCGTCTGCAGCGACGGCACCGTCTTTCACGTGTCCGAGCGTGCTTTCAAGAAGATCATCGCCTTGAAATGACCTCTTGATCTGAAGAGTCTTGCTGTCCGGGAGTGTGGCTGCCTGCCGGTCGGCCCCTGCCGGTCGGCGTAGAGTGCTCCGTTGCGGAGCTGGGACGTCGGAAGACCTCCTTCCATGAGAAGGCCAACCGTGTC
>CAYZWU010000094.1:0-10562 GCA_964482235.1 uncultured Phycisphaerales bacterium
AGGCGGCGGCCAGGGTGTTGAGCACGTTGGGATTCCTGCCGCCGGAATTGGCCGCACGCTCGGCGAGCGCCACTGCCTCGGTCCCGCTGCGGACCTGGTCGTCGGGATGCGTGGCCAGAAGCCAGGCCAGGCCGGAAAGGCTTGGCAGGAAATCGGGATCCCTTTCGAGAACGAGCCTGTATTCGCGGACCGCCTCGCCCGGGCGTCCGGAGGTTGCCAGGGCGACGGCCAACGTGTGCCTGAACTGGAGATCATCGGGCGATCCATCGGCGGCGAGTTCAAGAAAAGGGAGAGCATCGGCGAATCGACCGGCCCTGACCAGCATGTACCCCTGATCGAAAGCGATCCGCGCCAGTCCGCGATCGATCCGGATCGCCCGGCGCAGAAGGTCGGCCGCCTCGTCGATCCGGCCAAGCCGTTCGAGGATCCCCGCCATTTCCAGGAGGAAGCCGGTGTTCTGCGGATCCAGCTCCAGGGCCGACCGGAACCTATCTCCGGCTTCCTCGTACTCCCCCGCCTTGAGATGAAGGCTGCCCAGGAGGCCCATAGTCTCTGCGGTCGGCTCTCCTGCATCGACCGCTCTTTGGCAGAGCTCGATCGCCTCATCGATCCTGCCTTCCCGCTCGTGAAGGCGCGCCAGCTCGAAGAGAGTCGGAGCGTGAGCTGGCTCGAGATCGAGAACGCGCTCCAGGTACTCCCTGACCTTCTCCTGCTGGCCCAGATCGGCATGGATGCTGGCGAGGTTGAAGAGAAAGGCCTCCTCGTGGGGACGGATCTTCAAGCCGCGGCGGCAGAGCTCGGCCGCCTCGTCGAGGCTACCCTCGTTCTTCAGCCAGACGGCCAGGTTGCAGAGCGCCTGGGGTAGGTCGGGGTTGATGTCGAGCGCCCGCCGGCACGACTCGATCGCGTCCTCCATCCTGCCCTTGATGAAGTGAAGCTCGGCCAGGTTGACGTGCGCGTCCGCATTCTCCCGATCGATGTCGATCGCCATCTGGAACTCCTCCGCCGCTCGATCGATGCTGCCGGCCCGCTTCAGCGTGTCGGCCAGGCAGCAGTGGAACTCCGACTCGTAGTCGATCTTCTCAGAGGAAAAGGGGCCGGGGAGCGTGGCGAGAAGGACTGTGCCGGCGAAGAGCGCCGCTGCCGCAAAAAGCCGCTTCCCCTGACGGGAGCGGCCCATGCGGGCCAGGCCCACGATCCCGGCGCCGGCCGCAACGGCGAGGAGCGGGACCACGGGCAGGCGGTAGCGTGCCGTGACAAAGACCAGAACGATCGAGAGGGAATAGACGATCACGGCTAGCGGCAGGATGACCGGCGTCTTTCGCCGGCTCAGGAAAAAACCGAGAAGAGCGAGAGGGAGAAGCAGGCCGAAGGGGAAGCCGAAGGGCCCGGCTTTCCAGACGAGACCGCCGAGGATCCACGACCATTCGCGGAAGAGGTAGATGTCCACGTTGCGCGGGATCTCCCTGGAGCTGACGATCTCAACGGCCTTCCCCCCCAGGCCGCCTGCGAACGAGAGCGGCTCCGCAGCGGCGTACCGGCTCGCCTCGCCGTAATAGAACTCCTGCCTGTCCCACATGTCGCCGCGGACGCCGTGCCGCTTCGGGAGATCGATCACGTCCGACCAGCGCGATCCCGGGCGGGCGCAAATCGTCCTGTCCGAATCGGGATTGTTGCCGATGAAAAGGTTGAGTCCGCCCGAAGCGGGCAGGAAGCCGAAATGCCCCGTGGTGTGCCTGTTCGCTTCAGCCACGGGGATCACGGGAAGGACGAATCCCGCGGCCACGAGCAGGGCGGCCGCGGTCCGCCGAATGCCGCTTTCGGGCGACGGCCGGAACGTCGCGGCCAGCCAGACGCAGCCGGCAGCGAAGAATGGGAGAAAGGTGGGACGGGTCAGCACGCCGAGCGCCCCGCAGAGCCCGAGGAGGAAAAAGACTCTGGCCGTTCCCGCTTCCGCGGCTCTGAGGAAGAGCAGCACGAGGAGCACGGAGAAGAAGGCCGCCATGCCGGTACCAAGAAGCTCGGTCTCGTAGAAGACGAGAGGACCGTAGAACGCCACGATCAGCCCGGAAGCGACGGCGGAACCCTTGCCGAAGATCCTCGAGCCGAGCCTGTAGGTGAGAAAGCAGGTGAGGGCTCCCAGGAGGGCCTGCACGATCCTGGCGACAACGATCGAGGAGCCGCTCGCGAGGAAGACTCCGCTCAGAAAGAAGGGATAGAGAAAGGGCTGGAAGAAGAATGTGTCGCCGAACCCCTCGCCCCGCGCCAGGGAGGCCGCGGCCTGGCTGTAGGTGTAGGAGTCCACGATGGGAAGACGGAAGGTCGGTGAATCGGCGATGTCGCAGAGGTAGACGAGCCGGATCGCGAGAGCCAGGACGAAGAGGACGGCACCCGCCCCGACTGCCCTTCTTCAGCTTTCGCCTGTCGAGACTGCAGGGCAATCGGTCCCGGCCTCAGCTCTGCCTTTCGCCGGAGCGGCCGTCTTCTTCACACCGCACTTTTCGCCTGTCAGCTTCTTATCTTGCTTCTGTGCCATGAACCGGTCCTGTTCTCAATGATCCAGGCAGTCTATCACCTGGATCGAGATGGGACCAGGATCGATGGTTGCAGAATTGCCGGTTCGCCGTGCTACCTCACCGTCAGCATCATCAGGTTGCTCACCTCGCCGCCGGCCATCACCTGGAAAGGGTAGCTCTCGCCCGGGAGCCAATCCTGCGGGACCTCGAAGGGAACACCGAGAATTCCATTCTCGTTGATGGTTCCCAGGTCGAATCCCTTCAAGGGCGGAAGGAGATAGACTTTTCCATGAAGCGGCGGATCTTGTACACCGGAACCCATGTAGAGAGTGACCGGTGCTGTCCCCGGATTTCCCGTCACCCGCACCGAGATCGTACTTCCGGGCGTTACCTCGCCGAGAAAATAGAGGTGAAGGCTGAACTCGTCAGCCCCCATGTCGACCATCAGGGGAGCCCTTCGCGCGTCGCCCTCGAAATCGACCAGAAGATCAGGATTGGATGGATCGAAGCATCTCGCCGAATCCTTGCATGGCGAATGAAAGCTCAGGTGGAAGTCATTCCTCCCGGGATCGACAAAGAGGGGGTTGTTGCTGTTCATCCCGCCCTTGTTGTATATCTCGACTCCGCTTGTCGCGTAGATGGAGGCAAGCCCTCCCATGAGGGTCGAGTTTCTGATCCGTAGAATGCTGTTTTTATCCAGGTAGAGCTCTGATCCTTGAGCAGCATTGTTCCCCCACAGGATCGAGTTGGCCACGTCGTAAAACCCTGCCCAGGCAAAAATGCCGCCGCCCGAGTTGGCTGTGTTGAATACGATAGTATTGTTCGAGAGCGCCGTGTGACGGCTTTCGCGAAAGGCTAGCCCCCCCCCAGCATCTGCGGTGTTCGAATGGATCATGTTGTTCACGATTATGCATTCGGGATCAGGATAAGAGATATGATGCACTTTCAGCCCGCCCCCATATTCTCCCGCCGAGTTGAACGAGATGGTGTTGTTCCTGATTTTCGTGTCATCAGCATGAACACCGCCCCCGTCCCATCTGGCTACGTTGCCTGTTATCTCATTGTTTTCCAGTGTAGAATCACTCAAATATACCCCACCTCCGTACTCGGACCAGTTTGTCACGATGATGTTGTTTCTGACGACGCAATCCGAACCCCATACCCCGCCGCCTTGTTCAGACACACCGTTTCTGAGCAAGAAGCCCTCCAGAACGGCACCTGTTCCATCGACTTTAGCCACCCTGCCGATGCGGCCGCCGTCGATGACAGTGATCTCAGCCCCTGATCTGCTTTTCACGGTGATCGATTTGGACTGGAAGTCGATATTCTCCGCATATCTTCCAGGAGAAACCAGGACTACATCTCCATCGAGGGTGAAGTCGATGGCAGATTGAATCGTGCCGAAATCCCCGGGAACGGTGAACATGACACCGCCTCCGGAGTGCTCATCAATGCCCATGTCCACGGCCATGTAGATATTTCTTGGATCCCCATCGATATCAAACTCCGGGAGATTGGGGGCCCCGCTGTCTCCCGAGTTCAGGCAGGGGGATGATGCCGTGATGTGGAAGTCCCCGGCCAGGGGATCGGCAAATAGAGGATTGCTGTCGATGTTGCCCGTCCCCGGCCAGCCCCCCTTCACATCACAGTGGGTGACAACAGGATTGCCTCCCTCGATCTCGGATCCCACTGGAGCATCATTGTTCCAGAAGACCGTATTCGTGACAATCGGCGCCGCGTTGCTGCAAGAGCATCCGCCTCCCGAGACGACAGCCCTGTTTCCGAGAACGACACAGCAGGTCACGATCGGACTCGAGTTCATGAAATGGAGTCCACCGCCGTCGCCTCCCGCCCGGTTCGAGTCGACAACGGTGTTCACCATGACGGCAGGATAATCGAGACAGAAAATCCCTCCCCCGTGGGATCCGGCATGATTACCTGAAAAGACCGAATCCTGCGACATGACTTCCGTGCCGTCGGCGTAGACGCCGCCTCCGTTCCCGGTAGCGGCGTTGCCGCATAAGTCCTCCCTGTTCAGCGTCAGCTCACCGCCCTGGCAGAAGAGGGCGCCGCCGTTCATCGAGGCCGAATTTCCTGAGAGTACGTCGTCATCACCGATCACCCGGGAGTTGAGTGCACAGACACCGCCGCCGCTGCCCGTCGCTCTGTTGTTGCTGATGATCATGCTGTTCATGGCCAGATCGGCGTCTTCACAGTAGATCCCCCCCCCGCTGCCGGACGACTCGTTGCGGTCGATGGTCAAACCCGTCAAGCTCAGGATTCCACCGAGACAGCAGAGACCGCCGCCGCTGATGGAGGCCCTGTTCTTGAGAATCTTGATATCGACGAGCGATGGAGAGGCGAAGGTGCAGTTTATCCCGCCTCCGAAATCGGCCAAACCGTTGACGATCGTGAATCCGGCGAGACAGGAGCTCCCGCTTTCTCCATTCTTGAAGGAGACCGCGCTCCCTGACTGATTCCCATCGATCACGGTGACATCGGAACCTGAGATGCTGCTGACCGAGATAGCCTTGCCGAGGAAATCGATATTCTCCACGTATCTCCCGGGATAAACGAAAATCAAGTCGCCATCGGCAGCAGAATCCATGGCGCCCTGGATCGAGGGAAAAGAACCGGGAACGATGTGCGTGACTCCGCCATTGTAGTGATACCCCATGTCAACGATTCCGGAGTCGTCAACGTTGTCGGTCCGTGTCGATCCAACAGCCTGTGCTGATCCGGGATCCCCTGAATCGACACAGGGGTTGACGATCCCCGGCTGGCATGGATCCTGCATGAGATGATAATCCCCTGTACCGGGATCGTAGAACAAGGGATCGGAGTCGATGTTGCCCATCCCTGAATATCCACCTTCGATATCGCAATATGTCACGTTGGCGCAGTAGTCCACTTGTTGCTTTGAATCGTTGTCCCAGATGATGCAATTCGAAATCGAACCGGTACCAAAGCCGCAACCATGGATACCTGCTCCGAAACTCGCATCATTGCCGACAATCGTGCAGAACTTGATCTCCACGTGATCGTTGCTTCTTCCGCAGATCCCACCGCCACTGGGAGCAAATGACCATGACATCGAGGAAGTATCGTTATTGGTAATGATATTATTGTGGATGACTACCTTTGTGCAGGAAGAGGCATAGATCCCGCCTCCGTCGGCAGTCGCACCGGCAAAATTCTGATCGATGATGTTGTCAATGATGTGAACCGTACTGGCTCCACAATATATCCCGCCACCGTAACTGACGACGTCGGCGCCGCCATCGACGCTGTTGCAGGAGATCGTGTTTCCCACTATGAGGAGATTCGAATCCCAGGCGTAGATGCCGCCTCCACAGTTGGAGTGATAACTCCAGTCATTACTCCATGCCACGTTGCGTGTAATCATGTTGTCCATGATCGTTGCCGATGAGTTGATGCAGGCGATGCCGGCGCCGTTGCTCTTTGTCTTGTTCTCCGTGATGATGTTGTTCCTGATCAGAGGTGAAGAATCGAGGCAATAGATGCCGCTCCCAGAGGCTCCGCCGGTCCGCCCGTTCGTCACCGTGAAGCCCTCGATCACCGAATCCGGCCCCTCGCCTCTCTTGAAGTTGACCACTCTTCCGTTCTGATTCCCGTCGATCGTGGTCACGTAGGGTCCGACCTCGCTCCTGAGAGTGATCGCCTTTCCGAGAAAGTAGATGTTCTCGTAATAGGTGCCCGGTCTGACGATGATCGTGTCGCCGTGACGGGCCGCATCGATGGCGCCCTGGATCGTCCCGTACTGGTCGGGCACGTAGATCGTCGCACCCTGGGCAAGACCAAGGCTCAGCAGGAAAATAATCGTCAGGAACGGATTGAATTTCCTGAACATGATAGGCCTCCTCGCTTCCGGAAAAGGGCTCGGATTTGTTTTCCCTCGTGCTTGTTATTATATCAATGCGCAAAAGTATTTGAAACTGCTCATCAAGATGCGACATTCTCGTGAAAACCTGCCTGTTGGCACGACAACCACCACGACACAAACAAGTTACACCGTACATGATTTTTGAGAAATGCTCGTTGTCACGGGGAGTCTGGCAATGGATCAACAGCAGGGTCGTATCAGTTCGGATCGATCCTCTGACATTGCTTCGATGTCCGTGCCGGCTCTGACTGGCAGTGATTCCGCGGTTCGCACGAAATGAGCCGCAATCGAGGTGGGAGACGAGCTCGCTGAGTTCTACTTGTCAGGAAAATCGAGGAGGCCCAGGCGCTGCCTGCGAAAGGTCCAGCCGCGCCAGTCGGCGAGGTCCCTCTCCAGCGACCGTTGCAGGCGGGCGATGGTTCCTCGCACCTCTTCCTTCTTCATGAAATCATCCAGCGCCCCATCCAGGCGAATGAGCGCCGGCAGCGTCTCGGGACCGAGGCTCTCGAGATAGGAGAGATCGATCTCGGGCCCCATTCCGTCGAGCTCGCGGCAGTGGCGCGTGTTGTAGTCAGCAATCAGGCCGTCGAGGTTGACGAAGCAGCAGGCAAAGAGAGCAACGAGAGCCGTGAGGGCATTGATGTTGATCAGCCAGAGGTTCGTGCGGCCCAGCACGATCCGGACCACGATGTAGACGAGCCCGCACGCCACGAGGAGCATCCAGATCAGGGCCGCGATGCGAAGGCGGGTCAACGTATAGACCTCGATGTAGAGGCAGAGCCTCCAGCCGGCCGTGAAGACGAGAAAGAGGTTCTGGGCCAGCCAGATGTAGACGAGCCGGCGCGCCCAGCGAAGGGCGCTCGCCGACGGTCCCTCGCGAAACGTCAGCAGAACGAAGAGCGCGGCCAGAAGCGCCGTGGCCAGAAGCGGGTAGGCGCCGCGATGGGCATACTCGGCCCAGGTCATGCCTTCCGGCAGGCTGGCGCCGCCGAAGAGATAGGTGATGTCGAGAACGGTCTGCACGGCGAAGATCAGGTTGAAGAGCCCCAGGCTCCGCACGAAGAAGGCGGGGGTCAGATCGAGCTTCGCGATCCCTTTTTTTCGCAGCGTATCCTTCCCCGCTTTTCCCATGATCCCCGTCCGGGCGCAGAGAAATGCCCAGGCCCAGATTGCCACACCCAGCCAGATCAGCACACGGTCGGCGCCCGGCAGCTCTTTGAGAACATCAGAGAACCAGGTGAACACATCCTGGAACCACTGGGAGATGATCGGATTGGCCGCGGCGAAGAGGATCAGGAAGATCATCCCCACCGAGAGGGGAACGAACCAGTTGACGACGAAGCGCAGCCCCCTGTTCCGACCCGGCTTCCCCTGCGAACCGGCACGCCGCGGAGTGAAGATATCCTTGAAGATCAGGAACCAACCCAGCAGCAGGAAATCCCTCAGGCGAAAGAACCAGACCGGGCAGCTCCCGACCCAGCCGTCCCGGACCGACAATCCGAGCATGGCCAGGCCGAGAAGCCCGAGTACCGCGGTCAAGGGGCTCGGCTCCTCGAAGCAGGAAAGGAAGAGCACTACGAGCGCCGCAACGAGGATGAAGGCGGGCTTGTTCCTGGGGACGGACCGACCGGCAACGAGGATGGCGCCGAGAACCAGAAGACCGTAGCCCCCGACCGTCCAGCCCACGGGATGATCGTAGAAGAAAAGATCTTCGAGAAAGACGAGGACGGCGCAAAGAACAGAGAGAAGCGGGATACTCCCCTTTCTGACAGGGATATCGATGGACTTCCGTTTTGCTTCCTTGTTCGTGGGCCCTGACTGCTCCGGCGATCCTGCCTGATCAGGCGGCGGCTGCCCTTCAGTTCTTTCCTCCATGCTCATGCCGGGCTCCCTGGGCTTATTTCGGTTTCCGGTCGGTTCGACCGGCCCATCTCAGGTTATACGCCCCAAGGCAGCATGACCTTGGCTGGTATTTTTTTTATTCCACACTTCCGGCTCTGCCAAGGCCGTAGAAGGCGATCTCACCCGCCATCAATCCTTGACCTCCACGATCTCGGGATCGCCCCGCAGCCTGGCGTGGGCCGAGAAGGACGATGCGTCGTGGTACCACGGTCCCGCCATGCCGTCCATGTGGAGCATCAACATCGTCTTCGGACCGGCCTCGAGGCGGCGGCTGGGATTGAACGACTCTCCCTCGTAGCAGGCCTCGGCCGAGAGGCGGACCTCGTCGATTCTTCCGGTGAAGTGGGACGTTGCCGCCCCCTTGTTCGACACGTCGGCGCCCACCAGCAGGGGGAAGCCGTTGGAGCGGCGTTTCCCCTTGGCTTTCACGTCTGAGATCAGGCGCCCATCGATGTAGAGACAGATCTTCTCACCGTCATAGACCGCCGCGATGTGGTGCCACACCCCTGTCTCGAGGACAGGTCCCCCGCTGGTCAGGGTGACATATGACTCGTCGAGAAAGAGGTGGAACTCGGCCTGCGCCTTGCTCACGAACAGTCCATACTCCGAGCTCTCCGTCTTGCAGAGAAGGCCGGTCCGTTCGCCGTAGCTTTCCGCGTTGAACCAGCACTCGAGGGTGAGCGGCCCGTCGGGCAGATCGAGCAGGCTGTCCGGCACGGCCAGGCAGTCGTCCCCGTCGCAATGCAGCGCCGTCTCGACGGCCGGCCTCGCCGGCGCCGGCAGATCGAGCCGGAGCGGAATCTCCGTCCGCGACTCTGGAATCGGGACGCTGAGGTTCTCGCCCTGGTACTCCATGCGCAGCACCATCTCCGGAAGGCGGAATCCCTCGTCGATATCGAAGGCCTTTCCGGCGCGCCTCAGATCGAACCGGAACGTCCGCGCCTCCCCCGCTTGAACGGCCCCGGTGATCGCGCCTGGTGCGGGGAGCCACCGGGAATCGCCGCTCTCGACGCTCGCTGTCAGCGAAACAGCCCGCTTCACCGGATTCTCCACCGTCACGAGAAGGGATTCGCTCGCCCGGCCGCCCTCGTCGATCCGAGGCCGCGTATCGAAACGGGGACGAACACCGGACAGCGCCCCCGCCTCGGCGCTCACGTCGCCCGTGATGGCGCGGACATCCATCGCCTCCCCCACGGGGATCGAGGCGATGGCGATCTGCTCATCGCGCACCGTCACGATGTGGTACTGGTGCAGGTACCCGGCCCGGGGCACGGAAGAGGACTGCGCCCCGCCCACCGTGGCCAGGGTCACGTACTCGATCCCGTCGCGCGGGCCGTCGTAGCGCATCCGATGGATGTGCCCGGCGAAGACGATGCTCACGTTGCCCGCCCGGCTCAGCAGCCAGTGCACCCGCTCCCAGTCCTTGCCGTACCTGCCGCCCAGCCAGCGCGGATGATGGAGAAAGAGGAAGATATGCCGGGCATCGCGCGCCTTCATCAGCGTCTCCTTCAGCCACTCGTACTGCTCGGGGCTCATGCGCTGACACTCGGGCTTGCCGAAGTTCTTCTCTCCCGTCTCGGGATTGCCCTCGTCGCTGTAGAGCGCGATGAACCAGCAGCCCTTGTGCTCGAAGGCGTACCAGAGCGGGCCGAAGTGCTTCTCGTAGTTCGACTCGTGCTCGCCCTCCGGCCGGCCCGCGCCGCGCCAGTAGACATCGTGGTTGCCGGGCACGGGAAACCAGGGGCAGAGCAGGTTGCTCATCACGCCCTTGTACTCGCGCATCTGCACGAGCCATTCACCCGTCCTGTTGTAGCCCTGGACCAGATCGCCAACGGTCATGACCAGGTCGGGCTCGATCAGATTGGTGTCATGGACCGCCTGCTCGAGCACGGCGATCCCCTCGGGCGGACCGCCGGTGCGATCGCCGAACACGATGAAGCTGAAAGCATTCTCATCCTCGGGAAGCGGGAGGGACACGCTGCTCTGGCGCGTCGTGACGAACCGCGTTCGGTCAGTCCCGGCCGGGTGCTTCCTTCTCTCGTAATGATGGCGCGCGGCCGCTTCCGCCGCCTCGGGCTTTTCCGAGGAAATATCAATTCCGGAGCCCTCGGACTTCGAGCCCTCTCCAACCGTGGATCGTGCGCTCTGAGCATTGCCCGTACTCATGGCTAGAGTCGCCAGAACAAGGATCCCCGCCAGGATCAGGGGGAGGGCGATTCCGAATCGATGCCGTTTCATGG
>CAYZWU010000095.1:0-4713 GCA_964482235.1 uncultured Phycisphaerales bacterium
CACCATGGTGAACGGGGCGCTGCTTTTCTTCCACGAGCAGGGGCGTGCGCCCGAGGGGCTCGGCGAGCTCAGGGATAACGGATACCTAGAGGAGAAGGTCTGCCAATGCCCCCACGGCGGTGCATACGAGATCTCGGAGGGCTTCACTGCCCAGTGCGATGTGCACAATCGTCTCGGCGATCTGACGCCGAACCTGGAGCTCTCGCTCGAGGAGGTCGATCAGGCCGAGGCCTGGGCCTACAGGCGGTTCGCCCGCGCCTACAGGAATTTCTGGCAGCGATACTTCGATCCTGCCGGCGTCTCGATCACGAGGGACGGGAAGTCGTGGCACATCGATCTCGCCGTCCTGCCCCTGGCCGAGAGCTCGGTCTACCGGAACCTGTCCGCCCTGTCGGGTGGACCGCCCTGCGGCGGCTCCTACGGGCCAGAGCCTGACTCCACCGTTCTTGCGCTTTCCAGCAAGGTCGACCGCGCCATGCTGAAAGCCATCGAGGACCAGCTCCTTCGGTTGAAGCTCGTTTCCGAGGAAGGGAAGCTCGACGGTTTCGGCCGGTCGGTCACGTTCGGCCTGCTCGACGGCACCCTGCTTTTCGGTTTCGATCTGTCGGGATTCGCCGGCGAATCCGTGCGGTGGGGGCTCGGCGACGAGCTGATGCTGGCGCCTCTTCTCGCCGGGGCCGCCTTGCCGGTCTATCTTGCCGTGCCGATCGAGGACCGGCAGAAGGCCGATCTCTTCATCGACGAGCTCAGGGAGGGGCTACTCGTCCAGTCGGCGAAGCGGGGGGGAGCCAGGTTCGCCCTGAAGTACGACGCCTATGACCTGGGAGGCCCCGACGAGCGTGGACCGATCCACGCCATGAGCCTGGAGCTTTTCGCCTTCAAGTTCAGGCTCTTCTACACGATCCACGACGATTTCCTTCTCGTCGCCACACGGCCAGAAGTCCTGCGGAGCCTCGTGGAAGGCAGCGGTTCCGGGAGCGGCGGCGATCCGTTCAACATGAGGCTTTCGCTCTTTCCCGGACGATGGAACAGGCTGAAATCCGACATGCAGATCAGCTACGAGGAAGCGGCGCGGCGGCAATGCCTCCGAAGTCTTCACGAGTTTCAGCCCTTCCTCTCGCCCGGCCTGGACAAGATGCCGGCCACGCTGGAAAGGGAGTACGGCTGCCCCGATTCGGGAACCTATGGCGTGGGAGAGGAGAGCGAGCTCTGCTGCACCGTCCACGGCAGTCCCACCCGGCCGAGGCAGGAGCCGTCGCCGATGCCGGAAAATCCCGTCTCCCGCATCCTCGACGATCTCGATGAAGTCACCTTTTCCCTCTGCTTCACGGAGCACGGGATCCGCTGCTCGATCCGCATCAGGCGATAGAATCGAGCCGGGATGAGTGGTATACTGCCCTTCGCCTGATTGACGTGCGACGCCCTCGCCGATATCGCCAGAAGGGAGAAAGCGATGAACAGCCTCGTTCTTCTCGTCGCCCTCGTCCTCGGTCAGAGCGGTACTCTCGAAAAGCCGCCGCTCGTCGACCAGTCTCCTGTGAAAATCAAGGGCTCCATCGAGTTCAAGGAGAACCAGAGGATCGTGAACCTCTGGGGAACCCATTACGAGATGGGATATGCCCACGGCCGGCTTCTCGGCAGGGAGATCATGGAGCTCATCGAGGGGTACGGACTCGCAGTCAGCATGGATCCCTACATCTATGCCACGCAGATCCTGCCGCTGGTGCAGTTCGCCTTCGTTGTGCCGACCACCTTCGACGAGGAGCTCGAAGGGATGTACGACGGGGTCGTCGAGTCCGGCACGGATATCCACATCGATGTCCTGGGGCGCGACCTGATCAAGGACGATCTCCTGGTGATGAACCTGATCGCCGACCTGGGGCAGCTCGACTGCTCCGTCACCTTCGGGTGGGGGTGGGCCACCGCCCTGGCGCCCGAGCTGGCCGGCGGATCCGCCTTCGTCCGGAACCTCGACTGGGGGGACGATCCGACGGGATATCTTTTCACGAGGTCGATCGTTCTGGCCTTCCACTCCTCCCTCCCGGACGAGAGGCCCTTCGTCTCCCTGAGCTGGCCCGGCCTGATCTCCGTTCTCACCGTCATGAACGAGGACGGCGTGGCCGCGGCGATCAACTACGGCAACCACCAGGACTATGGATTCATCTATCCGAAGCGCTACACGGGGATCGGCTTCTCCATGAGGACGGGGATCGAGAAGCGCGACTACGACGGCAACGGCTTCGAGAACCACTTCGACGTCCATGCGGCGATCCTGGCCGGTTACACGCTGGCCTCCTTCGAGATCAGCCTCCTTTCGCCCTATCCCGTTCCCGGAAATCCGTCGGCCGACTCCGGCGCCGTGCTGGAGATCAACTACTACGGCGACGCGCTTCGCGACACGTCGAACAACATGGATCACACGCCCTATCTGAACTCCTCCTGGCTTCTCGCCGTCACCAATCACCACCGGCTCCTCTACACGCCGTCCTACTGCAACAGGTACAACAACCAGGTTTCACGCCTGTCGGGAGACTACCGGGTGGACACCCAGGAGCTGTGGGAGATCGAGGAGGACATCTCCAACATCTGGACCCACCAGATGGTCTGCTTCCGCCCAAACCTGATGGACCTCTACGTGGCGTTCAACGAGACCTTCCAGGGAGCGGCCAACTCCAACAGGGTTCATTACGCCTGGTCCGATCTTTTTCCCAACCATTGAGCTTGCCGAAGCCGGTCACGGCCGGCAGCGTTTCCGAGGAGAATGCCTATCATGCTTCTTGATGCCAACGATACCCTGCTGCTCCTGATCGATCTGCAGTCCGGCCTGATGCCCAAGGTGAAGGACACGGAAAAAATAGCCAGGGTGACGAACAAGCTGGTCACCATCGCCCGCGAGCTGTCCGTTCCCTTCCTCGTGACGGAGCATTATCCCGAGGGACTGAAGGGCACGACGGACGAGATCAAGGATCACCTGGGGGAGGACTACAGGCCGATCGTCAAGAGGGTCTTCTCCTGCTGGGGCGAGGAGAGCTTCCGCGGCGCGGTGGAGGAGTCGGGCCGGAAGACGCTCCTGATGACAGGGATCGAGACGCACATCTGCATCCTGCAGACGGCCCTGCAGTGCCGTGAGGCGGGGTATTCCGTATTCGTGGCCAGGGACGGGGTGAGCTGCCGGTCGGCCTTCGACCACCAGGCCGCTTTCGAGAGGATGATGCAGGCGGGCGTCGAGCTGGTGACATGGGAGATGGTGGCCTACGAGTGGATGCGCCGGGCCGATACGCCCGAATTCAAGAAGGTTCTTCCCCACATCAAGACAGGCCTCTCTTGACCCGGCGTAGGCCGGTCGGGACGAAGGGGGATCACAAGCGCTTGGAGAGGACGTCTTCCTCGTACCTGCGGACGATGGGGAGCCACGCCGATCCGGGCGGCACTCCCGCCTTCAGGCAGAGGTGATCGAAGACCGCTCCCACCGGCAGGGTCCGCGACTCGTCCATCAGGGCGAGGCGGGAGAAGAGGTCGCCGTTCTTCTCGAAATCGCGGATCGCCTCGATCGGCTCGAGCAGCGCTGCGAGGAGCGCCTTCCGGGTGGCGCGCGCACCGATCACCCAGGCTCCGATCCTGTTGATGCTCGCATCGAAGAAATCGAGAGCCAGGTGAACGCGGTTCAGGACCCGGCTCCTGACGATCTCCTCGGCCAGCGCTCTCACGTCGTCGTTGAGCGTGACCACGTGGTCCGAGTCCCACCTTACACCGCGGCTCACGTGGAGGAGCAGGGTAGGGAAGAACTGGAGAATCGCGGAGATCTTGTCCGCCACCGACTCGGTGGGGTGGAAGTGCCCCAGGTCGAGGCAGAGCATCTTCCCCTTGGCCAGGGCGTATCCGAGGTAGAACTCGTGGGAGCCCACGACGAAGGACTCGCTGCCGAGACCGAACAGCTTGCTCTCCATCGAGTCGATCATGACAGCGGGATCGAGTTCGTCGCTGTAGATGGCGTCGAGGGATTGTTTCAGCAGTTCCCTGTGGGTCCACCGGTCCGCGGGGATGTCCTTCGACCCGTCGGGGATCCAGAGGTTGTGGATGCAGGGGCTTCCCTGCGCCCTTCCCATGACGGCGCTGATCTTGCGGCACCCCTTGACGTGTTCGATCCAGAAGTCGCGGATCCCCTTGTCCCGGCTGCTCAAGGTGAATCCCGAGTCCGCCAGGGGATGGGAGAAGCAGGTGGCGTTGAAGTCGAGCCCTGTCGACCGGCTTCCGGCCCAGTCGATCCACCCCTTGAAATGCTCGGGGCCGATCCTGTTCCGCTCGGCCCCTTTCGAGCCGAACTCGCCGTAGATCGCGTGGAGGTTCAGCCTGTGGGGGCCCGGGATCAGGCTGAACGCCTGTTCGATGTCCGCTCGAAGCTCGTCGACATTCCCGGCCTTGCCGGGAAAGCTGCCGGTGACCTGGATGCCCCCGCCTGTCAATCCGGCGCCGGGTTTCTCGAAGCCGCCCACGTCGTCGCCCTGCCAGCAGTGCAGGGAGAGCGGAATCCTTCCGAGCAGGTCCAGAGCCTCGTCCGTGTCCACGCCGATCGCGGCGTACTGCTCGCGAGCCTGGCTGTAGGCCTGCTCCACCCGGCTGTCGCTCCATTCTACATTCACCATCGATTCTCCTTCGTCGGGTCGTCGCTCAGGACATCCCGATGTCGCTCAGGGCATCCCGATGTCGCTCAGG
>CAYZWU010000095.1:4813-9580 GCA_964482235.1 uncultured Phycisphaerales bacterium
CATCCCGATGTCGCTCAGGGCATCCCGATGTCGCTCAGGACATCCCGATGTCGCGGAAACGGTCCTTTGCCGCATCCCAGATCGCACTCTCCCTCGGTTCGTACAGGACCGGTTCGAAGGAGAGCCTGATCACCTCGCGCATGGCCGCATGGGACGGGACGAGGCCGAGGCCGAGCGCCTGGACCATGATGTTGCCGATCGCCGTGGCTTCCTTGGGTCCGGCCATGACCGGGAGGCCGGTGGCGTTGGCCGTGAACTGGCAGAGCAGGCTGTTCTCCGATCCGCCGCCGATGATGTGGATCCTGTTCACCGGGTTCCCCCTGATCCGCAGGATCTGCTCGAGAGTGAAGCTGTACTTCAGGGCGAGGCTCTCGAGGATGGCGCGCGAGAACTCGGCCGGCGATGCCGGTTCGGGCTGACCCGTGGACCTGCAGTAGAGACGGATGGCCTCGGGCATGTCGTCGGGATTCAGGAACTGCGGACTGTCCGGATCGACCACGGCCTTGAACGGTTCGGCCGACCCGGCGAGGCGCATCAGCTCGCCGTAGTCGTAGGATCGTTCCCTGGACCACGACCGGCGGCACTGCTGGAGCAGCCAGAGCCCCGTTATGTTCTTGAGGAACCGGAACGTTCCGCCCACGCCGCCCTCGTTCGTGAAGTTGGACCTGAGCGCCTCCTCCGTGAGGATCGGCTTCTTCACCTCCACTCCCATGAGCGACCAGGTGCCGGAGCTGATGTAGGCCCAGTCGTCCCCCTCGGCCGGCACGGCCGCCACGGCGGATCCGGTGTCATGGGAAGCGGTGGTCAGAACGGGCATCGCGTTGATACCCGTGTCGCGGCAGACGACGGGATCCAGTTCGCCGATCGCTGTTCCCGGCTCCACGATCTGCTGCATGAGGGTTTTCGGGACACCGATCGCCTCGAAGAGTTCGTCTTCCCACTTTCTCGTGACGGGGTTGAAGAGCTGGGACGTGGTGGCATAGGTGAACTCCGTCTTCCTCTCGCCGGTGAAGAGGAAATTGAAGATGTCCGGCATGAAGAGGATGTCTTCCGCCATGTCGAGAAGAGCCGGCTGGTCCCGTCGGGCCGCGAAGAGCTGGAAGAGGGAGTTGAAGGGCATGAACTGGATTCCCGTGAGCGCGTAGACCTTCTCGGCGGGCAGCACCTCGAAGACCCGGTCCATGGCGTTCTCCGTCCGCGGGTCGCGATAGGCGAAGGGCAGGCCGAGAAATGTCCCGTCCCGGGTGAGCAGGGCGAAGTCCACTCCCCAGGTGTCGAAGGCCATCCCCTCGATCCCTCCCGGATCCTCGGCCGCGCAGAGCTCGAGGCCTCGCTTCATCTCCTCGAAGAGGCGAAAGATGTTCCAGTGATAGTGCCCGTGCAGGACGATCATCCCGTTCGGAAACCGGTTGATCTCGCGGATCTTCAGCCGTTGATCTTCCAGCGAACCCACGATTGTCCTGCCGCTTTCGGCTCCGATATCGAAAGCCAGGAAAGAGTGACGATTCATCGAGGCGCTCCATCAGGGAATAGGATGCGATGCCACTGTCCAGCCATTCTAACCTCTGAGGGCAGCCGGAGTCGCCTGAAAGATGCTCGCAAGCGGAAAACGAATGGGTTACATTTTCGGGCAGCCCGATTGCTGGTCAGTCAGAAAAATGCCCGATGCATTCAGAGGATTCATCATGCACCCTGATGAAAGCTCCCGGTTCACTGAGGAAGAGGTGAGCTTCAAGGAGATCGTCGACCTCTTACCGATGCCGGTCGCCGTTGTCGATTCGGAGGGACGGATCGAATACAGGAACTCCCGGTTCGTCGATCTCATCGGCTACACTTCCGACGAGATGGCCACGACGGAGGAGTGGCTGAAGCTGGCCTACCCGATCGAGAAGTACAGGAAGGAGGTGGTGGCCGCCTGGAAATCGGGCCGGGAAAGCGGGCAGGGCGTCGAATCCAGCTCCAGCACATTCAGCGTCACATGCAAGGACGGCAAGGTTCGCAGCATCAGGTTCAGGACAGTTCCCTTCGGGGAAGGCCGCCGCTTCGTCGTCTGCGAGGACATGACCGAGCTGAGACGGGCCGAGGAGGACCGCCTCCGCCGCCTCGACAGGGTGGCCCGTTTCCAGGACGTCGTCTTCAAGCTGATCGTCAATGAGGCGGTGACATCGGGCAGGCTCGAGAGCGCCGTGAAGGTGATCACCGAGGCGGCGGCGGATGCTCTCGAGGTGGAAAGGGCGGGGATCTGGCTTCTCGATGAGAAGCACGAGCAGCTCGTTTCCCACGACGTTTTCGTCAGGGGGAAGAGGGAGCACGTCCAGGACAACCCCCTTGCGGCGAGGGACTACCCCGGCTACTTCGAGGCCCTCGAGGGCGGCAGGGCTATCGACGCCCACGACGCCATGACCGATCCCCGGACCAGAGAATTCAAGGGAGGATATCTCATACCCAACGGCATCACCTCGATGCTGGACGCGGTGATCATGCTGTCCGGCGAGCTCGTGGGCGTGGTCTGCCACGAGCATTGCGGAGAGAAGCGGACATGGACGGACGATGAGATCACCTTCGCCGGCGAGATAGCGGACCGGGTGGCGCAGGCCCTGTTGATCAGCAAGCGCAAGGCGGCCGAGAAGGGGCTGGCCCGCGCCGAGGCGCTGCTGCTTGCCTCGGCCGAGCAGACCCCGGCCGGGATTCTCATCGCCGAGGTTCCCGATGAGGGCTATCGACTGGCCAACTCGGCCGCTCTCAGGATCAACGGCATCGAGGAGCCGCCCGGAGCGAGCGTGCCGCACCTGATGCGTGCGGAAGACTGGAACATCTTCCATCCTGACGGAACGCCCTACAGCAGGGAGGAGCTGCCCCTGTCCAGGGCGATCCGGGAAGGCGTCACGTCGAGCAACATCGATGTCGTGATCCGGCGCACCGACGGGGAAGAGCGGCGCCTGCTCGCCAACGCGGCTCCCGTCTTCGACAGCGAGGGGAAGATCGTCGCCGGCGTGGTGGTCTTTTCCGATGTCACGGAGATCAAGCAGGCCGAGGAGGAGCGGCGCAAGCTGGAGATCCAGATGCAGCACGCGCAGAAGCTCGAAAGCCTCGGCGTCCTGGCCGGCGGGATCGCCCACGATTTCAACAACCTGCTCGTGGGCGTTCTCGGCAACGCGGACCTGGCGTTGATGAAGCAGCCCGAAGCCTCTCCCTCCCGGAGGAGCGTGGAAGAGATCAAGAAGGCGGCCGTGCGCGCCTCGGAGCTGACCAACCAGCTCCTGGCCTACTCGGGCAAGGGGCACATGCAGATCCAGCCCGTCGCATTGAATCAGCTGGTGGAGGAGATGGCGCACCTCCTCGAAGTGTCGATCTCCAAGAAGATCAGGCGGCATTTCGATTTCGTCGAGGGCCTGCCCGCCATCGAGGCCGATCCGGTCCAGATGAGCCAGGTCGTGATGAACTTCATCACGAACGCCGCCGAGGCGATCGGCGAGAAGGAGGGCGTCATCCATGTCAGCACCGGGATCCAGGGTGTGGACCGAGCGTTCCTGGCGGAAACGTACATGTCCGAGGATCTCCCTCAAGGCCGCTACGTCTGGCTCGAGGTGGCGGACACGGGCTGCGGGATGGACGAGGAAACGCGGGAAAAGATCTTCGATCCCTTCTTCACAACCAAGTTCACCGGGCGGGGGCTGGGGCTGGCCTCGGTGCTGGGGATCGTGCGGAGCCACAAGGGGGCCATCGAGGTTCGCACCAAGGAGGGGGAAGGGACATCGGTCAAGGTCCTGTTCAAGTGCAGCGAGGTCGCGGCGGCGGAGGCGGCGCTTAGTAAGGGAGCATCGCCCTTGCAGGATGGATGGAAGGGTGAAGGGACGATCCTGATCGTCGATGACGAGGAATCGGTCCGCCAGGTGGCCAGCATGATGCTGCAGGCGACGGGATTCTCGATCAAGACGGCCAGCGACGGCTTCGAGGGCATTGAGATCTTCAGACGCCACAAGGACGAGATCTCCCTCGTTCTGCTCGACGTGACCATGCCGCGAATCGACGGGGATGAAGCGTTCCTGGCCATGCTCAGGATACGGGAGGACGCGAAGGTGGTCCTCTGGAGCGGCTACGACGAGAAGGACGCCGTGAGCCGCTGCATGGACGGGAAGATGGCGGGCTACGTTCAGAAGCCTTTCGACTACTTGACACTCATCGGGACGGTGCGGCAGGCGCTGGAAGGCTGATAACGCAGAACCGCCGACAGATGCCGGCGGTTCTTGACTGGCTAGTCGAGCGGGGGAGTCAGGGACACTCACGGCCGGAGGCCGTCAGCCCTTTCCGAGGCTTCATTCCCCGTGAACGACCGTCGTGTTCTGCAGCCAGAGACCCCAGAGGAAAGAAAAGACGGTGTGATCGACATGATGCACTTTGGTGATACCGCCCTGCTTCATCGCAGCGTCGATGCCGCCGTCGCCGAAGGCGAAGAGGCCCAGGAATGACATGTTCTGCGACTCGCCGGTCTTCATCGCTTGAGCGTCCTTGTCCGTCGCCACCGTCAGGTGCTGGGCCGGGCTGGTGACCACCGTCACGATGCCGCCGGCCGGCGTCGGTCCTCCGGGGAACATGTTGGTGACGCAGCCTGTCGAGAAGAAGGCCAAGGTCAGAACAAGAAGTCCCAATGCGATCCTGTTTGCTGCTCTCATATCCGAATTCCTCCTTGCTTCACAGCCTCGATACTAAGCCGAGGCACCCGGTTCCAGAACTCGTTCCGCAGATTCGGTGGAACCCGTTTTTTAG
>CAYZWU010000096.1:0-9005 GCA_964482235.1 uncultured Phycisphaerales bacterium
CTCCGTTTGTCTCAAGCGGCGTGATTGTGCGTAGGCAGAAACTTGCACCCTAAATTATTAAGGAAAAACGCGTAGAGGATATAGCCGAGTTCAATCAAGTCCGGGGAGTAAAAGTGCCGATAATTCTGCTGTCGTTCATGCTGCCGTGAGCGGGATATGCGAGAGACGGTTTTTTTGCATTAAATTGTTCATAATAAACATCTTGGGAAAACAGCAAGGGCCGACCATGGAAAGTACGATCTCCGAACATCTCGACTGCAGGGGGCTCAAGTGCCCCATGCCGATCGTCAAGATCAGCAAGGCGATGAAGAGGCTCGCTCCCGGCGAGAGGATCTCGATCGAGTCGGACGATCCCGCTTTCAGGGCCGACCTGGATGCCTGGGTGCGGAAGCTCGGCTACACCATGGTCGAGTTCGAGGGCGAAGAGGTCCAGCGTGCCGTGGTGGAGAAGACGAGCCAGGCCGACTCGCACGAGGCCGCATCCATGGAAAAGGCCTGCCCCGCCACTGGGGTGGCTCCGACTTTGGCCAGGCTGGTGGATGAGCTCGTTGCCAAGGCGGTGGAGGAGAAGTGGGATGATCTGCAGAAGAGATTCACCGAGATCCAGACCCGGCCCGCCCCCTCGGTGCAGCGCTCCTGTTCCGACAGGGCGACCATCGTGGTTTTCAGCGGCGACATGGACAGACTGTTCGGAGCCTTCATCATTGCCACGGGAGCGGCGGCCATGGGTATGGAGGTGTCCATGTTCTTCACCTTCTGGGGTCTTTCGGCAATCAAGAGGAAGACGGTCTACAAGGGAAAGCCGATCACCGGGAAGCTGATGGCGGCCATGCTGCCGTCAGGCCCGGACAGCGTGGGTACGTCGCGGATGAACATGATGGGCCTGGGGCCGGCATTCTTCAGGAAGATGATGAAGAAGAACAAGGTGGAGAGCCTCCCCGAGCTCATCGACCAGGCCGTGGAAATGGGCGTGCGCCTGGTGGCCTGCCGGATGTCGATGGATGTCCTGGGCATGAAGGAGGAGGAGCTGATCGATAGCGCGGAATACGGAGGTGTGGCCACCTATCTGGGTGATGCTTCCGACTCGAAGATTTCGTTGTTCATCTGATGAAGAGGCTGTAATTCCATGGAGGAGCGCCCGAGTCGATCCGATTTTTTGCCCGAGGAGTACGCAGCGCAGCTGGGTTCCCTGGAGGCGGAGATCGACCAGCTGTCCATCGAGAACAGCAGGCTGAGCATGCAGGCCGCCAAGGTGGCCGAGGCCAATGCCAATGCTGCCGAGCTGATGGTGGAGCTCGAGGAGGCGAAGGAACTCCTGGAATCGAAGAACCGGCAGCTGGCCACCCAGGCAGGATCGCTTGCAGAGGCTCTGATCAAGGCCGAAGCCGCCACCCGGGCGAAATCCGAGTTTCTGGCAAACATGAGCCACGAGATTCGCACACCGATGAACGGCATCATCGGCCTGACCAACATCGCTCTCGAGACGCACCTTTCGGCTGAACACAGGGAGTATCTCGAGCTGATCCACGCTTCAGCCGATTCGCTCCTGCAGATCCTGAACGACATCCTCGATTTCTCCAAGATCGAGGCGGGGAAGCTCGAACTGGAATCGATCGACTTCAGCCTGCACGACAGCCTGAACCTGGCGATGAAGACGCTTGCCATCCGGGCCCAGGAGAAGGGCCTCGAACTGGCCTGCCACATTCCGCCCGATCTGCCGGACGGATTGAAAGGCGATCCCGGCCGCATACGGCAGATCATCGTCAACCTGGTGGGCAATTCGATCAAGTTCACCGACGAGGGCGAGATCGTTCTCCGCGTGGCGCTCGAGTCGGAGAGCGACGACGGCTATTTCCTGCGCTTCTCCGTGACGGACACGGGGATCGGTATACCCGAACAGAAGCAAGCCACCATCTTCGAGGCTTTCTCGCAGGCCGACTCAACCACCACGCGCCGCTTCGGCGGGACAGGCCTCGGGCTGACCATCTCGTCGCGCCTGGTGAAGAACATGCAGGGAGACATCTGGATCGAGAGCGAGGAGGGGACCGGCACGACCATCTCCTTCACGGCTCGTTTCGGCAAGGGGAAGATCCTGCAGAAGGATCGGCTCGATATCGAGATGGCCAGGATCGCCGGCCTGCCTGTCCTTGTCGTGGATGACAACGCGACGAACAGGCTCATCCTCGACGAGCTGCTGTCCAGCTGGAAGATGGTTCCCTGTCTGGTTGACGGCGGAGAGGCAGCTGTCGAGGAGATGTTTCGCGCACGGGAGGAGGGGCGTCCGTTCCCGCTCGTCCTGCTCGACGGCATGATGCCCGGCATGGACGGCTTCACCCTAGCGGAGAGGATCAAGGAAGATCCCCGTCTCGCCGACACGAGGCTCGTGCTGCTCTCATCGTGCGGCATGCTGGGCGATGGGGAGCGCTGCCGCAAGATCGGCATCGCGGCTTTTCTGTCCAAGCCTGTGCAGCAGAAGGAGCTGCTCAACGCCCTCCTCGTGGTGATGAGCCATGATGTCGGGGCCGGTTCCGGACCGGTCGAGGTGTCTCCTTCCGGCAAGGCCGGGACGGGGCTGAGGATACTCATCGCCGAGGACAACGTGGTGAACCAGAAGCTGGCCACCCGCATCCTCGAGAAGAAGGGACATTCGGTTACCGTGACCGTCAACGGTTCCGATGCCGTGGCCGCCTTCAAGAAGGAGCCTTTCGACCTCATTCTCATGGATGTGCAGATGCCCGTGATGGATGGACTGAAAGCCACGACCTTGATCAGGGAGAGTGAGAAGAAAACGGGAGAGCATGTCCCGATCATCGCCGTGACGGCGCACGCCATGAAAGGCGACCGGCAGCTCTGTCTCGAAGCGGGCATGGACGATTACCTCAGCAAGCCGTTCAAGGCAGCCGACCTGCACCGCCTGATCGAGGCGATTGTCGGTGCCGCACCCGCGACGACACAGGTGCGGCAATTGCAGCCCTAGCCTCCCAGCCTGTGAATCGCCAGGATGTCCGTGAGCAGGGAAAAGCCGGTCTCGATTCGTCCCGCTCCGGAACCTTGGATCGTCACCGGTCCGAGAAGATCGGTGTCAAAGGTCAAGGCGTTGGTGGGGCCCATCACCGAGGCGAGCGGGTCGGACAGGGGGAGCTTCTGCGGAGCGACGCGGCCCGTTACCTTCCCGCCCTCGCTGGTCAGGGAGCCGATCAGCTTCCATCGGTAGCCTTCGTCCTTGGCCGATTTCACGTCGTCGAGAGTGATCTCCGTGATGCCGGTGCAGTCGATGTCGCCTGTGGTCAGGGCCGCGCCCATCACGGTGTTGGCCAGGATGATCACCTTGGCCATGGCGTCCCATCCCAGGACATCGGCGTCAGGCACCGCTTCGGCGTAGCCCAGCTCCTGGGCCTGCTTCAGCGCCGTTTCATAGGAGAGACCGCCTTCCATCTCGGAGAGGATGTAGTTCGTCGTCCCGTTGAGGATCCCCTGGATCGACCTGATCTCGCAGCCGGCCAGGGCTTCATGGCAGAGGTTGAGCACCGGCGTGCCGGACATGACCGTTCCCTCGTAGCGGAACTGCACACCCTTGGAACGCGCCAGATCGTCGAGCTCGCGGAAGGCGAGGGCGACAGGGCCCTTGTTGGTGGTGGCCAGGTGCTTTCCGCTTTCGAGGGCGGCCCGGAAGTGCGACGTCGCCGGCTCGCCGGTCTTGATATCCGTGTAGGTGGCTTCGAGGATGATGTCGGCGTTCGATTCGCGGATCGTCTTCAGGGCATCCCAGCCCTTCTCTCCCGGGAGCGCCTCGTCGAGCTTCTTTCCATCCTTGACAGCTGCCAGGGCCGCGTTCAGGTCGATGCCGTCGGGATTGTAGACCGAACCGTTGATCATGTCGCAGATCGCCACGGTGGTGCAGCGAAAACCGTGGACCGCCTCGAGTTCCTTTTCCTTGTCGATGATGATCTCTGCAAGACCCTGTCCGACCACGCCAAAGCCGATGAATGCCAGTTTGTGCGCCACTGCTCTTCCTCCGTTCGGGTTTCGATCTATTTCCTACGCGATTTCTTTCCTGTGGTTTTCTTCTTCACCCGGTGCATGCTTTTCTTCGAGATGCTGTTCAAGGCCTGGTCGAGGTCGGCGATCACGTCGTCCGGGTGCTCGCCGCCCACGCAGAGACGGATCAACTGCGGCGGGATTCCGGCCATCCGGCGCGCATTCTCGCCCTGCTGCTGGTGGGTGGAGATCGCCGGGATCGTGGCGACCGACTTGATCCGTCCGAGGTCGGTGGCCCGCCAGATCCGCTCGAAGTGATCGAAGACCTGCCGCGTCTCCTTCGGCGATCCGTCGACGTGGAACGACATCAGGTGGCCGTAGCGGTTGATCTCCTTTCCCGTCCCGTCGTCGGAGTCCACGAGCTTCATGTAGCGGCTCGCCAGTTCGTGGAGAGGATGCGACTCGAGCCCGAGATACTCCACCTTGGACACAGCGGGATGCGTCTCCAGGAAACGCGCCACTGTCATGGTGTTCCTGCTGAACAGGTCCATCTTCGACCGCAGGGTCTTGATCTCTCCCATGGTGAAGATCGCGTTCATGGGCGCCAGGGCCGGTCCGTTGTCCCTGTAAGGCAGGAACTTGACGTAGGTGGCGAAATCCTCCTTGAAGAGGGGACTGTCGTTCTTGATCTTCGTGGTGATGTTCTGCCGGCTGATCAGGGCGCCCGAGATCCCGTGCCCGCTCGCGGTCAGCGACTTGGTGGCCGACTGGACCACGATGTCGGCCCCGTGCTCGAGAGGCCTCATCAGGGCAGGGGTCGCCACCGTGGCGTCGCAGATCAGCGGTATTCCGTGCGAGTGGGCCAGATCCGCCACCGCCGCGATGTCGAAGAACGCCTGGCCGGGATTGCTCGGCAGCTCGCCGTAGAGGAGCCGGGTGTTCTTGTCTATGTTACGGGCCCACTGATCGATGTCGTGGGGCTTTGTGATCCATCTCACCTCGATTCCGCGTTCGACCATCTTCCGGATCTGGAACTGCTGGTAGGTTCCGCCGTAGACCTGGCAGGTCGAGACGAAGTTGATCTTCTCCTCGCCGCGCTTCTTCTGCTTCACCAGGAAGGGGTCGACGGCGCTCATGATGGCGGACATCCCCGAGGCGGTGCAGACGCACGAGGTCGGCACCTTGCAGCCGTAACCCTCCAGGAGCGCCATGGTCCACTCGAGGTAGAAGGTGGTCGGGTTTGCGATGCGGGTGTAACACCAGTTTGGGATCAGGTAGGCCAGGCCGGCTTCCATCTCGTCAGCGTCCCTGTAGCCTTGCGACGACGACAGGTAGACCGGCTCGATGATGGCACCCTGGTTCTTCTCGAGCGCCTCCTGCATCGTGTAGAGGCCGTGCACCGCGACGGTATCGAACTTCAGCTTTTTTGCCTTCTTGAAGCGGCGCTTGTATTCAGCTGCCACCTTGTTGCCCATGGCAACTCGGCGCCGCACGCCCGGGCTGTACATCGAGAGGTCGCTCATGACTTTTCCTTTCCCTTTTTCTTGTTCCTTTTCTTCGAGATGCTGTTGCGGTTCGCCTGTCGGCTTTCCCTGGCCGAACCGTTGTTGACCTGGTTTGTCTGGAGGGGGAGGTTGTCGAGCGAGATCTCCGTTTCCCTCTTGATCATCGACAGCACGAAGAGGGTTCGCACCTGCCTCACGCCGGGCAGCCGGGTCAAGGTATGGAGCAGGAGGTTCTCGTATTCCGCGATGTCGCTGGCCAGCACCTTGAGGAGGTAGTCGTACTCCCCTGCAATGTGGTAGCACTCGAGGATCGCGGAGCAGTCCCCGACCTTGCGCGTGAACCTCTCGATCGTCTTGGGCTCGTGAAGCTCGAGGCTCACGGCAACGAAGACCTGGGTTCCCTTGCCGACGCTCGCCTCGTCCAGGAGGGTGACGTATTCGCGGATCACGCCCTTTTCCTTGAGCTTCCTCACCCGCTCGATCACGGCGGGGGGGCTCAGGTTCACGGCTTCCGCCAGCTGGACGTTGGTTGTTCGCGCCGACTTCTGCAGGATTTCCAGGATTTTCTTATCTGTTCCGTCCACTTTTGCTCTTCTTTTATTTGTAAGTAATTTGCCTAAAAAAGCCTTAATATTTTAAGTGAAAAGCGAAAGCAGACAAGGATTAATCAGATAATTTCCGTAGGGAGACACCGAGCCCGCGCAATCTCCGCCATATTCGTATCGAGCCTGCATACGATGTAAATGTGCAGCGCTATACGAATATGGCGGAGATTGCGCGGGCTCGGTATCGTGGTAGCGCGGGCTCGGTATCGTGGTAGCGCGGGCTCGGTATCGTGGTAGAAAGAAGGCATGAAATCCCTGAGCCATCTGTTGTCCGACTTCCCCCGCGGCCTGCATACCTATCGCTTCGATCTTCGAGCCATGTATTTCAGCGGGGCGGTCCTCGCCTGCCTGCAGCTCCTCGAGGTGATTGCCGCCAAGGCGTACCATGCCGGAACGTTCGAGATCGCCCTGATCCGGAGCGGTATGGGAATCGGGATGATGGCCGCGTTCCTGGTGGCCTTCAACGTGGTCCACCGCAGGCGGGTGCCCTTTGTCACCTGGCCCCAGGCCGCTGGAAGGATCGTCCTGATCTCCCTCGCCCTGATCCCCCTGGCGCCGGAAGGCTCCCGGCTGGCTTTTTTCTGCGCCGGAGCGGTGATCGCCGCAGCCCTGGAACACGTGACGATCCCGGCGCGCCTCACCCTCTACCGCCACAACTATCCCGTGGAGCTCCGTCCCCTGGTGGCGAGCCGGGTTCGCCAGGCCCAGATGCTCACCGTGCTGCTGGTGGGGGGTGTGCTCGCCATGGCCATCGACTGGAACCAGCAGCAGCCGGAAGGGATCGGCCAGTGGCTCGGCTCGATTTTCCCCCGCGATCTGCTGCCTGAAGGGATCTTCCTCCGCTTCGGCGTGCCCTGCGTCGGGCTCGTCTCCCTTGTCGGTGTTTTTCTCTTCTCCCGGATCCGCGAGGGAGCCAGGTACCGGCAGGGGGACTTGCGGAATGAAGAGGGAGCGAGGGGCAGCATGAGGGAGTGGGTCCGCCTGCTTCTCGGCAACCGCGGCTTCCTGATCTTCGAGACGGCCTACTTCCTCTTCGGTTTCGGGAATCTGATGACTTTGCCGCTGATGGTGGTCCTCATCACCGGCAAGGAGTACGGGATCGAGGCGTCCTACTTCGAGGCCATGCTGCTCCAGTCGGTCATCTGGCAGCTTGCCATCATTCTCGCCGCGCCGTTCATGGGCCGTCTGGTCAAGCGGTACAACCCGATCTTCCTGCGCGGTCTGCTGACCCTCTTCTTTGCCGTCGACCTTGGCATGATGTACACGGGTTATCTCCTGTCGAACATCACCTTCCTGTACGTGGGCAAGGCGATCCGTGGATTCAGCATGGCGGGGGGGATGCTGATCTGGGAGCTCGGACCGATCTACTTCGCCAAGGATAAGGACCAGGTCCCGGCTTTCGTGGGGATCCACACCGTGCTCACGGGCGTGCGAGCCACGGTCTCGCCCTGGGTCGGTGCGGCGCTGGCCAGCGCCTTTTCCCTCGGTCCCGCCATCCTGGCCGGCGCGGCTCTCCAGATCGTGGCTGCCGGGCTGCTCATCGTCTACTTCTTCATGAGCAGGGATGAACCGCTCAGGATCGAGGCGGGAAGCCGGCTGCGGGAAAGCTGATCTTTTTTCTCCTTCCCGAATTTCTCTGCAAGTGGACGAGAGGCAAAGGCTTTGTTATGTACGGCGAGGATAGCAGCAGCAGATCAGGAGGCAAGGCATGGCTGAAAAGCTGAAGGACATGTTCTTCACCCCAACGACGGTCAAGGCCATGGCCGATGAAATGAAGAAGGTTCATCCGGCTCTGAACGGGAAACGGTTCCTTTCCCTCGTGCTCGACGACGAGTTCGAGGAGAAGGAGTTCATGGCCCGGATGCGGCACATCACGGCGTGCCTCAACCAGGTCCTGCCGAAACCGTACACGAAGGCGCTGGCGATCCTCAGGAAGGCGGCGCCCCGCATCAAGGGCTGCGAGGCGCTCTGCCTGCCGGATTTCGTCGAGAATTACGGTCTCGATAGCTGGGAGAAGTCGCTCGACGCCTTGGCGCTGTTCACCACCTTTTCGAGCTCCGAGTTCGCGGTCCGGCCCTTCATCAGGAAGGATCCGAAGCGGGCCATGGCTTTTTTGAAAAAGCTCGCCGGCGACAGGGACGAGAAGAAGCGGCGCCTGGCCAGCGAGGGATGCCGGCCCCGGCTCCCCTGGGCCGCCGCCTTGCCGGAGTTCAAGTCCGACCCAAACCCGATCCTGCCGATCCTGGAGAAGCTCAAGGACGACGAATCGGAATTCGTCCGCAGGAGCGTGGCCAACAACCTCAACGACATCTCGAAGGACCACCCCGATCTCGTGCTCGACATCTGCCGGAAGTGGCTCGGCCGCTCGGAAAGAACCGACCGCCTCGTAAAGCATGCCTGCCGCACCATGCTCAAGGCGGGCGACAGCCGCGCCATGGTGCTCTTCGGTTTCGGCGATCCGAAGCAGGTCGCCGTGAAGAGCCTGCGGTTCGAAAAAAAGAAGATAGCCATCGGCGAGAAGGCGCCGTTCTCGTTCGTGCTCGAGGTCAAGACGAAGAAGCCGTGCCTGGTCCGCCTGGAGTATGCGGTGATCTTCCAGAAGACGAAGGGCAAAACAGGCAGAAAGGTCTTCAAGATCTCCGAGAAGAGCTGCACCCCGGGCGACCACAGGATCGCCCGCAGCCACTCCTTCGTCGACATGTCGACACGGAAACACCATCCCGGCGAGCACACCGTGATCATAATCGTGAACGGCAAAGAGAAGGCCACAGTCTCCCTAAGCCTTATCTCTTGATGCGGCTTACTCGTAGAGAGCTCTCGTTGGGCGCCTTCCGGTCGGAGTTGTGCGTCCCATCAGAGCGTTGGGACGTCGGGGGACCTCCTTCCATGAGAAGGCCAACCGTGTCAATGGAGAAAA
>CAYZWU010000097.1:0-5846 GCA_964482235.1 uncultured Phycisphaerales bacterium
ACGTGGTCAGCTTCTGGTTTCCCGCGGCCCGGATTCCGCTTTTCCTCGGCGCCTGGCTGATCGGGGGACTCTTCATCTTTCTCATCGTGATCAACCGGTACGAGCCGCGTTTCTTCTGCCGCGTGCTCTGTCCCCTGGGTGCCCTGCTCGGCCTGCTCTCCCGCTTCTCCCTCCTCAGCATCAGGAAGGAGACGGCATCGTGCAAGAGCTGCGGGCTCTGCCGGAAAGCGTGCCAGGGAGCCTGCGCACCGGAAAGCGGCGTCCCCTGGCAGTCGGCCGAGTGTCATCTCTGCTTCAACTGCGCGGCGGACTGCCCCAGGGGATCGCTCGGGTTCGGTTTCCGGATCCAGGAGGAAGTGCGGGATCCCTCGGTCGACCTCTCGCGCCGCGGCCTGATCGCCTCCTGCATCTCGGGAGCGCTGCTTTTTCCCCTGGCCCGCGTTTCCCTCGGATCTCCCGGCCAGCCGGATCCGCACCTGATCCGGCCGCCAGGCTCGTGCGAGGAGAAGGAGTTCCTCAGGCGCTGCATCAAGTGCGGAGAATGCATGAAGGTCTGTCCCCAGAACGCCATCCATCCCGCCTCGTTCCAGGGCGGGATCGAGGGGATCTGGACACCCGTTCTGATCCCGAGGCGCGGCTACTGCACCGATTCGTGCACCCTCTGCCATCAGGTATGTCCCACCGGCGCCATCCGCGCCTTCACCATGAGCGACAAGAAAGCCAACAAGGTGAAGATCGGAACGGCCTTCGTGGACAGGAACCTCTGCCTTCCCTGGGCTCAGGGAAAGCCGTGCCTCGTCTGCGAGGAGCACTGTCCCGTCGAGCCCGACAAGGCGATCTGGTTCGAGAAGAGGGATGTGGTGCAGGCGGACGGTTCGATGAAAGAGGTGCTGCTGCCCCGGGTGGAGCTGGAGCGCTGCACCGGCTGCGGAATCTGCGAGAATGTCTGTCCCCTGAAGGCAAGGGCCGCCATCAGGATCACCAGCATGGGTGAGTCCCGGTCGCCCGAGAACCAGATCGTCCTCTAGAGGGATCTCGCCGGCAAGGCGGATCAGGAAAAGTGTCATGAACCAGGCAGGACGCAAAGTCAGGTCACCTGTTCACGGCCTGTTCCTTCTCCTCTTCCTGGTACAGGCGGCCTGCACGGAGCAGAATGCCTTCGAGCCGCCTGACATCCCTTCGGGCGATTACCGTCGCATCGTGTCGCTCACGCCAAGCGTGACGGAGATCCTCTTTGCCATCGGGGCAGGGGATCGTGTGAAGGGTGTGACGAAGTGGTGCGACTACCCCCCGGAAGCAGCCAGGCTGCCGCGGGTGGGAGATTTCGTTCTACCCGATCTCGAGACGCTCCTGGTCCTGGAGCCCGACCTGGTGATCCTGGCTCCCACGGGGCACCTGCTGCGGGCCAGCTACGACAGCCTTGTCGAGCTCGGTCTTCCCGTTCTGGTGGTCTGGAACAACACGATCGCCGAAACGCTGCAAGCCGTGCGGACGATCGGGTCGACGATCCGCCTGGACCGGGAGGGCGAATCCCTTGCCGCAGAGCTTGCAGACGGCCTCGAGAGGGAGAGAAGCCGGCTTTCCGGCGCCCGGCCGCAGAAGGTCCTCTGGCTGATGGGGCGAAATCCTCTGATCGCCGTGGGGGAGGAGACGTTCCAGCAGGAGCTCCTCGATGCCGCGGGTGCGGAAAACGCGGCAGCGGGGCTTGGCCGCTGGCCGTCCGTGACCCTCGAGTTCGTCTTGAAGGCCGATCCCGACGTGATCATCGATTCGTCGATGGACCGCTCCGGCGCCAAGGATGACTCTTCGGCCGTGAGCTTCTGGGAATCGTTTCCGACGATGAAAGCGGTCCGAACGGGAAGGGTGGTCGGCCTCCGCCATGACTCCCTCTACCGGCCGGGACCGCGAATGGTGAAGGCGATGCGGATTCTGGGGCAGGTCCTGGCTCCTGATCTGTACGAGAACGAATGACCGACTGAAAGGCGGATGCCTTTCCGGACGTGGCTGATACGGCACGGTGGACCGACTTGAAGGAGCCTGGGCCTTGGCCGATCCGAGAATCCTGACCCAGAAGCGCTGGACCGTCACGCTTCTCTGCTTCCTGATCCTGCTCGTCGGGGTGGCTCTCTTCTCCTTCTGCTTCACTCTGCCCTGGATCGATGTCCCTGAAGTCCTCTTCCGATCGGGCGGCGGGAGGAACGACCGGACGATCCTGCTCGACATCCGGCTGCCCAGGATCCTGGCCGCTGCCTGCATCGGGGGAAGCCTCGGCGCCTGCGGCGTCGTGCTCCAGGCCCTGCTCCGCAATCCCCTCGCCTACCCGCACATCCTCGGCATCTCGGGCGGGGCGGCCGTTGGCGGCGTGCTGGCGCAGATCGCCGGCGTCACGACGGTGACGGCGGCCGGAATCGTGCTGCCCGGAGGCGTGGCCGTCGCCTTCACCATGGCTCTGATCACCGCCTTCCTCGTCTACAGGATCGCCCGGCTGCACGGGAGGATGGAGCCGGTGACGCTGATCCTCGTCGGCGTGATCTTCAACTCCTTCACCGGGGCCCTGATCCTGCTGCTTTTCTCCATCTCCGGCAGGGATCAGGGCCGCGAGATCATTTTCTGGCTGCTCGGGAACCTGGAGCGTGAGATCGTCAATCTTCCCCTTCTGCTCTGGGTCTGTGCGATCGCCATGGCCGGTAACCTCTATCTCATGCGCCTGACCCGCGCGCTCAACGCCTTCACTCTCGGGAGCGAAGTGGCCGGCACCCTGGGGATTCCGGTGGAGAAGGTCCGCTTCCAGGCCTTTCTCGGCACGTCGATCGTGGTGGGGGCTGCCGTCTCCTATTGCGGCATGATCGGATTCGTGGGCCTCATCGTGCCTCATCTTCTCCGCCTCGTTCTCGGGCCGGACCATCGGCTGCTCTTCCCGGCAGCCTTTCTCGGCGGCGCGTCCTTTCTCGTGGTGGCGGACTACCTTTCGAGGATGATCGTGCCGGACTGCCAGATCCCGGTGGGGGTGATCACGGCCTTCTGCGGGGGGCCTTTCTTCCTCTTTCTCCTGAGGAAGCACCGGACGAGGACTCTCTATCATGAATGATGCCGCTGGAAGATCGACCGTCGAGGCTTTGTCCGTGCGAGCGCTGTCCCGGGCCTTCGATTCGGGCCCCGACGTTCTCGACAAGGTGACCCTGTCCGTTTCCAGGGGGGAGATCTTCGGGATCATCGGCCCGAACGGCTCGGGAAAGACGACTCTGCTCAAGATCATGGCCGGGATCCTGAAGCCGGACAGAGGCGATGTCTCGGTGCTCGGAAGGCCTCTCGGGGCGTTCGGTGCGAGGGAGCGCGGCCGCCTGATCGCCTACGTGCCCCAGGAATCGCCCATGACCTTCCCCTTCACCGTGGAGGAAGTGGTTCTGATGGGACGCTATTCCCACTCCGGGCGGCTGGGATTCGAAAGCTCCCGGGACAGGGAAGTGGCCAGGTGGGCTCTCGATATCACGGAAACGACCCGGTTCAGGCACAGGCCGATGGGCGATCTGTCGGGAGGGGAGCGCCAGAGGGTCGTCATTGCCCGAACCCTCGCCCAGGAGCCTTCCATCCTTCTTCTCGACGAACCCACCTCGTTCCTCGACATCAGGCACCAGGTGCGCATTCACCACCTCCTCCTCCGCCTGAGGAAGGAGAAGGGGATCACGGTGATCTCGGTGCTTCACGACCTCACCATGGCATCCACCTATTTCGATCGGCTCAGCCTCCTGGCCGCCGGGAGGATAAGGGAGACCGGGCCGCCGTCGAAGGTGATCCGATACCAGCTGATCAAGGAGTGTTACGGGACAGATGTTTATATTGATATCAACAGTGTGACCGGTCGCCCGTATATCATTCCACTTGCAGAGACCGAGAGCCGGAGCGAGGAATCGGATATCTCTTCCGAAGCCGATGGAGATTGATTTCCGTAATGCCGATAAAAGAGCTTTGCACGAAGAGTTGCGAAGGCTAAAATCCTTGTCTTTTATTAACGTCGGAAAGAAACGACACTAGCTTCCGAGCGTGGAGTACCCTGAATGATCGAGGTCGAAAATCTCCACAAGAGCTTTGGCCAGAACAGGGCGGTAAACGATGTCTCCTTCCGGATCGAGGCGGGGGAAGTCGTTGGCTTTCTCGGCCCCAACGGTGCCGGGAAGACCACCACGATGCGATTGATCACGACCTACCTGGTTCCTGACCGGGGTCGGGTCACCATCGGCGGAATCGACGTGCTGAAGGATCCTTTCAAGGTCCGCCAGCAGATCGGCTACCTCCCGGAATCGGCTCCGCTCTACGTGGATATGGAAGTGCTGGAATACCTGCGGTACGTGGCTTCCATCCGCGGGGTTCCAAAGGAGAGAAAGAAACGACGAATTCGCGAACTCGTTGAAGCTTGCGGACTTCGGGATGTTCTGAGACGGCAGATCGGCTTTCTCTCGAAAGGCTACCGCCAGCGGGTCGGGTTGGCTCAGAGTATGATTCACGACCCGAAGATCCTGATCATGGACGAACCCACCTCCGGTCTCGATCCGAACCAGATCGTGGAGGTCCGCGACCTGATCCGGGATATCGGCAAGGAAAAGACGGTCATCCTCTCCACGCACATCCTCCCCGAGGTCCAGACCACCTGCAACCGCGTGATCATCATCAACAAGGGACGGATGGTGGGCGATGGGAGCCTGGACGAGCTGTCGAAGCAGGTCAAGAGGGAGAAGGCCTACCGCGTGGCAGTGGACGGCGACGAGAAGGCGGCCGAATCCGTCTTTCTCGAGGCGGCCTTCGTGACTGACTGCCAGATGATCGCCGATACCGAAGGGAAGTCCGGCTTCATCCTGAAGTGCGTTGCCGAGGGGGACGAGATCGTGGACATGGGAGGCGAGATCTTTCGCCTGGCCGTGGCAAAGGGCCTCGTTCTCACCGAGATCAAGCAAGAGACGGCTTCACTCGAGAACGTTTTCGCCAGTTTGACGCTGGGAGATGGTGAGCAATGACCAATAGCCTGATCATCGCGTCCAAGGAGTTCCGGTACTACTTCCGATCTCCGATCGCATACGTGTTCATGATCTTCTTTCTCCTGATCACGAGCTGGTTCTATCTATGGTGGGGCGATCCGCCCTTTTTCGATCGCGGTATCGTGGAGATGCGGTCGTTCTTCTCCCTTCTGCCATGGGTCTTCCTTCTCTTCATTCCCGCGGTGAGCATGCGCATGTGGTCAGAGGAAAAGAAGCTCGGTACGCTGGAGCTTTTGCTCACCATGCCCCTGAAGGAAGGCGAGATCGTGCTGGGGAAGTTCCTTGCCGGATTCGGTCTCATCCTCCTGACCTTCATCTTCACCCTTCCGATCCCGATCCTGCTCGGCATCGTGGGGGATCCCGACTTCGGACCGATCTGGGGCGGCTACCTGGGAGCCCTTTTCCTGGGCGCCGCTTACCTCTCCATCGGCCTTTTTGCTTCGGGGCTCACGGAGAACCAGATCGTCGCCTTCATCATAGGGGTCATGGGGAGCCTCCTCCTGCTTCTTATCGGCGTGCTTCCCCTCCAGGGGATCCTGCCGTCCGCTCTCGAGGGGATCGTACTCTATCTTTCCCTTTACACGCATTTCGAGAGCATCCAGAGGGGGCTGATCGACACGAGGGATGTTTTCTACTACGTCTCCGTGATTGTTTTCTTCCTGTACCTGAACACGCGGACCGTGAAGATCCGGCGTTGATGATCCGTTCATGAAAAAGAGAGGTTTCGATGCCCGACAGTGACGAACCAAGAGGCAAGGGGAAGGGATTCAAATGGATATCCCTGACCACCGTCCTGGTCATTCTGAACATCATCGC
>CAYZWU010000097.1:5946-8664 GCA_964482235.1 uncultured Phycisphaerales bacterium
GACCAGTCGGTCCAGGACGAGGCGGAGAACTACGGCGTTCTCAGATCGAGGATGGTTGCCATGACCGAGGGCCGCCGCGAGGCGCTGCATGGCTACAGGGGGATCGTCGTGCTTTACGAGGGGCTCGAAGAGACGCGCCATGCCACGCTTCCCCTGGTGGAGAACTCGGTCAACCTGGAGTTCGAGCTCCTGATGAAGATCGCACAGGCCCAGAGGGTGAGCTCCGTGACGATCGCTTTCCACGAGGTACCGGCGCTTTCCGAGAGCTTGACCGACGAGGCGCGTGCCGCGGCCGAAGCCAAGAGGCGGAAAAAGAACAAACACGAGATCGCCAGCGACCTCCAGGCTCTGGACGAGCTCTTCCTCTCGAAGTACTACAACGTCATCACCCTGCCGCTCACCAAGGCCGTGCCCGATGATGTCTCGACTCTCGTCCTGGCCAATCCTCACATCATCGACGAGCTGGCGATCTATTTCATAGACCAGTTCCTGATGCGCGGCGGCAAGCTGATCATCCTCAAACCGGGGCTCCGCGTGAATTATTCGACTCTCACTCTCAATGCGGACAGGGGGCGGCTCGACGCATGGTTGAAGCATTACGGCATCGAGATCGACAGGAACGTCGTGATGGACAAGCGATGCATCAAGAGGACCTACGTGGAAAGGACCAGAGCCGGTCAGATGATTCCGAAGGAGATCAACAGTCCTCCCTTCATCCTTGTCGATCATAAGCTTTCCAAGAACGACGATCATCCGATCACGGCTCCTCTGTCGAACGACATTCTGGTCTACTTCTGCAGCAGCATCAAACTGGCGCCGCCGGATCCGCAAGTGGCGAAAGCCACGACGCTCTTCAGATCGAGCGGCAGGTCGTGGTGCCAGGATGAAACCAACCTCGATATCAATCCCGATCGGATCTTCGAGAATGATCCGGGAAAGGGCAGCTACTCCGCCTACGACCTGGCCGGGCTGATCGAGGGGAGGTTCACTTCCTTCTTCACAGCGCAGCGGATATCCGATTCCCTGCGGCAGGCGATCGACCGCAGCAAGAAACGGAGCGGCGGAGCCACTGCGGTCAGGATGTCCCCCGTGGCGCCCGGGATGACGCCGGGCGATCTGCAGAAGAACAAGGACAAGGCCGAGGAGAAGGCCTCCCCACCAGAGGAGGAAGAAAAGAAGCCGGTCAGCCATGAAAAGCAGGAAGACCCCGCCGGCGAAGAGGCGGCAGCGGCGGAGGAGGAGAAGGGATTGAATCATCCCGATGATATCCTCCTCCAGTCCGAGGAGACGGCGATCCTTGTCGTGGGCTGCAACGATTTCATCGCCCATCCGGTGCTGATCGGACAGATCCAGAAATACGAGAAGCAGACGACGGCCGAGGTCTTCGGGGCCGGTTGGGGGGGATCGCTCCAGTTCTTCGCCAGCGCCGTGGATTATCTGGCTCTCGGCGGCGGTTTCAGCAATATCAGGGCGCGCGAAGTGTATCTCAGGCATATCGAGGATGACTACAAGGAACCGGGGACCAAGAGCCTTCTTCTCTACACCGGAACCCTGTCCGGCGCCGCCCTGGTCGTGGTCATCGGCTTGTTGCTCTCGTTCCTGCGCCGGTCCGCCCAGCGCAAGGAGGTGACACTGTGAAAAGCCGTTTCAACATCATTCTCGCCGTCCTTCTGGCTGTTCAGGTGGCGATTATCCTTCTCTTCAATCAGCCCTGGTCATCGAAGTACGTGAATGCCGGCACAGATGGACGGTCGCCCCTTTTTCCCGAGTTCGACAAGAGCAGGGCCGCCTCCTTCGAGGTGACGAGCAGCGACTGCCATGTTCGCCTCGAGCGGAGAGAGGGCGATTGGTATGTCCTGGCTTCCGACAAGGCGTTTCCTGCCTGGCGATTCGCGGTGGACGAACTCCTCGATGCTCTTCAGATCGCGGTGGACGCGGACATCATCTCCGATGACGAGGAGAAATGGAGCAACTACGGAGTCGATGACGAGCAGGGATACCGGCTCGAGGTCTGGGACGAGGGCAAGACGAAGGTGGTCGACGCGGTTCTGGGAAAGAACGTCGGATCGATGAAGGGGACCTACCTCCGGAGGAAAGATCAGAAGGGCGTCATGCTGGTGATGACGGACCTCAAGTCGTGTGTCAAGAAGGGGGACAACTGGTACTTCGCCTGGCGCGACAGGATGATCCACAAGGACAAGAGACACAAGGAAATGGTTTCCCTCATCATCGACGGCCCCTACGGTCGTGTCGAGATAGAGCGGCGGCCGGGACCCGAGGGCGAGCCGGATATCTGGTACATGACAAAGCCGTTCGAGGGGATCGTTTTCGTAGACAATATCAATCACATGATGTCCACGGTGACTCATCTCAATGCCACGGGATTCGCCCCTCCGGACACGAAGATCGAGGACGTGGGGCTCGACAATCCCAGGCTGACCGTAACCCTTGGCAAGAGCGACGGTGAGAATGTGGTTTTCAAGTTTACCAAAGAAACGGAAGAGAAGAAGTTCCGCTACGTCACGGTGAGCACTCAACCGGACGCCATATTTAAACTCCTTCATCCTTACGTCTCATTCTTCGGAATGGATCCCGCCAAGGTCCTGAAGAAGGAAAATCCCGATGGCGACGGGAAGTAGGCTCCTGAGGAGGACGGCGGCTAGCCCGGATCCGGGCCTGGACTGCGGATTCGGCCCGGTGCCTTCGGGGAGTCGGGCG
>CAYZWU010000098.1:0-8586 GCA_964482235.1 uncultured Phycisphaerales bacterium
CCGGCGACATCAACACCTTCTTCTTCACCAACGCCGGCGCCGAGGCGGTGGAGAATGCGGTCAAGATCGCCCGCCTCTTCACCGGGCGCTTCAAGATCCTGAGCCGCTACCGGAGCTACCACGGGGCGACGCACGCCTGCATGCAGCTCACCGGTGATCCGCGGCGCTGGCCGTCCGAACCCGGCGCGCCCGGCTTCATCCGCGTGCTCGATCCGGAGCCCTATGGCTACTCCTTCGGAACGACCGACGCGGAGAAGACCGAGAACAACCTCCGCTATCTCGAGGAGACGATCATGTACGAGGGGCCGCAGAACATCGCGGCCATGTTCATCGAGACGGTGACGGGCACCAACGGGATTCTCCCGCCGCCCGAGGGTTTCCTGAAGGGGCTGCGCGAGCTGCTCGACCGGCACGGCATCCTTCTGGTGTGCGACGAGGTGATGTGCGGCTTCGGAAGAACGGGAAAGATGTTCGCCTTCGAGCATGGCGGCATCGTTCCGGACATCGTCACCATGGCCAAGGGGCTCACCAGCTCCTACTGCCCCCTCGGGGCCGTGGGTGTCAGCGACAGGATCGCCGCACACTTCAGGGAGAACGTCTTCTGGGGCGGGCTGACCTACAACTCGCACCCCCTCGGGCTGGCCACGGCCGAGGCGGCGATCAAGGCGCTCCGCGACGACGGGCTGGTGGAGAACGCCGCCCGCCTCGGCAAGGTGATGCGCTCCGAGATGGACCGCCTGAAGGAAAAGCATCCCTCCGTGAAGACGGGCCGCAACATCGGGCTCTTCGGCATGATCGACGTGCAGAAGAACAGCGCCGGCGAACCGTTCGCCCCCTACAATGGATCGAGCCCCGTGATGGACAAGCTCGGCGCCTTCTTCCGCGAGAACGGCATCTTCACCTTCATCCGATGGGGAAGCTTCATGTGCAACCCGCCCCTCTGCATCACCGAGGAAGAGCTCCTCGATGCCTTCTCGATCATCGACAGGGGACTCGACCTGACCGACGCCGCTTTCGAGGGGTGATACCGAGCCCGCGCAATCTCCGCCATATTCGGGCATGGTGGTGCCGAATCCGTGTGCGGCGCCGTCCGAATATGGCGGAGATTGCGCGGGCTCGGTATCACTCGCCGATGTCCTCGTTCCAGAGGTCGGGCCTCTCGTCGATGAAGGCCTCCATCATCTCGCGGCACTCGGCGAGATCGAGGTCGACGACCTCGACCCCATGCTGCTCCATGAATTCGCGGGCACCGGGAAAGCTGGCCGACTCGCCGGCCACCACCTTCCTGATCTTGAACTGGACCACGGCGCCGGCGCAGAGGTAGCACGGCATCAGGGTGGAGTAGAGGGTCGTGCCGGAATAGGTGCCGATGCGGCCGGCGTTGCGGAGGCAATCGATCTCCGCGTGGGTCACCGGATCGTGGTCCTGCACCCTCTTGTTGTGCCCCCTCCCGACGATCTCGCCGTCGCGGACGAGCACCGAACCGATCGGGATCCCCCCTTCGGCCAGTCCCTTCCTCGCCTCGTCGATGGCAGCTCTCATGAACTCATCCACGTTATCGACCTCCACTGCTGTCGCCTTGCTTTCGAGTCGATTTGAAATATCGGTGCTGGCCCTGGCCCTGTCAAGATCACCCTTTTGTGGATAAACGAAGGCGGACCAAAAAAAACTCCCCCCTGGCCTGCCGGGCAAACCAGGGGGGAGGTAAAGCATCCAGCTGTTCCGGATGAAGGATCAGGAAGCGAGAATCTTCTCGATGGCCGAGCGGATCTGGCCCTCTTCCCTCTCCTGCAGCTCGTAGGTCACGCGGACCGACGGCTTGTTGATCTTGACGATGCGGCCCAGGTCGATCGGCGTGCCGATCACCACGAGGTCGCACTCGACGCGGTTGATCGTCTCCTCGAGGTCGGCGCACTGCTGGTCGCCGTAGCCCATGGCAGGAAGGACCACACCGATCTCGGTGTACTTCTCGAAGGTTTCCGCAATGGTGCCCGTCACCCAGGGACGCGGGTCGACGATCTCGGCGGCGCCGCACTGCTTGGCAGCCACGGTGCCGGCGCCGATCTTCATGCCGCCGTGGGTGAGCGTGGGGCCGTCCTCGACAACGAGGACGCGCTTGCCCTTGACGGCGTCGGGATCGGAGGCCGTGCAGGGAGAATTGGCCTTGACCACGGTGGCCGTGGGATTCAGCTTCTCGAGGTTGGCCAGGATCGAGGCCACGTCCTTCTCCTCGGCCTGATCCATCTTGTTGATCAGGATCATGTTGGCCCGCTTGAAGTTCTCGTCGCCGGGGTAGAAGCTCAACTCGTGGCCGGGGCGAAGCGGATCGGCCAGGGTGATGTAGAGATCAGGCTTGTAGAAGGGCGTGTCGTTGTTGCCGCCGTCCCAGATGATCACGTCGGCTTCCTTCTCGGCCTGTTCGAGGATGGCGCCGTAGTCGACGCCGGCGTAGACCACGCAGCCGTTGCGGATGTGAGGCTCGTACTCCTCGATCTCCTCGATGGTGCACTTGTGCTTCTTCAGGTCCTCGATCTCGGCGAACCGCTGCACGGCCTGCTCGGCCAGGTCGCCGTAGGGCATGGGATGGCGGATGGCCACCACCTTCTTCCCGAGCTCCTTGAGAATCCGCATGACGTATCGGGTGGTCTGGCTCTTGCCGCAGCCTGTCCTGACGGCCACGATGGCGATCAGCGGCTTCTTCGAGCGGATCATCGTCTTGTCCACGTCAAAGGTGCTGAATGCGGCGCCCGCGTCCTTCACGATCTTCTCGCGCTCGGCCACGTACTCCTGGGCAACGTCGGAATAGGCGAAGACCACCTCCTCGACGCCCTTCTCCTTGATCAGGTCGACCAGCTCCGACTCCGGGCGGATCGGGATGCCGTTTGGATAGAGCTTTCCAGCGAGGACTGCCGGATAGAGTCTCTCATCGATATAGGGAATCTGAGTGGCAGTGAAGACAGTCACCTCGAAATCAGGATTGTCCCTGTAGCAGGTGTTGAAAACGTGAAAATCCTTGCCCGCCGCCCCCATGATCAGTAGCTTTTTTGCCATGGCACGAATACCTCGACTAGAAACCGTAACCTGTTGTAAAAATAGACTTTCCGACACCGCTACTCGCAAGGCGCCGGGAGATATATCTATTGACCTTTTGTTAATATCGATTGTTATCGAAACGTGCCAGTGTAGTCGATTTCAGACCGAATGCAATGGGAAAGCCGGGGCTCTCGGAAAGAGGCGGAGAAAAGCCGGGAACGGGCGTTCAGCCTTCTCCTGGACCGTGCGACCGGTATAATGCTGCGATGATCGAAGCAGCCGTTCTAGCCTCTCGAGGGGATCACGCCTCGGTCCGATACAGGACCCTTCAGTACAGGTCCGTGCTGGAGTCTAGCGGGATCGGCCTGCACTTCTTCCCCATCCCGCCCTCGCTGGGAGCGCGGCTCCGCCTTTTTCGCTCCCTGAAACGGTTCGACGCGGTGATCCTGCAGCGCAAGCTGTTCAATTACCCAAACTTCTGGCTGCTCAGGCGTTATGCGAGGAAGCTGATCTACGATCTGGACGACGCCCTCTTTCTCAAGGACTCGCGCGACAACGCGGCAACCTCGCGGACCCGATCGATGCGCTTCAGGAGAACGGCGGCGCGGGCCGATTTCGTGCTGGCCGGCAACGCCTACATTCTCGACACGGTGAGGCGCTACAACAGGCAGTCGGCCGTGATCCCCACGGTGGTCGATCTCGAACGGTACCCGACGATCAAGGACCATGGCAAGGCCGGACCGTTCCGGCCGGTCTGGATCGGCGGGCGCTCGACCCTCTTCTACCTGGAGGAGCTTCTTCCCGGGCTGGAGAGGCTCGCCGAGGAAATCCACGGCTTCGCGATCAGGGTCATCTCGGACAGGTTTCCGGAAAGGGGAACGATCGCGATCGAGGAGAGGACCTGGGCCGAGGCGACGGAGGTCGACGATCTCCTCGACGCCGACTGCGGCCTCATGCCGCTGCCCGACGATGCCTGGACGCGGGGGAAGTGCGGCCTGAAGCTGATCCAGTACGGGGCGGCCGGCCTCCCCGCCGTGGCCTCGCCCGTCGGCGTGAATCCGGAGATCGTGCCCCATGGAGAGACCGGATTTCTGGCTTCCACGCCGGCCGAGTGGTGCGACGCCATCTCGATGCTCTGGAAAGAGCCTGAACTGCGAAAAACGATGGGAAAGGAAGCCAGGCGCAGGATAGCGGATCATTTCTCCACCGAACGGTACGCCCCGGTCCTGACGAACATCATCGAGACGGTGGTCGAGGGACAGAGGTGTGGTGCGGGATAATCCTGAGGTGCCCGGCGCAGCCAGATTGCCCTGACTGCTTCCGAGCAGGCCGGTCTTCAAGGCTCAGGTCGTGTCGGGCGAATCCTCGCCCTCGTCTTCCTGATCGGGCGCCGCCTCCTCCATCTCGGCCACGATCTTCTCCACCTCGACCTTGGTCCGTTCCAGCTTGTCCCGGCAGACGCGGATCAGCGTTGCGGCTGTCCGGATCTTCTCCGCCAGGTCGTCCACATCGACCTCGTCGCCCTCGATCTCCTTCAGGATCTTCTCGAGCTCAGCCCTGGCTTCACCAAATTTCAAGCTGTCGGGCTTCTTCTTCGCCATGATTCACCTCTTCGATGATTTCCTTCACGTCGGCCTTCAGCGTCCCGTCGCGCATCAGAACGCTGAGGATCTCTCCGGCCTTCGTGCTCTTCACATCCTTGATGACAACGCCGCTCTCGTTCCTCACCACGGCATATCCACGGCTCACCACGGCGGCCGGGTCGAGGAGGCGGCACTTCTCGCCCAGCAGGTCGAGCGTGTGGCGGGCCTTCTCCATCCTGCTCGCGGCCGCCTTCTGCAGCATCGCGGGCAGCCTCGAAAGGTCGAGCCCGTGCTCACCCAGGATGGCGGTCGGCCTTCCCGCCGCGAACCGGCTGCGGAGGAGGTCGACCCGTCCCGCCTCGGCGCCCAGGCGGAGCAGGGACAAGGAGGAAAGCTGCCGGACCGTCTCGCGGAAAAAGGAGCCGGCCTTCAGGCCGGCGATCAGGGACGACGACCTGATCTTTTCCAGTGCGAGGCCGACGGCCTCCTCGCCGCACCGCATCGTCTCCGCCGAGCCGGCCGCGATCTTGGCGGCGATCCCGGCGAGATGGTCGAGAAAGAGCCTGGGGCGCTCTTTCACGAAGGCGGCCGCCGCCGTGGGCGTCTTCAGCCCCACGCCGGCCACCGCCTGGCAGAGCGTGGTGTCGATCTCGTGGCCGATCCCCGTAATCACAGGAACGGACGAGTTGACCACGGCCATGACGGTCTCCTCCCTGTCGAACCACGAAAGATCGAGGCGCGAGCCGCCGCCCCGGATCAGCACGATCACGTCGGGGTCCAGCTTCTCGAGACTCCTGAACGCTCGGGGTACGGTGAGCAGTGAATCCTCCCCCTGCATCCTGGCATCGCAGGCCAGGACCTGGAAGCCGTACCCCGACGATTCGAGCTCGTTCATGAAGTCGTTGTACGCGGCGCTGCCGAGGGAGGTGATCAGGCCGATCCGGAACGGCACCTCCGGCATGGGGCGTTCCTGGTTCCTCGTCAGGAGCCCCTCCTTCTTGAGCTTCTCGAGCAGCGCCTGGCGCCGCGCCTCGATGTCGCCGAGCGTGAACTCGGGATTGATGTCGTTGACGATCAGCGAGACCCTGCCCAGGGGCTGGTAGAAATCGACCTGGCAGAGCGCCATGATCTTCGTTCCGTCGAGGGGAGCCGAGAGGTCGAACACTCCGGCGCACCTGCCGCGCGGCCCGAAGAGCTTTTCCCTCATCCCGCGCCAGATCGTGGCAGGCAGCCGGTACGTCTCACCCGATTCCATCGTCTCGCTCAGGGAAAAGTACCAGTGCTTGCCGTGCCTGTTCCTGTCGAGGCCCTGGATCTCGCCCACGACCCAGATCTTCCGGGGAAAGACGGTTTCCACCGCCTCGCGGAGGATCCGTGAGACATCGGATATGTTGAAGCAGTCCGTTTTTTCCATCTCGTCATCCTGACCTTTTTGCGCCGGCGCTCGACCTTCTGCAACCGTTCCGGACAGGAGGCGCCCGGCTCGCGGCCCCTCCCGATCAGTCGATCGTTCCCCTGGGCTCGAGGCCGCCCCCGAGGAAGCACCTGTCCGAACGGGAGCTACCCAGGAGATCGGCCAGGGAAGAGGCGGCGAACTCGATCTTGTCCATCAGGCTCTCCGCCGGCAGGGACGCCGGGGTGAAGAGCACGAAGATCAGGCTCCTCGTCCTGGTGGTGATGCACGTCCGTTTCGAATCGCCCGTGGGATTTCCGAAGCCTCCCTTCTCGTCGAAAAGGCCGATCCTCCCATCGAGGTTGATGCGGCCGCTGCCGATCCTGTCGTAGCCCTCGCCCGGGCCGCCGAGCCGGAGTTCGACATTGCCGGCAACCTGGTCGGCGTCGTAGAGACCGATGGGAAGGAGGAGCTGCAGGGAGATCAGGTTCACCGCGTCGACGGCCGAGTTTATCGCCGGAAGCGACCCTCCCTTGACCACGCGCCTGAGAAGCGCTTCCGACGCAGGCCGCATCCGCGTGGGATCGACGCCGATCGACTGGAAGAGAGTGCGCGCCGAACGAAGGCCCTCGATCTCCGAAGGCCGGCTCTCTCCATAGACCAGGGCGACCTCCCTCTCCGCTGCGCGGATCATCGTGTCGAGCCGCTCCTCCCGCTGGTCGAGAACCGTGACGCCCTCCTGGAGCAGCACTCCGACCTTGAGCTTCAACGCGAGATCAGGATCCAGGGTGATGACCTTCATCCTCATCCTTCCCAGAAAACCTGGATGTGAAACGACCGCTCTGTCCGGCAAGTCCGCCCGCGGGCGGGATGCCCTTCTCGAAAGGCCGAATCTTCAATTCCATACCGAAACTGCTATTATTGGGGAATGCTGAAAGAAAGTAGCATTCATACCGTGAGATCAACCAATGCGACAGAGTATAACGCATAGCCATGGAGTCCATGAAACATGAAAGACAGGAGTGAAGCCTGGAATCTTCTGACGAAGCACACCAAGAATCCAAGCCTGATCAAGCACGCTCTCGCCGTCGAGGCCGCCATGCGGCACTTTGCCGAGAAGCAGGGCGAGGATGTGGAGAAGTGGGGAATCGTGGGATTGATTCACGACTTCGATTACGAGGAGCATCCCACGCTGGAGGAACACCCGTTCGCCGGAGCCGAGATTCTCAGGGGGATGGCCTGCCCCGAGGAGATCGTCCACGCCGTCCTGTCTCATGCCGAGCACACCGGCGTTACCAGGGGCAACCTGATGGAGAAGACCCTTTTCGCCGTCGATGAACTTTGCGGTTTCATCACTGCGGTGGCTCTTGTCCGGCCGAGCAAGGATGTCCGCGATGTGAAACCGAAATCGGTGAAGAAGAAGCTGAAGGACAAGGCCTTCGCACGGTCGGTCAACCGTGATGATATCCGGAACGGTATCGAGGGGCTGGAGGCCGATCCGAGCGTCTTCATCCAGGAGGTCATCGACGCCATGTCGAAGATCGCTGCCGACCTCGAGCTCGACGGGAACGACCGGGCCTCCTGAGAGCGGCCCTGCGGCAGCGCTTCACAAAACTTCTAAACTTCGACTGAGCGTCGGGATTCTTTTCAGCGCCGAGCGGCAACTTACCGATAAGAACACCATTGATCTGCTTGTTTCACGCTGGAGTGCCGACATATGGAATTCGACGAATATCTTCTGAAGAAAAAGATCCTGAGCGAGCGTGAGCTACTCACGGCGCTCGATTTCCAGTCCAAGCTGAACACACCTATCGGCAAGATCCTGATCCGTGAAGGCCTGATGACCCCGGAGGAGGTGCTCCGTACGTTGATCGTTCAGAAGAAGGAAGGCGGCCGCCTCGGCGAAGTGGCGGCGCGCCTCGGATACATCTCGCTGAACGCCTTCTACAATGTGCTGGCCATCCAGTCTCGCGAGAACATGGACATCGGCCAGGTCCTCATCTCCATGGACCTGATCGATGAAAAGACTTGCGAGAAGCTGAAGGCGGAATACATGAAGGATGTCAGTAGCGAGTACGGAACGCCCCCTCTCTTCTGAGCAGAGAGTAGCGCTACCCTCCCCCGTCTCTTGAAGCAGCAGACCTTGCCCTGAGCAGAAGTAAAAAAAAAGCCGTACTCATTTGAGTACGGCTTTTAATAATAAGCCTGGCAATGACCTACTCTCTCGGTTTTAGCCAATACCATCGGCTTGAGCTGCTTAACTTCTGTGGTCGGAATGGTAACAGGTGTTTCCAGCTCAATATGATCACCAGGCGTCTTTTCAAGTGGGATTCGCAGATACCAAGTTTGAACCATTGGAATGCGATTGCGAAACAACGCAGTTGGAGTTGTTTCGAAAAAAAGTGGTCAAGCCAGTCGTCCGGTTAGTACCGGTCAGCTTCATGCATTGCTGCACTTCCACCTCCGGCCTATCGACCTGGTAGTCTACCAGGAGACTGATAGGGAATACTAGTTTTGAGAAGGGCTTCACGCTTAGATGCTTTCAGCGTTTATCCTTTCCGAACATAGCTACCCTGC
>CAYZWU010000099.1:0-8113 GCA_964482235.1 uncultured Phycisphaerales bacterium
GCCTCGACGGATTCGGCCTGCAGCTCCGGCACCTCTTCCTCGATGGTCTCGTCGACCTCCACCTGCTGCTCCGGTTCTTCTTCGGCGAGGGTCTCGTCGACCTCCGCCTGCTGTGCCGGCGCCTCTTCCGCGATGGTCTCGTCGACAGCTTCCACCTGCTGTACAGGTACTTCCTCGATGGTTTCTACGACCTCGATTTGCTCTGCCGGTTCCTCTTCCTCGGCGGGCTCGTCGGCTTCCACCTGCTGTTCCGGCTCAGCTGTCTCGATGGCGGTGTCGGCCTCTGCCTGCTCTACCCACTCATCTTCCTGCGCGACCGTTTCGGCAGCCGCCTGCTCCTCAGCGGGTTCGTCCTGCAGCGCCTCTTCCGGCTCCACGACCTGCATCTGGGCGAACGTTACCGTGAAGTGGAACCTGCTGCCCTTGTCGACCTCGCTCTCGACCCAGAGGCGGCCGCCCATCGATTCGGCAATCTGCGCGCAGACGGCCAGCCCCGTTCCCGAGATCCAGCGTTGGTCGCAGTCCGGGCCGGCAACCCACGTGTAGGGCTCGAAGATCCGGCTCTGGTTCTCCGGAGCGATCCCGATTCCCGTGTCCGAAATAACGAAGTGGAGATCGATGTCGTCCTCAGTTTGCGAATCCGACTCGACCTGGACGACCACCTTCCCCTTCTCCGTGTACTTGATCGCGTTGTCGACAAGGTTGACCATGACCTGACGCAGCCAGACCGGATCGCCCTTCAAGGCGTCGGGCATGTCTGCAGGAATGCGGAATGCCATCTCCACACCCTTGTCCCTGGCCCGGAAGACCAGCGGCCTCAGGGCTTCGCTCAGCCGGTTGCGCAGGCTGAATTCCACGGATCGCGATTCCTGGTTGCCCCCCTCCTCGATCCGGGCGTACTCCACCGAGTTGTTGAGGATGTCGAGGAGCGAACCGATCGATCCGGAGATCGCATCGATGTATTCACGAAGCTCGGTGCGGAGGTCGGACTTCAGGACGATATCCATCATCTCGTTGATGCCCCTCAGCGAGGAATGGATCTCGTTGACCTTCTTGTCGGCCCATTCGCTCCTGGCGTTGCCGTAGACCTCCACCTCTTTCCGGGACTCCACGAGCTCGGTCACATCGACGAAGGAAACCACTCCGCCTGTCTTCTGACCCGAGGTGTCGCATGTCCAGTCGGTATTGGCGAGAATCGTGATCCAGCTGTTGTCCTTCCTCTTGATGCGGCAGCTCTTGTTGGACACCGTCTCTTCGTTGTTCCAGTCGAAGAGCGCAGAGTCCGAATCGACGCAGAGGAGATCCCAGCCATGCTCTTTGGCCTCGTCCTCGCTGTAGCCCGTCAACGAGCAGAAGGCGTCGTTGACGCTTGTCACCCTCCATTCCCTGTCGATGGTGATGAGAGCGGATGAGGCGAGGGAGGGGAGCTCTTTCAGCGACCACCAGTTCGCAGGAGCCTGCGGCGCCGCGGTGTGCTCCTCCTGGGCCGGAGCGGCCCGTCGCCTGGCGCGGCTGCGGGCCATCCTCTTCTTCATGATCTCTTTCTGTCTGTCGTGGTCTATCATCGACTTGATCGTATCGAGCGCTTCCTCCTTGGTGGCGGCATTCTCGTCCCGCTCGATCGTCAGGTCGATCAGATGGTTGTCTTCCGGAAAATCGTCGAGGGAGAGAAGGCCCAGCTCCAGATCCTCGCGGTTCCTGATCCAGGGGCCGGCGAGGAGGGCATAACCCTTGCCGGAGGCGACCCACCATCCCGACAGGGTGGTGGGGGGATCCCCGTCCTTCAGGGCGATCCGGCGATATTTGCCGATGTTGGCGATGATCGTCTCGGGTGTGACTTTTTCCTGCGGCTCCAGGAACTCGATCACGTCGGACGCGTTCATCGTCTCGACCGATTCGAACCGGTCCATGATCGAGGGGCTGGCCCAGCTGACAGTCAGTTTGCCGTCAGCCGCAAGAATGAAGGGTGTGATGCCTTGCAGCAGGTTCAGATCGATCTCTGTTCTGTATATTTCATGGCTCATGGGAATGTGACCTCCATGGTGCAGTGCGAGTCACCTTTTTCCTTGCATGCGGGCTCCGTCACCTGGAGCGTCTGGTTGAAGAGGTTTCCCACACCTTGAATCAGTCCTTTGACCACGGCGCAGCGGCCGCCCCTAGATTGATAATGGATGACCAGCCGGCCGTCCGGCGGTTCCTCGTAGCTGAAGAGCGGCGGGCCCATGCTGTGCGTCAATTGCCGGTACATCCGTTCGAGATTGAGGAGAAACTCCCGCGAGGAGGTTCCCACGAGGTTGTAGTAGGTGGGATAAACCTTCCTGCCGGTGCTTGCTATCAGGTATTTCCCGAATTCCATGAGCGCCTGCTCCTCGGGCAGTCCCGAGATTTCTACGGCGCTCCTGTAGAGTGCCATCGTCATATCGTCCGGGTAGTTCTCGCCGAGCGCGAAGAACGGCTCCCGGCACCCCGCCTTTTCAACGATATTCTGCCACGTTTCATGACCCAGCTTCATCACGACCAGGTCCTGAATGCCCTTGTTGAATACACCTTTCATGGGTTCTGACCCCCCTTCTTCGGGTGTTCCTCTTGGACTAAAGAGATCAACCGATTTTTCCCGTATGCGGCACGGATTCACGCGCCAACAGCGTGTTGTTTTCGACCATGATGTCTTCATTTTTATCGGCAGCAGAGTCGGCCTACCTGAAGCAACTATTTTTATGGCTGGAATAAGGCGGGCAGGGGGGAAAGGGGATTATTTTCCGGTTCCTGATTCCGGTTCGTTCTTTTTTCGCCTGTGGGTCCGGACAGCGTCTCGCAGGATGAATTCGATCTGTCCGTTGACGCTGCGTAACTCCTGCTCCGCCCAGGCTTTGATCTCCTTGAGGAGGTCCGGCGGAAGGCGGAGCAGGAATGATTTGCGACCAGTCATGGCAGTTCCGCTTTATGGTTGATCAGTTGTAGAGCGTTCCGGTGTTGACCACGGGCTGGGTCGCCTGTTCCGAGCAGAGGACGACCATGAGGTTGCTCACCATGGTGGCTCGCCGCTCCTCGTCGAGATCGATGACGCCGTGCTCCTTCAGCTTGTGGAGCGCCATCTCCACCATCCCCACGGCGCCGTCGACGATCTTCTGCCGCGCGGCGATCACCGCGTCGGCCTGCTGCCTCCGGAGCATGGCACCGGCGATCTCAGCCGCGTAGGCCAGGTGCGAGAATCGCGCCTCCAGCACCTCAACTCCGGCCCTGTCGAGCCTTTCCGAGAGCTCGACCTTGAGCTCTTCAGCCACCTCGTCCCGGCTGACTCGCAGCGAGAGGGTGTCTTCCGCCTCCGTGTCGTAGGGGTAGCGCGTGGCCAGCTGCCGCACGGCGGACTCGCACTGGAGGTCCACGTAGGAAAGATAGTCGTCCACGTCGAAGACGGCGTGCGCCGTGTCGGTCACCCGCCAGACCACCACGGCCGCGATCTCGATCGGGCTGCCGCTCAGGTCGTTGACCTTGAGCGTGTCGGTGTTGAGGTTGTGGATCCGGAGGCTCACCTTCTTTCTCACCGTGAAGGGGTTGGTCCAGAAGAAGCCGTTATCCCTCACCGTCCCCCTGTACTTGCCGAAGAGGACCAGCACCTTGGAGACGTTGGGATTAACGATGAAAAATCCGATCGGCAGGACGAGATCGAGGATGGTGAGAACAGAGCCGGCTATGCACAGCGGGACGTTCTCCTCTTTGATACCCTCCCGCAAACAGTAGACCGTCGCACTGATCAGAATCAGTATGAAGGCGACCATGATCCAGCCGTTGATCGCCTTTCTGGGAATTTCGGACGTTTTATCCTGCACCATGGCTACTCTCCTTACCAGTAGATTCGATGTTATAGCAATGTGATATCATATTGGTATCAGAGTATCCAGACAATTCTGCCCTTTTTCATGGAACCCGATTCTTCGATGGAGCCGTCCCAAAGACTTCAACTCTTAATTTTGAAATAGGTTCCGGCTGGTTCCTTTTGTTTCCGATGGGGCGAGGGCGGTCTATCAGCCTGGGACGCGGTGGATTCGCCTGTCAGTGAATATGTCCGTTTCATCGCTGCTCGTGCTGGAGAACTCGGACACGACGGCCCCCTCGCCGCCGGCCTGGAACCAGTGCAGCGTGTCGGGCTCCAGGGTGTACTGCTCTCCCTGATTCAGCACGATCTCGTGAAAGGCGGTGTACCATTCCTCGTCCCCCTCGGGCACCCTGGCCTTGCGGTTTTGTGTCGGCTCCCCTTCCACGCAGAGGTAGACGCTTCCTCTCCGCACGCGAAACGTCTCCCTCTTGCCGGGGTTGTCGCCGAACGGGGGATGGCGGTGCTCGGGACAGGTCTGATGGGGGAAGAGGACCAGTTCCTTGGCGCAATAGCGATCGTTGTTCTCGTAGACGACGATCTGGAGCCCCGTCCTTTCCAGGTCGCCGAGCCCCAAGTCCGTCACCTCGATCGTTTCCTTTTCCCTCGCAGTGAGCACGATGCCGGCCTCGGCCAGCATGGAGGCCGCCCGTTCCCGCGCCTTTTCGATCTGCTTCGTCGTTGTCATGAGCTAGTCTTCCGTTATTAATGGCCGCCCCAAGAGATCCGCTTTTCGCCCGAATGACTTTTTAGATAACCTGCCATGGGCTGATAAGAAGTCATTCCCGAATACTTTTTCAACGGTCTGTCGAACTGTCTGAAGGTCCGATCCAGAGCGATCCATCGCTGCGCCAGCCATCTCCCGTCACTTCCAGAGTGTTCGTTTTCCATCCTTCCTGCACGGCGGCAGCCAGTTTTTCCCACGATACCAGGCTCGAGGATGAATCGTGCCCGCTCAGGCTGCTGGCGCCTGCTGCTGCAGCGAAGCGCACCGCCTCCTCGATGCCCAGGCCTTTGAGGAAGGCGGCCAGGAAGCCGGCATTGGCGGCATCGCCGCAGCCGGTCGTTCCGAAGGAGCCATCCACCTGGAACGAGGGGATCCAGAGCTCGCGGCTTCTCCAGCTTTGACGATCCGCAGGCCTCGATCTCCGTTGATCGTCCGGAACCTCCCTGTCGCCTGTACGAACAAAGATGCCCCTTCTGCCGCACTTGATCGCCACGATCGCGGCGCCCATGGCCGTCAGCTGCTCGCCGAAGCCGTGGAGATCGTCTCCCGTGAATAGGGCCGGCATGTCGCCATGCGCCTTGCGCCTGTAGTCGTCGAACCGCCGGCGGTCGAGCATGAACAGGGTCTCCTCCGCGCTGGGCAGGAAGAGGTCGACCCAGGGGAGCACGCCCTCGAGAATGGCGCGCCAGTCCTGCCTGCCGCCGGCGGAAGCCGGGTCGGGCAGGGACATGTCCAGCGACGTGGTCACGCCGAGCTCCTTGACGCGCCGGAAGATCTCCACCAGCTCGCGGCCGCTGTTCTCGCATATCCGCCGCATCTCGGGCGGGTAGCCGAAGTGAAAGAGGCGGGCCCGCGACACGAGGTCGAAGTCGATCTCCCCGGCATGGAACGTCTCGTTCACCCCCGGGCAGTGGAAGATCATGCGGTCGAGGCCGGGGGGTGAGAAGATCACCGAGTAGCTCGTGGCCGCCTCGGGATCCTCGATCATTCTCGAGCAGTCGCCCTTTCTTTCCTGGAGGATGTTGAGCACGAGCCTGCCGAGGTGGTCCCGGCCGACCTTACCCATCAGCGCCGTGGAAACGTCCAGGTTGATCAGGGAGAGTCCCGTGTTGGCCACCACTCCGCCCGGGCTCAGCACCGCAGGACCGGTGTTCTGCAGCTTGCCCGGCGTGTAGAACGATTCGGCCGGGACAGGCTCCACGTCCTCGAGGTCCGGGAAGATATCCAGGCAGATGAGACCAGCCACGACCACGTCCGGTTTGTCGTCCATTTCAAGAGATTACCACGGTCGATTGCAGCCGCTCCACAGTAATCCGACGCCCTGGATCGCGGCGGTCCGCCTCGTTTTCGCCGGGAAGAAACCAGGCTCTTGTCTCGATTCGCTCTCTGTTGTTGAATGATGTCCTAAGCGGGAGACATGGTGAACTCACGGAGGTGCTCATGATCGTTGTGAACACGGAGACGATCCCCGGATACGTGGCCGTTGAAGTGAAGGGCATCGTCCAGGGGAACACGGTGCGGGCCAAGCACGTGGGGCGCGACATCGCCGCCTCGCTGAAGAACATCGTGGGCGGCGAGCTCTCGGGATACACGGAGCTTCTCAACGAGTCGCGGCGGCAGGCTCTTCAACGGATGATCGACCAGGCCGAGGAGCTCGGGGCCAATGCCGTGGTGAATGTCCGGTTCAGCACCAGCTCCGTCGCCTCGGGCGCCGCGGAGATCTACACATACGGAACAGCTGTTGTCGCGGTGCCGAAGCCGCGCGAGCGGGAATATTGAGGCGGCGATGGATATCCTGATCAGCCTCGGCATCTTCGTCGTTCTGATCCTGCTCGGCTGGATCTTCGGCACGAGGCAGGAGAAGATGCACTTCCGCGAACTGGAGGAGCGCGAGCGACGGGTGGCGTACATGCTCGCCAGCGACATCCAGACCTATCCGGCCGGCCTGACCCCGGGCACCATGCCGTCCCTGGTGATGGGGACGGCCGTCATCTCGACCGACTATCTCAAGACCTACATCGCGAAGCTGAAAAAGGTCCTCGGCGGCGAGGTGAGGAGCTACGAGACGCTTCTCGACCGGGCGCGGCGGGAAGCCCTGGTTCGCATGCTGGAACAGGCCGGCAGGGAGGGATTCGATGCCGTCTGCAACATCCGCCTCGACGGGGTCGATGTGGGGGGAAGGGGAGGCGTGATCATGGCCGGCATCTTCGCAACGGGCACGGCATACAGGACAGCCGGCGAGGCCGGCGGGCCGGATACCAGGGCTAGTTCCACACCATGATCCTGCTGACACGTGAGCTGCTTCCTTCAACAGCCGTCGGTTCTGGGAATGACCCGGATAAAACCGGAGGGAAATGAGGAAGGGCGCCCCCAGTGCGTCGAGCACCGAGAGCGCCCCGTCTTGGGCTATTGAAGCGTCACAGCCTCAAGCCGATGAAATCTGACTACTGCACATCGACAACGATGCCGCCCTGGTGCTCGGCGTTGGGAAAGGTGCCGACGCGGACGTAGATATCCCAGAGACCCGAATAAGCAGAGCTGTTGGGAACCGTGATCCGCCTGTCCACCTCGAGGAACTGGCCGGCAGCCAGGCTGACATTGATGGGGCCGGCAACCGTGTGGCTGATGCCGCCGCCGACCTGCTCGGCCTGGAGCCAGACCTGCTTCTGCATGGTCGAGGTGCTGTGGTTCATCAGGGAGACCTCAACGGTAAAGCTGCTGCCCGGAGAGGTGGAGACGTGCCGGGGAAGGAGGCAGCCGGTGACCGGGTAGAGGCCGGCTTCCTGGTAGAGGTCGAGCTTGTAGGCAGTCGTGTTTTCCCAGTGGATCGTCCACATGAAATGACCATCCCAGCAGCCGTCGCGGGGATTGTTGTAGGGAGCGGAGAAGGAGGTGATGGGAGCGCCGGAGACGTTGTAGCACTGCAGGATGCTTGCGGACCACGCCGTGTCCCAGATGTTGATACCATCGTACATGGAGCCGACCTGACCGGAGCCGTAGGCGTTGGCGAAGGTGAAAGCACTGGCGCCGGTGTAGTAGTTGTCCTGAGACATGAGGTTGGTGTTGTGGTCGGCAGTCCAGAGCCACTGATCATCGTAAGGAGTCTCGCACTTTCCCCAGGCGATGCCGTAGCCGCCGGTGGAAGGCTGCGAGTAGCTAAGCGCACCGGTGTCCTTGTCGGTGAAATGGGACGTGTACGTGTTGTAGCCGTTCTGGATCAGATAGCGGCCGTCCCAGGCCAGGCCGTGCATGTTCCCACCCGCGTTGGGGAAGGAATTCAGGATCGCGCCTGTGGTGGCATCGAGCTCGAAGATCGTGCCGCCAAAGTCGTCGACGAAAAGCGTTCCGCTCTTCCAGTCGCCAGTGGCGACGAACTGGCAGCACTGCGGGCTGCCGGGCACGGGGATGGAATGAACGAAAAGTGCCGTGCCGAGATCGCCAGGCTTGACCTCACCGACGAACTTGCCGGAGGTGTTGTCGAAACCGGTGCCATCCTTGTCAGCCGCAAAGGC
>CAYZWU010000100.1:0-7982 GCA_964482235.1 uncultured Phycisphaerales bacterium
AGCCTTCAGACTCTGACCACGTCCAAAGGACGTGGGTTTCTAGAGCCCACTAAAAGCTATAGAATCAAATTAAGTGCTTACAGGAGTGGCTGATACGTCGCTATGCTTAGCGATTATAATGCATCCATCTCCATAAACGCAATACTTTCCCGTATCCTGCCAATGAAGATTCATTATCCCCGGTTTTGTACTCTGACGAGAAAGCCGTAATCGGGCTTACTGGCACGACGAACCCGCTTCTCGCCGGAAAGATCGGTTCGATTTCCGTGACAGGCGCCTTTCCGAATTCGAACACAATCCTGGCTAGGAGCCTTCAGTGCCTTGGCACAACAGCGGTTCCATCCCAGCAGGTCAGGCTCGACTTCCAGAAAGCGCAAAAAGTGGAGAGAATGAAAACCGCGGATCACAACAGCGATCTGCAATAGGTCTTTCAGATCACGGCCGGTCTGGCCGGCCTAAAATTCAGGCGCCAGACGGCCCAGTTCAAAACAAAACGAACATTGCGGCCATGTCAGTTCAGTACAATCTAGGATATGCTCATCCCACGATCCGGCGATCTGCGGTGCAACAGGATGGTTGCCTTCCGCAGCCTGTGCAGGTAGAAAACAGGAGAACTCCTGGAATAAGCTCCGAATGCGAGGAAACACCCGATGAGTACCTCACGCTCCTTCCTGATCGGACTGCTGTGCCTTCTCGCCGCCGGCTGCGCCTCGCGTTTCACGGAGCCCGGCGACATCTGTGTCCATGCCGCGCGGGAGAAAGAAAGATTTCGGGCCGGCTGCCTGCCGTACGAGGACCGTTCCCTCTATTATGAAACCGAAGGTGACGGCCCGGCCCTGGTGCTGATCCATGGAGCCGCTCCTCACGGTATCTTTCACCCGACATTCAGCCGCTTCGCCGATATGGCGACTCTGGTCTACTATGATCAGCACGGCTACGGGTTGACCGGTGCGCGAGACATGCAGCGATGGACCACGGCAAAGGACGTGGAGGATCTGGAGGCGTTGCGCGCCCGGCTGAAGCTCGAAAAGATGACGCTTCTCGTGGTCTCCTACGGCGGTCCGATCGCTCTCTCCTATGCGTTGAAATATCCACACAGGATCGCCAAGCTCATCCTCGTTTCCTCCTTTGCGGACAACGACGACCGGATTCCAGAGGCTCAGGTCATGGTTGCCCGGATCCTGTACGAGGATGGGGTGGCCAAAAAAATGAAAGCCATAGAAGACGACCCCTCCCTCGCCGAACGGGAAAAAACGATACGGAAGTGGCTGCTGACCCCTGGAACCCATCATCACTCGCCCATCCCAGGAGAGGTCGTGGAGCTATGGTACGACTGCGGCGTCTTTCCGGAGCAATCAAAGGACCGGTCGACCTGCAGCATTCCCGAAGCCGTGACATGGGGGGATCTGCAGCGGATCGAGGCACCGGTCCTGGTCCTCTCCGGCCGCCACGATGCGATCACACCGCTCGACCTCAGCCGGAGAATGGCGGAGAACCTTCCCCGCGGCAGGCTGGTGATCTTTGAAAAGAGCGGCCATCTGCCCTGGATCGAGGAAGAGGAACTGTTCTTCGATACGGTGAAAGAGTTCCTGATGGGCGAATAAGATAGCCGAATCAGTACGCCGGACAGCAACGAGCCCATCGATATCCCTGAATTCCATCCGGCCGGCCCCGAGGCAGCACGTTGTTTTCATCAACCAATCATGATAGAATCATCCATTCCTTACTCTAATCACCGTTTTCGGAACAAGACCGCGAGCACCGACCAAAGGAGACTGCTGATGAGGAAACTGATCTGGTTGACCAGCTGTTCAGCGCTCCTGCTCCTCCTCTTCTCCGGCACCGGGGCCCTGGCCCAGAATACGGCTGCCAACGGGGATTTCGAGCTGCAGGACACCGGCCCCTGGGCCAAGACGGGTAGCAACGACGGCGCCATGATCATCATGTTCGATGTGAACGGCAACGGGCAGACGTCGCTTTGCTGGAAAAGACAGCCCGGATCGAACATTGGAAATGGCGGGCTCACGCAGGACGTGAGCCTGATCGCGGGGACGACCTACGACGTCTCGGTCAACGTCTCGTTCATCTGCACCTGCTGAGGCGGTGTCAGTGACGGCGGTAAATTCAACGTCATGATCAACGGGGTGTTGATCGACTCCTACTCATGCGGCTATCTCGCCCAGTTAGCTACCAAGCGCGCGACCCTGAGCGGATCGTACACGGCCGCCTACACCGGTGCTCATACGGTGCAGATCGAGAACTCCCGATCCTCCATCCAGGTGGACTGCTTCAACCACATCGACAACATCGTCGTGACCCCTCAGAATCCCGACCTGGTTCTCGAGGAGTGCAACATCGGCGTCTACAGCGGCGGAAGCGTCCAGATGACCCTCGATGCCGGTCCCGCCTTTGCCGGCAAGGACTACGTGGTTCTCGCCAGCTTCGGGTCGTACCCCGGCTTCACGATGAACGGCGTGAACGTTCCCCTGAACATGGACGCGCTGTTCCATCTCTCGCGGACGCACACCAACAATCCCATGTTCCAGGATACGCTGGGTGTGCTCGATGCGAACGGCCGGGCCACGGCAAAATTCGACACGCGGGGATCCATCGATCCCGGCTATCTGGGCACCACGATCACTTTTGCTTTCGTCGTGACCCAGGGCCAGATGCAGACGCCGCTGCTCTACGCGTCGTACCCGGTCCTGGTGAACTTCATCAACTACTCGTGATTTTTTCGATCTGAGACGGAAACGGGCCGGTCCATGAAGGAGAGATCCTTGCGGGCCGGCCCGCTGCTGTTTATCTCACTCCCCGAATATGTAGATTGCCCCTGCTTTCACTGCATGACAAGTATCGCGGAAACGAAAAAAACGGCGGAGTTCGATTTCAAGGCCGCTCCAGGCGTTTGATGATGTTCCGGCAGGTTCTGGAAACGTACTTCGAGCTGTCCTTCAGTCCGGCCTCGATGGCCGGCATCGCGGAGCGGACCTTGTCGCCGATCCGGCCGAGGCTGGCGGCGGCGAAGAGGCGGACCATCTCGTCGCGGTGTTCGAGTTTCTTCTGCAGCACGGGCAGGCCCTTCATCTCTTCACCGAGATCGCAGAGCGCCTCGGCGGCGGCGATCGAAACGCTCGGCGAGCTGTCGTCCAGCAGTGCGGCGATTGCCTTTGCGGCGCGCTCGGCCCGGGGCGTTCCCTTCACCCTGTGGTGCAAGGCCACGACGGCCCAGTAGCGGACCGGCCCGTCCCTGTCCTCGAGAGCCGGGAAGATCCTCTCCTTCGCTGCCGCGCCGCTCTCGAGGTCGATCTCCTTGAACGCCAGGAGGCGATCGAGAAGGCCGGACGCGATCCTGTCGCGCCAGTGGATCGAGTCGGTGTCGCCCGTTCGCTTGTCTTTCCCGGACGGCTCTGCAGCGCCTCCCTCGAAGCGGACCGCGGCGCTGTCGCGGAAGCCCGGCCGGCAGGCCCGGGCGAGGATCGCCTGCGTCATCTTCAGACGGATCGGCGCCCTGTAGAGCTTCCACCCGCCTTTCACCTGATCCGCCCCTTTCCAGGCGATCGAGGCGCCGGGTGTCGGCGAGGAGATCGACAGGACGATCGTGCCGTCATCGCTCCCCTCCCGCTCCTCGAGGGTGAATCGGGGATCCCCCGTCCGCGCCCATCGGCCGTCCGGCCGCTTCAGGGCTTCGAAGTCGGGCTCCGGGATCATGCCCACGTCGCCGATGTCGCGCATCCAGGAGAGAAGACGCTCCCTCAGGCGCCGGAGCGTCCCCTCATGAGCCGGGTCGCCGGCCAGGTTCCGGACCTCGTGGGGATCAACGGCGAGATCGTACAGCTCTTCCACCGGCTTGGCGTCCTCGAAGTACTGCCTCTCGGCGCCGGCGAGCTTCCCCTCGGCGTGGAGCCGCCGCATCTCCTTCATGGTCGGCATCTCGTTCATGTACTCGATGTCCTGGCTCCTGGGAAGGTGGGGCATGAAGTTGCGGATGTACTTCCAGCGATCGTCGCGAACGGCGCGGATCAGGTCGAAGGCTTCGTCCATCCTGTCGCGGGCGGCGAAGATGTGCTGCCGGGGAGGCGCCTTCCCTCGTCCGAGAAAGGCCTGGCCCTGAAAATAGGACGGCTCGTCCACGCCGGCCAGAGCCAGCATGGTGGGCGCAAAATCGACGAAGGAGACCAGGTCGTGTCGCACGCTTCCCGGAGCGGCTGCGTCGGAAGCATTGCCGCCGGCAAGGCGACGGTACTTCTCCGGCACGCGTACGATCAGGGGAACACGCAGCCCCGAGTCGTAGATCCACCGCTTGGCGCGCGGCAGCCCGCGGCCGTGGTCGCCGAAGAAACAGACGATCGTGTCCTCCGCCAGGCCGTCCTCGTCGAGCTGCCGCAGGATCCCCCCCACCTCCTTGTCCATCAGGGTGATGAGGTCGGCGTATCGCGCCCAATCCTGCCGCACCGCCGGCGTGTCCGGGTAGTAGGGCGGCAGGTCGGCCCCGACCGGATCGTGCCTCTCGCCGGGACGCAGCGAGTCAAGCTTCCTGAGGAGTCCGGGATTGCTGCTCCGGATCCGGCTCTCGTGCGTGGTTGTGAAGTTGATCACGGAAAAGAAGCTCTGGCCCGGCGCGCGGTTTCGCCAGTGAGCCTTGTTGCCGCACTCGTCCCAGGCCGTGGACGGAACACCGAACTGGTAGTCGGTCTTCGACCGGTTGGTGCAGAAGTAGCCCGCGGCGCGGAGATATTCGGTGAAGCACTTCACCGGCGCGGGCGGGACGCCCTGGCAGCGCATCGGATTCGTGCCGATCGAAGTGGGGTACATCCCCGTGATGATGCAGGAGCGGGCCGGGGCGCAGACGCCGGCGTTGGCGAAGGCGCTCTCGAACCGCACGCCCTCCCCGGCCAGCCTGTCGAGCGCCGGTGTCACGGCATAGGCGTCTCCGTAGCATCCGAGGTCCGGGCTGATGTCCTCGGCCGAGATCCAGACGATGTTGGGGCGAGACAGCGGCGGCTCTCCCCCGCCGCGGTCGGCGAGGAGCCGGCCCGGCCAGGCGGCGGCCAGTCCGCCGAGACCCGTGGTGATGAGGAACTTTCTCCTGTTCATGCCTCCTCCATTTTTATCCGCATCAACGGGAGAATCCGAGGATAAAAGCCCTGAGCAGGAGATCTCCGCCACGAATTTCCGGAATTCTCCGAAAGGTCTTGCATCGAATGTCGTCATTTATTACTATCCTGGTTGAGTAATAATTGGAGAGAACATGAAAACACCCCAAGAATGCGTTCAAGCCCTTAACGAACTAGGATTTACGGAGCTCGAGGCACGCATCTACGCCTGTCTCCTTCAGTGCTCGCCCGCCACGGGATACAAGGTGGCCAAGGAGATCGGGGCCACACACGCCAGCACGTACAAGGCGATCGAGTCGCTGGAGTCGAAGGGCGCCGTCCTCGTCGACGACGCCAAGACGCGCGTCCTGAGGGCCGTTCCCTTCGAGGAGCTGTTCGAGCAGATGGATCAGCGGTTCCAGAAGCGGCGCCGGGCCGCGGTGCAGAGCCTCGGGAAGCTGAGGAGCAGTGACGGCGACGATCGGATCTACCAGCTGAAGACGATGAACCAGGTCGTGTCCAAGTGCCGTACGATGCTCGCCGCTGCCGAGCAGATCCTGCTGATCGACATCTTTCCCCAGCCACTTGCGATCCTGGCAGACGCGATCGAGCAGGCGGCCGGGCGCTGTCCGAAGGTCATGGTCCAGGTTTACGAGCCCACGACACTGCGCGGTGTGCAGTTGATCGAGCGTTACGGGGGAACCGATGTCCAGGGCCGGTGGCCCGTCCAGTGGATCGCCATGATGTGCGACGGAAGCCAGAGCCTTCTCGCGGCAATCGAGCCTGACGGGACAACAGTGCATCAGGCCCTCTGGACGGCGAGCCCCGTGTTCTCCTACGTGCTCACAGCCTATGCCGACGCGGAGTTCCGCTTCTCTCACATCACGCCCCTGATCGAGAAAGCAAAAACGATCGAAGAGGTGAGACAGGAGCTTTCCAGCTGGGAAGGCTTCTATCCCGTGGCCAACGACGTCCCCGGCTACCGGCAGCTGCTGGACAGGTTTTCCGACTAATGACGCGGATGGAGGTACGAGAAAATGAGACATGAAGAACGGACCGGCAGCCCCGGACGCTGTGACGGAAGAGACGGATTCGCAGTTTCCCTCGACAGGGGAAGAGGGCGCCATGCCCGCTCCCGGTCGATCGTCCTGCTGGCCTTCGCCTTGCTGCTCTTCTCGAGCTGCGCGCCTGTTTCAGGTCAGACCATCCTGGACCGCCGCGACATGGATCTCTCGGTCCGGCCGGGGGACGACTTCTTTCGCTACGCCAACGGCGGCTGGCTCGACAGGGTCGAGATCCCCGACGATCAGGCCAGCCATTCCCTGAAGGAGATCAGCGCCAAGGCGAGGAACAGGGAGATCAGGGCGATACTGGAGGAGGCGGCGCAGTGCCAGTCGCCGGAAAAGGGGAGCGCCCTTCAGAAGATCGGCGACTTCTATGTCACAGCCGCCGACACGGCCGCCATCGATGCAGCGGGGATCACCCCCCTGGCGGAGGAGTTCGGCATCATCGAGGGTATGGAGACCGTCACGGACGTGCAGGACTTCCTCGCGCAGCTCCATTCGATGCGGATGGACCCCCTCTTCAACGGCTTCGTCAGGAAGGACCTGAAGGACAGCACGGCCCACAGGTTCTACCTCTTCCAGGGCGGGCTCGGCCTTCCGGACAGGGATTACTACCTTGCAGAGGTCGACCGGGCCAAGCGGCTCCGCCTGGAGTACGAGAAGCACATGACCGCCATGTTCGAGCTCCTCGGCGACGGGCGCGATCAGGCGGCCCTCAACGCGCAGGCGGTTCTGCGCATCGAGACGCGGCTTGCCGGGAAATCGAAGACGGGTGTGGAGATGCGGAACATGGGCGCGCTCTACAACGAGATGACCGTCGACGAGCTCCAGAAGATGTCCGGCGGCTTCGACTGGCACCGATTCTTCAAACGCATCAGCGGCAGGCCGATCGAGACGGTGATCGTCAGCTCGCCGGCGTTTTTCGGGGAAGTGGGAGACATGATGGAGGATGTCCCCGTCGCGGAGTGGAAGGCCTACCTGCGCTGGTACCTTGCCAACAGCTTTGCCGAGTTTCTGAGCATCGAGTTCATGTCGCAGGACTTCAGGTTCTTCAAGGCCTTCCTTTCCGGCAAGAAGGAGATGGAGGATCGGCGGGAACGGGCCGGCTTCGTGGTCAGCTCGCTTCTCGGCGACCTGGTGGGACAGCTCTACGTGGAAAGGTACTTCTCGCCCGAATCGAAGGAGCGCCTCCTGGCGCTCTTTGCCAACCTGAAGCAGACGCTGCGCAGGAGGATCGAGAACATCGACTGGATGAGCGAAACGACGAGGGTAAAGGCGCTGGAAAAGCTGGAGGCGATGAAGGTCAAGATCGGCTACCCGGATAAATGGGACGATTTTTCCGACCTGGAGATCGGTCGGGATTCGTACATCGCGAACCTGAAAAGGGTGGGACGGTTCCTCTACAGGAAGAACCTCGCCCTCCTCGGGAAGCCGGTCGATCCGGACAAGTGGCCCCTCCCGCCGCAGATCGCCAACGCCGGCTACGTGCCGCAGAGGAACGAGGTCTTCTTCCCGGCCGGCATGCTCCAGCCTCCCTACTTCAGGCCCGACGCCGACGATGCGGTCAACTACGGGACCGTGGGATTCGGCATGGCCCACGAGATGCTCCACGGCTTCGACGACAACGGCCGCAAGTTCGACAAGGACGGTAACTACTCAAACTGGTGGACGGATGGCGACGCCGAGGAGTTCAAGAAGCGCGCCCGACTTCTCGTGGAGCAATACGGCGAGTTCAAGGCGGCCGATGGGACCCCCGTCAACGGCGAGCTCACGCTGGGCGAGAACATCGCGGACTTCGGCGGCCTGACGCTGGCCTTCGATG
>CAYZWU010000101.1:0-6797 GCA_964482235.1 uncultured Phycisphaerales bacterium
CTATCTATTTCTATATTCATCCAATTGCGTAGACCAAAAATTGCACCCATAATTTATGAAGACGAGCCAGAAAAATGACGATGAACCTCCCTGCAAGGGTGACGACGACCTGAGCCGCTCTCATCTACTCGCAACAGATCATCCAGGACGTGTCGAAGGTCCAACCGTACCAAGGACGGTTTTGAAATGACGGTTCAATCGAGACAGACCGGGAAGCCTTTATCCCTGGCGCTTGTTGCCATGATCGTCCTGTCTCTTTCTCCTTCGCTCCAGGCGACTGACGGCGACGAGCTGATCGGTGTGGGGCCGTACTCCCGGTCGATGGGCGGAGTGGGAATCGCCTCTTCCAGCGATGTCATCTCATCTGTATTCAACAATCCGGCCACGCTCACGACGCTCGACGGTTTCCAGTTCGACTTCGCCGGATCGCTCCTCTACCCGCGGGTGCGATCCCAGGTGGCTTCGCCCCCGCCTCCAGGCGGCGTGGGACTCTGGAAGGGATCGAGCCAGGACGAGGCCTTCCCCATCCCGGCCTTCGGATTCCGCCTGCCCTGCGCCGAGAGAGAAGCTTGCTTTGCCCTCGGCGCCTACGGGATCAACGGGATGGGTGTCGATTACAGGAACAAGGACCCGATGGATACCAACACGAACATCGCGGTCATGCAGTTCGCGCCGGCCATAGCGTACAGGATCGGCGACTTTTCATTGGGCGCCGCTCTCAACATCGACTACCAGTCCGCCGATTTCGGCGCCGGCGAGTCGCACAACTACGGCTTCGGGGCACGGTTCGGCACTCTCTACGAGCTGGGGATCTTCTCCTTCGGCGCCGTCTATAGCACCCCGCAGCCCGTGGAGCAGGAGAGGCTCTACGACTTCGACGGGGACGGCTCCTTCGACGACCTCGACCTGGAGATCCCGCAGAAGATCGGAGTCGGCATCGCCTGCAGGCCTACCTCCCGGTTCCGCTTCGAAACGGACCTCAAGTGGATCGACTGGAATGGCGCAAAGGGCTACGGCGACTTCGACTGGAAGAGCCAGTGGGTCCTTGCCGCCGGTGCGGAATTCGACGTCACCTCGCGGTTCAGCCTGAGGGCAGGATACAACTATGGAAGGAACGTGGTCGAAGATCACGACGGCTGGAACCCGGCCGGCACGACCATGGTGCAGGGCAAACAGATGTCCACCTTCGGGTACGAGTATTTCCGGGTGATCGGCTTCCCCGCCATCGTGGAGCACCATCTGACCCTGGGCTTCGGTTTCGACGTGACGCGTGACTTCTCCATGAACATGGGGATCGTGCACGGCCTGAGGAACAAGATCGAGGAGACGACGGCGGGAGGGGCGATCAGGCTGGAATCAGCCCTCAGCGAGACGTTTCTGGAATTGGGCTTCTCGTGGAAGTTCTGATACCGAGCCCGCGCAATCTCCGCCATATTCGTAAGGTGCAGCAGATCTTCATAGCCTGCATGCTCTATACGAATATGGTGGAGATTGCGCGGGCTCGCTCTTCACGAAGAAAGAAGACCGGCCAGGTCTTGAACAGAGACGGCTGAAGCGGTCCTGACGATCTGCAGCGAGGCCGCGCCCTCCGGTGAAGGTTCGGTGCGTCCGGACCCAACCCATTCCTTCGGGCATCGTTCCAGAAAAGCGGCAAGCAGTTTTTCACGCACGACGACGACGAGGTGCAGTCCCGGAGGCGGCGGCAGCACCTCCTCGAGAGCGGTGCAGAAGCCGCCGCGCTGCTCGAGCTCCAGGGGACCGATCTCATCGATGAATAGAGTTCCCCTGCCGCGGTTCCTGAGTGCCTCCGAAGCCCGGGAGAAGCCGAGTGGATCGAGGAAATAACAACCCACCCGCGCCCAGGACGGCTTCCCCCTGATCCGCAGAAGAGGAAACCTCTTCCGGGATGCAGCGGCCCGAGCGTCGTATCCGATTCGCTCGCCAGCGACGAAAACGGCCTCGCTCAGGATGCCGTAGACAGGAGCTCCGCGCCGCACCAGCTCGTCGCGGAGCTCATTGGCAAGGGTGGTCTTTCCGGAATGCAGATCACCTGTGATGACAACGATCACGGAATCAGCGGAGGGTCAAGACCAGGGACAGGACAGGGCCGAGCAGCGTGGCGAGCACGGCGCCGGCGCCGACGAGAGCAGGACGCGAATCCCACGCAACGAGGACCAGGCGGGACGACCGCCTGCCCAGCTCGTGCCCCAGAGGGATGAGGAGGGCGGTAACGAATGCGGCAACCGCGCCGTTGACGAGCAGGAACTCGGGAACGGTCATGTTCCTCTGTCCGAAACCGGTCAGCCCCAGCAGGACGAAGGTCAAGGATCCGGCCAGAAGCCCGCCGGCAACACGCAGACCGATCCTGTTCCTGTAGCCCGATCCGACGCAGGCCGCCAGGGCGGAGAAGAGAAGCGACTCGACCAGGATGGCGGCGGTGGGCCGCAGAACCCAGAACGCATCGGGCGGCGGCATCACCACGAGGTCGATCAACTTGATCGCAGCCGCCACGACGCCCATGGCCAGCGGCACCCAGGCGCGTCCCGTGGCCCCCAGGGCGGCAGCCATGAGGAAGAAGCCGATTCCCGCCATCACCGGTCCCTTCATCGGGAAGTGGATCCAGTGAAGAAACCCGCCGGCAACAGCCTCGGCCACACCCCAGATCGCGCCGAAAAGCCAGACATGCAGCAGAATCCAGCGTTCTCTTTTCATTTTGACCTACCGTTACTTCTCTCGTTGCACACGGGACAAGGTGATATCACGCCAACCGCTCCAGCAAGGCCCGGAGCAGCTTCCAGAAGCGCTGCACCGACGAGATGCCGAGCTCCTCGTCAGGGCTGTGGGGATTCCGGATGTCCGGTCCGAAGGAGATCATGTCCATTCCGGGAAACTTCTCGCCGATAACGCCTGTCTCGAGTCCGGCATGGATGGCCTGAAGCTCGGGCTCGACTCCGAGCGCCTCCTCGTGGACCTGGGCAAAGATCTTGGCCAGCTTCGACTTTAGGTTCGGCTTCCAGCCCGGATAGGGTTCGCCCTCCTCGACCTCGGCTCCGGCCAGGGTCGCCGTGGCCGCGATCCGCTTCCTGAGTGCCTCGAGGGATCCCTTCAGCGAGCTGCGTGTCGACATCTCGAAACGAACGGAGCTTCCGTCGAGGATGACGCTGGCGAGGTTCGTGGACGTCTCGACCAGACCCTCGATCTCGTCGCTCATCCTCTCCACGCCGTGAGGAAGGGCGAGGAGAAGCTTCACGATCTTCTCCGACGACGCCGTGTCGCACACGGCATCGGGAAGATCGACCGCCTCCACGGTGACCTCGAGGCCGGGATCGATGCCGGCCAGCTCCTCGCGAATGACGGCGGCTTCCCGGGCGACGGCCTTCTTGAAACGCCCCATGTTGGAGCCGGCCAGCGCCACGGTGGCATGGCATTCGCGCGCCAGGGCGTTCCTCTTGTTTCCGCCCTGGATGTCGGCGATGACGAAAAAGAGCTTGCGCCTCGCCTCGCCGAGGCAGCGGCCCATGACACGGAGAGCGTTGCCGCGCTGCTCATGGATGTCGCATCCCGAGTGCCCGCCCTTGAGGCCGGCCACCTTGATGAAGAGCCCCTTGGCTGTGGCCTTTCGAGGCTTGACCCTGATCGGCAGCCGGATCCGGGTATCCCCGCCGCCCGCGCAGCCGATGTAGGCGGCGTTGCTCTCCTCGCCGTCCAGGTTCAGCATGATCCTGCCCTTGATGAAGTCGTCCCGCAGCTTGCTGGCGCCCGTGAGGCCCACCTCCTCGTCCACGGTGCAGAGGATCTCGAGGGGGCCGTGGACCAGGGTCTTGTCCTCGGCAATGGCCAGGCCGGCCGCGACACCGAGGCCGTTGTCAGCGCCGAGGGTGGTGCCCCGCGCCTTGACCAGGTCGCCCTCGGCATAGGGCTGGATCGGATCCTCGAGGAAGTCGTGGTTCGTTTCCGCGTTCGCCTCGCCGACCATGTCGATATGCCCCTGGAGGATCACCACCGGGGCATTCTCGTGGCCGACAGTGGCGGGAACCCGGACCACCACGTTCCAGGCTTCGTCACGGTCCACGTCGAGGCCTTTTTCCCTGGCACGCTCGACGATGTACTCGGCCAGGGCCTGCTCATGGCCGGAAGGATGGGGAATGGCGCAGATCGCCTCGAAAAAACTGAAAACGGGCTGGGGATCAAGATGGCTTATGGACATGGCAATGCTCCGTTCATTGACGTTTTGTAGTTAATATCAAGGAACGGCTATTGTGCCCGGACGGGAGGAAAAATCCAACCGCTTTTGCATCGTCGGGTTCAACAGACCTCCCCGAAGCCGAAAGCGGATCTTCCGGGATGATCTGCCAATCTCAAGTTGGGATGAAAATGATAAATGTTTCCACTATCGGTCTGCCGATAACAGGGGAGAATCCTGAGAGTAATCAGGACATCCGGGAATCGGACATCTGGCGTTCTGGGAGAGAGACTGACATGGCGGATATGAACTCATCACAGATTGAACCACTTCGCCTCGAGCATATCATGGAGACAACCGAGGGCGACATGGAGTTCGCGCAGGAACTTTTCGAACTGTTCCTCTCCGATACGGAGCAGCGGCTCGTGGCCCTGAAGGAAGCGCTGACTACAGGGGACTTTGATTTGATCAGGCGGGAAGGCCACACGATCAAGGGAGCCAGTTCCAACATCGGCGCCGATCCCCTCAGGGAAGTGGCGTACAAGATGGAGCAGATCGGCGAAAGCGGCGACCTGTCGGAGGCCGATGCGACGCTCGAATCCCTGAAGGCCGAGTTCGAGAGAGTCCGGAACTATCTGAAGGAAATCCTTCCCGTCACATGATGACGAGAAAGTGATTCCACTCCCTTGACAATCCCGGTCAGCCTGATAGCATAGCTCACCTTTTGCTGGCGGAGTAGCTCAGTCGGTAGAGCAGCGGGTTCATAATCCGTGCGTCGGGGGTTCAAATCCCTCCTCCGCTACCAGGTCAACTACGAGCCGGAATTCCATTCCGGCTCTTGTTTTATCACGATGCGACAGAGATGATTGTCGGCAGACGAGACGGACGGCCATCCGGGCCATCGCGCAAATCTGGAGCCGCAAGGTGAGCTGCAGCAGGGTGTTAGTCATCGGGCTCGACGGGGCCACCTGGGACATTCTCGATCCCCTGGCTGCTGCGGGAAGGCTGCCCGTATTCTCCCGGCTGATGGAGAAGGGATCCCTCGGACGGCTTCAGAGCACCCTCCCCTGCGTGACGCCTCCGGCCTGGGGATCGTTCCTCACCGGTGCCAGCCCGATCCGGCACGGGATCCTCGACTTCATCGAACGCACCGACACGGACCGCCCCTCCTTCGTCACCCTGGAAAACTCCACTGTCCCACGGCTCTGGGATATCCTGAGCCATTTCGGAAAGCGCTCCGTCTTCCTGAACGTTCCGTTCACCTTCCCGCCCGGCCGGTCGAACGGCGTCATCATCCCGGGCCCGCCCGTGCCGCGGGAGGAGCTGATCACCTGGCCCCCCGAGATGGCGCCTGCTCTCAAGGAAATGATGCCGGACTACACGGCTGACCTGAATTACAGTGAAAAGGGCACGATCCTGAAGGAGATCCACCGGGTCACCCGGGTCTGCCGCCAGGCGGCTCTCTGGCTGATGGAGAGCGAGGCGTGGGATTTCTTCATGGTGACCTTCATCGGGCCGGACCGGCTGCACCACAAGATGTGGCACCACGAGGAGGCCATCGGCGAATACTACGAAGCCCTGGACGCGGCTCTCGGCGAGATCGTCGGCAGGGTGGGGAGCGATGATTGCGTCCTTCTCATGTCGGATCACGGCTTCACCACGGTCAAGACGAAGTTCTACGTAAACGAGTGGCTCGCTGCCAACGGCTATCTGAAGACCAGGCTGCTGCGGTGCCCGGACAACGGTACGGAGCGCTTTCTCAGACCGCGATTCGTTCCGGAACGCAGGCGGGGCAAGGCGCTGGGATTCACCCGGATCGTCCGCAAGATACCGGGTTTCAGCAGAGCGTCCCTCTTCATCGACCTCGAGAGAACGAAGGCATTCTCCAGCCTCGGCAACATCCCCGGCCTCTTCGTCAATCTCAAGGGACGGTACGAAAGCGGCATCGTCGAGCCCGGCGACGCCTATGAACGCCTTCGCGACGAGCTGATTCGCAGCCTCTCGGCAGTCAAGGGGCCTGATGGGAATGGCGCGCTCTTCAAGAGGGTGGACCGCAGGGAAGCGTTCTTCTCGGGGCCCCATGCCGATCGGCTGCCCGACGTGATCGCCGAGCCGGCTTCGTACAGCACGAACTTCCGCAAGGATCTGGGCGGGCGAAGGCTCTTCAGACCGATCAGCAAGGTGAAGGGCGATCATGCTCCGGACGGCATCTTTCTCGTCAGGGGAAAGGGGATCCGCCCGGGAGGCCGGATAAACGGGACACGAATCGAGGACGTGGCCCCGCTGATCCTGCGGCTGCTCGGACTGCCGCGGATTTCCTCCATGGATGGCAGAATACCCCTCGATGTCTTCGAGCAGCCTGCATCGGAGGAAACCGGAATCTTCCCCGTGGAGAAGCTCGACTTCTCCAGCAGCAGCCACGCCTTCGGCGAGGACGAAAGCCGGGAAATCCGCAAGAGCCTCGAAGCCCTCGGCTACATCTAATCATCTTCTTCTTTATTTCGGTGAACGCCAGCCGGTCGGCGTTGAGTACTCCGTTGCGGAGCTGGGACGTCGGGGGACCTCCTTCCATGAGAAGGCCAACCGTGTCAATGGAGAAAAAGAAATCTTAAGC